>NZ_JPST01000024.1 GCF_000763315.1 Thermoactinomyces daqus | reverse complement strand
GAGTAGGTCGTTGCCAGGCAAACCAAAAACCATCTCATTTTGAGGTGGTTTTTTGCTGTGAAAGATTGTGTCCGGCCGGGACGCAGAGCCATGACTTTCATCTTTTAAAATATGATGCGAATATCATGTGTGGATCTCCTCCAAATCATATGGTCATGCCCCAGGCCCCAATAATCTTTCAGCAAATAATCAGGCTCACCCAATTTCTTTCGCCATATTTTCTGTGCATTGGGATATCCGCTGTCCAGACAAAATTCATTGATTCCCTTGTTAATCAGGGTGAGAATCATTACATTGAAGAGCAAAGTTCCAATTCCCTGTCTTTGATAATCCGGATGAACAAACACAGTTCCTATCTCCGGCAATTCTTTCAATGTTCCACCTGTGCAACGGTTGATCAGCTCTCTTGCGGGACCGTATTCAATAGTGCCGATAATTTTCTGACTCTTTTGATCGAGGGCAATCAAAAAATAACGAGCTTTTCCATTGCTGTCAAAATCACATTTCAAAGAGTGCTTCTTGTCTTCAATTTCCTTGTTCAGATCATCAACAAACTTCGACAGTCCTTCTTTGGCAAATGTGTCCTCAATCACGGTGCGGAAAAATTGATTCAATTCTTCGTTGTCTTCAATTCGCGGTCTTCTGATTTCCACATGACCCATTCAGTGTTTGTCCCCTTATCCTCTGATATTTCCTCATTTTTCTGATCCTTTGAAAATCCCTCTGGTAGAAAAGTTTATTTTACGACCGATGGATTGTAAAGATCGGATCCGCGGCTCCAGATAAAATGGCGGAAATCCCAAGGAAATAGTCGCCGATTTACGGTTGATCATCATCTTGCCGGGATGCAAATAGGGCGGGGAAACGGGGTGTGTCGCTTTCAATTACTAAGTTTTTCTGTGGATCACGTCAAATCGCGGGATTGAATTGATCCGCGAAGGGGCAGGCCGGAGGAAGGGGTCAAGCCGCGGGCAGCCGGGACAAGCAAAACACACGATCCCGGCGGAAATACTGTGACTGGTTTGGGTTGTCCCATCAGCCATTTTTCATTCCATTGGCTTGTGCGATCTGCTCAATATCCCGTTGCCCTTGATGAGCCGACTTTGCACAGGTATGATCTATTCAGGGTACAAGAATTTGGGACGAACCAACCCGCCGGCCGGCAGTAAAGAAGCAGCTGTAAACGAATCGGAGGAATAGGAAATGAACGGGCAATTAGAAAACATATTAAAAGAAGCGCAATCGATTATGGACGGGGACAATCTTACCGGGAAACAAAAAGATATCATCGGCGCCGCTCTGGAGTTGTTTGCCGAAAAAGGATACGACGGAACCACGACCCAAGCCATCGCGCAAAAGGCAAAGGTGTCGGAAAAAACGCTCTTTAAAAATTTTGGCAGCAAACAGGAACTGTTCAGGCAAACGGTTTACCCTGCCATGCTAAAAGCATTGCAACCGATTCTGATGGAACGCACGGACAATATCTTGAACAACGGAAAGGACTACCATGATATTTTTTATGCCATCTTTAAGGACAGGGTCCAATTTTCCATCGAAAATACGGATGTCGTCAAGTTGGTTTTGCAGGAACTTCTGTTGAGTACGGAATTTCGCGAAGTGATTTCAAAGTTTGTGAAACAAAATGTGTTTCCGCGGATTTCGCAACTCAGCGAAAAGATCGGTGATGTAAGTTTGCCTGCTCCCGTTTTCGGCAGGATCGTGTTCAGTCTCCTCGCCGGATATGTCATAATGAGAACCATTCTGGCTCCGGAGCAGGAATGGGATGATGAAAAAGAGATACAACTTACCCTGGACGTTTTATTTCATGGCCTCGATCATCAGGCAGAACAGCGCCGTGGATGAGATTTGGCGATGGGGGATTGTGGCCGAAAAAATAAAAGAAGACTTGAGTTTTCCAGCAGGCAGCTCAAGTCTTTTTTATGGACCAATTTCCCCGTTTTCTCTCGCGGATGGACCCTTCGTGCAACAAACGGGATTGGCGGAAAACTTGACAAACTCATCAACCAAATCTCTGTTTTTTTGGGTCTCTTGATGTTTCATGGAATATCCCATATTTTATGAAGTTTTTTAATTTGAATATTGATTTTAAGCTGGATAATATTTGCAATAAAGGTAAACCAACCGGTCGGTTTATATATACTGGCTGGTTGGTATTGAATCCAAAATGAAATTCGGGAGTGATTGTATGAAAAAAAGTACGTTCCTTTCTGCTTGCCTCGCTTTGCTATTCGTATTTTCTTTCCACATTAACGCCTTTGCTGCAGACGCATCACGAGTGGATTTGAGACCTAGAGAAGACGTGAAAAGTACACGTGTGGTTGAGGTGTTACCCGGTGAAAAGTTGGGCGTGTATGTAAAGAACACGGACAATGTTGATGGAAATGATATGAGCTTTTATGTAGAAGGAACAAACATTGAGGGGGACTTAACTTACGGCAACCAAACATATAATCATCGATTTAATGTACGACCGGGAAAATACAGATTATTTTTAGTATGTGATGATCATTCGAATTGTCAAGGGTATGGAATTTTAAGCAGTAGAAGATAAAAGATCAAAACGCTGATTACAAAGCAATTGTCTGACAATCCCCGGTGGTAAAAAGCGGGTAAGGGTTGTCAGACTTTTTTTGTTTTGAAGAGTACGGCAACCGTTCACGGAATAATTTTCCGCATCTGAATTTATTCCGGACAGGCATCTGGCGGGATTGTCTCCGATTGTCCAAGGAATGGAACATGATTTGAGAAACCGTATAGGTAACGCAAATCATTTTGTGTTTATGCTGGAAACGCAGGGACGACATTTTTCCTGAGCGTTGATCATGGCCAATTTGGTATAAACCTCAAGTGATACGGCATGGAATTTGACAAACATATTCTAAATAATAAAATTAATTATCTTTTATCAAAAAATTTACTTTAATTTAACAGTAATATTCATTATAATACAAATAGATTGATACAACCATATGTCTATACCAATTTTTTGAATAAAGAGGTGATAGAGGAAAACGGAAGGGAAAGTGAAGCAGTAAGTGTTTGAGTTTTTTGAATCGGGTGAACGGAATATGACATAAGGACAGGAGTGAAATGGATGAAAAGCAAAAAAAATAAGGCCAGGTTTGGGAAGAGATTAGCCGTTGCTTTGATCATGCTGCTTCTGATCGGCATCTTGCCCGCCGGTGCCTTTGCCGGCAGTGCTCCAACTGCAAAAAGCCAGGCCGCAACCAGCGCAGCTTCCGGCAAAAACGTCGTCGCTTATTATCCGAGCTGGGCCACCTATGACCGTAACTTTCAAGTGATGGATATTGATGCCTCCAAAATCACCTATCTCAACTACGCATTTGCCAATGTTGTAAATGGGGAAGTGACTGTTGGTGATACTTATGCCGATACGGACAAGTTTTTCCCGGGGGATTGTTGGGACGCGGGCTGCAAACGGGGGAACTTTAACCAGTTGACGAAGCTGAAACAAAAATATCCCAATCTTAAAACAATTATCTCCGTGGGTGGATGGACATGGTCCGGCGGTTTTTCCGATGCGGCCCTGACCGATGCTTCCCGCACCAAATTTGCCGACAGTGCGGTTCGTTTTATACGCACATGGGGCTTCGACGGAGTGGATATCGACTGGGAGTACCCTGTCAGCGGAGGGTTGCAAAATGGCAGACCCGAAGATAAACAAAACTTTACTCTTTTAATTCAAAAATTGCGGGAAAAACTGGACGCTGCGGGGCAGCAGGACGGCAAGCACTACCTGCTTACGATTGCTGCCGGTGCCAGCCCGAGCTACCTGCAAAATACCGAAATGGGCAAAGTAGCCTCTTACCTCGATTATGTGAACATCATGACTTACGATTTTCACGGGGGATGGGAACAGAGAAGCAATCATAATGCGCCGCTGTATGCCGATCCTGCTGATCCCTTCCCGGATAAATCGACCTTTAATGTCAGTGCTGCTGTTGACGGCTTTATAAGAGCCGGTGTGCCCGCTTCCAAAATCGTTCTCGGCCTTCCATTCTACGGGCGCGGATGGACAGGCTGCAACTCTGCCGGCAACGGACAATACCAGACATGTACGGGAACACCGCAAGGAACATGGGAATCGGGCATATTCGACTTTTCTGACCTGGAAGCCAATTATATCAACAAAAACGGGTATACCCGCTACTGGAACGATGTTGCAAAAGTACCTTATCTCTTTAATCCTTCCAACGGGACCTTCATCTCTTACGATGATGCCGAATCGATCGGGTATAAAACCAGCTATCTGAAGTCAAAGGGACTTGCCGGTGCCATGATCTGGGACTTGAGTTCGGATCGCAACAAAACGTTGTTAACGAAAGTTTATAACGACTTACAATAATCGTTTGATCTTTGATGTGAACCGGGGCGGTTTGGCCGACTGCCCCGGGTTTTATTTGCCTTGCGGGATGGATGATCGGATTGATCTCAATGTGTTTGCCATTTGGCCTGATCAATTCGCCCGTTTTCACAAAGAATCTCTCCAAAAACCGGCCGGACCATGGCAGGAGACTGATTCATATCGTTTTTTATGAAGATTAGTTATAATATAAATAAGATTCTGTTTTAACATAAAATTAGCCGGATAAATGGAGTGAGGGTTTAATCGGAAGGAAGTCGGAAATGGCGTAACGGTTTGCCGGAGAAGCGGCCATGATGATTGATGATCGACGCGAATCAAGGCGATGAGCCCTTGCAGGAGGGGATTCGGGTATGAGTCTGCAAATGTTTCTTCCGTTTGTTGGTGCTGAATCATCCCCGGTGAAAAATGAGGTGGAGAAAGGGGCGATTCGCAAGTTTGCCGAGGCCATCGGGGACCCAAATCCGATTTACCGGGATGAGGAGTATGCGAAGGAAGCGGGGCTGGGCGGGGTGATTGCCCATGGGATGTTGACGATGGCGTTCGTCGGCCAGATGCTTACCGATACGATCGGCCTGGAAGGGCATTTGCGCACTTTCGGCGTCCGCTTTACCGGAATGGTGCGACCCGGCGATGTGATCACCTGTGCAGGGAAGGTTACCGAAACCCGGAATGACGGGGGACAACAGGTGGTTACCTGTGAAATCTGGGCTTCAATGCAAAAAGGGGATAAAGTGGTTACCGGCAAGGCAGAGTTTGCATTACCGATCAATTAACCAAGTTTGAAAGGGGTCGGAAAACAACGAGGTTAAAGGATCGCGTGGCGATTGTGACAGGTTCCGGCAGAGGAATCGGGGCTGCTACGGTGCAGAGGTTGGCAGAAGAAGGTGCGAAAGTGACCGTGACGGATGTGAATGCGGAATCGTGTGAGGCAACGGCGGCGAAAATTCGTGAGGCGGGCGGCGAAGCGATTGCCATCCCCTGCGATATCACGCAGCGTGAATCGGTGGAAGAGATGGTGAAAAAAACGGTGGACACGTTTGGCCGTCTCGATATTCTGGTAAACAACGCGGGCGTGATCCGCGATAATCTGGTTCATAAAATGACGGACGAGGACTGGGACGCTGTCATGAACGTCCATCTGAAAGGAACGTTTTACGCTTCGCAAGCCGCCCAGCGTTTCATGGTTCCGCAGCGCTATGGGAAAATTGTAAATTTCAGTTCCACATCGGCGCTCGGCAATCGGGGGCAGTTGAATTACTCGGCAGCCAAAGCCGGGATTCAAGGTTTTACCAAAACCCTCGCCATCGAGCTTGGAAAATTCAACATTAATGTGAATGCTGTTGCCCCCGGGTTCATCGAAACGGATATGACCAGAGCGACGGCGGAACGGATCGGGATTACTTTTGAACAACTGAAGCAAGCGGCGGCAGAAAACTCGTTGCTCGGACGCACGGGCAAACCGGTAGATGTGGCCAATGCGGTGCTGTTTTTGGTTTCCGATGAATCCAGCTTCATCACCGGTCAGGTTTTGTATGTGAGCGGCGGAATTTGAATGTGTGGAATTGTGCCGGCAGTCATCCCTTTTGCAGGCAACGGAAAAACCCCCGCTTTTTTCTCCGGCGGGGGTACGCAAGAAGAGCAATCCCAACAGGGCGATATTGCTCGTCCAGGGCGACAAAAGCCAGAAAAAGTTGCCGCGGCGGCTCTTTCTCCGCTCATCAAATTCTTCTTTGATCACGGAGTTTCACAGATAATTCCACTGGATTTGTCTCAAAAGAGCTTAAATCCCGATATGTATCGATTTCATTCCTGATGAAGTCCGTTTTTGCTCCGCTATTTCAAATTCGGTACTGTGACCACGTGATCACCGCCCCATTCGGGGGTGTCCATTTGATCCGGATCATAGGTCACTTGCTTTTTGATGGGCATATAAACCGTGCCGTCGGCAATCGTGGAAGGTCCGGAGTTGGTTTTGCTGTTGTTTCGGTTGGCGATCCCGCTCTGTCCGATCGCAAACGTGCTGGCGGTTGTCATGGAAATAACTTTGATCGCCCCGATATTGATGTTGATGGTGATGGGATTCATCTGGCCAACCTCCCTTCCCGGTCATCCAAACCGTTAACCTTGCCGTTTTTTTATTCTATGTAGGCAAGAGGGAAATGTTCCTGCACACTTGCCCGGTGGGCGGTATACAATAACCTGAGACCGGAAAAGGGAGATGCGAAAGCAACTCTTCTGCAGACAGTGTGAATCGTCAGACTTTGTTAGGATAGCGAAGCAGAGAGTTTTGAAAGCGAGAAGCCATTATAAATGAGTGGTTTTCATCTGCAATTACAGAAAAAAGATTGGAGTGGAGCATGATGGTTTTGCGAATCAAGGTCGGTGGATTCTCAGTGGAGCGATGCGCGCAAAATGCTGCAATGGCAAACGGCAGCAATGCAATTACCCAGCGTTCCTTGCAAAAACAAAACCTGTCAACGCTTTTGACCGGTTCCGGCCGGTTAAGGACAGCACGAGAGATGGTGGGGGTTGTTGATCCCGATTTTGAAGATATCAGCGGGTGGAGCGGGGACAACTATCAGATGAAAGATCCATCCTGAATCGAAAGGATCGTTTGGTCATGCCGAATTTTTTCAGTTTTGGTTTTCTGAGCAGCAATAATATCGCATCCAGCGGCTCCATCGGTGTCGGGCAAAACATTATCCAAAATCGGAACGCGATGAAGAACAACAGTGCTGCCCGCAGCGTGGGCATCGGTTTCAACAATGTTCCGGTAATCATTTACCAAAATCTCGATATGGACAATATCGATCAGCTTGCCACCGACTTCCAAAACCTCGGTGGGGGGCAATTGTAGGGAGGGATTTCATGTCTGCCTCCATTCATTTCGGTTTTTTTTATCCAATGCCGTATCGACATCGGGTTCCATCAATCTGGGGGTCAACGTGGTCCAGAATCGCAATTCCAGCAAGCAGAATATTGGGAATCTCCAGACCTTTGAAGGGAACAGCTGGATGGCCACAAAAAAACTGATCAATTTTGATTCCGATATCGTGGATAACTATAGCGTTGATGCGAATAACTATGCCGGAGCCTGACTTTAGCTTTTATCAGGATGAAGGGAGAGAAACGGGATGAGAGAAGATAAAAATATTTGGGGATTTCATTGGGAAGAGATGAACCGGATGTTCCAGGAGGCTTCAGGCGGAACTGGCCGTTCCCTTTTTTCCGTGGATTTCAACTGGATGGAAGAGATCATCAAGACTTCGCTCGACAAAGCCTTTTCAGAAAATCATGACCTGCAAAAATCGTATTCGATCCCGAAACAATATCATATTTCAGAGCAAAATGACAAGATGGTCGTACAAGTGCCGACACCGGAAAATACCGATGTGAAGGATATTCGCCTCTTTTTGGACGTGAATCGGTTGATGATCACCGGGATCAACGAAGACAAAGAATTGATTACGCTGCCGGTGAGAGGCGACTGCGAGGGGAGTGAGGCACATTATAAAAATGGAATGTTGGAGATTTACATTCCTAAAGATAAAAGAAACAACTTTACGGAAATCATGATTCAGCACGCTTAATCTATGGCTTGTCATAAAAAATGAATCCTTCCCCTTTTGATGTGTTGAAGGAAGAATCAAGTCTTTTTTTTGCTCGAAGACAGCCTGTTGGGGCGGGTTTGTATATGTAATTTGATCTGAATACTACTATTTTTTTATAAATTCATATTGTCAAATAATAATCGTTGTGTTAGTATTCAAATAAGTTGGTCGTACAAGATGATTATCGGACTAACTTGTACGTACAAATTGATGGCGTTCGTTATCCCTCGTTTTGTCGGAAGAAACGGGCCAAATTCGTACAGCATTTGTTGAAAGCGCTTCAATTATGGTGTTGGCGGAATGGGGGGAGAATGGAGAACGTGGAAAACGACAGCAGCTAAGAAAATCAGGGAGTCACTGGTACGGCCGGTTGTATGGACATTTGCAGGTTGTTTCACCCGATGAGATGAAGGAGCGCAGGTATGTTCACAATCAATTGCCGGATGGCGGGCCGGGAGCGGGGATTTTCATTGACCGGCCGGCGGTTCTGCCGTGCAAGGTGGATCAGGCAATGGATCCGGAGTTGACTCGTCATGCAAGATAAAACAGAACATGCAGAGGAGGAAGGAGATATGGGAGTGAAGAACGGTCGGGAGCGGAAGGTGACATTGGGGGTGATCGTCGGCAACCGTGGTTTTTTTCCGGGACATCTTTGCGAAGAGGGCAGGAAAAAGATCATCCAGGTGTTGCAAGAGGAAGGCTTCAAAGCGGTGATTCTTTCCCCGGAAGAGACGAGATACGGGGCGGTGGGAACGCTGGAAGATGCAAGGAAATGCGCCAACCTCTTCCGGCGGCACCGGGAGGAGATCGACGGCATTCTGGTTACTCTCCCCAATTTCGGGGATGAAAAGTCGATTGCCAACACCCTGCGACTGGCTGAATTAAATGTGCCTGTTCTTGTACACGCTTTTGCCGATGATCCTTCAAAGATGAGGGTTCAGGACCGGAGAGACAGTTTTTGCGGGAAGATCTCAGTCTGTAATAACCTCGCTCAATACCGGATTCCCTACACGCTGACGACACGGCATACGGTTGATCCGGACAGTTTGGAATTCCGCAGGGATCTGCATAAGTTTGCCGGCATCTGCCGGGTGGTGAAAGGTCTCAAACGGCTGCGGATCGGCGCCATCGGGGCAAGGCCTGCTGATTTCAACACCGTCCGTTACAGTGAGAAACTGCTTGAGGCAAACGGGATCAGTGTGGAAACAATCGATTTGTCCGAAATTTTGGGAAGGGCCAACCGTTTGTCGGATGAAGACTCTGCGGTCAAACAGAAATTGGAGGAGATTCGCACTTATATCGACACCAAAGGGATTCCGGAAGAGAGTATGCTGCGCATGTCCAAATTGGGCGTGGTGATTGACCGCTGGATGACAGACTGCGATCTGTCGGCGACGGCGATTCAGTGCTGGACTTCGATGGAGGAATATTTCGGTGTTGTTCCCTGTACGATCATGAGCATTATGAGCAATAATCTCCTGCCCAGCGCCTGCGAGGTGGATGTTCCGGGATTGGTCGGGATGTACGCTCTTCAGGAAGCAGCCAACCGGCCGAGTGCAATTGTTGACTGGAATAACAACTATGGCGATGATCCGGATAAAGCCGTGATCTT
Source organism: Thermoactinomyces daqus (assembly GCF_000763315.1). Classification (GTDB taxonomy): domain Bacteria; phylum Bacillota; class Bacilli; order Thermoactinomycetales; family Thermoactinomycetaceae; genus Thermoactinomyces_A; species Thermoactinomyces_A daqus. Next base: position 22,423 of record NZ_JPST01000024.1, on the reverse strand, counting down.
CCATTGCAGCAACCTGCCCAAAGATGTATTTGCTGAAGCATCGATGGACTATCAGGAGATTATCGCGGGAACTGTGGGCAAGGAAAATACTTACGGTACTGTAGTTGGACGGGTTAAGCCGGGAGCTTTCACCTATGCACGGGTTTCAACCAATGACCTCAGCGGAAAGCTGGAAGCTTATGTGGGTGAGGGAGAACTGACAAACGATCCCCTCTTGACCTTCGGCGGGTATGGAGTGGTCCGGATTCCCAACCTGCAGGGGTTGTTACGGTACATCTGCGAACGGGGCTTTGAGCACCATGTGGCCGTCAATTTGAGCCAGACGGCAGAAGCGTTGGAAGAGGCTATGGGCAAGTATTTGGGTTGGAGCGTCTATCATCACAGAGGGTAATTTTCTTTTGAGAAGGGGACAGGGGGAACCGATATGAAGCACGCTTTGCTCAATGCCAGTCTCATAGATTACTTCATTGTTGCCATCTACTTCGTTTTTGTTCTCGGGATTGGGTTTTTACTGAAAAATCGCATGAAGACGGGAGATGATTTCTTCCTGTCCGGCCGATCGATTCCAACGTGGATTACCAGCCTCGCTTTTCTCTCGGCCAACCTCGGGACGATTGAAGTGCTGGGGATGGCGGCCAACGGTGCCGAGTATGGCATGCTGACTTCCCACTTCTATTGGATCGGTGCGATTCCGGCCATGTTGTTTCTCGGCCTGTACATGATGCCTTTTTACTATGCTTCCCGGGTACGGTCAGTGCCGGAATATCTGAAAATCCGTTACAATGAGGCGACCCGGGCTGTCAATGCGATTACGTTTGCCGTTATGACAGTCTTGCTGTCAGGGGTCAGCCTCTACTCAATGGCGCTGATTCTTCAGGTTCTGGTTGGCTGGTCGATCAATACCAGCATTTTGATTTCCGCGGTCGTGGTGTTGATTTACGTCGGGTTGGGCGGATTGACTTCCTCCATCTTTACGGAAGTGATCCAGTTCTTCCTCATCTGGCTTGGGCTTTTGCTGATCCCGATTCTGGGCATGCACGAACTGGGAGGATGGGCCGGGATGGCGCATCGCCTTCCTGAAGGCTTTACCCACCTGTGGTCCAATCTGGGGAGCAACGGGGAAAATGCGATGGGCATCAACTGGCTTGGTGTGGTGCTGGGACTGGGATTTGTCATTTCCTTCGGCTACTGGACAACCGATTTTCTCGTGGTGCAACGGGCATTCGCCGCCAAAAACATGCGTTCTGCACAAAATACGCCGATTTATGCCGCTTTCTTCAAAATGCTTGTCCCTTTTCTGGTCATCATCCCCGGTTTAATAGCCGCCGTCATCTTTCCCGATATCGGCAAGCCGGACGGGCCAAGCTACAATCTGGCTTTGCCTCTCCTGATTGAACGGTATTACCCCCCCGGGTATTCTGGGGCTCGGTTTGACCGCGATGCTGGCCAGTTTCATGAGCGGCATGGCGGGAAATGTAACCGCATTCACCACGGTCTGGACATATGACATTTATCAGGCTTACATCAATAAACGGGCCAGTGACCAACATTATGTCAAAATGGGTCGGCGGACCGTTATTGTCGGTGTCCTGATCAGCATCGGCGCTGCTTATGTAGCTGCTGATTTTCCCAGTGTGATGGATTATATGCAGACATTGTTCTCGTTCTTCAATGCGCCCTTGTTCGCCACCTTCCTGCTCGGAATGTTTTGGAGAAGAGCGACGCCCTGGGGAGGATTTTGGGGATTGGTTTCAGGTATTGCCACAGCATTGATCCTGTACGTGGCTCTTCCCGACAACTTTTATTCCAGTCCGCAGGCGGGCAATTTCTGGCGTGCCTGGTGGGCATGGCTGGTTGCCTTCCTGATCACCGTCCTGGTCAGTTTCTTCACCAAACAGAAGCCGGCGGAAGAGCTGAAAGGAGTCGTATACAGCCGCGGGGCGTACCCGACCTATGACGATCTTGCCTGGTACAAGCGTCCCGGTTATATCGCCTTAATCCTCTGTCTCTTCTTTATCGGCTTTAATATCTGGTTCTGGTAGGAGGGCTTCCGATGAAAGATTCAAGTCTGTTTTATGACCTTCGGTTTCTGATTGGCCTTCTCTTCGTGATTTACGGGGTGATTCTCGGGGTTTACGGATTTCTCTACAATCCGCAGAAAGCGGTGCTCCACGGTTGGAACATCAACCTCTGGTGGGGAATTGTGATTTTCCTCTTCGGTTTGGTTTTCTTGGCGGCTTCACTTCGAAAGAGAGTGGGTTTGGCGAAAATGAAGGAAACGTCAGTTTCGGAAAGAACCCATTGAGGCGTTGGAAAAGCGTAAGCGATAGCGATGGAGGGTCAACGGTTCGGAAACGGCTGTAAGCCTGAAGGTCGCCGTGGCGGAATCGCGCCTGTTCATTGGGTGATATTGCGGGGTCGGGGCTGCTTTCCTGTATGGTATACTGGCTGTGTGACTAATTCATTGTAAAGGTGGAAAATATGGCCACAAAACGGAGCAAGGTAAAAGAAACGATTAAAGCTTGGCTGGTTAACGGGGAAGTCAAGCCGCATCAAAAAATCAAATCCGAACATGAACTGGCTGATTTGTTTCAGGTCAGCCGGCATACCATCCGCCAGGCGATCGGAGATTTGGTTTATGAGGGCTGGCTGTACCGAGAGCAGGGGCGCGGGACATTTTACAACGGTTTTCCGGGAAAAAGATCCAACAAAATAATCGGAATTATCACCACATATATATCGGATTACATTTTTCCGTCCATTATACGTGGAGCGGAATCATATTTAAACACCAAGGGATACGGCATTTTGCTCGCCAGTACCAACAACCGGCCGGAAGATGAAAAAGAGTGTTTGCAGATGATGCTGGATAAACAGGTGGACGGTCTGATTCTGGAGCCGACCAAGACCGCCCTGTACAATGAGAACCTTGATTATTACCTGACCCTGGAACAAAAGCGCATTCCTTATATCATGATTAATGCTTATTATCCCAATCTGCAACCGCCCAGTGTGACGATGGATGATGAGCTTGGAGGTTACCTTGCGGGAAGGCACCTGATTGAGCTTGGTCATCGGAGGATTGCCGGGTTGTTTAAGACAGATGATCTGCAAGGCATCAAACGGATGAAAGGTTTTTTCAGAGCGCACAGGGAGGCCGGATTGCCAGTTCAGCCCGGAATGGTCATTTCCTATGGAACAGAAGAAAAAGAGGAAAAACCGAGAATGGCGTTTGCCCGTTTGATGAGGGAGAGAGACAGGCCGTCAGCCGTCTTTTGCTATAACGATGAAATCGCTCTCTCCATTCTCGATGTGATCCGCGAGCTGGCTTTGAAGGTGCCGCAGGACATTTCGGTTGTCGGATACGACGATTCTTTGTTGGCAGAAGCATCCGAAGTGAAGTTGACCACGATCAAGCATCCGAAGATGCAGATGGGGGAGATGGCCGCCAAATTGCTGATCGAAGCGGTTGAAAAAGGAGACCGGGGTCATGCCATCGAGTCGTTCGTCTTTCAGCCGGAATTGGTTGTGAGAAGTTCCACGGGAAAATGGGGCGGTACAAAGTAAAAAACGACATGCTTCAGTTGCAAAGCCGGCGGGCGTGAGGCGCGGGACGATGGAGGAAACGAAACTTGCGCCCCGCCATCCCGGTTGGGGGGATCCGGAATCGCAGAAACAGACGGATCATTCGGAACAATGGAGAACGGTAAAGAAGCAGTCCGTGAGTGTGTAAACCAGTGCATTCGGATCGCCGGAGGGGAGGAGATGTATGAAATACAGCATTGGTGTTGACTTTGGCACCCTGTCAGGGAGAACCGTGCTGGTGGAAGTGGAAACAGGAAAGGAAATCGCAACCGCGATCAAAGCGTATACCCATGGGGTAATCGATCGATATTTGCCGGATGGCATGACCAAATTGGAGCCGGATTGGGCTCTGCAACATCCTGCGGACTATCTGGAGGTTTTGCAGGTCACCATCCCGGAAGTATTGCAGAAAGCGGCGGTTTCAGCTGATGATGTGATCGGGATTGGAATCGATTTCACTTCCTGCACCATGCTTCCGGTTGATGCCGCCGGGATTCCGTTGTGCATGAAGGAAGAATTTAAAAAGAATCCGCATAGTTATGTGAAGTTATGGAAGCATCATGCCGCGCAGGAAGAGGCGAATCGCTTGAATGAAATTGCAAAGCAGCGGGGAGAGAAATTTTTGCAGCGGTATGGGGGCAAGATTTCTTCCGAATGGCTGATCCCGAAAATCTGGCAAATCCTGAATGAAGCTCCGGAGGTTTATGAAGCGGCGGATCAGATGCTTGAAGCGACCGACTGGGTGGTTTCCAGGCTCACGGGAGAAGTGAAGCGGAACAGTTGCACAGCCGGATACAAGGCGATTTGGGATAAACAAGAAGGGTATCCGTCCCGGGAGTTCTTTCAATCACTCGATCCGCGTCTGGCAACACTCGTCGAAGAGAAATTGAGTACGGATCTCTATCCGATCGGCTCCAAGGCGGGCGAACTTACGGCGGAGGCAGCGAAATTAACGGGATTAAAGCCCGGAACGGCCGTGGCCGTAGGCAATGTCGATGCACATGTATCGGCGCCGGCTGTGGGAATTACCGAACCGGGCAAAATGCTGATGATCATGGGCACTTCCACCTGCCATATTTTGCTCGGTGAAGAAAAAAAGGCTGTTCCCGGGATCTGCGGAGCGGTTGAAGACGGGGTGATTCAGGGACTGATCGGCTATGAGGCAGGGCAATCCTGTGTCGGAGACCACTTTGAATGGTTCGTTGAAAACGGTGTGCCCGCCCGTTATATGGAAGAAGCCAAAGAGCGGGGGATTGATATTCACCAGCTACTCACGGAAAAGGCGAGCCTCCTGAACCCCGGTGAAAGCGGTCTCATCGCGCTCGACTGGTGGAACGGCAACCGTTCAACACTGGTCGATGCCGATTTGACCGGAGTGATTGTCGGAGCAACCCTGCATACGAAGCCGGAAGAAATTTACCGCGCCCTGATCGAAGCGACTGCCTATGGCACCCGAATGATTGTGGAAACATTCAGGGAGCACGGGGTTCCCATCCATGAACTTTACGCGGCGGGTGGCATTGCGGAAAAAAACCGCCTGATGATGCAAATTTATGCCGATGTGCTTAACATGGAAATCCGCGTTTCGGCCTCAGCGCAAACGCCGGCCCTCGGAGCCGCCATGTTTGGAGCAGTGGCGGCCGGAAAGGAGCGGGGCGGGTACGATTCGATTGTTGAGGCGGCGAGGAAAATGGCGAAAGTAAAAGATGAGTATTATAAGCCGTTGCCGGAACATGCAGCCGTTTACGAAAAGCTGTATCAAGAGTACAAAAAACTTTACGACTACTTTGGCCGCGGTGAAAATAACGTGATGAAAAGACTGAAACAGATCAAGAAAACGGCAACCGCAAACGGAGATCGGTCTGCGCCGAGCGAAGGAGCGGAGAACGAATAGAGCTTCAGAGGAGGGACCGGAGTTGCTCGAACAGCTGAAACGGGAGGTTCTGGAAGCCAATAAGCAGCTTCCTCTCCACGGTTTGGTCACTTTTACCTGGGGGAACGTGAGCGGAATCGACAGGGAGAAGGGGCTGGTCGTCATCAAGCCAAGCGGGGTACCTTACGAAAAGATGAAGATCGAGGATCTGGCCGTTGTTGATCTGGATGGAAATCAGGTGGAAGGGAAGTTGAAACCTTCTTCCGATACTCCGACGCACTTGGCCTTATATCGAGCGTTTCCTGTGATCGGCGGAATTGTGCACACACATTCCCCTTGGGCGACGGGATGGGCACAGGCTGGCAGGCCGATTCCTGTGCTTGGAACCACGCACGCCGATTATTTTTATGGAGAGATTCCCTGTACACGGGAAATGACCTCTGATGAGATTCAGGGGGCGTATGAACACGAAACGGGAAAGGTCATCATTGAAACGTTTCAGGAGAAGGAGATTGATCCGGCGAATATACCCGGCGTTCTCGTATACCAGCACGCGCCCTTCTGTTGGGGAAAAGATGCTGCAGATGCCGTTCACAACGCCGTCGTGCTGGAGGAAATCGCCAAAATATCCTTCCATACCTGCCAGCTGAACCCGGCGGTTACCCCGGTCAGCCAATTTCTGCTGGATAAACATTATCTGCGCAAACATGGTGTGCATGCGTACTACGGGCAAGGATGACGGAACACTGTGGGATATCCGGGATTCCTTGCTGAGAAAGCATTTGATCATCCGCGAACCGGACTGCAACACATCTTCACGAAAAGAGGAGGAGGAAGAAGATGCTGCCAGTCAACGGGAATTTAAAGGGAAAGGTGGCCGTGATCACCGGCGGCAGCGGCGTCCTTTGCAGCGCGATGGCCAGGGAGCTCGGCAGGCAAGGAGTCAAGGTCGCGATTTTGAATCGCAATCGGGAGAAAGGTGAAAAAGTCGCGGAGGAGATAAGAAGATCGGGCGGTGAAGCGATTGCTGTTTCCTGCGACGTCCTGGATGCGGAAAGCGTCAAGCGGGCGGAAAAGATTGTGACGGAGGAATTGGGCGTTTGTGACATTTTGATCAACGGTGCCGGCGGAAACCACCCCGAGGGCATTACAACACATGAAACGCTGAAGATCAGCGATCTCGGGCAGGAGGAAGTGAAGACATTTTTCGACTTGGGCCCGGAAGGATTTCAATATGTGTTCAGCCTGAATTTGCTGGGAACGGTGATTCCGACTCAGGTTTTTACGCGAAAAATGATCAGCAGAAAAGGGGCCATTGTGATCAATATGTCGTCGATGAGCGCACCGAGCCCCATGACAAAGGTTCCGGCTTACAGTGCGGCGAAAGCGGGAATCGAAAATTTCACGAAATGGCTGGCCGTTCATATGGCTGATGTCGGGATCAGGGTCAATGCCATTGCCCCCGGTTTTTTTCTGACGGAACAAAACCGCAGTCTCCTCTTGAATGAAGATGGCTCCCTGACCGAACGCTCGCGGAAAATCCTGTCTCATACACCGATGCGACGATTCGGTTCCCCCGAAGACCTGTTGGGAACGCTGCTCTGGTTGGCGGACGAAAACATGTCCGGATTTGTCACCGGGATTACTATTCCGGTGGATGGCGGTTTCTTGGCGTATTCCGGAGTTTGAAGGCGCATCCGACGACAGGAAGCGTTCATGTCGTATCAAAAACCTGGTGGATGAACGTTCAGTAAAAATCTTCAGAGCAGTGGTTTGCTGAAGTGGTGATTCATGTTCATTGCATGAATCACCACTTTTTTAATCATCTGTTCCCGTGTCAAAACCCATGATCGCTCCGATCATTGCACCTGTTTAGCCTGTTTGGAACTATGCCTTCCATGCTTGGAACAATTCATGGCTGTCCGTCAGGTCCAGGCGAGGCATCGCATGCCGGATGATGCAGAGATCTGTGTCATCTAGTCCGTCCTGCTCGTTTTCAAGGTTTGCAAAGGGGATAATCTTGATGGCAAGCTCTTTTTGCTTCCAATAACTTTCCCACAGGCGATTCCGGAGGGTAACCTGCGTGACGGGGGAAAGGGCAAACTGCTGATGGGTTCCGAGCAGGCGTGTAATCAGCCTGGTTTCCGGGCCATTGGTGTTTGTGGCGGAAGGTATCGGATTTTTCACCAGATGAACAGTGACCATATCTCCGACTTTCAGCCCGTTGTCCCGTTTTACGTCATCGCCGGTTGCCACGATCAGCCCCAGACCGCGGTGACCGGTTACGGTGAATTCCGGTTGGTTCTCATGGGCCAGCCCGGTAAGCTCGTTAAAATTTACTTCACTTGCCAGCATGTACAGTAACACTTGGCCTGGTTTCGGTTTGGCAACGGGGACGATTTTTCTGACGGCTTTTATTTGGCGGCAGCTTTGGTCGTTCTGGCAGATGATCACCCGGTAAGCATACTGCCACTCCGGAAGGGGAGTGAAGGGAGGGATAAAGGGTGTTCCGGGAGGCAAAATTTTCCCTTTTATGTTCTGTTGGGAAAAGCGATCACGCTGGAAAACGTCATTTTTCATCGGTTCATTCCCCCTGATTCGGTTTTTTATATTTCGCTGTTGTATGAAACCATTGGTCAGTTGTTGTAATATTACAATATCTGATTTTTTAATCTGTTATATAATAGTCTTGATGCTATTTTATCTTAGTGAGTCACTTCTTGACAAGGCTTTTTTGCAAATTTGCAAAAAATATCGACATGGAACAAGACGGGATGAACTTAGTTGTATAAATATTCTTAATATAATAAAATATAGGTAGATTTATATGAATTTATATTCAAATAAAAGGCGGGGTTAAACGCGGATGAAAGCGGTCATATTTCACGACGTGGGTGATGTGCGGGTTGAGACAGTGAAGGATCCGGTGATACAGGAACCTGCTGATGCGATCGTGCGGATTACGACAGCGGCGATTTGCGGATCCGATTTGCATCTTTATCACGGCACGATCCCGGGGATGATGCCGGGAGCGATCATCGGACACGAGTATGTGGGGGTAGTCGAAGAAGTGGGGCCACAAGTGCAAAGTTTCAAACGGGGGGACCGGGTGGTTGGAGCCTTTCACGTTGCTTGCGGCAAATGTCGAACCTGCCGGCGTGGTCACTATAACCAGTGTCGGTTTGGAGGTGTACTGGGCTACGGCGTGGCCTTCGGTAATTTGGATGGGACACAGGCTGAATTCGCGCGTATTCCGTATGCGGACTATACCCTGCGACGGGTTCCGGATGGGTTGAGCGATGAACAGGCGTTGTTTACCGGAGATATTCTGACCACTGCCTACGGAGCCGTTGTGAACAGCGGCTTGAAGCCCGGAGAAAACGTTGCCGTGATCGGTTGCGGTCCGGTCGGGATCATGGCAGTTCAGAGTGCCTTTGCTCTGGGAGCTTCCCGGGTCTTCGCAGTTGATCTCGTCAAAGAGCGGACCGAGCTGGCCGCGCAGCTGGGTGCGATCCCGGTTCCCTCAAAAAGATGGATGCGGAAGCAAAAATCCGCGAATGGACCGACGGTGAAGGGGCGGACGTTGTGATCGAAGCAGTTGGAGGTTCAGCCACGCTTGCTTTGGGGTTTGAGCTTGTTCGCGGGGGCGGGCGCATATCCGCCGTGGGCATTACAGCGGAAGATACCTTTGCCTATCCGTTGATGGCCAGTTTGGTGAAAGATGTGACGTTTCGCCTCGGAGTTGCCAATATCCACCGTGACATTGATACGACGCTGGCACTGGTGCAGGGTGGACGGATTGATCCGACGGTGGTTGTTTCCCATCGTCTGCCTCTGGAGAAAGCGCCGGAAGGATATCGGCTCTTCGCCGAACGCCAAGCGAACAAGGTGATCTTGCAAGTGTCCAAGTGACGGGGTGATTTTGGCCAAGATCAACGATTTTGCCGGAGGTGCCTGAAAAAAGTTGAATCACTCCCTTTTATGGAGAATTGACCGATGCTGATTCTCTCTAAACCGGGGTTGAGAATGATACACATGGACAGATCGGGTTGGCCGTTCCCGCACCAATCCGGGGAGGAATGGATATGGAGATCGTAAAGAAGGCAACGTCGGGACCGTGATAAGCGCAGCTGGTTGATCCAAACGGAAGATCTTGTCAGACAAAGTAAAGAGGAATACCCGAAAGAGATTGCAAACGCCTGGCAGGGGGGGCTGATCCTGGACGAGCAGTGAGCAGAGGCGGAATTGGAGCCGATCCGCGCTGTAATCCTACATCATATCGATCTGTTGGAAAGTGCATCCGAAGCCAAAGACCATGAAAGCAACGTGCTTGACGCAATGTGGCAAATACCCTGACGTATAATTGCCTCTGCTCCATTTTCATCATTTACACGACTCAAATGGGCTGGGGAGCCTTCAAAATTCCAAAATTGACTGTTCTTGATAAATGTTTTTTATTATTTTTAAAATTAAAAAATGGCGCAAACATAATGAAAGATATATCCAGGAGTGAGACCAATGGAATTTGAATTTCACATTACAGTCCAGGATTTAAGCCCTGCTGAAAGGGATGCATTCATGAGGCTTTGTCAATCGGAACAGGTCAAACCTCTAATGATCGTCTTGGATAAAGGAGATTACATCCGTCAGCCAATGTTTACGGGAGTGATTAAAAGGACGGATTTTCATGAAGCGAATAAAGAAGTCGACAAGATTGTAACCAAGTTTCAAGAAAATGGATTCACCATCATGAGAAAAAAAGTAGAGACGTCTCCAAATGAAGAACAGTACTTTTATCAACCACTGACCAAGCATTCTAAGCCTTACTTTGAATGGCATGGAAAAATTGAGGTTGATGATGTTGCCATGGTAAAGAATTTGTGCGCAGGTCTGGGCGGGCATCTTTCCAGAAACTCTTTAAATGCCAATGGAAAAGTGCGATTTATAACCGTCAGAGAATATGAAAGTAAGGAAAAATTCTATGAGAGAGTAGAGAAGATCCATTCTGTTTTAAAGGGAAATGGCATTGAATTTGTAAAAGAACAATATGAATTATGTATCTACGACAGCAGAGAAGAATTGGATCGTGGATGGCTTTCGTGAGAGGTTTCATGAAAACAGGGAGAGAGAATCGTGATCAGTCGGGAAAATTTAAAGGATATGGATTGGACGGAAATCGAACTGGTTGTGATGGAGGCGCTTTTGAGAAGGATATCACTGGTGGATATGCCATTTGCATTAAAAGGAAGTCTGTTAACGAGACAATATTTGGAGAATCCGGATATTCGGTATGTTGGAGACATCGACTTTTTGTATTTGGAGAAAATCACAGATGTCAATCAAGCCTATAAAACTTTCACAAATTGGATGACTCAAGTGACAGAAATGGATTTGAACGACGGAATCAAGTTTGTGAGTTTTCAAGAATATGGATATTGGAGAAACATAGACTATGCCATGGCAGATGATTTTCCGACAGTCAATACATATCTTGCTTATTATTTCACAGATGAGCCAAGAGATCCTGATGAGGATTATGATGAATATGATTCCGTTTTTCTGGATATTTCGTTTAACTTGGAATTGGACGTCAAACCTGTTCCGTTAGAGTATCGGACCGTTTATGGAGATCGTTTCATCGTTCCGTACACCATCCCCCTCTCGGTCCAGGTTGCTTGGAAGTTGCATCAAACGATTGTCAGACCTAGGTTTAAAGATCTTTATGATTTAAAGTTTTTGTTATCTCATCCGTCCTATGATCACCTTGACCTTCAAGAAACATTGCAGACCCTCGTCAATGAATGCAGGATGGATCAATCGATTACCAAAGCGGATATGAAAAAGGTTCTTGTCGATGATTTGAGAGGATTGTATGAATCATTATCCAATGATTCTGATCTGAAAGACTTTGCCGGCAGCCAAAATTAGGAAGAATATTTTATGCAGTTTGTGACTGATTTACGCAGAGTGATGGACCATGCCGGGTATTAATAAGAATTCATTTGATCATTTGCCGAGTCCGACATAAGGGAAGAGAAGGATGATAAATACGAAATATTCGGTTTGTCCTTTCTGGATTCGCAGGGACCATCATGATCTTGATGTGTAAAGAGCTTTGGGCCATCCCCGGTTCTCTCATCGTTTTTCCGGATCTTTTCTTTTCCATGCTGCCATCGGTGAACGAATTTGGACGTTGCGGAGTAAGAAGTCCGAAGGAAAAGCAGGCCCTCTCCCCGGTGTTTTTGGGGAGAGGACTTTTTTAATTCTGCTCCGGAAGATGTTTGTTCTTACCCCGATGCCCATCAGTTTCAATTTTCTGACTATTTACCAGTAGTCGCTTCCGGCAAGGAAAGTGTCAGGAGAAATCCTGTCGCCAGGAATAGAATCAACCCGTATATTCCTGCTCCGGGGCTGAAGGAAGCAGTCAGCCAGCCCACGATATACGGACCGAGGAAACCGCCCAGGTTCCCGAGTGCGTTGATTCCTCCCCGCACTGCCCCGGCAACATTGGCCGAAAAGAGAACCGGAGGGATGGCCCAGAAAACGCCGGATGCGGCCTGCAGGAAAAATCCGCATCCAACCAGAAAGGCAAAGGATACCCAAATCTGACTTTAGAATTGAACGGATAACAGCAAACAGAGCGCAAAACCCAGTAACGGCAACCCTGTGTACAGTTTTCGATTCATGCTCCGGTCGGACAGGGTTGCGAACAGGTATTGCCCGATCATCGTTGCGATGTACGGAAAAACGGACAGAATCCCGACACTTCCCATTCCCGCATGTGTCAATTGCTTTATGATGGTCGGAAGCCACAGGGTAAAGCCATAAATACCGGTCTGATAGCAGAAATAAATCAGAATTAACTTCCACATGTTTTTATTTGCGAAGAGTTCCGCAAATGAGGCGGGGGCCTTGCGGATTTGCCTTGAGCAACTCCTGTTCCGTACGCCAGCGTTTCACCAAATAGTCTCGTTCCTGTTCGGAAATCCATTTCGCATCTTGCGGCCGGTCACTGATCAGAGGGAGCCAGACGAAGATCAAAGCCAGTGAAATTATCCCTTCAATGATAAACACCATGCGCCAGTTCCAAATACTTAAGATCCATCCGGACAAAGGGCCGGTAATAATGGAAGCGATTGCAATATTCATCATGAAGAACGCATTGGCTCGCCCGCGCTCTTCGTTGGGAAACCAGTGGCTGATGATAACCAGGATCGCCGGCCAAACCCCACCTTCAGCAACTCCCAACAGAAACCGGAGAATCATCAATTGCGTCGCGTTTTGCACAAATCCGGTCACGGTGGCCAGTGTGCCCCAGGCGATGATCGTCCAGGCGATAAACTTTTTTGCGCTTCCTTTTTCGGCAATGATTCCGCCGGGAACTTGGAGGATAATATACCCGACGAAAAAAATTCCGGCAGCAAGTCCGGATAGGGAAGTTGTCATCCCGAGCTCCCGATCCATTCCGCCCGCCATCGCGAATCCGATGTTGGTGCGGTCCATAAAAGCTACGATGTATACCAAAATTGCAGGGGGAATAATGCGAAGCCAACGCCGGTTTGGGAGCGTGTTGTTCAATCTCCACCGCCTCCTTTGGAAGTATTTCGCAGTTACCTGGTTGGGGAATTTCATTTTTGGATTGAAACTATTTTTATAGCGACATGTTATTATACTATTACAGATTTGTTATATTCGTAATATTCAGTGTATGTGTGAAAATGAATCAGTGTCCCGTATTTTGTTAAATCTCCGCTTGTTCAGCCTTTTGGGTTGTTGTTAAAAATGGGAGAATATTATATCATAACGAATAATTTCGTAAGGTTGTTAATGAAACAAGTGAGGAACATCTTTGTGTCTTTTCGGAACAACCGAAATAGAGACTGAGCAAAACGGGAGCGGGGTTCCCATGCCCCGGCTTGCGATGGGATTTTCACCGGAAAAGGAGAGATCAAGATTGGCGGCCATCATTGAACTGAACGATGTTACTTGGAGAAGGGGAGATCAGACGATTCTCCATCAGGTCAACTGGAAGGTTTCACCAGGTGAGCACTGGGCGATATTGGGGCTGAACGGGTCGGGGAAAACGTCATTGCTCAATCTCATAAACGGTTATTTCTGGCCCTCGCAAGGAAAAATCAGCGTGTTGGGCCACCCGTTTGGCAAAGTTGACTTAAGAGAACTGCGGAAGTCGATCGGCTGGGTCAGTTCGTCTCTGCAAGAGAGAATCAATGGACGGGAGCGGGCGCAAAATGTGGTGCTCAGCGGGAAGTTCGCCTCGATCGGTCTGTACGAAAAAACAGGCGAAAATGATGTGAAACGAGCCCGTCAGTTGATGGAGCAATTGGAGTGCGGCCATTTGTTCGACCGTTCCTATCAAACCTGTTCCCAAGGGGAGAAACAGAAGCTGCTCATTGCCCGCGCCTTGATGGCTTCACCCAAACTGTTGATTTTGGATGAAGCTTGCAACGGGCTTGATTTTCTCTCCAGAGAGGCATTGCTGTCCAGTATTCGTCAGCTGGCCGAAAGTTCAGATGCCCCTCATCTGCTGTTTGTGACTCACCACATTGAGGAAATACTGCCGATCTTCACCCATACCTTGTTGCTTCGCCGGGGCCGTGTCTTTGCCAAAGGAGAAACGCGGACCGTATTAAACAGTTCCAACCTGTCTGCTTTTTTTGAAACCCCGGTCGAAGTAAACTGGCGAAATGATCGGGCATGGCTTTCCGTTTCCGAAACGAAGACAAATGATCCGGAAGTGATCAGAACCTTACGGTAATTCCGACAGCCGATTTCCAACCCGCTTGGATTTCGGCTTTTTAAATGGTTTCTTTCATCGGCAAAATCAACAAAATTTCTTTTATTGTTTATTTCACACTTTTCGACTAAATATACAAAACAATAAGAATGTTATATAGAATTCAAATTAAAGCGCTTTCGTACAGGAGAGGAGGATGGAAATTGCGTTTAGCGGAAAATGATCCAATCCAAAATGAACAAACGGGCGGTGCAGAGCCGCCGATGATTGAACTGGCCGGGGTGACGAAAGAGTATGTCAAACCTTCCGGTGAAGTTCATACCGTTTTGCGGGATCTCCATTTGCGGATGGCCAAAGGGGAATTTTGTTCGTTTGTCGGGCCGACGGGATGCGGCAAATCGACGACATTGGGATTGATCGCCGGGTTTGAACAGCCGACGGGCGGCACGGTCAAAATTCAGGGGGAACCGCTGCAGGGGTTGAACAAACAAGCTGCTTGTGTGTTTCAAACCGACAATACCTTTCCCTGGAAAACGGTGATAGATAACGTATCGCTCGGCCTTCGGCTACGCGGAATTAGCAAGGCTGAAGCTTATGATGAGGCAAGAGTGTGGATAGAGCGGGTCGGTTTGAAAGGATTTGAAAAGCATTACCCGCACCAATTGTCGGGCGGGATGCGCAAACGGGTTGCTTTGGCGCAATGCCTGATCGTGCAACCGCAAATCCTGCTGATGGATGAATCGTTTTCCGCCCTTGATGTTCATACCCGTTCATTGATGGAAAATGAATTGCTGACGATTTGGGAAGAGACATCGGCCTCCGTCGTTTTTATTACCCATGATCTGGAGGAAGCGATTGCCCTGAGCGATCGGGTGATCGTCCTGACTGCCGGGCCGTCGGCAACCATTAAAGGAGACTACCGCATTCATCTGCCCCGGCCGCGAAATGTGTCCGAAATCCGTTTCGACCCGGAGTTTCTGAAACTGCACGAGAAAATCTGGAATGATTTGCGCGACGAGGTGATGATCAGCTATGAGCAATCTTATCAGTCCAGGTAGTACCGCTTCGGTTGAGGAGGTTTCCCGGCGGAGCGAAATGCGGGCCAAGGCGGTCAAACGCCGCTTTCGCAACTTGGCCTTGCAAGCTGCCGTATTTGTTCTGGTGGTCGGTTCGTGGCAGCTGCTGGCCGATTGGAAAATCATCGACCCGTTCTTCTTTTCCAGTCCCAAGGCGATTTTGCTGCAAATTGCGGACTGGTTTCAGAACGGGACGAGCCAGGGACCGTTGTACATCCATTTTCTCGTCACGTTTGAAGAGACGATCATCTCTTTTGTGCTTGGAGTGATTCTCGGGGTGATTGCCGGATATGCCCTTGGCATGAGCGAAGTTTTGTCCGTTATTTTCGGTCCTTACATTCAAATGTTAAACGCTCTGCCCCGGGTAGTCCTGGCGCCGATTTTTATTCTGTGGCTGGGGCTGGATATGTCCTCCAAAGTTGCGTTGGGTGTAACTCTCACTTTTTTTGTGGTCTTTTTCAACGCATTTCAGGGAGTCCGCGAAGTGGACAGAAATCTGGTGAACAATGCCCTGCTCCTTGGCGCCAACAAAAAACAACTGGCCTTTCATGTGATTATCCCCTCGGCGCTGACCTGGATTCTCTCCAGCCTGCATTCCAGTTTTGGCTTTGCGCTGGTCGGGGCGGTCGTCGGGGAATTCATCGGTGCAACAAAAGGACTCGGCTTTTTGATCTCCCAGGCGCAGGGGGCGTTTGACACAACCGGGGTATTTGCGGCCATGGTTCTGCTCTCGGTTACCGCGCTGATCGCCGACTGGGCTGTGGGTTGTCTGGAAAAGCGGTTTATCGCCTGGCGTCATGTAAAGCAGGAGTAAATCATCCAAAAGGGAGGGAAATGAAGTGAGAAAGATTCTGACCAAAAGACTGGCAGCCGTTTTAACGCTGATCGGGATGCTCCCTTTATTGACAACCGGTTGCAGTTCTTCCGATCCGGAGGGTTCCGGGCCGCCCGAAATCAAGATTATGGTTGGCGGGATGGAAAAAATCATCTACCTGCCGGCGAAACTGACTGAAAATCTGGGTTATTTCAAACAGGAAGGGCTTGATGTTGAACTGATTAACCAAGGATCCGGGCAATCGGCGGAGGAGGCGCTCGTTGCCGGACAGGTTGATGCCGTGGTCGGTTTCTATGATCATACGATCGATTTGCAGTCGAAGGGAAAATACCTGAAGTCAGTCATTCAGTTGGGGATCACCCCGGGTGAAACCTTGATGGTTGACAATAAGGACAAAGACCGAATCAAGGGGGTTCGTGATCTCAAGGGCAAGAAAATCGGCGTGACCGGGCTCGGGGCTTCCACCAACTTTCTCGCCAATTATCTTGTTGTCAAGGGTGGATATACGTCAAAAGATTACATTCCCGTTCCTGTCGGTGCCGGAAACACGCTGATCGCATCCATGCAGCAGGGAAGAATCGGGCTGGCAGTTACAACCGAACCGACGGTTTCCCTTTTGCAGGCAAAACATCTCGCTGTGCCCCTTGTGGACATGTCGACCCCCGGCGGGACGAGGCAGGCGATTGGAGGGGATTATCCGGCGGCCTGTCTTTACTTGAGATCGGACTACATTAAGTCCCATCCGGAAACTGTGCAAAAATTGGTCAATGCATTCAGCAAGACGCTGAATTATATGCAAACCCATAAGCCGGAAGAAATCGCCAGCCGGCTGCCCAAAGCGTATTATGCCGGGGACAAACAGATGTATGTGAGCGCGCTGTCCCGCAGCATGTCCATGTTTTCCCCGGACGGAAAGATGCCGGAAGACGGCCCGGCCAAAGTGTATGAAGTACTGTCTGCCTTTAAGCCGAAGCTGAAACAGGCGCACGTGAAATTGGAAGAGACCTATACGAATGAATTCGTTGAAAAGGCAAATCAAGCAGGCCAATAACCCGGTTTTCAGCCCCGCCGGACATCTGTTCCAACGGGGCTGATCTGTCGGGGGGAAGATGTTTGTCCAATCCTCTTTTGGACTTTCATCCCGGGTGGATTGATCGTTTTTGGAGAAGAAAAGTCACTTGGGGGATTTCAGGCGATACAAGCACTGGGGACGGCCTACCGTTCCGTACGCCAGCTGCTCCTCGGCGAGCTGCTCTTCCGCCAAATAGACCAAATAATGACGGGCGGTCGAGCGGCTCACACCGGCCAGTTTAGCCACTTCATCGGCACTGAGAAACCCGTTTGACCGGGCCAGACAAGCTTGGATCCGTTCCAATGTCCGAACATCGATTCCTTTTTGTTGCCAGGATCTGTCCGAATGGGTGACCGAGCGCAATTTTTTGAGATCATCCACCACCATTTGGTCGATGAACTTTTGATTCGATTTGGCGAGGCGGGTTCGGAACAACAAATATTTTTCCAAGGATTTTTTCAGCCGGTTGAGGTCAAATGGCTTGATCAAATAATCAAAAATACCCAGGCGAAACCCTTCTTCCACCACTTCCAGCTCTTTGGCCGCCGTCACAAGGATCACATCACACGGAGAGTTGTGCGAACGGATGCTTCGCAGAACTTCGAGACCGGACTGATCCGGCATGTAAACATCCAACAAGAGGAGGTCCGGCTTTTGCTTCTCCAGCAGATCGAGCGTTTCGCGATAATTGTGGGCTGTGCCGATCCATTGATAGTCGGGGAGCGATTCGACCAATTTGCCGTGCAATCTGGCAATCATAAAGTCATCGTCGACAACGGCGGCGCGGATCGGTGTCGGCATCAAAGATGACCACCTCTTCTTTTGGCAAGTTCACTTCTAACGTCGCCCCGGAATTTGCGGAAATCATGGCAATCTTTCCCCCGGCTTTCGCCACCAGCCGGGAGACGATGGCCAGGCCGAAGCCACGATTTTTTCCTTTGGTGGATATCCCGCTTTCAAAAATGTGCTGTCCCAGTTCGGGATCAACTCCGGGGCCGTTATCCGTTACCCGGATCTGCAACGAATCGGATTGGTCGTTGATATAGACGGAAACGAGCGCTTTTTCCTTCCTGTCAGGCATTTCTGCGAGCGCTTCCAAAGCATTCTCAATCGCATTTCCCAGAACGGAGATAACCACCTCCCGATGAGGGCATGGCTCTCGCAGATGGGAGGAGGGATCAACGGTCAATTGTATTCCGAGCTCCTTGGCACGGTTTATTTTGCCGATCAGAATTCCGACCACGGCTGGATCATGGATGCGAGACATGAAAAATTCGATCAGATGTTGTTGTTCCTCATTGACCTGGTTGATAAATTCGCGTACAAGCTCATACTCCTGCATTTGAATGAGCCCCGAAATGGTATGCAGGCGGTTTAAAAACTCGTGTCGCTGGCTGCGCAAGGCATCCGCGTAGTGACGGACATCATTCAATTGCTGATTCATTTTGTCCAATTCCAGTTTATCGCGAAAAGTGGAAACCGCACCGATGACCCGTCCATTCAACAGAACCGGCACCCGATTGGCAATGATCAGCGAGTTATGGATGATCATCGGCTGATCAAACTGGCTGACTCCTTCTTCGAGCACTTCGGGCAACCGGGAATTGGGAACAATCTGGCGAATCGGTTGGCCAATGATGTCACAGTCAGGTTCCAGACCGATGAGCCGCTTGGCCTCCTGATTGCAGGCGGTGATTTTGCCCTGACGGTCAACGGCCAATATTCCTTCCCGGATTGATTCCATAATCGCGTGCTGTTTTTGGGAGAGCAAGGCAATCTCATGAGGCTCCATGTTGAAAAGCTGTTTTTTGATGTGTCCGGAGAGCAGGTGTGCACCCATAAAGCCATATACCAGTCCGATCACGGCCACCATCCCCAGGTGCTTGATCGAAGCAAAAATATCGTTCCATATATTTTGCACGGGGAAACCGACGGACACGACCCCGATTTGCCGCCGGTGTTCATCAAAAATCGGCGCTTTGCCGCGAATCGAGAGACCGAGTGTTCCCGCAGCCTGGGTAATGCTCTCTTTTCCGTGCAATACGTATTGATTATCCCCGCCGACCATTTTCTTGCCGATCATTGCGGGATTGGGATGGCTGTACCGAATGAGATGCATATTGCCCACCACGATGAATTCCGCCCCCGTTCTCCTGCGAATCTCCTCGGCGAGCGGTTCAATTTGCGCGGAAGGGTTTTTTTGGAGAAACGCATTCCGGATTTGCGGCATGCCGGCGACGGTTTTGGCAAGGAGAAGGGCGCGGTTGCCGGTTTCCTCAAACCGCGACTGGATAATGTTACAGGACAGGCCCGACATCACCAGAATCAGCACGAAACCGACGATCAGCAGCACCAATATGTTAATTTTTGTCCGCAACGAAAATGGTTTAAGGGAGAAGTTCATCATGGACCTCGTTATAATTGGTTGGAATATTGTTAATAATATTTCAAATAATATTATCACAATCAAAAGAGATTAAAACATCGAAGGGGGGATTTTTACGGGATTCCTGCTTGCGCCCGGGCGAAATTGGAATGCAGATCAGCCCCGTCCTTTCAGTCAGGCTGGGTTGCGAATAACAAAATGGATAACTTATAATTGAAAATAAAATAAGAAAAATTCTCCCCGGCATTTGCGAACACCGGAAGCTTCGAAAAAGACCCAAGGGTTGTTCGGAAACGCCAAAGTCCGCAAAAATAAAGGGATCCCAGACTTTTTGGACGGAGGTTATCCAGTCAAAAAAGCCTGAAACCTGGGCAAATCGGGGAGATGTTCGGAAAACCACGAATAAGCCCAATAAAATTAAGGAGTACAGTGAACGCCGAATCAATAGATACACCTCCGGTGGGAGGATTGAAACTTTTCGTCTTCCGCTTTGGCTCAGGTGGCTTCGTCGAATCAATAGATACACCTCCGGTAGGAGGATTGAAACTATAAAACCTTGCACAAGACGCCAAAGCATGATCAATGGAATCAATAAATACACCTCCAGTAGGAGGATAGAAACTCTCCAATATTAATGTCATTAGCTTGAACAAGTTGAGTAGTATCAATAGATACACCCCCGGTAAGAGGATCGAAACGTTCCAGGGAGTGAGTCAGTTGTCCTGCCGTCAAAGGTTCTTTTGAGGGTGGGCCTTATCTGTTTTTATAAGACATGTTTGAAACACAGACTGATGAACATTTAAGAAACCGAGGAAGAATTGCAACAAGAACGGGAAGAAATCGAGAAGGGATAAAAAAAGAAGCAAACAAGCTTATCGATGGCGGAACAAATCCAAGAGGAGGAAGAAGATGAATGAAGCCCCGAGTCTACTTCTTACGGGTTTGTGGAGAAAGCTTTGATTACCCGGATATCGTTTGCGCCAAGCATCAACTGGAACGGGAGAGGATTCAGAAAGAATGGAGGGAAGATCCGGGGTATCAAAAGATTCAGGAAGAGGCACGAAAACGAATTGAAAAATATTTTCCGAAGAAATAAAAAATCACCCGTTTCAAGGAGACTCAACAACCAATTAGTGGCAAAATCGGCGTTCGCTACCTCCATCCCACTGCGGACGTCCTTTTTTTGATCCAAAGGATGGATTTGATGCGACCACAGGTAACTTGGGAACAGTTAAGTGTGATCTTGGCCAGGTCCCTCTTGTTCGAAAACGGAAAAATGACTTGAGAAACCATAAAGGTAACTCAAGTCATTCGTGTTTATACAGGAAACTCAGGGATGACAAGCTCATATTTATCCTGAGCATCAGTAAGCCAAGGCCAACTTATATGAATGCTGACCATTCTTTAGGAGATTGAACTTGTAACAGCTCAATAAATACTGGCAGGATTTCCTTAATGTCAATCCGATCATCAATGTAATGTTGCACATTGTACCCGTTGAACAATGCCATTGCGGCAGTCGCCAGCGTCCTTGCATCAAGCGGACTGCCTATGAGTTTTCTTTCTTCATCACTTCAAACAACCGCGTAAGGTCTTGTCGCCATTCTTCCATCTGATCAGCCAGCTCTTTTTGTACTTGAGCAAGTACTGACAGGTCATGGCGGAGCACCTTCATCAAGAAATCCTCTTTGGTTGGGAAGTGAGCATAAAATGCGCCTTTGGATAGTCCGGCTTCCTTAACAATCTGGTTGATACTGGTGTTGCTGTAGCCATACTTGGCAAACAAAACAATCCCTGCGTCCATCAGTTTTCGAATTGTACGTTCCGTCATCTCTTGATGTTTCATGGAATATCCTCTATTTTCGTAATTTTTTAATTTGCGTATTGATTATGACACAGAAAATGGTTAAAATAAAGATAAACCAACTAGTCGGTTTATATATACTGACTGGTAGGTTTTTGAATCTTGAGGAAGAGAAAGGATGGATGCACGATGAAAAAAGTATTAGGGGGATTATTTGTTTTCTTGGTAGCAGTCGGGTTAATGGCTTCGCCGGTAGCCGCTTCAACCTATGATTCATCTTTTGTGGGGATGAATTACGGCGATGTGTATAAGCAAACCAGGGCACTTTATGTTCCGGCGGGGTATCATGTCAAAATCCAAGTAGATAGATAAAGGAAATAACGGTTCAGGTTTTGAATGGTATCTCTCAGTAGGGGATTCCAATTATCCTTTCCGTTACGGTGGATATTCCGATGCTAATTTTGAGGCCAATGTTCCTGTGGGTACTTATCGTCTGGTTCTTCATTGTGAAACGCAAGATTGTACTGGCAGTGCTAGGCTCACAGTTTTAAACTAAAAACGGATTGCGCCCCCGCGTAAAGTATCCGTTATCCAGCAGGCTTCGCTGTTTTCGTTCTAAGTTGGCCATTACAGATGCTCAGGATGAATATGAGCGTGTCATCCCTGGGTTTTCCGTATATGGACTGGAGTTGCCGTTATGGTTTCTCGAGTCATTTTTTTGTGTTCGCTGCCTGAAACGCATACTTGGGCAATTTGAAATAGTTTCTTTCAATTTGGCCGAATAAGCGGTAACCAAAATTATTCCGCCCCGGTCAATAAGGTAATTGGCACAGTCACGAAGATGGACACTAATGAATTGATCATGGGTGCATCGATATCGCTGGACCAATTTTTTGGAAAGCCAATAGCCATCCCAAATGAGCCGACGGCTGCAATAAATAAGAATAGAAACCGGAGAATATTACTCGTCACTTTCCAATCATCCCATATTTCCCTTGTTTTTTTCATAATATTTTTATAATGACCCCATACGCTTC
>NZ_JPST01000023.1 GCF_000763315.1 Thermoactinomyces daqus | reverse complement strand
GATCAAACTCTCCGATAAAGATTTAAGCTCAAAAAGAATCAACAGGTCATGCTTCACTCTTTAGTTTTCAAGGAACACATCGAAATTCTTTTTTCTCAACCGCGTTTCGCAGCGACAAAATAGATAATAACAAGATAAAATAAAGGTGTCAACACTTTTTTTAATAAAACCAATCTCTTTTCCACATCTTACTTTCAAGAAATGTTACAAAGACGGTTCTCCCCATCGAAATGCTCTCTGTATTCCTGTCTCCAGTCAAAATAAACGAACGATCCTACACGTATTCCAAAATATTATTCGTGTTTTTTGCAGATACCCATTGATTTCTGTTTTTTGGTTTGATATAGTATCTAGGGTTTTGCAGGAGATGAGAAGTCAAGTTTTTCTTTCGAAAAAAGCCAAAGTTAAGGATAGAACATCCATGCCACTATGGAGGGATCCGAATGAAAACGAAATATGACGTCATCGTCGTCGGTGCCGGACCTGCAGGAATTTTCACCTGTTACGAGCTTAGTTTAAAAATGCCGGAGGCCAAAGTCCTGTTGATCGATAAGGAGCACGACATCTATTCGCGAAATTGTCCTATTTTACAGAAAAAAATTCAAAAATGCCCTCCTCCAGCGGGCAAAAAAGACTTCGCCGGATGTGTACCCGCTTGTTCCATCACCAACGGGTTTGGAGGAGCAGGAGCTTATTCTGATGGGAAATTTAATATCACCAGCGAATTTGGCGGATGGATGACCGATTACCTCTCAACGGATACTGTACTCGACTTAATCCACTATGTAGATCAAATCAATTTGCAACACGGCGCCACTGACACGATTACCGACCCCTTGACCGAAAAAGTCAAGGAAATCGAAAAACGCGCTTATTCCGCCGGCCTCAAACTCCTCCGGGCACAAGTCCGCCATCTCGGAACAGAACAAAACCTTAAGATCCTGGCCAGCATTTACGAATATCTGAATGGCAAAATCGACATGATGTATAAGACGGAAGTTCTCGATCTCATCACGGAGCGAATCGAAGGCAGACATCATGCGGTGGGAGTCGAGTTAAAGGACGGAACACAAATTTTTTCCAAACAGATCGTGATAGTGCCCGGGCGCGATGGTTCAGCCTGGCTGGCAAAACTTTTGCGGAAGCGTCGTGTGAAAATGTCTGCCAACCAGGTGGATATCGGTGTCCGGGTAGAAACAAGCAACATTGTCATGGAAGAGATTAACCAGCATTTGTATGAAGGCAAATTTATTTTTAATACCTCAGTCGGAACCCGGGTTCGCACTTTTTGCAGCAACCCATCCGGTCATGTTGTCGTCGAAAACCATTCTGGCATCATGCTGGCAAACGGTCATGCGTACAAAGATCCCAAACTCGGCAGCGAAAATACAAATTTCGCACTACTCGTTTCCCATAAATTCGATGATCCCTTTGATCAGCCGACCGAATACGCCCATGAAGTGTCACGTTTGGCCAATCAGCTCTCCAACGGCAGCGTCATTGTCCAAAAATACGGCGATATCCTGAAAGGAAGACGTTCAACTCCAAAGAGAATAAAAGAAGGATTTATCACTCCCACTTTGAAAGAAGCCGTTCCGGGAGACCTTGGTCTGGTCCTCCCCTACAACACGATGAAAAGCCTGATTGAAATGGTTGAGGCATTGGATAAGGTAACGCCAGGGATCGCATCGGAACACACACTGTTTTACGGAGTAGAAGCAAAATTCTACTCTGCCCGTCCAAAACTGAATGAACACTTTGAATCGGAAATTTCCGGACTCTATTTAGGGGGAGACGGAGCCGGAATCACCAGAGGACTTGCTCAGGCAAGTGCATGTGGCGTCTGGATTGCCCGCTCCATTATCACCAAAATGAAAAAAGGCGAATAATAAATGAAAACACCTCCGAATGGAATTACCATCAGGAGGTGTTTTTCGTATTATCGTGTTGCTTTATGGTTCCCGGCAATGGAGTAACCGGAGACCCGGGTTCCTATTAACGGGAACGATTCGAAGTTTAGAATCTAAACAGGGATGCTTTTCCCTTTATTGCGAACAGACAGAATATAGAGAGCGACCCCTAACAAAATGGCAACAAGTGCAAATACCATATTGATCGGATACTCAGTCGCAGTTTTGGGCAGTTGTCCTCCTTGCGGGGGTTGATGGCTGCCACCTCCCGGATTGTTCGTACCCGGTTGGTTTCCACCAGGATTGTTCCCTCCTGGTTGATCACCGCCACCAGGTTGGCCAGGCTGACCGGGATTTTGGCATTTCACTCCCAGGTCGACATTAACAAGAACAACCTGACCGACGAGATGCGCACCAACCAACAGTTTCACTTTGACTACATAATAAGCACTTGCTTTGGGATGATATTCGATTTTAAACTCTTTATCTCCTTGACCAGGCTCGAAGACTCCGGATTTCACCAGTTTTCCCTGGCTGATGTCGGCTTCCTTGTTTGGAAGCTCGTAAATCTCGTAAGGAACCGTCGCTTTCAGATCAGTCCCCACAACGGCCAATAATTTTGCCAAGCTTTTCACAGTGACTTTCAGCACGATTGAATCGCAATCCGCCTTAACTTTAACCACATTTAAAAGGTTTGCTTTGGCAAAGAGTTTCAACTGCGCATCCAAGTTCACATTGACTGCCGCAGCAGACGAAACGGCCGGAAACACACTAAATGCCAACAAGAAGACAGCAAACAACACAGACAACAATGGTTTCGATTTTTTTACCATTATGTATCCCTCCTTTTGTGATAATATCTTTCCGCAACTGTTTCAATTTTCCTTCTCTGAGATTTATTATATAAGCCCCAAAAAAATACAATTCATAATTTGTACAAATTTTGTTTCACTAAATACACCCAACATACGGTGGTTCATTTAAGTCTGACGAGCAGGTCATATCGCGTCTTCATACTCCTTAAACCTTGACTTCGCCAAACAGGCAAAGTCCGTTGTTTGATGAAGTTTCGGATTTTCAGGCAATATCATCCCATCAAAAATACATTTAGTTGATTCCTTGTACTATGGCCAAATAGATGCTCGAAAATGCGGTATGATTCGGCGAGTGAGTGTAGGAAAAAGAAGTGCTTATTTCTGTGAGGCGGAAGAAGAAAGAGCGAAGGGGCTATTTTGATGGTTAGTCCCGAGACTGCTGACAAAGAAAGCAGGATGACAATCTTGTGTGTCAAAAAAATTAGTTTAGAACAAAGTCAAAATCCCACTCCAATCGAGAAGGCACTATTGAATTGGTTAAAAAAGCGAGGTGAAACCAGATGAAAGTGACAGATTATTCTCGGATTGCAGACCGATATGACCAAAATCCATACCGACGACAAATCGGACCTGATGAGAACTTGAAGCGATATTTTGCTCAGCATCCTGATCGAGAATTTCGCGTTTTGGACTTAGCATGCGGTACGGGATTATATTTGCAAAAACAATTACATGCCTTTGCATCGGTGTCGGTTGAATGGTACGGGTTAGATGCATCGCAAGCCATGTTGAATCAAGCGAAAAGGAGGGTTCCAAACGTCCGGCTGATTCAAGGATTGGCTGAAGAAATGCCATACGAACCGGAGAGCTTTGATGTAATAGTGAACCATTATGCTTTTCATCATTTCGCTGAAAAATCGAGGGTACTGGATGAGGTCACTCGTATATTGAAGAAAAACGGCATGTACAAGATGCACAACATCTCCATCCATGAAATGCGGCAATGGTGGGTGTATCAATACTTCCCTTCAGCGTATTTTGAGGATTTGAAGAGATTTTGGCCAAAAGATCTGATTTATCGTGAATTATCCGTAAGAGGTTTTCAAGTTGAACTGGACATCCGTTATAGAATGACTTCTATGCCGTTGACCGAATGTATGCAACATACTCGCAATCGGGATATTTCTGTATTGACGTTAATTGATGAAAAAGACTATCAGGCAGGGGTGGAAAGATTGGAAACGGAGTTAAACCGCGATTCCGAAGCCAGCATCATCAATGATTTTGCTGAACTGCACTTGATTGCTGTGAAATAATAGGATCTACCCGATTCATCCGATAGGTGGCTCTTGTCCTGTAGATAGTTTGATCAAATTTTATACAACTTCTATTTTCTCCTTTTTTTAAAATCCATTGACAAACCCAGAAGAAATAAACCGCTGGGTTTGTCAATGGCCTCAGGCTATTCCGACAGATACCCCTCTTTTATAATTTCATTTCTAACTTGAATTATGTCATTCCATTCCAGCAGGGAGAATATCGCCTTCCGGGTACATCTTTCACCCCACAGACTGTGCCCATGCCGGGCGCACGAAAAAAGAGGAGAACACCAATCGGCATTCTCCTCTTAACGATTGATTGGAGCGGAAGACGGGATTCGAACCCGCGACCCTCGCCTTGGCAAGGCGATGCTCTACCCCTGAGCCACTTCCGCACTAATGGGGCGATCGGTGGGAATCGAACCCACGAATGCCGGAGCCACAATCCGGTGCGTTAACCACTTCGCCACGACCGCCATCAACAAAAATTTTTTAAGAACAGTGGAGCTTCCTACCAGGCTCGAACTGGTGACCTCTTCCTTACCATGGAAGCGCTCTGCCAACTGAGCTAAGGAAGCATTTTCTGGCTCCTCAGGCAGGACTCGAACCTGCAACCTACCGGTTAACAGCCGGGTGCTCTACCATTGAGCTACTGAGGAACATGGAGCGGGTGAAGGGAATCGAACCCTCGCATTCGGCTTGGAAGGCCGATGTTCTACCACTGAACTACACCCGCTTATTGGTGCGGTCGGCGAGACTCGAACTCGCACGGCCAGGGGCCACTACCCCCTCAAGATAGCGTGTCTGCCAATTCCACCACGACCGCAAACCATGGTGAGCCATGAAGGACTCGAACCTTCGACACCCTGATTAAAAGTCAGGTGCTCTACCAACTGAGCTAATGGCTCAAAATTTGAACTGGTGGAGGGAGTAGGATTCGAACCTACGAAGGCAATGCCAGCGGATTTACAGTCCGCCCCAGTTGGCCACTTTGGTATCCCTCCAAAACGCTCAATTATCTCTTTCACAGATCTTAATGTTAACATATTGGATAAAAAAAGCAAGTATTTTTTTCGATACTCGATGAAAACCGGCATTCTGATCCTGCGAAGCAAACCTTCCGGCATTCACAAAGAACCATTTAATTGATCACAAAAAAACCCATCTCGATTGAGATGG
>NZ_JPST01000022.1 GCF_000763315.1 Thermoactinomyces daqus | reverse complement strand
CTTCTTTGTCAACAACCTCAGCTACCTAATGGGGTAGCTTTTTTTAATCGAAAAAGGTCGGACACAACAACCTGATAGTTAATTTTTTTCATTGAGGTGGAATTCGAACCCACAGTACGAGTTACCCCGCACAAGAGTTTTCGAGTTATGCGTACCGCAGAATGCAACCGATAAGCCTAAACGCACCGCCTAATAAGCCAACTTCAGTTAAGCGAAATAAACCCTTGAGAATAAGTTACGTTAGAAGTTGTGTTAGAAGATTTATTAGAAGCCGGATTCCCCCCAAGAACAGATCCAATTCTGCTTCATTCCGGCTATATTTATTGAATATTTTTTGAACAATTTTCTTTTGCACTTTTTATAAAGTCCATGATTCTGCTTATACACCCGTCAAAATCTTCTTTCACTTCATGTTCCCATATTCTGAGGACATTCCATCCACGGCACGTATAATAGTTGGACACTTCAATATCTCGTTTTATGTTCCTTTCCAGCTTCTTAATCCAGAAATCCTTGTTCGTCTGAGGAATATTTCCATGTTTTTTGCAACCATGCCAGAAACATGAATCAATAAAAACGACGATTTTGTATTTCTTAATTGCTATATCAGGCTTGCCAAACAAGTCCTTAACGTTTCTACGAAATCTGGCTCCCCTTTTCCATAGCTCTTTTGCTATCTTTTCTTCAAGTTTAGAGACTGAGCGAATGGCTTTCATATTTTTTGTTCTCTGTTCTTTTGAAAGAACATCGGCCATATTTAACTCCCCAAACTATCAATAATGTTTTTCATTTGAAATGGAAACCGTTTAACAGACTCCGTATTTTTCTTTCATCTGCTGAATAAAAGTTTTAAAGTCAAGCAAATCATTTCTATTTTCTAAGGGATAATTCCCATGTAGTTCCCTGGGAACAACCAATTGAACCTTTTCTGCCTTCATTTCTTCCAATTGATTTTTACTGATACCCTGTTGGAGGGTCAGTAAATGTTTAACCGGGATTCTGTTAGCTTCATTAAGAATTTGTCTCCATCTGTCTTTACAGGTGGTTTTTGCCCCCAGAAAGGTAAGCTTCTTTTCATCAAACATGATATTTGCATAGTCCTCATTAGATGGGAATATAAAATCAGGCTTTTTATTACCTTCCGTTTTTCCCGGATGATCAAATGGTATATTAAACTGCTTGAGGATATAATCAATATGATGTTCCAATGATTTCCCGGCCCGGCTTTTACGACGGTTTAATACAGTATTTGCAAATGTAATCAGCTTATCTACATCATGAAAAGGTGTGGTTAATTCTTCCCTGTATATGGCTTTCTCTAAAGCATTAAATATTTTGTACTCTGTTTCAATCCATTTGACCAATGTTTTATCCGGATCGTTAAGGCTCCCACGGTAAAATTCTCTTGACTTTAAAGCAACTTGAATTGTAGGCGGAAATTCGGTAAACTCACTGGCATATGAATTAATTCTTCTTTCCAATTGAGTTTCTCTATCTTCATCGACACCAAAAACAGCATTATTTTGGGTAAGCGAAATGGAAAAAGTGTTTAGAAATGTTTCTATATCATCTTCCCGATTTAAAATGAATACATAATAATCATCTTCGGATGCCCTTACCATAACGAAGAGATTTCCCAACTGCTCTGCTTTATCAAAAGGAGAGTAAGCCCAAAACCTTGTAATTCTATATTCTCTTCTCGTTTCCCGGCCATACCAGATTGCTCTTGCTTCTATCGGCGGATAACCTTCCTCAAGGAATATATTAATTAGTCTGTCTTTATTTTCACCTTTCTGCCCCTCTTCATCGAAAAAAAGAGGGGCAGCTTTTTTAGGTATGTAAATTCCTTCTTGGTGACTTCTGGGATTCAAGCCAACATCGTTTAATGCCAGAAACTTACAAAAGAATCGACCGAATTTCTCAGCCGTTTCGATTGCAACATTAACATCATGCATTTTGCTCTTTTTCCTCTCTGTCTTTTGTAATGCTAATGTTTTTTTCCAGCGCAATTATCATGTTTTTTGCCACTGCCTCCACTACAGGAACAGCTACTGAATTACCAAACTGCTTATATGCAGCGGTATCCGATACCACTATCTTAAAGTCTTCCGGAAATCCCTGAAGTCTGGCACATTCTCTTGGTGTCAGTCTTCTGGGGTTTTTTCCTTCCTGAGGTATCAGAATTTCGGAACCATCTTTATAATAACGAGCAGATAAAGTCCTTGAATAACTGTCCAGATCCACAAGCCCGTACCCAAATCCGTTCCCCTTGGCGCGATGTTTTTCAGCATAGGATTGGAGATATGACCAGAGCTTATCTGACAGAGTATATTTTTCATCAACCTCTGGTTCCAGAATCGATCTTATTGGCGGGCCTTCTTTCGGCAGTTGGGGGAATTCAAAGTGAATTTGTTCCCGAAAACCAACTATAAAAATCCTCTCACGATGCTGGGGAACCAGTCCTTTTGCATCCAAAACTTCATGATAAACCGTGTATCCCAATTCATTCTCAAGCACATTTTTAATAATACGAAATGTCCTGCCTTTGTCATGAGAACGTAAGTTCTTTACATTTTCAAGCAAAAAAGCCTTGGGTTTCTTGTTCCGAAGAATTTTGGCCACTTCAAAAAATAATGTCCCCTGCGTTTCGTCCGCAAATCCATGCGCTTGACCAAGAGACTTCTTTTTTGAAACTCCCGCTATTGAAAACGGCTGGCAAGGGAAACCCGCTAATAAGATGTCATGATCTGGAACTTGATCATGGACCTCGCGAATATCACCGGCGGGTTTTTCTCCGAAATTAGCATAATAAGTTTCTTGTGCTTTCACATCCCACTCAGAAGAAAATACGCAGCGTCCTCCTGCCCTTTCAAAAGCTATCCGTATTCCTCCAATGCCTGCGAACAAGTCTATAAAAGTGAACATAGTTTACCTCCATTAATACTGCTTGGTCTATTATAACATAACCATTCTGAGACAGGTCCGTTATGTGATAAATTAGAAAGTGGGGTTATGTCCTTTTACCAAAGTCTAGGTGATTGAAATGAAGAGAGTAATCATATATTGTCAGGAACAGGAAAACGTAGGATATATTATAAAAAAGCTGAGGGAATATGTTAAGAAGAAAAATTGGGAATTAGCAGGTAGAACTGTTGAAGCTTGCAATTCCAGTGACGGGCTCTTTGAAATTTTAAATAAGCTAAACGAATTTGATGCTATTCTTATATATAACAGAGAAAATATTTTAGATGAATTTAATCGTCAATTATTATCCGGATTAGCAACAGAGGGGCAAATAGAAATTATCGAATACAGAAATCAGCAACAAAGAGATGAGATGTAAAATTGTGACTGCTGCTTGTAGAATAATGGTAGAAAAGTCATTGAGGGAGAAGAGTGAACAAGGAAAACCTACAAAGAAGAATCTACTACAGCTAAAAAACTGGGTAGATTCTTCTTTTTCCGTGTCAATTTTAAGAAGTGCACTTCAGCTTTATTCTTCAATTTTTGGCCGTGAAATTGGAAACAGGTCACAGCCTTTAATATTGATGGGGAACAAACTTGCATTTCTTACATTTTGAAGCTCAAGCAATTGCATTGTTAATCTTTCTAACCCCGTCCCAAAGCCGCCGTGTGGTGGGATGAGGAATCGTGGCGGTCGTATTAGCTACCTCCCACTCGCCTGCCAGTAGGTTAACCCTCTCGGCATCGTCCATGCTAAAAGGACGCAACATCAATCATTTGGTGTGGAATGGCACCATCAGTATCGATCTCCTTTCTTCCTTTTTCTCAAATCAAAAAGAACCACGTTACTTACTACTTGGATCGCGGTTCCTTTCACAATCAGAGCAGACCCGTCTGGAATTGCATAAATTGGCTGGACTTTTGCAAGGGGAATAAGTTCAGAATCGATCTGAGGTTTGTAATGAACTTCAACCATTTCCGGAAACAAACCAAGTCCTCGTCTCACCAATGTCTCGGGAAAGTCGTCATCTTTGGTGATGAGACACTGCTCACACAAGGCCAGTGCTCCTTTGCTAAACCCGATGATCGTTCCGGTAAATGCTTGGAAAACTGAAAGCAGCTTCAAATGATGGATTTGATCCAGAAGACGGTCAGGTCGGCCACCCGTCAAAAAGAGAATGTGAGCTGAATCTATCTGCTGTTTCATGTTCCGAGTGTTGTCTTCCTTCATGAGTTCAAACTCTTTTACACCCAAAAGTGAGTAGTGGTTCTTTACTTGATCAAACCACTTCTCAACTTTTTGTGGTTCAGCAGCAAACGGGATGATCAGCATCCTCTCTTTACCTCGGAGGATCGGAGCAATCGCAGCGTTGACAGAATCTAGTTCTGAAGTGTTGTGCCGGCCACCGCCTATAAGAATAAGGATTTGATTCAAGCAGATTCCCCCTGGTTTCATTCATTTTTGAATACGGCAAATGGGGTCCACTACAGTTTATTTCCATCCAACAATCACATTGATGGACAAATGATCTTCAAAAGAGCCATTTGGATTGATGGCTGTAAAAGCTGTCGTGCCTCTTGATCAAATGCATCGAATTTGTTCTTAAATAAGGATTTGGCTGCAAATGATGTAGAGTATAGATACCCCATGATCTGTTCAATGTCCCAATGTCAACGCCGGAATTAAATTAACCCACTTCAGCCGGTTTAAAATTGACCCATCCCGGCGTTTTGTCACTCAGACTCTGAAGAGCCTCCATAAGCTCCTGACTTCATCTTTTCACGTAATCGGTAACTGTTACCTCGAATGTTAATGACATGAGAATGATGCAGTAATCGGTCCAGAACCGCTGTGGCCAGAATCGGATCACCAAGGAGCTCTCCCTTCATTCCTCTCCTATTTGCTTTTATTCCATCAAATAGAAGAGTAGGAGATTTCGGGATATTCTGGCAAGGCTTTTTTATTTACTGCGGCAACCTGTGATCCGTAAAAAGAGGCGTTTCTTTGGAAAGCAGCAGTCCGTTGTATTTCCAAACCGTTTGAATCGAAAGTTCAGCGCAGCAGCGCTGAACAAGAAATGGGTGACGGATGTTACTTATCTGCCGATCCATGGTGGCTTCGTATATCTATCTGCGATTCAGGATTTATACAATAATGAAATCATCGCTTATCACGTCTCGAAACGAAATGATCTGTCATTGGTCATGAAAACATTGGAGAAAGCATGTGATAACAGAGAAGTGGTGAAAACCCTGATTCATTCAGATCAAGGTTTCCAGTACACTTCCCGGCAGTATAGCAAGAAACTCGAGCAACCAGGAATGGTTGGGAGCCATTCGCGTAAAGGGAACTGCCTAGATAATGCTTGTATCGAATCGTTCTTTTCCCATCTTAAGTCGGAGATGTTGTCCCTTCAATGTCCGGAAACCCTTGATGAGTTGCATCGAGCTATTGATCAGTATATTATGTTCTATAACCATGAACGCTCCCAAAAGCGACTTGGCGATCGGTCCCCGGTCGAATACCGGGAAGCGATCGCCGCATAAATACTCGGGCTTTATTTACATAGTCTACTTGACAGGGTTAAGTCCAAAACTCCGGGCTTTTCTTTGGTACTGTAGACAGGACTCGAACCTGCGACCCCTTCATTACGAGTGAAAGGCATAGGGTTAATTAGAACCATTAAAAATGAATAAACCCTAGTCAATCAAAGGTTCTGCCGATTTCACCAAACTGACTGAAACCCCAGATTGTGCCGCACATTAGAAGTTTCATTAAAAGGTCTGTTAGAAGCCTGATTAATCCCAAAAACGACCCTGATTTTTGCCTCATGCGGGCCACTTTTCATTGAACATTTTTTGAACTTGCCATTACCCGTTAACTTCAATTTATAGCAATTTCACATTCATTTTTTATTTCTTTCCTAATCGTAGTTTGTATCATTTCAAGACGCTTCTGTGCGCTGTAGGCATCCGGCTGGTAGACGGAATAATAGACCTTAATCTTAGGTTCAGTACCTGACGGGCGTATTGCTATCCACGATCCGTCGTTTAAGATATATTTAAGCACATTAGACTTTGGCAGTCCGTCAATCCCTGTGCTGTAATCCCGGATTTCTATAATTCCAGTTATCAACGTAGTCCCTTTATTTCGGAGAGTAGTCATCATAGACTGCATTTCCTCAACGCCAACCTTGCCATTGAACTCGAAGGAATCGATCGCATTAAAATAATAACCATAGTGTTCATAAATATCACTCAGTACATTGAGCAAGGTCTTGCCCTGGGTCTTATAATAAGCCGCCATCTCACAAATGAGCATCGATGCGACTATCGCGTCCTTATCACGGGCATGCATGCCGACCAGAAAACCGTAGCTTTCCTCATAACCGATAAAAAATTCCTTTTCACCCGTCTGTTCATAGAGAGTGATTTGATCACCAATGTATTTAAAACCGGTCAATGTATCAACAATGTTTAGTCCATACGATTGGGCAATCTTTGCACCAAGTTCATCTGTAACGATGGTCTTGACCAACGTAGACTTCTCATTAAGAGCATGCTTTCTCTGCGAGAGAACGAAATGGACCAGCAGTGCGCCAATTTGG
This sequence comes from Thermoactinomyces daqus, assembly GCF_000763315.1. Classification (GTDB taxonomy): domain Bacteria; phylum Bacillota; class Bacilli; order Thermoactinomycetales; family Thermoactinomycetaceae; genus Thermoactinomyces_A; species Thermoactinomyces_A daqus. The sequence continues at coordinate 75,947 of NZ_JPST01000022.1, read as the reverse complement.
TTACCAGTCAGTAGTGTAAAACCTTCACCGCTCCGAACCGCTACTCCCACTCTGTCACAGTCCGGGTCAGTACCGAGTACGATATCATCACCCCCTGCGATTGCCTGCTCGATACCTAGTTCCAGAGCGCTCCGGTCCTCGGGGTTTGGAGAACTCACAGTGGAAAAGGAGCTGTCGGGAAACTCCTGCGCTTTTACAACAGATACGCCAGTAAAACCGTCCCGCTCTAAAACAGAACGTACTGGTAAATTGCCTGTACCATGAAGTGGAGTGTATACGATCTTTAATGCAGCCTTAGCGTCAGCATCGTCAAAACACGTCTGCATCAGCACTTCATCAATAAACGCATCCAACACCTCAGTACCAATTATTTTTAGCATTCCTTCCGCCATCGCTTGTTCGTAATTGGCAACTGAGATCTTTGTTAAATCGGTGACTGCATCTACATAGCGAGTTATGCGATCGGTATATCTTGGAACGAGTTGACAGCCTTTATTGTCATAAACTTTATAACCGTTGTAGTCCTTGGGATTATGGCTCGCCGTAATGACAATGCCAGCAATACAGCCCAGATGTTTGACCGTAAACGACAAAACTGGTGTGGGCATCAGTCGGTCAAACAAAAAGACTTTAATACCAGTAGCGCACAAAACAAGTGCCGCTTCCTTGGCAAAGGCACTTGAATTCAGCCTGGAGTCAAAAGCAATGGCAACCCCCTGCCTTTTTGCCTGTTCTCCAAATTCTGCCTGTAGATAGTTCGCCAAGCCACAGGTAATCTTTCTGATAGTGTAAAGATTAATGCGATTGGTCCCCGCACCTATTAGCCCACGAACACCACCAGTTCCAAATTTAAGGTCTTGATAGAAGCGATCCTCGATTTCCTTTTCATCAGTCAACATCGAAAGTTCCAGTTTTGTTTTCTCATCAAAAAAGGAATCTGTCATCCAGTAATCAAAGGCATCCCTGTAATTCATGGTTATCGCTCCGCTCTGATTTTACTTCTCAAAAATCCTGATAGAACAGGTAGATACCTTCCTCAAGCCGGTTCTCAAACCGTTAAATGCAGCTTTAAATGACTCGACTTTGATGTATTGACTTAGAAATCTGAATTCATTGTTTCTCATTACAAATTCTAAGGATATACATTCCCGTTGCTATTACCCACGGATCGTTAAGTGGGAGATTAAAACCTGTTATTGATTCGGAGAAATCTGCAAAGGCATCAGCAAAAATACCTTCACATGAGATTTCAGGATACTTCCGTTGTAATTCCGCTAATTCTCTTGCCCATTGATCAAAAGTTAAATCCGGAATTACTGAGGTGTTCATCCGATAATACAAAAAAGAGTGGATTAGGATTTGTCGACGACGACGGTTAATCAATTCAAGAATATCTTTGTTCATTCTTTCTTCTCCGTTTCTTTTTGGAGTTAAATGAAAGGATTTTAAAAGCTGTATTACTTGCAATTAAAGACATATCAAAAGCCACTTGTTCTGCAACCTGCTTCATTCTGAGCAATGATCACAATCTCATTTTATGTCATATGTCCGCTTCAATTAAAGTATTTCCAGTTTAGACTGAATAATATCTAGCGAAGTTTAGACTATTACAGCAGTGAAGCTGGATGTCAGACCTGTTATTTCACTTCCTGATAGGTGCGAAACATAGAAAAAATGTGATTGCAGCTTTACATTTCCCTACTTTTTAATTCTTCGATCTGTTCTTTCAATCGAACACTAGCTACTTTATCAGTTACCAAAACTCCATCAGGACTCGCTATCACAACAAGATTTGAAACACCCAATACAAGAATTGGAATGTCCAATTGATTTATTATGTGAGTATTAATTGAATCCTTACTCATCTTTCCAAGCCCCATAATATTAGGATTTATCTCCTCTGTAAGATCATCCCAAGTGCCAAGATCTTTCCAAAAGCCTTCATATTTCACAACTACAATATTTCTAGCTTTCTCAACAACCTGGTAATCAAAACTAATATTAGGTAACTTTCGATATTTTCGATTTAAATCTTCGTATTCAGTAGGAAGATCCATTTGTTCCAAAATGTCCAAGATGTAACCTGTTTTAAAAGCAAATACACCACTGTTCCACAGAGCTCCAACATTTATAAGTTCACTAGCTCTTAAAGGGGTAGGTTTTTCTTCAAATCCCAGAACCCTCAAATAATTATTTTTTGTCTGTTCTTTTTCCGGAACAATGTAACCATACTTAGTTGAGAGATGTGAAGGATTAACACCAACCAAAGCAATATCGGCACCGCTCGTGTTAATAACCCTGTCAATCTTTTTCAATTCTTCATAAAACTTGTCCTCTACATAGGAGTCTACAGGCAACACTACGATAACTTCGTTACGATCTCCCTCTTGACAAGAATATAAATAAGCTGTTGATAATGCTATCGAAGGAAAAGTATCACGACAAGATGGTTCAATAAGGCAATTAACATTAAAACCTAACTGATCTCTAACTAAATCTACTTGCATTTTGCCGGCTGTTATAATTGTAGAATCAGTTAGATTCGCCTTACTTAATTGCCTCCAAATTCTCTGAAGCATAGAATGAAGATGACCATTCTCATCAGATAACAATTTCAGGAACTGTTTTGCTTGTCTCCCATTGGATAAAGGCCATAGCCTCTTTCCAGATCCTCCAGATAACAAAACAAGTTTCATTAGTCTCACTTCCTAAACTCGAGTATCTTAAGACTACTGTCTTACTTTAAAAATTGCTCTGAATCTCAACAAAGTGAGCTGATTTAATTTAATATAAAATCAATTGAGCTAAATCCTTCCAAGATTCAATTGTATTAATGTATTTCTGACAATCGCCTAGTTGAAATGATTCCTTATAAAATTGGTTGATTGCATTAATAAGGCTATCAACATTTTCACAGTCAAAAGTTAATCCTAAGCGATAAGCACCAACTGTTTCTTTAAATGGTGTAATATTTGGAACGAGTGTTGGACGTTTAGCAAGACAGGATTGAACAAGGACTCCGCTTGTATCATATTGATACTCTAGACGATAGGGTTGGATAATTAAATCAGCAGCAATAAAATACTTATAGGCAGTATCCTCATCGATAATTCGATCATCAACGCGTACATTTGGTAGATTAAGTGCATTACGATTAAAATTATGTGGCGCCGTTTTAGTGCTCCCAGCGAAAAGAAAACAGACATTCTGCAGATTTTGACAAGCTTCAGCAGCAGAAAGTAATAAGTCTGCTCCTTTTTTACGATAGTATGTGCCAAAGTAAAGAAAAACCTTTTGCTCCATTGGAATGTCAAGAGATTGACGAGCTTCAAATCGACTCTGTTTAAAAGCATCTGGAGGATCGTAAAGAGGATCATGCACAAAAGATACCTTGGGAGATTGAAGAATACTCCAATCCTTGGATAAACCATCCATAGCTTCGGGGAATATAGAATGTATAAGCACTCGACGTATCGATGACATCTTTAGCATTTCTTCATGAAACCTAGCATATATAGGCTTGGTTGCATATTCAGCTAGTCCAAAAATCGAGTATGTGAATATCAATCTGTTCGATTGTGCCCCCGAATTCAAAGCAAGAAAGAGGCGATGAGGATCAAATAAAAAGATAAAGTGAACATGATAAATACCTAATTTTGATGCAATTCTAAACACTTCGAGATATCTGTGCTCATCTAAATTGCTTGCATATTTTTTAAAGGAGTTAGAATATATAACTTCAATCTGATTGGCCATTCGGCCAGAATATTCTTCTCCAGCAAGCAAAAAAGGTGTACATCCCAATGCTATGAGAGCTTCAGCCATATAATCAATGTACTTTCCAAAGAAAATCGAACAGCGTTCAGCAACAATAAGTATCCTCAAAATTAACTTCTCCTTTCAGAGAATTTTGGATCTCTTTTCTAAAATCCGCTTGGCCAAATTTGATTCTGTATCGACTTAAAACGTGACCGAATCCAAATCATGGCCTCTTCATCAATAGGTTCTTTCAACCAACTCATATTTTTCCTAACCTGAGCTTCAGACTTCATACCAACAAGCGTCGATGCAACTCCTTTTGCTTCTATTGAAAAATGGAACGCTAATTGAGCCAAATCCAAACCACGGGATCGCGCCACGTTAGCTACTTGTGCACATTTTTTTCGAATTGTCGGAGATGCTGGGTGCCATAAGGGAGGGCCTTCATTTGTAAGTAGCCCCATTGCAAAAGGTGAAGCATTTATTACACCTACACTTTGTTCAGAAAACCAATTTAAATGATGCCCTAAAGTTGTGTTAAATAATGTATATTGACAATATGAAAGAACAACATCTACTAATCCAGTTTTAACAATTTCTCTAAGATTTGCGATAGGCAACCCAGAAACACCTATAGCCTTTACTAGTCCTGCTCTTTTCTGAGCATGTAAAGCAGGGAGTGTCTCTTGAATAATTTGATTTGTGGAACCAAATTCAACATCATGAACAAACACTAAATCAAGTTCATCCACACCAAGCCGTAATAAGCTCTCATGTATACTTTTCAATATTCGGTCCTTAGAAAAATCAAAAACTTTGTCGTCATACCGCCCTACTTTGGTACTAAGTACAAATTGGTCACGATGTACTCCTTTTAAAGCCTTTCCTAAAACCAACTCTGCCCGTGTTGATCCATAATATGGGGAAACATCAAAATAAGTAATGCCAAGCTCTATAGCAGTACGAACCGCCTTGATAGCTTCTTTTTCCTCTATAAATCCAAAAACTCCACCCAATGGAGAACACCCAAAGCCCAGTTCGGAAACATAAATACCTGTATTTCCTAACGAATTGTATTTCATATTTTCACCTCCCCACTCCTAGAACAAGTTGAAGATAATCATTTAGAAAAACTCCATTTGGATCTAGCTGATCCCGTAGTTTTAAGAAATCATTCCAATAAGGGTAAACTGACCTCAAGTCCGAAGCGTCTCGGTAGTGAATTTTCCCCCAATGAGGTCTGCCTCCCAATTTATAGAATAGGACATCAACATCACGAAAATAATCTTCATAAGGTATGTCTTTTCCAAAAGGCCTGTACATAATCACCCCAATATAACAAGTTTTACGTCCATGTGCTGGACTAAGCCAAGGTTCATCCGCTCCACTAAAACGTACATCCACTGGATGGTGAACGTTATATCCTTTATCCTCAATCAATTGCTTCAAACCAAGAAGAGCCGAGGCTGTCTTACTTAGTGGAAGAGCATATTCTAAAACATGCTGTTTTATCAGAATGGTCTGCCGAAAACCATCCGGACTAGGTACTACTCGTGAAATGGGCTTATTAAAGAATTTTTTTTGTATATACTGGTTAATTGTTGGGACAAGAGAAGGACGATAAGATGCTACCTTTAGTGCCAGCCAGGGATTTGGTGCGGATCCGACTTTTGGGGTTCATTAAGATTGAAAGGCAAATCCTTCACTTTAAACAGTCCATTCAATTGCTAAAAACGAATCTGGAAGAGTTGAACTATCAATTCCATACCCATGGCCCTCATCCTTATGAAGTCATAATGGAACCCGATCCTTTGTTGCCAGAGAAGATATCATATCTGGAAAGGAAGATCGGGCCTATTCCACTCGTATTAAAGTGTTTCTATAAGCATATCGGCGGCGTAAACTTTCAAGGGTTTCATCCTGATTGGGAGGAAATTTACGCAGATGCCCTGTGGATCGAATCGATTGATGCGGCAATCGTAGAATGGGAAGAGTGTCAGGACATTGAAGAGCAAGAAAATATATTTTATTATCCAATCGCTCCCGATTGGCTTCATAAGGAAAATGTCAGCGGAGGCATGTTTTATCATATTGAATTTCCCACCTCTGCAGTCAATCCGATAATCATTATGGATCAAGTCTCAATGACTTTTTTGGACTATCTAACGTTTTCTCTAAAATGGGGCGGCTTTCCTGGATTAGCAGACACACCTTCCCATAACTGGCCACTTGAAACAATCAAAAAAGGGTTGAAAGAACCATAACTCATAGTAGTAATTGCGCCGCCGAAAGGGCTGATGTCAATATAGAATAACATCAGCCCTCTTTAGTGCATCCCACTTACCTTAAGTGTGTGGTCAAAATGTGGTCAAACGGCCATGTTTGGCCCTTTTCCAATTTCTGAGAACAGCAAAAAACCGCGAAATCTCGCGGCTTTCTTTTGGTGGAGCATAGCGGGCTCGAACCGCTGACCTCTACACTGCCAGTGTAGCGCTCTCCCAGCTGAGCTAATGCCCCGCGATATGCATTTTTGCGTCGAATCGAACTGACATTTATAAATATAACTCATCCGCATTTGAAAGTCAAGCATCTTTCCCCAAAAAATTTTTCTCTTTTTTAAGCAAGATCCGGGCTCAAAAAGCTGGCTTTTCCCGTTTATGGCTGTTCTCCAATAAATCTTCACGACGACTGTGAAAAAATTCAATTCTTATTCACATCTTTCTTCGTTCAACCATTATACAATCATTTAGTAAGGTCGTTAAATTGCTCTTTGACATATCATTTTTTGGAAATCACTTTGATTTTCGTCAGGGCTATGCTCTGTTTTTTTGTCAACTATTGTTCAAACTAACATTGAGGTGAACCTATATGCGCCGAATCCTCGCCATTGGGTCCTTTTTTCTCGGTATGAGCCTGTTCCTGTCAGGATGTACTACTGATCAAGCGGACCAAGTACATAATGAGCAACAAAAACATCCTTCTTCGGCTGAAACGAATCATCCTCAGGATCAAAAACAATATGCTTCCGGAAGCAAACAAAATGCGGATCAGCAAAAACCAAGCAAACCGGCCGTAACCAATCCGATTCCAAAATACGAGTTCACCCCGGTCAATCCGGATACATTGGACCAAAAACAATCTGAAGATCTGGCGCGCCTCAAGGATCAATCGGTGATCTTTAACAGTTCGCGCAAAATAAAAAAGGTCGCCCTGACATTTGATGACGGGCCTGATGATCAATACACCCCGCAAATTTTGGATATTCTAAAGGAAGAAAATGTGCATGCCACTTTTTTTGTCGTTGGAAAAATGGCTCACAAAAACCCTCAGATGTTAAAACGCATTGTGTCAGAGGGCCATATAATCGGAAACCATACATGGGATCATCCGCTGATTCCGAAGCTTACGCAAAAACAGCTGGAAAGTGAACTGGAACGGGCCGACCAAGAAATCTATAAAATCATCGGCTACAAGGTTCATTTTTTCCGTCCCCCCTATGAAGCGATCCATGGCGGAAAAGAACAAATCCTGGCCAAAGGTTACCAGATTATCGATTGGGACGTGGATACAGAAGATTGGAAAGCAGGGCGCACACCGGAAGGCATTTATCAAACGATCGTCAAAGAGGTGCAACCCGGGAGCATCATCCTGGAGCATTGCGCTGGAGGTGATCGCAGTGCAACCGTCAAATCGCTGCGAAAAACGATTCAATATCTGAAAAACCAAGGATATGAAATCGTCACTCTGGATCAACTGCTGCAAATTCCAGCCTATGAGAACACACCGACAAAAGAAAACACTCCTCCCGCAGACGGAAGAGTGTAATCCCGGCACTTCCCGCAAAAGGGGAGTGCTTTTTACTTTTTTTCCCCGGCTAAAAACTCCATCCGTTCATTTAAGCAATTGAGCAAAGCTTTCTGCCGGTCTCCATCCTCCTGTTCGTGCGCGATCAATTCGCCAAACCGAATCACGATTGTCTTCCCTTTAAAAAGATCTCCCAACCGCAGCGACTCCGGACCTTCATAAACCGCCGGGAGAATGGGCACTTTCGCCCGGTCGGCCAAGTACGCCGCCCCTCTTTTCAAAGGTACTGATTCCTTGGTCCGGGTACCGCTGGGGAAAATCCCCACCACTTCTCCTTTTTTAAGTAAGCGAATCGGCGTTTTCAGGGAACTGGGGCCGGGTTGATCCCGGTTGACGGGAAAGCTGTTCAATTTGCCCAAAAACCAGGCGACAAGCGGTATCTTGAACAATTCAATTTTTGCCATATAGTGAATCGGCCTCGGAATGGAAACACCGAGCGCAATAATATCCAACCAGCCCGTGTGGGTGCAGGCCAAGACAAAGCCTCCTTCGGCTGGAACGTTCTCTGCTCCCTCAACACGAATGCGATAGAAAATTTTTAAAATGGTTGTAGCAATGATTTTCGCAAATGAATACATGGCTCCTCCTTTATCCGGATGACACAAGTGACTTTTGTTCTTACTCTTACAGTAACAGGGATTCCCAATTATGCAAAGAGGTAAATCAAAAATAAAAGGCCAATCCCTGCAATTCATACAGGAATTGGCCTATCAAGGGGTAGCTTCGTGGTAAAGTGGGAAATTCAAATTACATCAGGAAATGGTTATGCCATATTCTTTGATCCAGGAATTCACTTGAATCAAATACTCCAGTGCTTTGACGATCTGTCCTTCGTCGACGCCGGCTTTGCCATCGATCAACGCCTGCACGTTTCGTCTGTTGACCAGGGAGTAGATCGGGGAGTTATGGTCAGCCAGGATATCGTTGGCCCAGCGGATAATCGCTTGGTAATAAACAGGGTTTTGCGCAGTCGGATAGGCGCTTTTTCTGCGATAAAGCACATCGTCAGGCAGATAACCTTTCAGTGCACGCCGCAAAATCCCTTTTTCAATGTTATCGACTGTTTTCACCCGGTAGGGCACATTCCACAGGTACTCGACCAAACGATAATCACAGAACGGAACGCGAACCTCAAAGCCCGTGTACATGCTGGTCCGGTCTTTGCGATCGAGCATAAACGGCAGGAACCGGGTAATAAACAGGTAAGACATTTCCCGTTGCCGCGCTTCGAGATCGCCTTCTCCCTCCAAAGCCGGAACTTCGGAAATCGCTTCTGCATAGCGCGTCTGCACATAGTCGTCAGGACGGGCATAATTCAGCGTTTCCTGGGACAATAAACTGGACAAATAGCCGGTGGTGCTCACCCGCCACGGGAATGTGCCCGCATTGAGGAACTCATCCTGATGGAACCAGGGATATCCGCTGAATACTTCATCTGCCGATTCACCGGACAAGGCGACCGTGGCATCTTTTTTAATTTCCCGGAAGAGCAAGTAGAGGGACGTTTCCATCTCCCCGATCCCCGGCAGGTCACGTGCCCTTAACGGAACCAGCAGGTTTTCAAGCAATTCCTCCGAATCGAGGACAATCGTATGGTGCTCGGTTTTCACATGTTCGGAAACACGTTTTACCCACGGTTCATCGAGATCGCGATGGAGCAAATCCGTTTGGAAATCGCGATCGCTGCCGACAAAATCGAGCGAATACGTGTGCAGGGTGCGATTCTCTTTCGCCAGTTCCTTTCCGGCAATCGCCGTCAGACCGCTCGAATCCAGCCCGCCGGAAAGCATGGCCACCAGCGGCATGTCGGAGATGAGTTGGCGACGGACGGTATCTTCCAGGATTTCGCGAATTTTGGCTGCGGTTGTTTCCACGTCATCCGTATGGGGTTTGCTTTCCAGTTGCCAGTAGCGGGTCACCCGTTTGCCTTCGCGGGTAAAGGTGATCGAATGGCCGGCGCGAACCTCTTTGATCCCTTTGAATACACCCACGCCGGGCGTACGCATCGGGCCGTTTCCGAAAATCTCCGCCAATCCGTCTGCATCCAATTCCGGTTTCACTTCCGGATGTGCCAGGATCGCCTTGATCTCGGACGCAAACAGGATCATGCTTCCCTTTTCCGTGTAAAACAGCGGTTTCACGCCCAGGTGGTCACGTGCCAAAAACAGTTTTTGGTTCGCATCGTCCCAGATGGCAAAGGCAAAAATCCCGTTCAGGTGCCGTACGCAGTCTTCTCCCCATTCGAGGTAGGTGTGCAACAACACTTCGGTATCCGAATTGGTTTTAAAGGTATGGCCACGTTCTTGCAATTCTTTTTTCAGTTCAAGATAATTATAGATTTCGCCGTTGTATGTCATCGCGAAAAGACGGTCTCCCCATCGCTCCACCATCGGTTGCAGACCACCTTCCGGATCGATCACGATCAGGCGGCGGTGAGCCAGACCGGCCCGGGGTGACAGCCAAAAACCCTCTGCGTCAGGTCCGCGATTTTGAATCGTTCCCGCCATTTTCTCCAGAATTTCCTTTTGACCGGAAATGTCATTTTCCCAATCGATCCAGCCGGTAATTCCACACATGTCAACCATCTCCCATCATTTACCGACTTTATTAACACGACGTTTGTTAATCAACACATCGTTTATTATAATACATGTAGTATATATTTCAACAAGCAAACTGTTTCTAACCCGTTGATTAATCGACAAAAAGGGGAATGATTGATTATAAATACATGAAAACTCCACAGGGGGATGACCATGAAAAATCAACGGAAAAAACTTGATCCCCGGGTTGTCCGTACGCGCAAAATGCTGCGTAATGCCCTGATCGAACTGATGGGGGAAAAAGGATACGATGCGATCAGCGTACAGGAAATCACCCGGCGAGCAACTTTGAACCGGGCTACTTTTTACCTCCATTACCGGGATAAAGGGGATCTTTTGATGCAAAGTATCGAGGAAATTTTGGCGGAACTGGTGGAAGGGATGCAACAATGCCGGTTGGACAGTGAAAACATCACCGATGCCAATGGAAATGTGGTTCGTCCTCTTCCTGATCTGGTCTATGTCTTTGAGCATGTCGCCAAACACCAGCAGTTTTACAAAGTCATGCTTAACATGAACGGACAACAACGCTTTTTGTTTCGCCTGCTTGATGTATTTGCCGATATTTTGAATGAACGCCTCAATCAAAGTACGGCCTATGATATACAACCGGCTGTTCCCAAGGAAATTCTCATCCATTATGCCGCCTCCGCTTACCTCGGCGTCATTGCCTGGTGGTTGAGAAACAACCTCCCTTATCCTCCGGAATACATGGCCATGCAATTGACGCGGTTACGGATACAGCATCTGAAAATCGGACAATTTCCGCATCATCACAGATAAAAGACCGGTTACTCCGGTTAAAACCAGGGCTAAAAATTACACCAAGAGCAAATAATTCAAAAACTATACATTGTACCATTTTCATGCTATCCGCTATGATAAAAATGAATTCAGTTTTTTCCATAATAAATTCACCAAAACCCGCTTGATTTTCCAAAAGAGGGGGGTGGCGAGAATAGAAGGAATCCAGGCAGGCACTTTATCCAGAAAAGAAAAATACAAACAGGAGCGCATGCATCCCATTGTCCTGTTTTTGTTGTTCGGGACGGCTTTTACGCGGATGGCTGTGTTTATGAGTTTGCCTTTCCTCTCTTTTTACCTTACAAAACAAATGCACCTGGAAGTTTTGCAGGTCAGCACCGTCTTGGGAATGGCCGGTTTGGGAGGCGCAATCGGTGGGCTCATCGGAGGACCTCTCTCCGATTTCTTCGGGAGGCGGTTCATTCTCTGGCTTTCGATGATTTTGTGGACTTTCGTCTTCTTCGGTTTTATGTTTGCCAGGGATTATTACAGCTTCATCGGTTTAAGCCTGGCACATGGGCTGAGCCGTTCTTTTTTTGATCCGGCATCCCAGGCGCTGATGGCCGATCTGACGATAGAGTCCAAGCGGTTAAAAATTTTCGGATATCGGTATACTGCACTCAATGTCGGAATGGTTACCGGTCCGCTGCTCGGAACCTACTTATATGAATGGGTGGGGATTTATACCTTTTTCTTCACTGGAATCGCTTTTGCCCTTTACACGCTTCTCCTGATCGTGACATTGCGTAACTATCAGCAACAGACCAGATGGTCCCGGCCAAAGGAGTCGACACGGTTTTCCAGTTTTGTCCGGGTGCTGGCACGAGATCGGTCACTCGGGTATTACATCATGGGCAGTTTGTTGTTTTATATCGTTTATTCACAGATGGAAACAAACTTGCCCATTTATCTTTACAGCCTTTTAAGCAACGGTGAAAATGTCTATCCCCTCCTGATCGCCATTAACGCGTTGATGGTCATCTTATTGCAGGGGCTGGTAGCCAGCTGGGCCGAGAATAAAAACCCTCTGAGCAGCGTGATCCTGGGTTGCTTTATTTTCGCGCTGGGGTATGCCTCGTTTGCAATCGGAAAACACGCTTCTTTTTTTATCATCGGCATCGTATTGTTCACCTTTGGTGAAATGCTCATCTTTCCGATTACAAACAAGATGATCGACCAGCTGGCGGACGACCGCTACCGAGGAGCCTATTACGGAATCGGCAACCTCGCCCAGGCCGGTCTCTTCCTGGGACCGATGATTGGCGGCTGGATGTTCAAGCAGGTGGGAGCACCGCTCACCTGGTGGGTGATTGTCATCATCTCCCTGCATATCATCTGGTTTTATGCCATGGGATACCGGCGATACCGGCAAAAAAGCGGAGTGGGAATTGCCCAGATTGTCTATCGCGTGCTGTATGATCTCAGGCTCGCTTCTCTGATCAAGTTTTCCTATAAGATGATTCCTTTAATCTCCTTTCTGCTGGGAATCCTCTTTATCGCTTCCCGCTATTTCGGGGACCATCTGTCCTTCATGCGCTTGATTGATCTCTTTTCCACTTTATGATCCTGCCGTGAATCCCTTGGCCCGGTTCGTTTCCCTGTGGGGCAGATCGCTCCCGGCCAACGGGATTCTTCTCTTCATAAAAAAACAAGCATAGAAAATCTCAGCTGTCTCCAGCAGTGATCTTCTATGCCTGCTCCCGTCTGCCGTCATCTGCAATCCGAAGGATTCGTTTCGCTGCTCCTCACTTTCCAGAGCAGTCCAATCACAATGACCAATACAGTGAGACAAACCGGCAAAAAGTCATCAAAAGCGGGAAAGGAATCGACAACCAGGCGCCGGAAGATTTTGTCTTCCGCCATCATTTCCCCTGCGGTGTACCCCAACAATCCTCCCCCGACAATGATAATGACCGGGAAGCGTTCCATCAGTTTCATGATGAGCTGGCTCCCCCAAATGATGAGCGGAATGCTCAGCGCAAGGCCGATTATGATCAAGACCATATTTCCTTCGGCCGCTCCTGCGACAGCCACCACATTGTCCAAACTGATGACCAGATTCGCGATTAAAATTGTCCTGAACGCTTCCAGCAAACGCGAACTGCCCTGGATCTCGTGAGCATCATCCTCACCCTTTAATAATTTGATGGCGATCCAGACGAGAATCAAACTCCCCACGAACTGAACCAATGGAATTCTGAGCATCCAGGCGGCGATAAACGTAAGGACAACTCTGAGCCCGATCGCTCCAAAACTCCCCCAAAACACTGCCTTTTTGCGCAACTCGGGTTTCAATCCCCGGCTGGCCATGGCAATCACGACTGCATTGTCTCCGCTTAATACAATGTTGACTAGGATAATTTTTACCAGACCGATCAAAAAAGCTGATATCATAAGGACAAACATCTCCCGGGTAGAGGTTATCGGGTGCCTGATTTTCATCGGGCGCATCGGGGCACGATTATACCATCGAACAACACCCCTGGAACCCAAGAAAAAGGTTCATCTTCGCTCCGAAGTGAACCTCCATTCATTTTACTTTTACTGCAAATAATCATGAAGACTGCATTACCAATACAATTATCCAATAAAACTATCTTAATATCAAATAAAACACCTGAACCCGTTTACGAAAAAACGGCCGCCAGGAGCACTCCCGACGGCCTTTATATCAAACTATTTTTGTTTTCGCCATATTTTGGCATAGTCGATTGGATTTAAATTGACCATATCCGCATACTCTTCTGTCAGTTGTTTTACGACAGGCAGCGGGAGGCCGGATTGGATCAATTCCTGCTCAAACCGTTTGATGGCGGTCCGTTTGCCGAGACTGCACCGGATATAAGCCGAGCTGAATTTGGTCAGTCCGGCCGCCGTTCGCCCAATGAGATGAAGATACCCCATTGCCCCTGCCTCCGTTATTGGTCAGAGGGTTTATGATTGGGCGGGTTAAACGGCGGTCTGTCATGCGGACCGAAAGGCGGTCTCCGGCCCCAATCTCTCCAGTCTTTTTGCGGGAAATAAAATTGCTTGTTTCCGGAGGAAAAATTGCGAACCAAATCTTTCAGTGAAAACATGTAATCGGATGTCATTTTAAGAGCGGCATCCTGAGGAATTCCCGCATCAATCAATTCCTTGTACAAGCTTCCGATCGCTTTGCCCATCTCACGGGCAGAATCTTCGGAATAGAGAATGTCAAACAGCTTTGTAAATACCTCCGGAACTTTATTTGACACAACCTCAAGCAATTCCGGGGCTTTTTTGGCCATAACCTCAAGAATTTCAGAGATTTCTTTCGCAGAAGGACCCGGTCTGAATTCCATAATCCCATCTCTCCTTTAATTGAATTGAAATGATGAAACAGAAGCTCAGCGTCACGGAATGAGCGCTGCAAAAATCTTCGTAAAGCCAGCCGACAGCGACCTGAAGGCAAACCGGACTGCATCCCGTCCGAGGAGAAAGGGAGAAACTGCCTGACTGAGCGCAGCCGGGATATTCCTGATCCAACCGGTACGCCGCCGCGGTGCTTGAAACTGGGCTGCCTGGATGCGCGCCCAAAGCTGATCACGAAACGCAGGATCAGGCTGTGAGCCCCACACGGAAACAGCGCTGTTTTTTACGGCAACGAGAAAGGCAAGTTCCCGCTTGCATGCATCACATTCTTTAACATGGTTGAGGGTGGACACGATTTCGGCGCTCGACAGCGTCTCAGTCAATAACCAGGGCAGCAATTCCTGCACGGTTTTACACAGTTCGCTCATCATCAGTCCCTCCTTTGCGCAATTGTTGCCGCATCCGGCCCTTCGCCTGATGCATCCGGCTTTTTACTGTCCCTTCTGGAATACCCAGCAATACACTAATTTCTTTATAACTCATTCCTTCGACAAAGACGAGGTAAAAAAGCTCGGCATGGTGCGGTGGCAAGGCTGCAAGGGCGTCAGCGACGGAGAGTTCGGTCACCACCTGATCCGCAATATCCGGTTCTGAACCGCTTCGGAATTCGCCGATCTCCTCCAGACTTTCCAATTGCGAATACCGGCGACGGGACCGCAGCCAATCAAGCAGCTTATGCCGGGCAATCGCAAAAATCCATGCCGCCACTTTCGCCTCTCCGTTATAGCGGGCGGAACTTTTCCAGATGGCCACAAAAATATCCTGCATCAAATCCTGAATGTCGGCATCATGATTTATCTGTACCCGCAGATAACCGTAGAGGCGCGGGGCAAACTCCTGATACAGTGCCGCAAACGCCCTCTGGTCTCCCATCGCCATCGCCTTTAGCCACTGCTCTGCCAGTGTGTCCGCATTTTCTCCTACGCGTTTCCCGGAAAACCCATCCCCACCACCTCCCCGTTCATTCATATAGTGAGTCGGGGCAAACCGGCTTTTGGTTCGATCAATCCAAAAAATTTTTCCCGTCAAAACGATATCCAGAACCAACCCGGGACTGATCACCTGAGCAACATCGGAAGAGAAATGTGCCCGCGATCCGATCATCCGCACATTTACAAAGAAAAAGCCCCGGGTTACCGGGGCAAAAACAACGATGGTGATACTACTTTTTGGCCATTAAGTACATAAAGTAGGGGGCGCCGATGATGGTTACGACGATTCCGGCCGGAATCCCGCTCGGGTCCAGGATAACCCTGCCGATGGTGTCCGCGGCAAGGAGCAAAATGGCCCCGATCATCGCCGCAAGCGGAAGAAAGCGTTGATGTCGCGGTCCGACCAAGGCCCTGGCGATATGCGGAGCCATAAGCCCAATGAACGGAATACCCCCGCTTACGGATACAGAAGCCGAAGAAAGGGCGACCGCGATCAGAATAAGGAGCCGTCTGTCTCTTTCCACCCGAACGCCCAAACCGACAGAGAGATGCTCATGCAAATTCAAGATGTTGAGTAAATTCGACTTTGCCAAAGCCAACGGGACGAGCAAAAGAATCCAGGGAAGCAAAGCAAGAACAAAGATCCAATCATCCCCCCAAATTCTCCCTGCCATCCAGTTGGCAAAGAAATCATATTGCTCCCGTTGCAAACGGGTGGTCAGGATCAAAACAGCCCCGTACAGAGCCGCCGCGATTCCGACACCCGTTAAAACGAGCCGATTCGGGTCAACCCCCTCCCCTCTTTTATAAGCCATAATATATATGAAACCAGCCGTTAATATCCCTCCTGTCAACGCAAACAGGGGGAGTGCGAATAAAGAGCGGTTCGCTTCCGCTGTAAAAAACACGACATAAAAAACAACCATGAGCCCTGAACCTGCATTGATTCCCAAAATACCCGGATCGGAAAGAGGGTTTCGGGTAATGCTTTGCAGAATCGAGCCGGAAACAGCCAGCCCCATCCCGGCCAACACGGTTATAATGATTCTCGGAAGCCGGAAATCATACAAAATCAAATTTTCCCTGGCCGTTCCCTGCCCGAAAATCGTTCGCACCAATTGGGCAGGGGACAAAGAGACATATCCGGTGGCCATGCTGATCACAATCAATGCCAGAAGCAAAACCAATGCGGCGATCAGGGTAAAGCGAACCTTCTTAAGCGGGTCGAAACGGATCATGTTCATGTTCTTCCTCCCTTTCGTGCGAGATAAAGGAAGAAAGGAACGCCGATGATGGATACGATGGCGCCTACCGGTGTCTCGTACGGAGCATTGACCATTCTCGCCGCTGTGTCGGCCAGCACCATGAAGATACTCCCAAACACGGCTGAACACGGGATAATCCAGCGATAATCAGTTCCAACCAGATAACGGACGATATGCGGAGCGATCAATCCGACAAAAGAAACGGGACCAGCCAGCGAAACCGCGGCACCGGCCAGAATCAGCACAGCAACCGTCAGGACTGCCTTTGTCCATACAGTACGCTGCCCCAACCCTTTGGCCATTTCTTCCCCGAAGCTGAGGACGGTCAATCCTTTGGAAAGCATGACAGCCATCACCATGCCGACAACAATGGCCGGAAAAACAAGTTTTAATTGAAGCCAGTTTGTCCCGGAAACTCCTCCGGACGTCCAGAAAGCAAGGTTTTGGGACAGTTTGTAATACAGGGCAATGCCTTCCGCCAAAGCGGTCAATAAGGCCGACACCGCCGCACCGGCCAGAGTGAGGCGGATCGGAGACATCCCTCCCGGCCGTAAAGATCCCAGACCAAATACCAACCCCGCTCCGATTCCGGCACCGATAAAAGAAACAATCATGATAGACAAATAGTCAGACGTGAAATAGAACGCAAATGCACAGGCGAGCGCCATGCTTGCACCGGCGTTCAAACCAAGCAAACCGGGATCTGCGAGGGAATTTCTCGTCATTCCCTGCATGATGGCTCCGCTGACCGCAAAGGCAGCCCCGACAATGGCTGCTCCCAACTCCCTTGGCAACCGGATGCCGACAATAATCTGATCCGCTTCCCTAGCAGGTTCGTAGTGTAAGATCGATCTCCATACCGTAAGAAAATCCAGATGGGCGGCTCCCACTGAGATCGCGAGCACCATCCCCCCGACCAGAATAATCAAGCCAAAAGCCAACACGGATGTTCCAATGGCCGGTCGGGAGTAAACCCGATTACCTGTTGCCTGTTTGTTTTTGGTCATCATCATTCGAATTAGTCCTTTTAATTCCTATCTTTTCTCTTTTGTCAGTGCATTTACGATAAAATCAAGTTCGTTTTCAAGCGTAATCGGGTCATTAAAATTGAAAGAGTTTGAGTCAAAGGTAATGACATGGTTCTTTTGCACAGCCGGAATCCTTTTCCAAACCTCTGTCTCCATAAATGAATTGTCCGCTGCTCCGTATCCTGTTCCCACAAACAGGTAATCTCCGGCGTACTGCGGAAGCACCTCTGCTGAGATGGCTTTATATCCCGTCCCAAAAACATCCTGCTCCACCTTTTTGGGAGCTTTGAGACCCAGAGCCTGATAGATTACCTCTGTCCCGCGGGCCCAGTTGTTTCCATATACGTAAACATCTTTTCCATAGCTCTCCAACACGGTAACCGTTGCATCGTCCCCGATGGCTTCATGAACCTTTTTCTTCGCCGCTTCGGCTTTTTCTTGCCACTCTTTCACCCACGCACGTGCTTCCTTTTCTTTGCCGACCAACTTTCCGATTTCAATATGTTGTTCGAGATAGTTGTGTTTCTCATAGGTAAAGGCGACAGTCGGGGCAATTTCGGCGTATTTCTTGAGGTTTTTATCGTTAGAATAGGCAATGATCAAATCGGGATTCAGAGCCAGCAGCTTTTCCAACGAATCATTGCCGATCACTTCCACGCGATCCAATTTGCCCTCATAAAATTTGTTTTTCTTGGGCCATTCGTTTACCGCGATCGGGGTGATTCCCAGCTTCAGCAGATTCCCGGTGTAGGATGCGGCCAACACGGCTATTCTCTTCGGATGGGCAGGCACTTTTACATCTCCCGTATCCGAATGGTAAATTTTCATATCTGAATCGGCTTGGTTCGTCTGGCCTGCTCCACCGGAACACGCCGTCAACAACCCCAACAGAATAACAAGCAAACTGAATAAAATATGTTTTTTATAAATCCACATCCTGCTCATCCCTCACAAAAGATAATAAAAATCATTCTCAACAGCATATAAAAAATGATGCATGATTCCACAAACTGCCCGTGAGCTGCCAACACAACCCAGGGCTGAAAATCCGGAAGACGCGGGGAGGTCAGAAAGGACACACGCCCCGGCCAACAAATCCATTTTGAAAAATCCTCAGATCATCATTTCTTCCTTTGAATGAAACCTCTTGATCAAATCATAAGTAAGGCACATCGGCTTTTTAGTTCTCGGGTCCAGTCCGATCTCAACATCAATGTTAAAGACACTCCTGATAACCTCCGAAGTCATCACCTCTTGCGCAGTCCCTTCCTTTATGATCCGACCCTTTTTCATGGCCACGAGATGATCAGCGAAACGGGCTGCCTGATTCAGATCATGGATCACCATCACAATGGTGCGTTTTTCTTTTTCATTCAAATATTTCAGCAACTCCAGGATCTCCAGCTGATGTGACAAATCAAGATAGGTTGTTGGTTCATCAAGGAGTATAATCTCCGTTTCCTGAGCCAACGCCACAGCGATCCAAACTCTTTGCCTCTGCCCTCCCGAAAGGGCATCGACTTGCCTGTCCCTGAAGTCGGCAATACCCGTGACCTGAAGTGCCCAATCAATTACCTCCCGGTCTGTA
The DNA here is from genome assembly GCF_000763315.1 of Thermoactinomyces daqus. Taxonomy (GTDB): domain Bacteria; phylum Bacillota; class Bacilli; order Thermoactinomycetales; family Thermoactinomycetaceae; genus Thermoactinomyces_A; species Thermoactinomyces_A daqus. The sequence continues at coordinate 56,711 of NZ_JPST01000022.1, read as the reverse complement.
TCCTTCAGCCTCCCCATCCCCTTTTGATACGGAAACCTGCCATAGGAAACCAATTCCGCAACCGTAATTCCCTCCGGTGCAACAAGGGTCTGAGGCAAGATGGCCATTTTTTGCGCAATCTTCTTTGTCGATTGCTTCATCATTTCTTTTCCATCCAGAAATACAGCACCCGACCGCGGAGAAAGGATTCGGGCCATCGCCTTCAGCAGGGTTGATTTCCCGCAACCATTCGGTCCGATGATCGCGGTAATTTTCTGATCAGGGATGTTCAGGTTTAACGTTTTGACGATCTCAACATCGCCATAGGCTATGCTTAAATTCTCGGTATAAAGCCTGGACATCGGTTAGCCTCCCGTTTCTCTTTCCCGAACAATCGAAGAGACAGCGGCCCACTCTGTGTTCATATCCGGGCCATTTCCTTCGTCAGCACTGAATTGATAGCGATTCTCAATTTCATCTGTATTTTATTTAAAACAGGGGGTTATGTCAATTACTGAGAAAAAGTTATTCACATTCCCACTGCACCTGTACGGTATTGCAAGCTCGGGAAAAAGAAATGCAAGGCTGATCCGAGTCCCCTTAAAAAGCACCAAATATCGAGCAACGCCTCTACATCCTCTGTTTTTTCCCGAATTATCCAGCTTTTTCAAACAGGAGATCCTTCATCTGTTCAAACACCATTTGAGCATCCGGTCCGGAAATGAGCAAGGTCACCTGACTGTTGACCAAACCGGTGGCCAATATGCACATGCCGAGCAAACTTCTTCCGTTGATCGTGGTATGCTGTGATTGGATTAAAATGACACTGTCAAATTGATCAATCTTCTGCACAAATTGAATCATTTTTTCCAACGGAATGCGGGATGGAATTTTGCACTGGAAGCGAAGTTCTTTCATGTAAGTCATCCCCTTTAAAAAGATTCGCAAAATGAAAAAGGAGACGCGTAAAAACCGTCAGCAACAAGGCGGGCAAGTTGATCCCATCGCTGCCCATGGCCCTTCGAGCCCCCCTTCCAAGTATTTCATACTTCCACCTGCATCCGCCACAATTACGCGACATTTTATGACAAGATTTCTCCCGACTCCCTCAAATTTTACGTAAGATAATCTGACAACCATTTAGAAAAATGTCAAAAAAGCTGCTAAAATCATGACATAAAGGGGGCGGATACCGTGTCATTAAAAGACCGAAAAGTGATCAATATCGGAACCGTCAGTGAATTAACCGGGTTATCCATCCGGCAAATCCGTTACTATGAGGAACGACAGCTGATTTTTCCGGAGAGAACCAAAGGCGGCACACGTAAATACTCCTTTTCCGACGTCGAAAAATTAATGGATATCGCAAATAAAATGGAAGACGGCTGGCAATCTCATGAGATCAGAAAAATGGAAGAAAAAAAGTTAAAAGATCCCAAACTCCGGCACAAAATGATCGAGGGACAGCTAAATGCCGCCTTTGGCATGAAAAACTACAATTACTCCAAGTGAAGGCCTGCTTCATAGGCCCGAACATTCCCGCAGCGGCAGGGATGCCTCAAGCAATCCCTTCGTCCGCTTTCCGTTTGAATAGAAAATCCCCCAGGGCCATCTGCGCCTGGGGGCTCCTTTTTCTTTGATTCAGAACAGTTTCATGATCTGGCTGAGGATGAGACCGACCACGCCGAAATCGGCATCGCCAAATGTGGTTCCCTGAAAGCCGAGTTCCCCGAGAGCCGGAAGCAGCAGGGCAGGCAAGAAGCTGATAATGAGACCATTGGCAAAGGCGCCGAAAATCGCCCCGCGGCGTCCGCCCGTCGCATTGCCGAACACACCGGCAGTCGCTCCGGTAAAGAAATGGGGCACCAACCCCGGCACGATCACTTTCAGTCCAACCAGCGGCAAGAGGAACATGCTGATCAGTCCGGCCACAAAGCTGGATAAAAATCCGATGATCACCGCATTGGGCGCAAACGGGAACACCGTCGGACAATCAAGGGCAGGCTTGGCATCCGGCACCAGTTTGTCGGCAATCCCCTTGAACGCCGGGACAATCTCCGCGATGAGCATCCGCACCCCGGCCAGAACCACATAAACACCAGCGGCAAACGTAATCGCCTGAATAATGGAATAGACGAGATAATTTTGTCCTCCGGAAAGCTCTTTTTGAATATAAGCAGGCCCGGCAAAGAGGGCGACAATCAGAAACAAAACCGTCATCGTCAAGGATACGGCAACAGAGGTATCCCGCAAAAAGCTGAGCTGTTTGGGCACTTTGATCGATTCGGTGGACTTCTCTTTGTTACCCGTCAGTTGCCCCACCAGACCGGCGACAAAATAGCCAAAAGAACCGAAATGGCCGATTGCAAAATCATCCGTGCCCGTAATTTTCCGCACATAAGGATGAAGGATCGCCGGGGAAACCACCATCAAAATCCCCAGGATCACGGACCCGACGGTGACCAGTAAAGCTCCGTGCAAGCCCCCGGTGGATAAAATGACGGCAAGCAAGCAGGCCATGAACAAGGTGTGATGCCCGGTCAGGAATACGAATTTCAAGCGCGTAAAACGGGCGAGAATGAGGTTGACCACCATCCCGAACACCATGATCAAAGCGGTGGAGGTGCCGAATGTGCTTTGCGCCACAGCCACAATCGCCTCGTTGTTGGGAATCACGCCCGAGATGGAAAATCCGCGGTTCAGCATCTTTCCAAAAACATCGAGGGAGCCGATAATCACATTGGCACCGGCACCGATCAGAATAAACCCGAGAACGGTCTTCAGCGTTCCCGAAATGATTTGCGCCAGCCCTTTCTTCTGCAGGAGCAGGCCGATCAGAGCAAAAATCCCTACCAGAATTGAAGGGGTTCCCAGGATATCAACGATCACTTGCAAAAACTTCATTTTCATCCCCAACTTCCTTTATTTGGATCGGACAGCTCTACTCATAGGTGCGAGGCGAGCTTCTCTTTGATCTCCTCGAGATTCATCACATTTTCCAACGCCACAATCGTGCGCGTGCCGTCGTCCAACTGGGAGATGATGTCCTGCGCCCCAAGATAGATATCCGCCTTTTCGGTGCGGGCGGTCGCCAAATCGGTGTGCTCCACCTCCGCCTCCTTACCCAGTTCACCCAACGCCTTCTTCACGTTTAATTCCATAATAAAGCTGCTGCCAAGTCCATTACCGCATACGACCAAGATTCTCATCTTTGCATATCCCCTTTTGAGTAATGATTGATCATATTCATCACTTCTTCCGTCGTCTCCGCCTGAATGAGGCGTTCAATTTCCTCTTCTTTTGCCAGCAGCTCCGACAGCTGGGCCAGTGCCAGCAAATGCGATTCATTGTCGGCAGCGGCCAGCACAAAGATCAAATGAACGGCTTTATTTTGCGGAAAAAGAACCGCTTCTCTCAACCGCAAAAAACTCATCGACAACTGGTTTACCCCATGTTCGGGACGAGCGTGCGGAATCGCCACTTTGGGCGCAAGCACCACATACGGCCCCAACTGGTTAATCGACTCAATCATGGCTGTCACATAACGCTCTTCAATCGAACCGCTGTCGATGAGAGGCTTAGCCGCCAGGCGGATCGCCTCTTTCCAATCAGCTGCCCGCGTGCGCAACTGAATGGTCTGTTCTGTGATTAACTCGTTCAACATCGGTTTCTTACTCTCCTTTTTAAATGGAGGAGTGAAATGGTTTGGCGCAAAAAGCGAGGCCAACGCTTTGGACAAACCGGCCCGGTCATGGATATCGGCATACTGCTCTATCACATCCATAACCTTAACCAATTGCTCCCGGTTTGCAGGAAAGCCATAAATTTCTCTCGATACTTCGCTACGCAACCGGGCCTTCTCTTCCCAGCTCAAAATCGGTTTCACAATAAACAACTTGCAATCAGTTCGCAAATAGACGGTGGAAAAAACGATGTCACACTTGATTCGTCCGGAAAAAAACTGCCTTACAGTCAGGACATCGAGAAACAGAATATCCGGAAAGAGTTCACGCAGCACATGCGTCAGCAAATTGGAAATAGCAATACCGTTGGGACACACCACCACCGCTTTGGGCCTGCTGGTCAGTTCAAGCCCCTGTCGCCTCAGCCATCCGCCAAAATGCATGGTAAAATAAGCCATTTCTCCTTCGGGAACGGGCTTGCCCACCCGGTTTTGAAAAGGAATCACGCATTTTTTCACCAAATAGTGCAATGCTTCGTTTTCGCGCAAAATCACATCAAGCAGGGGATTTTGCATTTCGAGATCGTATTTGATCCGGTAATAAGCCGAATACAGATGCATCGCGATCAGCGAAGCCAGGTGATCTTTCTCGGCCAGACTGATACATGCGATACGTTCAAATTCCCCGACCATGGCTGCGGCGATCTCTTGCATCGGTTTTTCCTTTTGGGAAAAAACATTGGTCACGAGCAATTGGAGGGCGATATAGGCTTGTTCGGTTCGGAAGGCTTCTTCCGACAGCCCGTCCGGTGCCAATTCACCGAGAAGATGCCGGCTCACCCGGTATTCTTCAGTCCGGGCAATTTCCTCCCATTCCGCCTCATCCCAGCAGATCAGGCATTTCCGTTCCAGCCGCTTCCCCAAAAACTGAAGCACATAGGTGAGTTGCAGCAAATGCTCATCCGTATAGCGAACTTGCAGATCGCGTTCCACTCTCTCCAAACAGGATCGCACACCGGAATACGGAACTTCCCGGTCTTGCTCCAACACTTTTGTCAGCAAAACTTCTCCATTTTTTTGCTCCAATGCATGTAAAACCAGCCATCGCATCAGTTTGCGCTGCTGCCACTCCGGTCCGGTCAGAAGGTAGCCCTCCATCCTTGAATAGATCAGATCGACACCCGCCTGAGCGGCGATCCGTTTTGCTTCTTTGATATCGGACAAAGCCGTGTTGCGGCTCACTTGCAGAAAACTGCTGGCATGAATCAGCGACCAAGTTTCCTTGGTGGTGAGAAGCGACAACAGGATCAACCGGGCTCTCTCCCTGCTTGACCAAACATACTCTTCTCTCTGAACCGGTGAAAGCATGCTTTGCACTTTTTCCTTCAACACCGGTGGAAACACGAATCCCTCCCGGCGTCGGTATTCGATTTCCGGCAGCTTTTCACAGGTCAGCCAGGCATTGATCTTGTCCAGAGCATAAGCGAGTTGTCTGCGCGACAGACGAAGATTCTGTTGCAATTGATTCCATGAACTGTCCGGTCTCGTCACGATCTCCTGAAGCAGTTTCAGGCAGCGTTCATCCAGTAGCATGACCCATCCCCTTCTTTCCTTTAGTATAAACAGAGAATTTTCGTTTTTGTAACCGTTTCCATCACAAATATTGTAAATCGCTTTGTACAAATGTGGGATGATCGACAAAAAAAGACACCGCAGACTGAAGCAAGCGGTGTCTTTTCTTTACCCTTTGAGCGATCCGGCCAACAAACCGCGGATAAAGTATTTGCCGAGAAAAATATAAACGAGCAGCGTCGGGAGCGCGGCCATCAGCGCCCCGGCCATCTGGATATTCCACTGGACGATCTGGCTTCCGGAAAGATTTTGCAACGCCACCATGATCGGCTGCTGTGAAGTGTTGGTGATGGTGATCGCAAACAGGAATTCGTTCCAAATCTGCGTAAATTGCCAGATGCCGACAACCACGAATCCGGAAATGGACAACGGGAGAATGATCCGCCGGTAAATGCCCCAAATGCCGTTTCCGTCAAGTTGGGCCGCTTCGACCACCTCCCTTGGGATATTGGCATAGAAATTGCGAAAAATAAGCGTCGTGATGGGGATGCCGTATACGACATGGACAAGGATCAATCCCGGAATGGTATTGTAAAGCTGGATTTTCTGCAAAAATTGGATCAAGGGGATCAAAATGCTTTGATAAGGAATAAACATTCCGAACAAGATGAGCGCAAACAGCGTGTTGGAACCGGTAAACTGCCATTTGGACAGGATATATCCGTTGAGCGATCCGAGCAGTGCCGACAAGATCGTGGCCGGAATGACCAGGTAAAGCGTGTTGAGCAAATGGGGCTCCAATTTTTCAAACGCGATCCCGTAACTGGTCAGGTCGATTCTCGAGGGCAGTTCCCACATCTGAGCCAGCGTCGCTTCACTGACCGGCTTGAGACTGGTCGTCACCATCACATAGACAGGCAGCAGAAAAAAGACTGAGAGCAAAATGAGAATACCGTTGCTGAAAAATGGGGCGATGCGGTTTCGGATCACAAGCTCTCCTCCTTCCGAAAGGTAAGAACCAGATAGGGAATAATCAGAAGGGAAACGAGAACCAGCATGATTACGGCGATCGCCGCTCCTTGCGCATAATGACTTCCTTTGAATGTCGTCTCCACCATATATAGCCCGGGCATGTCAGTGACAAAGGCGGCACCAGGTCCCGTCATGGCATAAACCAGATCGAAAATTTTCAGGGATATGTGCCCCAGAATAATGATGGCACTGAAAGTGATTGGTTTTAAAGCCGGTAACAGGATATAGCGGAAAACCTGCCATTCCGTTGCTCCGTCCACTCGCGCAGCCTCTTTCAGTTCATCAGAAATCGAGCGCAATCCAGATAAAAACATCGCCATGGTAAACCCGGACAATTGCCAGGCCGCCGCAATAATGACTGCGATCAGCGCCAGGGGCAGACCGACGTGAAGCTGGCCGAGATGCAGATCGGGGATCACTTTTGTCTGCACGTACCAAAGCGGCGGATCATCGACGCCCAACTGTTTCAAAATCAGGTTGATGCCGGTGCTGGGGTTGAAAATCCATTGCCATACAACCCCTGTCACGATAAAAGACAAGGCCATCGGAAACAGAAAGATATTGCGAAACAGGGTTTCCCCTTTTCGCTTGCGATCAAGCAATACCGCCAAAAACAGGCCCAGGCAAATGCAGACGGCCATAAACAGAAGGGTAAACACAACCGTATTCCGCAGATCAGACTGAAAGCGAAAATCGGCAAACAGAAAGCGGTAATTGGCTAAGCCGGCAAAACTGAGATCCTTGAGGAACGTATTCCATTTCGTAAGGGAAATATAACCGGTCCACGCGATAAATCCATAGACAAAGACAAAAATCGCGATCAGCGAAGGGAGCACAAACAAAAAGGAAATCCATTTCTCCCTGTGCCGCCCTTTCTTCACTGTCGAAACCGTTTGTGCTTCGGCCAAAGCGATCGCCTCCTTTGAAAAAGATCAGGCGGCAGAACCAACTGCCACCTGAAACGATCTTGTTATTTTGTCGCCAGATTTGCCGTTGCATCTTGTTTCATCATCTGGATCGCCTGATCGACATTCCCTTGGGTGACAAATGTATTGATGATTTGGTTAAACTGCGTCACAAAGCCTTCCGGAGCGGCCGAACCGTGGGCGAGACTCGGAACCAGAGTGGACGAGCGAAAATCCTGCATTGTTTGTTTTCCGTAGACATCATACTTGCCCGGGTCCGCATCCAGCCGGGCGGGAATCGATCCTTTCAGCGGATTAAAGGCATCCTGCCCTTCAACCGAACCCAGCACGGCCAAAAATTTCCTTGTCGCCTCGGGATGTTTGATCCCTTTGGGCAATCCAAACGTGTCCGTTATAACGACGAACGTTTTATCCGTACCCGGGAACGGAGCCCAGGCGAAATCCTGGTTTGGCTTCAATTTCAGGTCATTCGTCAGGTAGCCTTTGGCCCAATCCCCCATCACATTCATCGCTGCTTCGCCTTTGCCCACCAATTGCGTGGCATCCTGCCAGTTTCTGGCCGCATGATCCTGATTGGTATACGAAAGCATCTTTTTAAAGGTAACGAGGGAATCTTTTACACGCGGGTCATCAAAAGATACCTGCCCTTTCCACAACTTGTCGTAATCGTCAGGCCCCAGTTTCCCCAGCAGAATATTTTCAAAAAGCTGCGTTGCTGTCCACGGTTCCTTATCCCCGAGAGAAAGCGGAGTCACTCCCTTGGATTTCAGCGTATCCGCCACCTTGAAGAACTCATCAAACGTCGCCGGCGGTTTCAGACCGTATTGGTCAAAGATCTTCTTGTTGTACCAGAGGACATTTCCCCGGTGAATATCGACCGGAACCGAATAAATCTTTCCGTCTTTGCTCACCAGATCAATCAACGCCTTGGGGAATTTGTCCTTCCAACCTTGCTCTGCATAAAAATCGTTAAGCGGTTCCATTTTGTCCGCTGCCACCCAGCTGTCGTTCAGCTCAGCACCGCCGTGAACCTGGAAAGTATCTGGCGGGTCGTTTCCCTGCATCCGCGTCGCCAGCACGGTTTTGGCATTGGTTCCCGCCCCGCCGGCGACCGCGGCATTAATGACCTCAATTTCGGGATTCTTCTTTTTGAAAAGGGCGATCAGTGCCTTCAAACCGTCTTCTTCACCGGCTCCTGTCCACCAACTGAAGATTTCCACCTGATTTTTATTGGCGGCATTGGATCCCGAAGAAGCCGAATCGGAACTGCATCCCGTCATGAGAACGAGCAACATGCCTGCCATCAGACAAGAGAACAAGGCGCGACCATTTAATTTCAAGCCCAAGCCCCCCTCTGGATCCAGAGTTGTATTAACATACTGAAACTAAATAAAATTAAGAAACCATCTGCTATTTGTAGTATAGCAATGAAAAGACCGTTTGAATAGACTAATATTTCAGATTAAAATATTTTGTCCTGTTCTTCATTTTTAATGTGTAACCGGATGAAATCATTTTTCCCGGTCTCCCCCCCATATCGGGTCGTGCGTTCTCCGATCGCAACTCATCAATACTCTTATGTGTTATTCACAAAAAATCAATCATTTATTAACTAAATATTGACATAAAGTTAAATAAAGTTATATAATTAATTTGTTAGTTAGTGCTCACTAACATCCAGGCTTTGTCAAGGAGGATGTTACAAACACCGATGACGACGACGGAAGAGAAAATCCTGACAGCGGCCATTGAGCTGATGGCGGAAAAAGACTATCAAGCGGTCACCACCAAAGAAATTGCCAAGGCAGCAAATGTCAGTGAAATGACATTGTTCCGTCATTTCGGCTCCAAAATGAACCTCTTGGAGGCGGCCGTTGAGCGCTTTTCCATTATCGTGCCCCTTTGGCAAACGGTGGAGAAACAGATCTCCTGGAATCTCGAAGCCGATCTTCTTCTGATCGCACAACTGTACCAGTCACTCATCAGGCAAAACAAAAAGGCATTTACCGTCTTGTACAAAGAAAGCAAACATTTTCCCCATCTCAAGGAAAAAGTGATGTATAAAAACCCCGTTAGCCTGAAAAATCATCTCGTTGAATATTTCCGGGAAATGCAAGCGCGCGGACAAATGATCGACGTCAACCCGGAAGTGCCCGCGGTCGGGTTTCTCTATATGAATTTGAACGCTGTTTTGGGAATCAATGATCTACTCAGCCAACTGGATGAAAGTGAGTTCATCTTGCAGGCCGTGCGCATTTTCGCCCGTGGCCTGAAAGCTTAGGGACCTGAACGTAAACCACAGAGAGAAAAAAGGGGAGATGTGTTGATGTTCACCATCCCGTTTGAAACTGCACTCCAATATGAGGGCGCAACAGGGGCAAAAGCGAAAAACCTGTCCATCCTGGCAAACCACCAGTTGCCGGTTCCCGATGGTTTCGTGGTCACTGCAGAGGCACTTTCGCGTACGCTCGCCGCCAACCGAATCAGCCTGGATGATGCGCAGGGTCTGTCAGAGAAGCTGACGACAGCCGTGATTCCCGATGAAGTAAAAGAGGAGATCAAAGCCCGGTTTGAGCATTTGCGGAAATCGTTTGCCGCAGTGGCCGTGCGTTCCTCTTCCGCGGCAGAGGATCTGGAAGATGCCTCATTTGCCGGACAGTACGAAACCTTTCTCAATGTAACGGCATTTGAAGACCTACTGAACAAATTGCGGCATTGCTGGGCATCCATGTTTTCAGAACAGGTTCTTTCCTATCTGAAGAAAATGAACATCTCCCTCTCCGATCTGGCGATGGGCGTCGTGGTACAGGGTCTGGTGTATTCTGATGTCTCCGGTGTCATCTTCACAGCCAATCCCATCAGCAAGAATCCGCATGAAGTGGTGATCAACGCCAGCTACGGTCTGGGTGAGGCGATCGTGTCCGGAATGGCGACCCCCGATCAGTTCGTGATCGATAAAAAAAGCGGCAACCTGAAAAAAGAGCCGGGGTTGAAAGAAGTGAAAATTCTCGCCGGCCCCTCAGGAACCCGGACGGTGGAGACAACGGAAACGGAACGGCAGCAGTTTTGCCTGACCGATGCCCAAGTACGGTCACTGGCTGACATCGCCCGGAGGGTGGAAGAAATTTATCAGCACCCGGTCGATTTGGAATTTGGCATCGAACAGGGCAAGATTTACCTGCTCCAGGCCCGGCCGATCACCACGGCCATCTCCGATTTCCAATGGTCGATTCTGCTGAACGAAGAGGACAAAAAAGATCAGTTCTGGTTTTATGATGAAACCCACTTTGATGGCCCAAAAAGCCCGCTTTTCACTTCTTTCATGGTTCCCGCCTTTGTCCACGGATTTCATGCCGGCTTTAGCAAGTTTAAGTTTCCGGTCGGCAAAAGCCGCATCAAATCGCATCTGAGTCACATCTACATGTCGATTGAACCGTTCCGCGGCAACATAAAAGAACGTTTGGCTCAACATCAGGAAATCGTCCGTCCGTTGCTCCCCAATGTCAAACAGTATCTGGCTGACCGGGTCAATCAGGTACTGATGCCGATTTACCGTCAATTGGATCAGGACAGCCACAGAGAGCTGGAACTGGATGAAGCACGGGAAAAAGTGGCCGATCTGTTCCGCTTTTACCAAAAAGCCTGGGAAGTGCACTTTGAAGTGGTCGCACCACCCTCAGCTGTAAACAGGATGTTGGAGAACCTTTATCAACAATTGACCGGGAAAAAGGATCCCATTTTCCTTCAAGAATTACTGGTTGGTGTCATGAACAAATCGCTGGAAACCGACCGGGAGCTTTGGAAACTGGCAGAGCAGGCAAAACAGGATCCAGAAGTGTTGGTAGCTTTGCAGGAAGAGACAGCAGACCGGGTTACGGAACGACTCGCCAGAAGCGATGCCGGCCAACGCTTTTTGCGCGAACTGCAACGGATGCTGGAAACATACGGATACCGCAAAGACAATACCCATGAATTCCTGGGGAAAACCTGGATTGAAGACCTGTCACTCCCACTGAGCCGTATTCAAACCTATTTGCAAAACGGATATCATTTTGCAGATGAGCATGCCCGGATCGTGAAGTCACGCACTCAAAAATACGAAGCATTTCTCGACTCTTTGCCGGAGAGCGAGCTGAAAAGCCGGTTTATGGAGGTCTACCAATGGGCGCTGGACGCGGCGACGATCCGCGATGACCACCACTTTTACATCGATGCCATGCTCTCCGCCAAATCACGCCTGTTCCTGCTGAACGTGGGCAATACCCTCACCAGGCACGGAGTGATAAACGAAAAAGAAGATATTTTCTTCCTCTACTATGATGAATTGCTGAAATTAATGGAAAAACCGCAGGATTCTTCCGGATTGATTGCAGAGCGCAAAGCGGAATTTGCAAGGAACCAAAATCGGATCATTCCGACCCATTTCGGCAAACCTTCGCCTGAATTGTTGTCCAATCCGCAAATTGCCCAAGTCCATGGTTTGCGCAATGTGGAAGAAAAAGATGAAGACCGGGAACTCAAAGGGTTTGCCGCATCTCCGGGCACTTTTACCGGCAAGGTGAGGGTGATCCGCAGTGAAGCAGAGTTTGGCAGACTGAAAAAAGGGGAAATCCTTGTCTGCAAAACGACAACGCCGACATGGACCATCCTCTTTACGGTGGCGGCGGCTGTTGTCACCGATGCAGGGGGCATCCTCTCCCATTCGGGAATCATTGCCCGTGAATACAACCTGCCTGCTGTCGTCGGTACCCGGAACGCGACCTCAAAGCTGAAAGACGGCGATACGGTCACCGTTGACGGAAGCAGCGGGACGGTGACGATCCATGACTAAGGGCAAGGAACTCCTTTTAATTGTATCGTTGTTGGTGGGGACGATTTTGGTCCCCATCAATTCCACCATGATCGCCGTCGGTTTGTCGGCCATCTCCGCCTTTTTTCATGAGAGTTTAACCTCCATCTCCTGGGTGGTCACCATTTACCTGATCGTTATGGCCGTGACCCAGCCGATCGCCGGGAAGCTGGGTGATCTCTACGGTAACCGCCGCATCTACATGTGGGGACTCGCCCTGTTGTTCTTCGGTTCCATCGCCTGTGCCTTTTCGTTCAACCTGCCCTGGCTGATCGCTTTCCGATCGATTCAGGCAATCGGTGGCGCACTGGCCACTCCAAATGCCAGCGCCATCATTCGCCATGCCGTATCCAAAGAGCGCATGGCCAAAGTGTTCGGGCTGTTTGGAATGGGCATGGGGCTGGGGGCGGCGATCGGACCGTTGCTGGGTTCCACCCTGATCAGCTTGTGGGGGTGGAAGTCGATTTTCTGGGTCAATGTGCCTTTTCTCATCTTCGCCATCGCCACCACATGGTTCGTTCTGCCGAAAAGCGAGGTGCGCAAAAAAGCAGAACTCGACTGGCCCGGTTCCCTTTATCTGGCCGTCAGTTTTGCCATGTTGATTTTGCTGACTCATCCGCAAACGGTTCCGGGCTATATCGTGCTGGGGGTTCTGTTCGCCATCTTCGCCGCTTTATTCGTATATCGGGAGCTGCATGCCCCCTATCCTTTGATTCAGTTTTCACTGTTTAAAGACAGCACGTTCACCAGTGCCAATCTTTCCATTTTGCTCAGCAATTTTGTGATGTACGCCACTTTATTGGCCATGCCCCTCATTCTGGAATCCCACTACCACCTCTCAACCCAGAAGGTGGGACTGGTCATGTTTGTTTTCTCCATTTCCATGTCTGCCGCGGGATGGATCGGCGGACAGCTGACAGCCCGGTGGGGGAACCGCAAGATGATCGCACTGACCTTTGCAATCTCCGTGTTTGCCAGCGCGCTTTATTGGTTCCTTCATCTATCAACGTCAATCCCTTATCTCCTCTTCGCCTTGATCGCGGGGGGATTGGCCGGCGGACTCGGCAACTCCGCCATGCAGACGGCATCTCTGCAATCGGTGAGCAAAGAATTGTCGGGGACGGCCTCAGGCATTTTTTCCACGTTCCGTTATTTTGGCAGTATGATATCATCGACTCTGGTCAGTCTGTTGGTGGGCCAAGCATCATTGTTCGTCATTTTGCTGGCAGTATCGGCAGCAGGGATTTTCATTTCCAGAGGCATCAAGTTGGAATGGGAATCCAAACCGGCAACCCGGCTGGAGGCAAAATAACGGGAATTTCCCTGAATTACACTTAAGAAAGGGTGAAGCAGGTTGCCTGACTTTCGTCAATCATCAACAAGGCAGAAAACGCTGCTTCGCCCCACCACACGCGATAATTGAAAAAAACAAACTTTCACGGAAAGGAGCAAAAGATGGAAGCTGTAGCCAAACAATTGGAACCTGCAAAAAAAGAGCATAAAAAACTGCCCTTTGCCAACATGGTAAAGCGGATTATCTTGATTTTGGCAGGCGCTGCTCTTGTCTCTGTCGGATTGGAAATTTTTCTGGTGCCCAACCACGTCATTGACGGCGGGATTACCGGCATCTCGATTATTCTGTCACACCTCACCGGACTTAATTTGGGTGTTTTGCTCTTCACTCTCAATCTTCCGTTTTTCTTTCTCGGCTATAAACAAATCGGAAAAACGTTTGCCATTTCCACGTTAATCGGTGTCGTCGCAATGTCAGTCGGAACCAACCTGCTTCATCCCGTTCCCGGACTGACCAAAGATCCGTTGCTGGCCGCGGTATTCGGAGGAATCATCCTCGGAGCCGGTGTGGGCATGGTGATCCGCTATGGCGGCTCTTTGGACGGGACGGAAATTCTGGCTATTTTATTCAACAAGCGAATTCCACTGTCTGTCGGCCAAACAGTGATGTTCTTCAACCTGTTCATTCTCGGGAGCGCCGGATTCGTCTTCGGGTGGGACCGGGCGATGTACTCCTTGATGGCTTATTTTATCGCCTTCAAAACGATTGACATTACCATTGAAGGCTTTAATGAAACCAAATCGGTCTGGATTATCAGCGACTATCCGGAAGAGCTGGGAAAAGTGATTTTATACCGGCTGGGGAGGGGGGTCACTTATTTGAGCGGCGAGGGAGCCTATACAGGCGATGCGAAAAAAGTGATCTTCTGTGTGATCTCCCGTCTGGAAGAGGCGAAACTGAAATCGATTGTGGAAGAAATTGATCCCCAGGCATTCCTGGCGATCGGCAATATCCACGACATCCAGGGCGGTCGCTTCAAGAAACGGGATATTCACTGAGGTTACCGCCATCGCCTCTTCTTCCCGGGGGCTCTGCATCCATTTGCATGCCGGACATTCTCTGATCTCCAAGGAGTTGATTTCCCATGAAACGATCCGCTTATCTCGAACGGATCGGGATCAAAGCCGTAAAACATCCTGACCGGGCATTCCTGTCGCTTCTTCAGGAGAATCATCTGCTACACGTTCCCTTTGAAAACCTGGACATCCCGCTGAACCGACCCATTCGCATATCTTTGCCCGCTTTTTACAAAAAGATCGTGGAACAACGTCGCGGCGGTTTTTGCTATGAACTGAACGGCTTGTTTGACTGGCTGCTGCGGGAGTGCGGATTTGTCACCTCACGGATCTCTGCGCGCGTGCGGAATCCGGACGGTTCTTATGGCCGGGAATTCGATCATTTGACTCTGCTGGTTCATCTGGATCAGCCCTATTTAGTCGATGTCGGCTTCGGGAACAGCTGCCGGCTTCCGCTCCCGCTCACTGGTGAGGAAGTGGAAGACATCAGCGGCCGGTACCGCATCATTCCCGACCAAATCCGGGATCACTATCTCCTGCAAAGACAGGAGAATGGCGATTGGTCCACACAGTTCCGGTTTACGACCCAGTCGTATGAGCTGGACGCATTCACCGAGATGTGCGAATACCATCAAACTTCGCCCTCTTCCAATTTCACACAGAGAGCGATGTGCACCATTGCCACCAGGGACGGACGAATCACCCTCACTTCCAACTTTTTGACGATCACCCGGAACGGACAGCAACAAAAGTTTCCCATCTCGTCCCGGCAACAGTTTGATGAAGAGCTCCTGCGTTATTTCGGCATCCGGGTATGAGTCTCATATCTGACCACATACCCGGATCATGATCGATTTCCTTCCCGGCGCAACTCTTCCCTGACTTCCATCAAAATCTGCCCGAGCATATTTTTGCCGCTTCCGTCTGCTCCGCAACCCCAATAATAATCAACGGGTGAATTTTCCACAATCTCCCGGTTGCCGGTGGAGAGCAAAATCGCCCGAATGTCATGATGGCTTTTAAACTTTTGCAACACCGCTTTTCGCATCACTTCATCTTTCACCAATTCCCAATCTTGGCGCAGGGGCAGACGGCGATCCCGGCCCATGGTCGCAGCGTCCTTCGGGCTTTTTATCAGGCGAATCTTCTCTTCATAGGGGGTTCCCGCAAACTTTTGCGCTTGAAAATAATGTTCACTGGTGGGCCACCATTTTCCGTCCAGCATGAAACCATGCGCCGAAAAATTGGAGAAACAACCATATGGTTCATTCACTCTATAAAAATAAATGGTCACCGAGGTTCACCTTCCTGCCCGTAAATATTCCCAATCAATAAAAATCTAGAATTATATCATAACATAATTTTTTAAATAGATATACACTTCCATCTCCTCTTTCCCATCGCCTGTCAACCAAAAAACACCCCCTTCAATCAGTTTTCCAGGGCGTGTCCGGTGAATGACGATCCGTCCGAATTCATCGGCTCTGCTGTCCAAATATGACTTATCCTCCTCCGGTTCAACTACGCTCAAAAAGGGACGGACTTCTCCCCTGGGGTGTTATCTCAAACCTTATGAATCACGCAATCATAAATTATGGTAAAACCACTCGAAAGGGGAGAGAAAATGGCTACTTTTTATGAAGCACTGATACACAAAAACAGACTTGCCCCCATGATCATGAAACGGCCCGAAGTAATAGGAATCGGAGTAGGATACGCCAATCCGAAGGTTCCCTCCCAAGGTGCTTGTCTCAATCTATATACCTGCAAAAACTTATCCGCCTCCATTCACTCTTCGTTGCAATCAGCAATAATGAAAGCGATCAGAAAAAATTCCGCCGTGCCTGTGCGAATCATTCAAAGAGGACGCTGCACCACACATCATCCACGATTTCGCAAATCATCCGCCCTCCCGAGTTGGCAAAGCCGCCTTCGTCCCGTGCCCGGGGGAGCCAGTATTGGCAATGCCAATGGGACAGGGACAGCCGGAGTGATAGTATCCGCGTTTTCCAAATACCCCCAACTGTATATTTTGAGTAATAATCATGTTCTCACTCACTACAATACCAATCAGTTCAGTGAAACGATTCAGCCGGGACCTTCCGATGGCGGGAAGCTCAGAAGGGATCGGATCGGACGAGCATTTTTATATGTTCCTTTCAATCGAAACGGGGTAAATTATATCGATGCTGCCCTCTCCATTCCGGATCGCAATGATCTCCTGGACCCCAGATACCTTTCGGGAGAATCAGGTCAGCGAATGGCATTGCCGGGCCATCTGATCAGTTATAAAGTGGGGGAACGCTTTAAAAAAACAGGGAGAACGTCGGGGATGGTCAGGGGAATCGTTGAGTCGATCCATACCGATATCAAAGTGCTCTACTATCTGCCTGAGGAAACCACATTTTATTACCGCAACCAAACGATTGTTACCGGGAGCAAACCCAGCGCTCTTCCGGGTGATTCCGGTTCTGTCTGGCTGCGGGATCGGGACAACTTTGCTGCCGCGGTCCTTTTGGCCGGAACGGACGATGGAATCATGTCCGTCAATTACCCAATTCACTGGGCTGTCCAGGCTTTAAAAATCAGAATCGCCCGTCCTTCAGGCCTGGGGAAAGCAACAAGCCCCCCTCCCAATCATAACTTTGCCTACGTTCAACCTCTCAACCCCGTGGAATTGGAGCAGATTCGTGTGCTGAAAGTAAAAGATCGGGGCATTCCATCGTCTCTACCAATCCGGAGAGCCTAAAAAAATAGAATTGGTTTTTGGCACAAACTATCATCCTCTTTTCTTCATATCATAGAGAGTAAATTTCAAAAGGAGTGATGAGATGTTGAAAAAATTATCCGCAGAAAGCAAAGCTGTTCCGAAGAGAAAATTGAGAGCGGCACAAGGGACGGTTGCGAATCCGACGGGTGTCTACACCTCTGATGACGGCGGCCGTTATTATGTCCGGCAAATCGGGAACACCATTTGGTGGGCTGGACTGGGGAACGGAGGAACTGGAGATAACTTTACGAATGTCTTTCGCGGAACCCGAACCGGAAACGTCGTCAGCGGAACCTGGGTCGATGTTCCGCGGGGAACAAACACCGGGTCTGGTACCTTAAGTTTCCAAATCAGCTTGGATCCGACTACACAGAGAGTCACCTTTACCAGAAGATCTGCAACGGGCGGATTCGGCGCAACCTTCTGGCAATTTGACATTCCGCAGGGATTAAGACGACCGGCAAGAAGAAGAGTCAAAAGAAAAAGATAAACGGCTTTCTCAGAAAGATGCCCGTGTACTGCGGGCATCTTTTCCGTTTTCAAGCAAGACTTCCACACCAGGAAATCAGCAGAGTTATTCATTTATTCGTTCATATTTGTGCCAAAAAACAGAAATGGTCGTTTGGTACAAACCATCATTCTCTTTTTTCATACGATAAATTGACTTTGAAAAAAGGGAGTGATTCCATGTCCACAAGCAGTTTGATTGCCGGAAACAAACTGATTCCCAAGAAAAAAGTGAGAGCAGCACAAGGGACCATCTCCAATCCGACGGGTGTGTACGATTGTGATGATGGCGGCCGTTATTATGTCCGGCAAATCGGGAACACCATTTGGTGGACTGGACTGGGAAATGCCGGAGATGGGGATAACTTTACGAATGTGTTTCGCGGAATCCGAAGCGGCAACGTCGTAAGAGGAACCTGGGTCGATGTCCCACGGGGGGTGACCAGAGGGTCCGGCAACTTAAGTTTCCAAATCAGTGTGGATCCCACCACGCAGAGAGTCACCTTTACCAGAAGATCGGCAACGGGCGGATTCGGCGGCACTTTTTGGCAGTTTGACATTCCGCGGGGATTGCGAAAACCGGCGAGAAAAGGGGTCAAGAAGAAAAAATAACCGGCAGAAAAAAGCAAGACCCGTCATCAAACGGGTCTGCTTCTTTGCTAACTCCTAAAACAGGAATATGTCGGGTGCTGATACTTCTCTTCCGCTCCAGGAACCCCCGGCCAAAAGTTACCGCAGAAAGCACCCATCCCCTTCTGTTTCGGTTCCTGCCGGCTTTTTCAAAGCGCTCCCCGATTTGCCGGCAGCTTTCCCATCTGATCAGCGGGCATTTTTTATGCCGACGGATTCAGCTGATCACATACAGGTCTGAGGAAGACGGCCTGCAATCTTCTTCAATTCTCCCAAGGATGTTTTCGTTTGTGATCCAATTGTGCATCTGGCTTCGCTCCGAGATATTGCCGGGGAATGGCATCTTCTTTTCCGTCCTTTCCGGTCACCCAGTTGGATTTTGGGTTTTCCGGCTTCAGATCCTGATTGCTCTGTTTCCACCAGTCCTCCATTTTCACCCCTCCAACTGCGATGTATGCTTTAAAAATAATTTCTTTTTCCAGTCCATTGTTTCCTTCCGCAAAGGTCACCGCAGAAAAACACTCATCCCTTTCATTCACTCCGCGACCTGCTCATCCCAGACCGGCCCGGAATCGGCCGCTTCGCCCAAGTCCGATTCTTCCGCAACAGCTTCGGTTTTGGAGTTTTCCAGGAAAATCTTCATGCTCTTCAAATTGACGTAAAGGGTATCATCCACTTGAATGTCCAATTCCCGGTACCGTTCGTCACTTACTTCCACCTCAAACAATTCACCGGTATCGGTTCTTTTCAAATTTAAGCGCACAATCGGCCCGACCGGGTTGATATGACGGACAATGGCCGAAATGCTGGTCTTTTCCGATTGCTCGCGGCTGATGCCGATTTCATGGGGTCTGACATAACCCACAGCGGGAACTTCATCCGCATGTGAAATTCCCGGCACGTCCAACTCATGCTCACCCAATTTGATTTTCCCTTGATGAATCCGGCCATGAAACAGATTGACTCTGCCGAGGAATGTGTAGACAAAGGCATTGGCCGGCGAACGGTAAACTTCTTCCGGTGTTCCGACCTGTTCGATCCGTCCCCGATTCATGATAACCACCTGGTCGGCCATCTCCAGCGCTTCCTCCTGGTCGTGGGTGACGAAGACAGTGGTGATCTGCAACTTCTCATGCAATTGTCTCAGCCAACGACGAAGATCTTGTCTCACTTTGGCGTCCAACGCTCCGAACGGTTCATCCAACAGCAGCACTTTGGGTTCAACAGCCAATGCCCGGGCAAGGGCCACCCGTTGCCTCTGTCCGCCGGAAAGTTGGGCCGGATAACGTTTGGCCAATCCCTCCAACTGCACCAGGCGCAGCAATTCCGTCACCCGTTCGTATATCTCTTGTTTGGATGGTCTCTTTTTCCGAGGGCGCACTTTCAATCCGAAAGCGATGTTTTCAAAAATATTCATATGCTGAAAGAGCGCATAGTGCTGAAAGACAAAGCCCACTTTCCGCTCCTGCACCCTGCGGTTGGTATAATCTTCACCGTGAAAGAAAATCTGACCCTGATCCGCCCTCTCCATGCCGGCAATCAACCGGAGCAGTGTGGTTTTGCCTGATCCGGATGGCCCGAGCAGTGCCATCAGTTGACCTGTCGGGATTTTCAGGCTGACATTTTGAACCGCCTGAAAGGAACCGAATGCTTTAGAAACATTGCGCACCTCAATTCCCATTTCACTGTTCCTCCTCTGCTGCTTCTAACAGGCGTTTCGTCTTCCATTCGCTTAAACTCTTGATGATGAGGGTAATGATCGCCAATACCGCCAATATGGAGGCTACTGCAAAAGCTGCAACAAAATTGTATTCGTTATAAAGAATTTCTACATGAAGAGGGATGGTGTTGGTCATTCCCCGGATATGCCCGGAGACGACAGAAACCGCACCAAACTCGCCCATCGCCCGGGCATTGCACAAAATCACCCCATATAACAGCCCCCATTTTATATTGGGCAAAGTAACGCGCAAAAAGGTTTGCAAACCGCCTGCCCCGAGGGATAAAGCCGTCTCTTCCTCCTGTTTTCCCTGCGCCAGCATGACCGGGATCAATTCTCTGACCACAAAAGGAAACGTTACAAATACAGTCGCCAACACCATGCCGGGAACTGCAAAAATAATTTTGATATCATGCGCTTCCAGCCACGGTCCCAATATCCCCTGCGCACCAAACAGCAACACAAAGATTAATCCTGATATGACGGGGGATACGGCAAAGGGCAGATCAATGAGCGTGATGAGCAGGTTTTTTCCCCTGAACTCAAATTTGGTAATCGCCCAGGCAGTGGCTATTCCAAAAATCGTATTGAGAGAAACGGAAATCGCCGCGACGAGCAAGGTTAAACGGATCGCCGAGAGCGCATCCGCATCCTCAACGGATTCAATGTAAACCAAAATTCCTTTTTTCAGGGCTTCTGAAAAAACGGCAAACAGTGGTACGATGAGAAAAAGGAAAAGAAAAATAAGAGCGGCAAAAATAAGCAAAAAGCGAACCAACGCCGCAGGCTGAACCGGTTTCGGCATATTCCTCCCTCCTTATCCGATGAAATAACGCCGGCCACTAACCCATTGCAAACAATTGATTATAAAAAGCAAGATAAAGGAAGCAATCAAGACCACTGAAGCAATCGCAGTAGCTCCTGCATAGTCATACTGCTCCAGCTTGGTCACGATGAGCAGAGGGGTCACCTCTGTCACCATTGGCATATTGCCGGAAATAAAAATTACGGAACCGTATTCTCCCAAAGCCCGGGCAAAAGCGAGGGCAAAGCCGGTCAGGAGTGCGGGCAACAACGGAGGAAACAACACCCTGACAAAGGTTTGCAGCCGACTGGCCCCGAGCGAAAAAGCAGCCTCCTCCAACTGATGATCCAAGTCCTGTAAAACGGGCTGGATCGTTCGCACCACAAACGGAAAGCCGATAAAAGTTAAAGCAACTATGACACCAAGCGGAGTAAAAGCCACTTTGATCCCCAAGGGAGCCAAAAACTTGCCGATCCATCCGTTGTCGGAATAGACCGAAGTCAGAGCGATCCCGGCAACAGCTGTAGGCAGCGCAAACGGCAGATCGACAATCCCGTCCACCAGCCGTTTTCCGATAAAATCATAACGAACCAAAACCCAGGCGATCAGCGTCCCGAATACGGCATTGATGACGGAAGCGACAAAGGATGCGCCAAAGGTGAGCCGGTAAGAAGCGATGACTCGCGGATCGGTCACCACATCCCAATACTCTTTCCAAGATAAACTGGCCGTCTTGTAAAAGATCAGCGAGAGCGGAATCAGTACGATCAAACTCAGGTAAACCAGGGTATAGCCCATAGTCAGGCCAAATCCGGGAATGATGCTCTTTTTTGCCAACCTTTTCGCCATGAAACCTCCCCCTTCACTTTCTCAGCAAACCGGTCATTTTTTCTGATAGATCTGATCAAAGATGCCTCCGTCGGCAAAGTGGGTTTTCTGCGCTTTTTCCCAACCGCCGAATACCTCATCGATGGTGAACAAATCGATTTTCGGAAACTGGCTTGCGTATTTTGCCGCAACTTTCGGCGAACGCGGACGATAAAAATGTTTGGCGGCGATCTCCTGCCCCTCATCCGAATACAAATAGTCCAGATAAGCTTGTGCCACCTTGCGCGTTCCGTGCCGGTCCACGACTTTGTCGACAACCGCTACCGGCGGTTCCGCCAAAATGCTTTGCGAGGGATACACAATTTCAAATTTGTCTTTGCCAAACTCTTTCTGCGACAGCAGTGCTTCGTTTTCCCAAGCCAACAGCACATCACCGATTCCCCGCTCCACAAACGTCGTCGTCGCCCCACGCGCACCCGAATCCAGGACAGGGACATTCCGATATAATCTGGTCACAAAATCTCTTGCTTTCGCCTGATCTCCCTTATTCTTTTTCAGTGCATAACCCCATGCGGCCAAATAGTTCCACCTTGCTCCGCCCGAAGTTTTGGGATTGGGGGTAATGACGGATATCCCCGGTTTGACCAAGTCATCCCAATCCTTGATTCCTTTCGGATTTCCCTTTCTCACCAGAAAGACAATCGCCGAAGTGTAGGGCGAGCTGTTCTCCGGCAGCCTCTTTTGCCAGTCTTGGCTGATCAGGCCCTTCTTGGCGATCGCATCGATATCATAAGAGAGGGCCAAAGTGACCACATCTGCATCCAATCCGTCCTGAACTGACCGCGATTGTTGCCCCGAACCGCCATGCGACTGTTTGATCGTCACCGTTTCCCCCGTCTTTTTCTTCCAATACGCGGCAAATTGCCGGTTGAAGTCCTGATAAAATTCACGGGTCGGATCATATGAAACATTCAAAAGCTCCACTTCGTTCTTCCCGGATCCGGAGGATGGGCCGCATCCCGAAATCCCTGCCACCAAACTGAGCGAAACCAGTAACATCAATAACCTTTTCATCCGTTTTTCTCCTCTCCATTCAAAAAATAAAAAAGCTCCAATAAACCTGCCTGTGCATGGCAAGATTACTGGAGCCTTCGGTTGTCCGATCGGCGCAATATTTGATTATGAAAATGATTCTTGAGTGTCAGCCTCTTATTTTTTCTGTGCGGTCAATCTGAACAATCCTGGAATCGTGAACGGTTATCAATACAGATCCGTATTTCAGCCCTTCCAATGCCCGAATAATGCGCTCAATCCACTGTTCGTCAATCCCGTATGGATGATCAGACAAGAAGATCCCCTCCATCCATAAAGGAAACCCATCCGCCTTGGAGAATAGAAACAGTCAGATTGGGCTGCATCCTTCGATCTTTATAATCTCAAGTATGTTAGTCGAGATTATGGCGACAGGATCCCATTTAATTCAATCAACAAATATAGAATATTTTATATAATATTATTCCCCAAAATCATACTTGTCAATCATAAAATGCGACCTTGATAACCGGCTTTCCTTCCTATTCGTTCTGCGGCAACAAAGTGCCGAATTCATCATCGTAGAGTCCGCTTTTGCGAAGCCAGATATAATCCAGTTCACCTTTGTCGTTGAAGAAAAAGTCCGCTTTTTTGTCATTCAGTTTGTAGGAGACAAACTTCCCGTCAAGAATGTCAAAGGAGCTTTTGTCACGATCCGGTTTTCCAAACACCCGCTCAATGTTCTCTTTGGTGATCGGAAGAGGTTGTTCCGTTTCTCTGACGCTGATCGATGTCAACCGGTCCTTGAAAAATTTGAGCTGTATTTCCCTGTCTTTAAACCGAAAGCCCAGCCCTTTCTCCTGGTCACTCACTATACGGGAAGACACATTGTTTTCATAATCACCACAGGTGCCCGCTGCCACTTGTTGCAGGGAAGTGCCCAACGGCCCGCAATCGTAGTTGCCCAGGTCCCCCCGGCTGATCCACTGCTTCAGCTGTTTCGCCGCCGACAATCCACCCTCGGGGCTGATCCGTTTGTCGCTGCCCACCGGATGGGCGGCTGTTACAAACTGGGTGCGCGGTCTGCCGTCATAAGGGAAGTTGCTGGTGGTTTCTAATGTGAACCTGTCCAATTTATTGGTTTTCGAGCTGTACGAGAAGGTTACGTGATAAGAGTTCAAATTATATTGATAATACGTCTCAAGATCCGACATATCCGATTTTCCTTCATTGGTTTCGGAGGGGGGCCCGAAAACGCGTTTGACCTCGCTGATCAGCAACGACTCGTTTTTCCGCGCCTGGATCATGATGCTTTTCAACTTTTCATTTTGAAAATCAAGCCCAATCAACTTGCTGTTTCCATCGAGATAGAACAGGCTCGAATTGGAACCGTCAATCTCATAAACATCCGTCCGCTTAACCGGTTTTCCGCAACGGTTTATCACTTCCTGAATCGCAGTCCCGATCGGGCCGCATCGGTAGTCCGGCAGATTGCCGCTGGCGGCCAGCCTTTTGATCGTTTCGGTATAGGTCTCTTTCTTCTTCCCGGCAAACAAATGACGCACCCAAGCATTGGTTTCATCCTCGTAAGCACTGAGCAGAATGGTCATGATGAGCGGGATGAGGATGACGCTGAAAATAAAGGACATCATTTTATACATCTTTCGTTTTGAACGTACGCTGAGGAAAGGCTTGGGTTTGCTTCCCGACAAATCTCCGGCAATGTGCGGTTCTTCCTGGTTTGTCATTTTGGCTTCAACTTTTTCACGATTCCCATCCATTCTTTGTCTGTGCACTCCTTATTTTTTTGAATTCTCTACTTATGAGAACAAGCTCATTTTACCAAATGAGAAAAAGAAGTGAACACAGAACAATCCAACATTCCGGGCAGGGCCATTACCCGTTCGCGCGCTTTTTGATCCGTTCCCACCAGTCCCGGTTGTCCAGATACCATTGAATGGTTTGCCTGAGGCCATCTTCGAGAGTATACTTTGGCTTCCAGCCCAATTCTCTTTGGATCTTGGCCGAATGGATCGCATAGCGCCGGTCATGGCCCAACCGGTCTTCGACAAATCGGATCAATTCCTCTGATTTCCCGAGAACCTTCAAAATCAGTTTTACAATTTCAAGATTGGTTCTCTCATTATTTCCGCCGATGTTATAAACTTCTCCGTCCTTGCCCCGATGGATCACCCTGTCAAGGGCCGCACAATGGTCTTCCACATGCAGCCAGTCGCGCACATGGAGGCCGTCCCCGTAAACGGGCAATTCCTGATCCTCGAGGGCATGGGTAATCATCAGCGGAATCAATTTCTCCGGAAACTGGTAGGGGCCGTAATTATTGGAACAACGGTTGATGTTTACCGGCAAATCAACGTTTCATGATAAGCGCGAACCAACAGATCCGCACTTGCTTTGCTGGCCGAGTACGGACTGTTGGGAGCCAGCCCTGTCTCTTCGGTAAAAACGCCGGTTTCGCCGAGTGAGCCATACACTTCATCAGTAGATACTTGCAGGAATTTTTTTACTTTATGTTTTCTTGCCGCCTCCAAAAGGACGTGCGTCCCGACGATATTGGTTTTAACAAAAATATCCGGATTTTTGATACTGCGATCCACATGCGACTCCGCCGCGCAGTTGACAATCACCTCCACCCCGTTCCCCACAAGCGACTCCACCAGATTTCTGTCGCCAATGTCCCCTTTGACAAAGCGATAGTTGGCATGTGTCTCCACGTCTTGCAAATTCTCCCGATTCCCGGCGTAAGTCAACAGATCGAGATTGATGATCTCATATTCCGGATACCGGTTCGCCATATAGCGGATAAAGTTGCTCCCAATAAAGCCGGCTCCCCCGGTCACCAGCAATTTCATGTTGCTTCCTCCTGTCCGTTGTGGATTTTCTTGCGCCCGATCACCGAGAGCAGATACTGCCCATATTCGTTTTTCTGCATCGGTTCTGCCAATCTCCGCAAATCTTTGTCGCGAATATAGCCCATGTGGTAAGCGATCTCCTCCAGACATGCCACCTTCAGACCCTGACGTTTCTCGATCGTCTCGATAAATTGGGAAGCTTGCAAAAGGGTTTCATGCGTTCCCGTATCCAGCCAGGCAAACCCTCGCCCCATCAATTCCACGTGCAGGGCTCCCATATCCAGGTAGACTTTGTTCACATCGGTTATCTCCAACTCTCCCCGGGCGGATGGTTTTATCTGTTTGGCAATCTCCACCACATCATTATCGTAAAAATAAAAACCGGTGATAGCATAATTAGATTTCGGATTAGCAGGCTTTTCTTCAATTGAAATCACCCTGTTCGCTTCATCAAATTCTACCACACCGAAGCGCTGCGGGTCTCTGACGTTGTAGCCAAAAATGGTGGCCCCCTTCTTCCTCGCCGCCACTCTTCGCAGAATGGGCGTCAGACCATGACCGTAGAAAATGTTATCCCCCAGGATAAGCGCCACCCGGTCACGGCCGATAAATTCTTCCCCGATGAGAAAAGCCTGGGCGATCCCATCAGGTGAAGGTTGAATCGCATACGACAAGCGGATGCCGAGATCGGCTCCATCCCCCAATAATTGTTGAATCAGCGGAGTATCCTGCGGGGTGGAGATGATCAGGATATCCCTGATCCCGGCCAACATCAGGACGGACAATGGATAGTAGATCATCGGTTTATCGTAGACGGGCAACAGTTGCTTGCAAATCACCTTGGTCAACGGATAGAGACGGGTTCCAGTGCCGCCCGCCAGAACAATCCCTTTCATGCACATCCTCCTCTCTCAAGGCTCCGGGGCAGGCCCCGCATTCAAAAATAGACTCCCAAGTTTCCTGAAGAAACCAGGGAGTCTGCTTCGGCGGATAAGAGGCTGCATGATGCCAAGACCGGCTGTGCTTCCCGCTTGATCAATCTTTCTTCCCCACCGCCATATACAGCTGGCGAATAACCGAATGATGTTCATCCCGGATCATTTTTCTCCAACCGAGGGAAATTTGCCCCAGCACTTTACTGGATAAAAAGCCGTCCTGAACCAGCTTATACGGGATCCCGATCCCCTCCGATCTGAAAAACATCTCATCCCCCAGAAGCGCGCTGTGGGCACTGATGATTTCAAATTCCACATCGGTAAAACCGCCTTCTTTCAGGATGCGCGGGAGTTCTCTCCCGATTTTCGGATTGCCTCCCTCAGCCGCACGCGCCTTGCAATAAGCATCGTAAAGCTCGCGCAAACCGGAAACCGGCGGATAGGTCATGATGTGCATTTCAAAATCATTGTCGATGACGATCACTTTCCCTCCCGGCTTTACGATTCGGTAAATTTCCCGAACGGCCTCGAGAGGGTCAGGCAAATGCTCCAGCACCAATCTGGCAATGGCAAAATCAAACGAATCATCCTCCAGCCCGGTATCCGTGATCGAGCCTTCAATCACCTGCCACCTGTCCAACTTTTGTTTTGCCAAATAATTACCGGCATACTCGACCAGGAGCGGATCGATCTCCACGGCCGTCACCTCGGCTCCCGGAATATGTACCAACAGTTTTTCCACAAGAAAACCGGGGCCCGATCCCAACTCCACAATTGAACCGGCTTGATCCAGACCGAACTCCTGGTAATGTTTCCATTCACTTTGCCAAAACAAGTCGACCTGCGCCTTTAAGCGATTGATCTCAGCCTCCACATTATTGGCAATCGTTTTGATATGATAGGAACCGGATGGATTCAATGATTTCACTTCCTCACTCTGGGGATTCACGGCTGAAGCAACCGGGCATACAACATTTCCAAAGCCTTTTGATGACCGGTGAACGGGGAGAGCAGGCTGAAAACATGAAGATCCCGTTTTGTCCGGAAGTGAGCATTTGCCAGGTTGGCCAAGGTACCTGAAGGTCCCAAATCAATAAAAGTCACTCCATGGGCGACCGCTTCATTTAAAGCCTCGCCAAACCGGATCGGTTGTCTTAAAACATCCCAAAAATAATTCGCTGTCAAATGAGGCATCCGCCTTCCGGTCACTGAAGAATAGAACGGAATGCGCGGAGGCCGGAACGTAACTTGCCACAAACGCTCCCGCACCGCTTCTCCCGCGGCATCAATATGCGCAGAATGAAACGGGACGGTCACGGGAAGACGCAGGTGCGTGATATCCTTCATTCGCAGATATCTCTCAACCACATCCAGCCCCTCTTCATTTCCCGCCAGCACAAAATGGGACTGATGATTCACCGCAGCCAACTGCGCATGATGGTGAATGACAGGTACCTCATCATAGAGTGCCGGCGAAGTCAGAACTGCGATCATCCCCCCGGGCGGAGAGAGCGCCTTGAGCAGACGGGCTTGATCGAACAGACAGCGCAAACCGTCTTCCGCATCCAGCGCGCCGGCGACCACGGCGGCAGCATATTCCCCCATGCTGGAACCGATCACCGCCTGAGGCCGGATCCCTTTCGACATCAGCATGTGGGCCGTCGCCACCTCAACCATGAAAATGGCCGGATGGGTATAGAACAAATCAACAAACTCATCGCTTTTGGAGCGACGTTCATCATAGAGATACCGGATCAGGGAGTTGCCCGAAAGCTCTTGAAAAACGGCATCCAACCGGTTCATCTGTTCCCGGAATTCAGGTTCGTGGTCATAAAACGCTTTTCCCATATGAAAGTATTGCGAACCCTGACCGGAAAACATAAAAACCATTTTATCCCTCATGATTTCATCCCTGAAGATTCCATGACCGTCATCTTCCACCCTTTTTTCCATGAACCAAAAAGATAGTAGAACAGACTGCAGGCAGCCAGCGCGACAAAACTGGCCAGGATGGCCAACCATACACCGTTCACCTTAAAACCAGCTTGTGTAAGGAATGCTGCGGCCGGCACCCTGACCACAACGAGGGAAGCGAGAGAAAAAAGAGTAATGATCCCGCTTTTCCCCACCCCGGTGATAATGCCGTTGCACACGTATAAAACGCTGAAGAGCAAATAACCGAGACTGACGATTCGGAAATATCCGATTCCGATGCTCACAATGTTCGGATCATTGATAAACAGCTCCATGATGAAATGAGGAGCGAAAAAACAGAGCAGAGAAATGAGCAGAACGACGGGAAGGTTGACGATCAGTCCCCGGCGGAAGAGATTTGGGATCTCCGAAAACCTGCCCGCTTGCAATGTTTTTCCGGTGAGCACCGAAATCGCAATCATCACTGCGATCGAAGGCATGGCGGCGATGGAGTCGATCCTGCTGGTCACATAAAAAACCGCAATTGCATCGCTGCCAAAGGGATTGACAAAAAACAGGATACAGGCATAGCCCAAAGCCAGCATCAACTGCTGCATAAAGACCGGCATCCCCGCAGGCAAGAAGGCGGCCATTAATTTACCGTTGAATTGCCAACCGGTCGGCCTGGTAAGGAGACCTTTTACGCGGCGCCGGATGTACCACAAGCTGACGATGATGGCGATGACGGAAACGATCAGCGCAGCAATGGCAACCCCGTTTAATCCCCATTTCGGAAACGGACCGGTTCCTTCGATAAACAAGGGAACCAGAACCAGATTTCCCACGATGGAAATCGCCACGAACAGCATCCGGGCAACAACATTTCCGACACCCCTGAGCATGGAAACGGTGAGGAAGGACAGGTACATAACGGCAAAACCGAGCATCATGATCCGCAGATAGCCGCCCGCCAGCCCGATGACAGCTTCAGGGGTTCCAAACAAGGCAAGCAGCGATCGGGAAGAAAAATATCCCCCTGCGGTCATGATGACGACCAGACAAACACCGAAAGACCAGGACAGGTTCACATAGGTCTGCATCTTTTCCTTATTTTTGGCTTGAAAATGCTGCAAAATCGGGGTTGTGGCGACTCTGGCCGCTCCGCCGGCGATGGCTGCGAAAGCCAGGATGATCGGAAAACAGGCTCCGATGGCCGCTACTGCCAACCCTCCCAGTAGATGGCCCACCCAGATGACGTGGATGATGCTGTCAGCCATCATCAGCGCGCTCTCAATAAAAACCGGCAGGGCAATTTGCATGATCAGCCTCTTGCTCACAATATCACTCCGCTTTCATCTGAGAAGTTAAGATTCGCTGCTGCCCGCTATACCGGTCGGTTCGGACTGAACGGCAGTCGTCCCTATTTTCATTTGATTTTGAATTTGTTTCAGATTCGCAACCACGCATCCGAAGGTAATTGCTGCCGCACAGAAGTCGGAAATCGGCCCGGAAATCAGCACTCCTTCAACCCCCAAAAACCTCGGCAGAATGAGCAGGGCCGGAACCAGAATGAAAACTTGCCGGGTTAAGCTTAACAGGATCGCCTGTTTGGCCTTGCCGAGAGACTGAAAATATCCCGAAGCGACGATGGACAGGCCGATCAGCGGGGTAAAGAGGAGGTACGTGACCAGCGCATGGCTGCCGAAAGAAATCAATTGCCGGCTTTCGCTGTTGAAAATGGCAACGATGTACTCCGGCAGGAAATAAACGAAGAGCGAGGCGACACTGGCAATTACCGTGGAAATAATCAACGCCGTTTTCAATGTGCTCTTCACGCGCTCAAAATTTTTGGCACCATAGTTATAGCCGATAATCGGCTGGATCCCGAGGCTGATCCCCCATACGGGCAGCATAATGAATGTTTGCACGGCATTGACGACGTTCATGCCTGCGATCGCCGTATTTCCGCCGTAACGGAGCAACACATTGTTAATGATGACAAACAACACGCTGCTCGCCAATTGGGTGATGAAGGAGCCGACACCCACGGCCAGAATTTTCCCGACCAGCCTGCCATCAAGCTGCATATTTTTGGCGCGGATTTTCAAGAGGCTCTTGCTCAGAAAAAAATGCGATAAAACCCACAGCGCCGAAACCAGCTGAGAGATGGCCGTGGCCAGCGCTGCACCTTGCATCCCCCAGCCAAAGCCGAAAATGAAAAGAGGAGCCAATATCACGTTCAGCACCGACCCGATCAACAGCGTAAACATCGCTTTCTTGGGGTTTCCTTCCGCTCTGATAAAGTTGTTCATGCCCGAGCCGACAATCATGAAGATGCTGGCCAACAAAATGATCCAAATATAATCGGCCGCCGGCTTCAGCACTTCCGGGCTCGCGCCAAATGCTTTCAAAATCGGATTCAGAAAGATCAGACAGGGAACGGTAAAAAGAATCGAGACAATGATAAGCAAGGTTAAAGCGTTCCCCATCACTTTCTCAGCTTCAGCGGTGTTCTTCTCTCCCAGGCGAATGGAAGTGAGTGCGGTCGCTCCGGTTCCGATCAGGGTGGAAAAAGCCATGATGGTCATCATGATGGGAAAGGAAACGGCAATCCCGGCAATCCCCAGGTCACCGATCCCGTTTCCGATAAACACCCGGTCAATAATGTTGTAGAAGGCGCCGACAAACAAGCCGACAATCATGGGCAAGGAGTAGCTGATCAGTAATTTTATGGTATTTTCTTCACTCAACGCGTTGGTTTTGTTCATGCGCATTTCCTCCAAAACTCAATGATTTCTGCTTAAAACCGGTCTAAAAGGGCCGGCATCTCAATAAAACCGGATTTCCTCATAATCGATATCACTGATCAGGTTGCCAATGGCATTGATTCGGTCATCACTCAATTTTTGCATAAACTCAACGTAATGCATTTTCCATTCGCTCTCGTCGTCTTTTCCGGCAGCCACGATCGATTGAAAATCGAGAAAATCGGCGCGCAGCTCCTCATAAAATACGATTTTTGCGAAAATCGCCAGTTCCATGTCGCCAAAAGTGGCAAAGAGCGCTTCATATTCATCTCCATACAAACAACCGGAATCAAGCAGATCCAAATAGTCATGCAGGGAAGAAAAATAATCCCTGATCAGTTGCACTTTTTCTTCTTTTGTTTCGAGCCGCATCATTTCGTCCAGCAATCGGCGCAAGCGGACGTCGCTCATTCGATCCGCTTCGTTCAGCAAGAGCACAATCGATTTCGTCTTTACTTCTTTTTCCCTGATGATGACGGTTTCCAAGCTGTCATGGTTTGCAGCGTTGATCACTCGCTGAATCAAATTGTTCCGGCACTGGTTCATATAGTCTGTGAGCGGAGGATCGGTTTTCATCTCGTGCTGCAGCCGCTCCATCGCCTGATGAATGGCGGCGGCGATCTGTGAGGCATTCAGCCGGCTGAACATCCGTTGCAACCGGTTGTACTGATTGGCGGAAATTCTGATTTGACCGGCATCCCCCCCTGATAAAATCGAAAAGATGGCATTATTCAATACCAACTCAAAGATGTTGAACAATTCAATCCGGTAATCAAACCTGCACACTTTTCCATAGTCGGTCAGCAGATCCAGCAAGTCCCTCCGGTCGAATCTGCGGCAAAATCGCGTCTCCATTTGCAGGCGTTCCAGATACTGCCGGATATAAAAGACGCCCTGAAGGCGCATGTCATCGACCGCCAAAGGATAATCGATGCTGGCCATGGTATTGTGGGCATCAAAAACAATGCCGTACTTTTTCATAAAGATCGGCAACGATTCATCGATCGTCATATTGTAGGCATCGACGGGCACATCCAATTTGTTTTTCTTTACTTCCTGATAGAGCTGCTTCGTTTCTTCAAATAACCGGCGCAACAATTCCAATCCTTGTTCGTAGATGTTGCGGATATTGCCTGTTTTCAGCTCGGTGACTGCCTGATCCGGGTTGATGAATTGAAGGGTATAGGCATCAACAGCGTAGAGGAGGGAGGCCATGATACTTTCTGCCGTTTCAGAGGTCACGGAAGAACTTTCACCCTGCGTATAGCGCCGGATCAAATCCTGCAGAATGCCCATCAATCCGGCCTGGATGCGATATACCTCCTGACCGGTGAGCAATCCGGCACGAAGTCCTTCATTCAAAAGGGATATCGTATATTGATTCCGCCGGAGATTCGCTTTTTTTATCTTGCTGCGCGAAACAAGACCGGATCTCTCTTTGTCGTTTTCAAACTCCAAACCTAATCCTCCCCCTCAAATAAAGACTCACGCAGCGATTCGCTTCGGAAATTCTCGGCAAACTCCTCCAGTCTGCTTTTTAAAAGTTCCACCGAACCCGCACACTCACCGTCAAACATCTCCTTCATCATGCTGATCAGTTTGAAATCGCCGATTTTGTCTTCCGTTTCATTTCGCAAATAATAGAAGATCTCGTGCAGTTCCGTAAGTGTTGCCGCGTAATTGTCTTCATGGATATACGGTGATTCGGAAAATATCTCGATCAATTCCTTCGTCACTTCAATGCCCAGTTCCACCCGGCCGTAATCGCGCAACACCTTGTTTCTGGCGACCATCATGTTTTTTACTTCATCGGGAGTCAAGATCAAACCAAATTCTTTTGTCTTCTCATTGAGTTCCAGAATTTCGGTCATATACTTTTCCTGAACCGAGATATTGATTGCGTTGAATATACGGGATAAATACATGAGCTTCCCTTCCTCTCTGAAAGCACGACTTCCCGCCTTTTGCCCCCTTTCATCGGAAACAAATTTGCTCAAAAAGCATCATGTCTTGCAGATACAACCCGGGATCAAACTCAGGCAAAATCGGGAGGGAAACGGAAACTGCTGACCGACCATTCGAAACCCCGGGAATCAAGGGGGGACACCGCGGCCCAACCCTCAGCACAATTTCACAAAAACGGTTGACTTTTCTTTTTGTTTATGTTATATTAGGGTTGGTATAATTTATTATTTATTTTGATATCCCATTTTACCTTATTCCCCTCTTTCATGTCAAATGTTTTTCGGTCGTTCAATTATCTGATTATTTCAACATATATTTTTGTTTTGCCCGTCCCCTGACATCCTTGGCGCCAGACCGGTTGTCAGGGGTTTCGTATGGAAAAGCCGAGTGATTGCAGCCTACAATACCGATGTTTCCCGGTTCGCGATCCCGGACAACTTCATTGTAAGACACTATGTGCCGCAACGGGAAATTCTGAAATATACGGATGTGGCTGTCACGCACGGGGGATTGAACACAACGAGCGATCTGGTCTATCAGCAAATCCCCTTTGTCGTGCCGTATAAGCAATGTTCAGATCGCCATAATGGGTGATCATCCCGGTCAGCTGCGGCATCTCCACTCCATAGTTTTCTTTCAGCCGGTTGACCATTTTCCTGTACTCGCCGAGAGCCGGGTGATCCTGCATCACTTCCATGCCGACCGTGTTTTCGTTTTGCGGAGCCAATTCCTCCGGTCTGGCAAAAACGGCATGGGAGCAGATCACCGGTACCTTCAAAATTTGTGAAATGATATTGCCGACCGGATACATCGAATCGTAGATCATGTAATCGATGGTTTCCTCTTTGATTTCCTCCAGAATATGCTGAACCACTTTTTCCGTGGATAATAACATGCGCAGAGCGATGTCAAACAACTGTTTGTTCTTGTCGATCCGGGGATTGCCTTTCGGAAGTTTGGCCCCATCCCCCAAGCTTTTGAATATCGCGCCGGTCCTGGCGATTTTTTCCCGAAAATCATCGGTGCAAAAGTAAATCACCTTTTCTCCACGGTTGCTTAACTCCGCGACCAGGCCCAATGTCGGATTGACATGGCCATGTGAAGGGCCGTTTAAAAAAAGAACGGTTGACATGGTTTCTTCTCCCTCTCTTTCCCAATTCTGTCCGGCTTGAACGGGCAATCTCTTTATCCCCGGGAATTGAGCAGCCGGTTCAATTCCGTCCGAAGATACTGGATCCCCTGTCTGGCCGCCTCTTTGCAGTTGTGTTCCCCTTCATATTCAAAAGCCAGATAGCCGTCATAGCCTTGCTCCAGCATTTTCCGAAACAGCGACCGGTAATCGATGATCCCCTGGCCATGTACGGCCGGCTTCAAATATCGGCCGTCCGCACATCGGGTCCCGCTTTCGTCCGCAGTAACCTGCCAGTCCTTGAGATGAGCATTGACCATCACTTTTCCCAACCTCTCACAGGCTTCAAGCGGGTCATCCCCGGCCACCAGCATGTTTCCACAGTCCAGTGTCAGTTTGAGTCCGGGCACTTGCCGGAGAATCGTTTCGATCTCAGCCAGACTGCAAAAAGGCACTCTGAGGTCGGGGTAGTTCTCGATGGTGACGGTGATTTGCTTCGATTGGGCATAAGCGGTAATCTCCTGCAACGCCTGGATTATTTTCGGGAGCACGCTCAGCTTTTCCGCCTCACTTTGAATCTGATCGGCAAACGCGGGAACGAGCATGACCATGGGTGCGGAGAGCTCCTCCGCCTGATCGACAATCCGCTTGCCCAATGCGATGTTTTCCGCATAGACATCCTCTTTGCCGGCAGCCAGATCAACGAAGGCATCGATACAGGAAATTTTCATCCCGTATTTGTCCAGCAGACCGGTAATCTCCCCCGCCGGCCGGCTGAAATCAAACATCAGCAACTCAATCGCCTCAAACCCCTCATCGGCGGCAAACCTGACCACATCCTCCAGCTTCATTTCCCCTGTTCTCATGAGGGGCACCAGCGAATAGGTCATCAGGCTGAATTTCATCTTCTTCCATCCTTTCATCGCTTTTAGCGGTCTGTCCGAACAGCGTCCGTCCCCGCATACAACGCTTCGCAAACTTTGCCGATATCCGCCTGGGCCGCGGGTTCAAACAGCATGGTCATATGGCTGGAGGAAGAGGCGTCCAACAGCTTGAACCGGGGAAACAGCTGCTCCCAACCGCTCCAGTAACATTCATGGTCGATGGCAATTTGATCAGAGGCGGTTGTCAGATAGGGCTGGAGTTCACCGAAAAACAGGCCGCTCTGATTGCGAAAATAGAAGCAGCTCACCCCGGAAGGGTCCGGCAGGGGCAACAGCGGGTATTGATCCAGCTGAAACGCCTCCTGTACGCGGAGATTCTGCTGAAACAACCTCAACAATTCCTCTTCTGTCTTGGCCAGAGACAATCCGCGCTCTCTTCCCAACCGGATCAGTTGCCGCAAAAATTCCTCTTCGTCTCCTGGAAATCCGGCTTCTTCCTGATGAATGAGCTTTTCCCTGACGGATGGCCAATCCCGGCGCGTCCGGTTGAGCAGAGTCATATTGACTGCCTGCAACGCTCTCGTCCGGTTGCTTAAACGGACTTTTTCCCAAGCGGAACGGTCCAGGGTATCCAGCATGACAATGCTGTGAACCTCCTGCCCGGCTTCCTGCAGTTGACGCGCCACTTCATAGGCGAGCACGCCCCCCAGCGAATAGCCGCCCAAATCATAGGGACCTTCGGGCTGCCGGGAGCGAATGATGGAAAGGTAGTAGGAAGCCATCGCCTCAATTCCTCTGATCGGCGCATCCTCCGTCATATGCCCACGCGCCTGAATCCCGTAAAAGGGCCGCCCGCTCTTCTGCGCAATCGTCTGATACCCCTCCAGGCCTCCCCCCTCTCCGTGCAGCCAAAAAACGGGGCGCCCGGAAAAACGCGCATTCAGATGCCTGATTTCCGGAAAGGAAGGCGGGCCGGAGAGAGGCTCAAAAGCCGGCAACATTTTTTCCAAAACCTCCGGTTTCCCAACCAGGGTTTTCTCCTGAAGCTCCCACTCCCTTTCCACCACCTCGGACAAACGCGCTTTCAGCGGAGCAGCCATATGTTTTTTCAACAGGATCAGGGTTTCCCTCGGTTTCTCCGCCAACTCCCTGGCCAGCTCCAAGGCATAAGGGAGAACCTCTCGCTGCGGCAAAATCGGAATGCCCACTCCTCTCGCCGCCAATTCCGACCCCCTGAAGTTTTTGCCGGTAAACAAAATCTCCTGCGCCAACGGGTTTCCCAATTTTTCAGGCAAGATCAAAGTCGCCCCGTCCCCGGGGGTAAATCCGTACTTCATGTGATTGCAGGCATATGTGCTTTCCCGGCTCATGATGACAAAGTCGCAAAACAGCCCCAGACACCATCCCCCGCCAAGCCCGTGTCCCTGCATCGCCGCGATGACAGGGATTTCACACTCCAGAGCCAGGCTGTAAAGATGGAGATCGGTCATTTTGGCCTTTCCCTCATACAGAGCCAACAGGCCTTCCCGGCTGCCCCCGCAGGCAAAATAGCGGTCATAGCCGGTCAGGATGACCACCTTGAAGTCGGGCCGGGAGCGAATCGCGGCAAAGGCTTCCATCAGCCCCGTGATCAACTCCGTGGAAAAGGTATTTTTATGGATTCGGTCCTGCATCGTCACTTGCACAATCCCCGGTGCAATCTCACCCCAGTCCACTGCCGGCAGCCGGGTTTGCAGCTCATTTCCCTTGCCGCCAGGACCATCACTTTCCGCAGCGGAATCCTCTCTGCTCCGCTGCCTTTTATCCAAAAATTCCGCCAGTTTGACATAGGCGGTTTCCGGGCTGATTTCACCGGCTTGCAGCGCGCGAAACAGTTCCTTTGTATTCATACCGGCCATTCACCCCCGTCATTTCCCGAACAGCGCATTGATTCGCTCTCTCACCTCTGGCTGGTGAAACGTCTTTTCATGCATCATCACTTCCCGCTCCACAATCGACGGCAGTTCTTCGCGAATCGGGGCAACCAGATGGTCTTTGAGCAGGATGAGGGAATACCTCGGCTTTTCGGCAATCTGACGCGCCAATTCCAGGGCATGGCCAAGAACCTCCGCTCTGGGCAGAACGGGGAAAGGAATCCCCCGTTTTTCCAATTCCGCCCCCCGGTACGTTCCGGAGTTGATCAACAGCTCTTCAGTCAGGCTGATTCCCAGTTTCCTCGGCAAAATGCAAGTTGCGCCCATCCCGGGGGTAAACCCGTATTTCATAAAATTGGTCGTATAGACGCTTTCCCTGCTCAAAATCACAAAGTCGGCAAACAAGCCCATGATAAAGCCACCGCCGATGCCGTGCCCTTGCATCGCTGCAATGACAGGGATTTTGCAGTCCAGCGCCAGGCTGTAAACATTCTTGTCGGTAAATTTCTCCCTGCCTTCATGGATCGCCAGCAGCCCCTCCCGGGTTCCGCCCGAAGCGAAGTAACTGTCATATCCGGTTAAAACCACAACTTTGTAGACATTGCTCGCCTCAATGACGGCGAAGGCTTCAAGCAAACCGTCAATTAACTCCTTTGAGAACGTATTTTTATGAACCCGGTCCTCCATGGTCAAAAGCACGATCTCCGGCTCGATTTCCTGAAAGTGAACAACCGATTCCATCGCCCGCTCGCTCCTTTCTTTAGCAAAATGGGTTCATTCCTCCCAGGGAAACTTTCCCGTTTCGATGTACCAATAGATTCCGGTCAGATTTTGCGGGTCTGAGAACATTTCCAAATTGGCCTTGACGGCGATCGGCTTTGCCTGCGCCAGGGGCTCGCTAATCCTCTGCATGTAGCGCTTGTACTTCACTACCGCACTTTTTGATAAAGGTTTCAGCCGCAGCAAATGCTTGCGGAGCAAAGAGCGGCTGTCATCGTCACAAGCGTCGACCAGTCCCCAGGATGCGGCTTGTTCGGCCGAGATCGCCTTGGTCATGACCGTCATGTAATTGGCTTTGGCCGTGCCGGTGCGGCGAATGAGAAACGGAAGCACCGCCGCGGGAAACACGCCGAACAACAGCTCCGACAGGCTGAATTGCGCCGTCCGTTCAGCCAGGACAATATCGCTGGCGGCGACAAATCCGATCCCTCCCGCATTCACTTTTCCCCTCACGTGTGAAATGGTCAGGAGAGGGCCGGTTGCCAGGCGCATCCACAGATCATATAAGCGCCCGGGATTGCGTTCACTCTGTCTGCCGTTTGCCATCCGGTCATGCATCTCCTGAAAGTCGGCCCCAAAACAAAAAACGTCCGGCAGCCCTTCCATGACCAGGATTTTGGCTGATTCCTCATACCGGTCAAGCACGTGATGGCATTCCTCCGCCATGCGGTCATTGATCGTGTTGTTCGCCTCCGGACGATAAAACTGCAAAAAACAAATCTGCTGCTGCTCCCTCACCTTCACCGTTTGATACTCCATCATAACCACCGATACTCCCGATGAAATTCACGAATCTCCTCCAAAACCAAACGGTTTTTTCCACGAGTCGCGTCCAATGCCCCCGGGATGAAGTCAAGATCGAGCTTCACGTTGCGCGTTCCGAATTTCACTGCATGGCTGCCGAGCAATAATTGTTCATATTCCTCCATCGACAAACGGTAGCGATTATTCAGCTGCTCTTCCACTTGAAAGCGGCGCAGCCTTTCCTGCCCCTGAGGTGTCACGACCCCGCTGTAAAATTCCGAGCAGCAGCCCGAGCCGTAGGAGAAACAGCCGATGCGTTTCGGCGTATCAAAGTTCCCTTGGTCGATCGTGCTCAGCAAAGATAAAAGAACGCTGCCCCCCATGATATTCCCGACGCGCTGGCAGTACCTCAGCCCCGGCAACACCCTCCGCTCAAAATCAGCCTCAATCTCCTGCGGCTTGGCCTTCACCAGTTTCCGCATCATGGTGCGGTGCGCTCCTTTGACCATCCCGCCGAACGGCGTGTGAAAGCAGAGATATTGGAACGTTTGCCGGTAGTCGACATCGGCGACGCGTTTTTGGTATTCCAAAAAGGTTTGTTCGCAGCAATCGAGGTAAGACAGCAAAGACAGGTCGGCATTTCCGGCTTCACTGTCCGGGATCGGTCGGCAGGTATCCATCACCTCATAGCCGTAATAGCCGTTCGCCCCGACATCCACCTGAAACAGGTAAGGGGTTTCGCTAATCAACAGGGCAACTGCTCCCGCTCCGCCGCTGGGCTCCGCATAAGACCAGTCCTGGGTCAGCGCCTCGCCCCCTTCCGCAACCAAAAAACGCGAGATGTCACTGGCGATTACCAGCGCTTTAGCACCGGGAGAGGTTTGGGACAAGATGAAATTGACGGCCATTTGCAAACCGGCAGTCCCGGAGTAACAGGCTTGTTTCAATTCAAACAGGCGGCAGTTTCGGCTCAGCCCCAAATAGTGGTGAATGTAAGTACTGATCGATTTGCCAAAGTCGATCCCCGACTCGGAGCAGGTGATCAGAAGTTCGATCCGCTCTTTTTCCTCTTCGGATAAAGCGTCGACAATCGGCTTGGCCGCATTTACTCCACAGGTCACCGGGTCTTCAAAGGGAAGTGCTACGGCTTTTTCTTTCATCAATAAATTTTCAAAGCGGGTTTCATCCAATGCCCGATGCTGAGCCAGTTCCATGACGTCCAGGTAAGCGGTTCCGCCAAAAATATTCATTGCCTCAATTCCGACAGCAACCATGTGCTGATCCCCTCCCGAAGATTACATTTCTTTTTTCAAACAAATCGCGGTATTGATGCCACCGAAGCCGATGCTCAAACTCAAGGCATGGGTGATATCGGCCGGAAGCGCCTCGCCCCGCACCCAGGGGAATGATTCGTCAATCGGTTCTTGCAGATTGCGGGTGGGATGAAGCCGTGATTCCTTCATCTGCAAGAGGGTGGCGATGATTTCCACGATCCCCGCTGCGCTGAGGCCGTGGCCGGTGACCGATTTGGTCGCATTGATGCGGGCATGCGCAAGACCGCATTCAGCCAATGCCCGTAGCTTCGTCTCATCCCCGATGCGTGAACCGGTTCCATGCGGATTGATGTAATCGATCTCTTCCGGAGCGAGTCCGGCCTGCCCCAATGCTTTGCGAATGACGCGGACCTCGCCTTCAAAGGAAGGATTGGGATTGCGATTTCCATCCATCCCCCACGCCCATCCCGAAATGCGGGCATACGGTTTGACTCCGCGTCTTCGAGCCGTTTCCGCCCGTTCGATCACCACGGCTCCGCAGTTTTCCCCGTAAATAAAGCCGTCCCGGTTCTTGTCAAAAGGGCGGCAGGCCAAATCAGGCCGGTTCGCATAGCGGTCAGAACCCATCGCCCCCAAAGAGCGAAAGGCCTGACACTCCATATGGGAAAGATCGGTCAAGACCCCGAGGGCGATGCAAATATCGACCTGACCCGAGAGTACCGCCTGGCAGGCCTGGATTACCGCCAATTGCCCGCTCGCCGATGCACCGCCGACGGTACAAGCGAATCCCCGGATGCCAAACTGTTCCGTGCAAAGCGCACAAATATCGCTGTCCATAAAGGAAAGCGCGTAAGCCGGAGAGATAAAATGCGGCTTGTCACGGTAAGCTTCAAAGGTTTGAAGCAATTCCCGCTGCTGAAAGTTGGACCCGCCCGCAATCAGTCCGATCCGGGCGGAATCGGCCTCATCCAACTTCGCCTCCCGCCATGCTTCCTCAAGGGTGATCAAGGCCACATGGGCGGAATAGGATGCCGTTCGCAGCAGTTTTTTGGAAAGGCGATCCGGATAGGAAAGTTCCGCGATCTCCGCGCCGATAAAGGAAGTCCCCTTCTGCCGGCCCGGCCGTTTCATGATTCCGAAGGCATGCTCCCCCCGCATCAGGGCAGATGTAAAGGCGGCTTTACCCTGACCGCTGGCGGAAGTGATGCCTGCCCCGGTGATTTGCAAATCAGACGGGCTGTAGCTCATTTTGTGATGCCTCCCCGGTGCAATAGTTGCTCGGCCTCTTCAATGTCGATATCGCCTGCCTGAACCCGGCGTATGAATTCCTCCAGGTTTAACCCGGCCGGCTCCTGCTTCGCTTCTTTTCCCGCATCAGACAGTTTCTCTTTCAGATATGCGGCAAACCGGCGCAGGTTCGAATATTCATAGATGTTGTTGGCGGTAAGCGAGATCCCGTAGCGCTTGTTCACCGCCTGGATCCACTCCACACCAATGATGGAGTCCAGTCCCAGATCAATCAGCTCCGCATCTATATCCACCTCTTCTCTGTCCATGGAAAGTGATTCCGCCAAACTGGAGACCAAAAATTCCAGTACGTCTTCCCCGGAGACAGATGAGAGGGAAACAGCCGGATGGGTTTCCTCCGTTTTTGCGGCAGGCTGCAATTCGGGCGGAAGCGGAACCAGGGAAGCTGCGGAAAGCCCGGCCGGCTCCTGTCCGTTCATCTCCTGTGCCAAAAAGACGGCAAAGCGGCGGAGATCAGGATATTCATAGATGATGTTGGCAGTAAGCTCCACCCCATACCGTCTGTTCACGGACTGAATCCATTCCACTCCGACAATCGAGTCCATCCCCAGCTCAATAAACGGCGTTTCCGCATCCAGCTCGGCCCGGTCCATGACCAGGACATCCGCCAGCATTGCTGCCAGTTCTTCCTCAATGCTCTCTCCGGCTGCCTCCGCTCCTGCGGCCAAAGAATCTGTTTTTTCTGCAGTTAAAGGCGACAGGACAATCCGCCCCGGTTTCGGTTTGGGCTGATGGTTTCCGATCACGGCAGGCATGTCCGGCAACGTGCGCTTCCCGGGAACGGAAACCTTTGGTGGTTGAGGCGCCTCCGGGTGAACAACGGGATCGCGCAAAACCATCGGAGTCAAAACCGGCGGTGTCCCCTGCTCGGTGCTGCTCGTCCCATGCTCTTTTCCGGGTACCCAGTAAGTGTTTCTGGCAAAAGGGTAAGTCGGCAGATGCAGGCGGTGCGAATCTGTTCCGGCAAACAACAGCTCCCATTCCGGCTCATAGCCCTGACAGTAAAACTCGGCCAAGGCCAAAAGGGTTTCCTGGTACTGCACAGGATCTTCACGCAAACCGACGCTTTGTTTGAGCAGATCACGCACATACGTTTGAATCGCTTTTTGGCCGGTAAACCGGTTCGGTACCTGACCGTGAACGATATGCGGCATTTTCTCTTGACCGGCCGCTTGTTTCAATGCATAAATGGCATCCTCTCTGCCCTGTACGACCACGGCACAGCGATGGCGGAAATGCTGGCGTCCGTTCAAAAGAGTGTAACTGAGAGGCAATAAATCTTCTTCCCTCCACTCTTCCTTCTCCAGAAAAGCGATCATGTCGCTGATCTTCGCTTCCAGCGCCTCCCGGGTCTTGGCGGACAGAGCGAGCAAGTAATAAGGAAGACGGTGCCGGGCCGCACTCCTTTCTTCCGGATAGCTCTCCAGCACCAGATGGACATTGGTTCCACTCATCCCGAAGGCGCTCACGGCCCCCAGTCTCCGCTTCCCTTCCTTGTCCTTCCACGGCCGGTTCGTTTTATTTACATAAAACGGGCTGCCCTTCCAGCGAATGTATTCATTTTCCTGCTCACAATGGAGGCTGCCCGGGATGGTCTCATGGCGCATCGCCTGCACCAGGCTGATCAGACTGACCAGACCGGAGGCGGCAAAGGTGTGGCCGAAATGGGTTTTGGTCGAGGTCAGGGCGCAGAAGTTTTCCTTGTCGGTATAGCTTTGAAAAGCATCGCGAAGCGCGTTGACCTCCACCGGGTCACCCAGGCGCGTTCCCGTTCCGTGGGCCACGATATACTCCAGATCTTCTGGGTTAATCCCGTACTGGTCATACACCTCTTTGTACAGTTGTGTCTGCGCCACCCCGCTGGGCGCGGTAATGCCGTTGGTCTTGCCGTCATAGTTGATGCCGCTGCCCCGGATCACCGCATGGATCGGGTCCTTGTCCGCGATCGCCCGGGAAAGGGGCTTCAGCACGACCACGGCCACGGCTTCACCGGGAACCATGCCGTTGGCTCTTTGGTCAAAGGCATAACACCGCCCATCCGGCGAGAGCATTCCCGCCTGCCCGATCGCTTCGAGCGTCTGCGGGACGAGGATCAGGTTGACTCCGGCGGCAATGGCTGTATCGCAGTCGCCGCTGCGCAGGCTCTGGCAGGCGAGATGGACAGCCACCAGTCCGGAGGAACAGGCGGTATTGACGGCCAGGTTGGGGCCGTTCAGATTGAGTACATAAGAGAGCCGGGCCGCGAGAATCGCGTCATGGTTGGACGTGATCGGGGCATCAAAACCGGTCAGATACTTGTAATCGCCGTTTTCCACCCCGACAAACATGCCGATCTTCCGGTTCTTGATCTGCACCGGCCCATAGCCGGCATCTTCCAATGCGTTCCACGCTTCCTGAAGCAACAGCCGCTGACGCGGGTCCATGCTCCGGGCTTCGCGCGGCGAAATTTCAAAGAACAGGGGATCGAATTCATCGACACCGGGAATGGCCCCGAATTTCCATCGTTCCGCCCCGCTCCCCGGCCAGCGCTCCGCCCCGGCGGCGCGCACCTGATCCTCTCCGTTCAGCAGATGCTGCCACATTTCTTCAATATTGCGCGCTCCCGGGAACCGGCCGCTCATCCCGATCACGGCGATCGGTTCGGGAACTGCGGAAGGCCGCGCTTTCTCCTGCACCGGCTGCTTCCTTCGCGATGGCTCCGGTTCGGCCGCCGGCCGGACGGGCATGTCCACCGCCGGCTTCCTTTCCGGGGCAGGCGGCGCTTCCCGGTAAAACGCCTCCAGCGCTTCCTTGTGTTCGGACAGGTAATAATCGGCCAATTTGCCCAGGGTGGGATAGCCGAAGAAGACCGCCGGGGTCAGCTCAATGCCGTAATGCCGGGTCAACTGTTCGGCAAACGCCGCCAGTGTGATCGAATCAAAACCGAAATCGGCCAGGTTGCTGGTGAGATCCAGTTTCTCGCGGGGGATTTTCAGCAGCTGGCCGGAGAGCTCCCGCAAATCCCATTCCAGGCATTGCCGCACGCTGAGCCCCTTCATCTCCGGCCTGCGCCCTTTTCCGGCCGGCAGCCCGGCTGCCGGTTCCGGCTGCTGCGGCTCCGGCTCCCTGTACAGCCCCAGGAAACGATGCACCCGGTCAGGCTGACCGGCCAGAACCAACAGTTGTGTCTGTTCCTGCTCCAGCACGCGCTCAAGCAAGTCCAGGCCCTCTTCCGTTTCCAGCGCGCGCTGGCCGCTCGATTTCAGGTAGAGGTGGGTCTGCTCATCGTCTCCCAAGCCCATGCCGCCTTCCTTCCACAGCGGCCAGTGAACCACCAGCGTTTTGCCGCTGCGCAGGCCCTGCCTTTGCTGCCGGTTGCGCTCCCGGGCATAAGCCGTCAGGAAGCGGTTGGCGACGGCGTAGTCCCCGGCGCCCATGTCGCCGAGAATCGCCGCGGCGGAGGAAAAACAGAGAAGAAAGTCGAGCGGTTCCCCGGACAGCACCTCATCCAGCACTTGGGTTCCCTTCACTTTCGGGGCCAGCACCCGGGCAAAATCGGCCTCCGATT
This sequence comes from Thermoactinomyces daqus, assembly GCF_000763315.1. Taxonomy (GTDB): domain Bacteria; phylum Bacillota; class Bacilli; order Thermoactinomycetales; family Thermoactinomycetaceae; genus Thermoactinomyces_A; species Thermoactinomyces_A daqus. The sequence goes on along the minus strand of NZ_JPST01000022.1, from coordinate 11,936 downwards.
CGGTGAAGAGCGGCTCTTTGCTCTGCAAACCGGCCGCATGGATGACGCCGTTCACCCCGCCAAACCGCGCTTTGGCTTCCCGAAGCACTTCGCGCATCGCCACGGCATCGCAGACGTCCGCCTGCCGGTACAGCACCCGGCTGCCCGTTCCTTCCAGCAACGTCAGCTCCGCTTGCAACCGGGCATCCAGCGGCGAACGGCCGGTCAAAATCAGGTTGACCGGCCCGGAACGGGCCAGGCGGGCAGCCAGGATCCGGCCCAATCCGCCGCCTCCGCCGGTGATCAGGTAGGTTCCGTTCGCTTGGATGCGCCATCTTTCCTCTCCCAAAGAAACAGGACGGATCCGGCAGGTGTACCGCTGCTCTCCCTCATACAGGACACTCTGCGGTGAAGGGGTGTGCAACTCCGCCCACAGGAGCGACAGCCAGGCTTCCATGTCCACCGCCGGACCGGGACCGGCTTCCCGCAGAATCCCCGCGACGCGGGTCTGCGGCAGGATGAGGCCGAGGGAACGTTCCCAACCGATCCAGGATTCCAGACAGCAGCGTTCAAGGCTCGTTCTCCATGCCCCGGCCCATAACAGCCGGGACGGTTTCCGCCCGGCTTCTCCGACAGCCTGCAACAGGCGGAACAGAACGGCCGAATCCTCAATACAGCCCGCATCTTCCAACGGCCACAGGTAGAGCAGTGCAAAATCCCCGCCGCAATCGGAAGCGAGGCTGTCCAAGACCTGACGGAAAGCCGCTCCGTCGTCGCGGTTCAGGCGGTACTGTCCCCGGCTCTGCTTGCCGGAGGAACGGCCCTGGGCCACGAAGATCACTTCCGTCCCCGGCTGGCGTGCTTGCACGGCCGCATGCACGGCCTCTTGATAATCCGGGTTCGACAGAAAACAGACCAGTGCCGCCGGGGTGGACACCCGGCCTTCCGGCAGATCCTCCGCCTGCCACTCTTCGGCAAAGGTCATCAGTTCATAGCCTTCTTCCTCCGGTTCTGCATTTCCGGCAGGTTCTGTTTCTGCCGCCACCATCGTCTCCGCCGGGACAGGGGCAGCGGTTTTCGCTTCAGGAACCCAGTAACGTTCCCGGGCAAACGGATAGGTGGGCAGAGGAACACGGCTGTATTGCCCGTCCGCAAACAGCCCTTCATAATCCAGTTCATATCCCTGAACGTAAAGCTCGGCCACAGTGGCCAAATTCTCCAGATAGTCAGCATCCCCGTCCAAATCCTGACAGGCGCGGATGCAGTGGTTGCCGAACTTCTTCAGTGCCGGCAGCTCCCTGTGCTTCCCATCCGTTTCCATCGAGAATACGGTGGAACCGGATTTCCGGTTCAGCCATTGCTCCAATTGTTCAACAGCATCGTCCAAATCACGCACCACACAGGCCAGGCGATGTTTAAAATGCTGTCGGCCGACCAACAGGGTATAGCACATATTTCCGCAATCCGTCTTGTCTTCTTCCTTGCAATGGTCGATGAGTTGGCCCGCCTGTTTCCGCAACTCCTCCTCGGAACGTGCCGACAGAACGAGCAGATAACCGGGCTTGTCCGGGTGCTGCCTTCTGACCTCCGGCGCTTCCTCAATTACCATATGGGCGTTGGTTCCGCTCACGCCAAAGGAGCTGATGGCCGCCCGACGCTTGACTCCGGGCTCAACTTTCCAGTCTCTCAGCTGCGTATTGACAAAAAACGGGCTGTCTTTAAATGAAATATTGGCATTGCCTTTCCTGAAATGAAGAGAAGGCGGGATTTGCTTATGCTTCAGGGCAAGCAGGATTTTGATGAGACCGGCGATCCCCGCTGCCATTTGCGCATGCCCGATATTGGTCTTGATGGAACCGATCGCGCAATATTCCTTTTTGTCCGTATAGGATCGAAACGCTTGCGTCAACGCCTGAAATTCGATCGGGTCGCCCAGTTTGGTTCCGGTTCCATGTGCCTCCACCATCTGAATCTCTTCCGGGTTGATGCCAAACTGGTCATAGACAAAGCGCTCCAGACGTTCCTGAGAACGCTGGCTGGGAGCGGTGATCCCGTTGGTCGTGCCGTCCTGATTGATCGCCGAACCGCGGATCACTCCGTAAATGTAATCCCCGTCCGCAAGGGCGTCCTCCAAGCGTTTCAGAACCACCACGCCAACACCTTCGCCGGGGACAAATCCGTTGGCCCGTTCATCAAACGTATAGCACTGCCCAGTGGGAGACAACATCCCCGCCCGATGCTCCGTCCTGTATAAATCCGGCGTGCATTGAATCGACACGCCTCCGGCCAGCGCCATCTCCGTTTCCCCGGTCCACAGTCCCTGGCAGGCCAGATACACGGCCACCAGTGAACTGGAACAAGCCGTATCCACCGCAATTGCCGGTCCCTGAAGGTTCAAATAATAGGCAATGCGGGCGGGAATGACCGAGCTCAAATTGCCCCAAAACGCCTGAGGAGGAGAATCGTCATTCAGCAACTGCTGATAACCCCCCCCACTGCAACCCACATAAACCCCGCAGCGGCAACCCTGAATTTTCGCACCGGCATAACCTGCATCCTCCAGAGCATTCCAGCACTCTTCCAGGAAAAGGCGCTGTTGCGGGTCCATCGAAGCAGCTTCCATTCCGGAAATGTTGAAAAAGAGCGGATCAAACTGGTCGATATCTTCGATAAAACCGCCGTATTCCCAAACTTCCGGCTCTCCCTTATTCTCCTGACGCCACCGGGACGCCCTTTCAATGAGATTCGTCCCCTCAGACAAATGCTTCCACAAATCACGCACATTTTTGGATTTGGCAAATCTCCCGCTGACGCCGATGATGGCGATCGGGACTTTCCCGCTTATGACTCCCGTTTCCCCAGCACGCCGTTCCTCTAGCTTCGGCAGCTCTCTCACGGCCCCGGAATCATCCCCCGGATCATATTCGCGGCAAACGCGCTCCGGCTCGCTCCGGCCCAATGCATCCGCAATCACATCTTTGAAATTGGCCAGCAGATATCGGGTGAGCAGGTTGACTGAACTGTAATCAAACAGAATGGTCGTCGCCAATTCCAGGAAATATTCCTGATTAATCGCTTGGACCAGTTTAATGCCGGTAATGGAATCGACGCCGTAATCGCGAAATGCCGAATCAAAATCGATCTCTTCAGGATCCACAGACAATGCCCCGGCTAAATGATCGACGATCAATGACTGAACCGCCGCTTCCAGCTTTTGATCATTTACGGCCCATCCATGTGCGGTAACATCCGCTTCACCGGATGCATCTCCCTTCTCCGGCAGTGAAACCGGCTTCGCTTGCCGCCGTGCCTCTTGCCGGACCTTCCCGTCGCTTTCGGCAATGATGATCTGCTGCCCCCAGGGATGGGCCTTCTGCGCCGGAAAATGCACATTTTCAAATCCTTCCCGCTCCAATACATGCTTCCAAATCGCCGGGGGAACCGCAGGCCCTCCGGGAAGGCGCAACGTTTCATCCTCATACAGCCACCAGCCCTGCAACAGACCGAAGGTTAAATGGAGAAACAGGGAATGGCTGCTGATCTCGTTTAAAACCAATAAACCGTCCTTCTTGAGAACAGCCTTGACCCGGCGCAAAGTGCGGGCAATATCCCTCGTCGCATGCAGGACATTGGTCGCGATGGCCACATCATAGACTCCGGTCTCAATTCCCTGTCCGGCAGCCGGAGCTTCTGCGTCATAAGTGGCATAAGTCAGGTAAGGGTACTGCCTGCCAAATGCTTTTTCCGCATACAATAAAAAAGCTTTGGAAATGTCGGTATAGCAATATTCCTGAATATGCTCCCGGTAAGGCTTCAGCTTCTGCAAAACGCTGATACTTGTTCCACCGGTCCCCGCCCCGATTTCAATGATGCGGATGCGCGCAGCAGGATTCTGATTTACCCGGTCGCGGATGGCATCCTCCACTTTTTGCGCAACAATCTCATTGAAATAATCGGCAACCGCATTGTTGCGATAGATTCCTTCGACCAAATCCATCGAGGAATCGGGAAAGAGGATATCGGTCGCCGGTACCTTGCCCGTAAGAATTTGCGGCAGGTTCCGAAGCGTTCGCTCGACCAAAACCGCCTGTGCCTTCGTATCGGGGGATGACAACCACCGTTCTTTTTGACGTTCCCACTCATTCCATCCATCGCGAGTGACCCGATCGGGGTTGACCACATACCCGTCATCCCCATCTGCTTTCAGATAATGATGCCGCGTCAAAAAGACCAGACTTTGCTCAAGCCATTTGCCGTATAAATTTGCCACCCTGGCTTTCAATCGGGACAAATCGAGACGGTTTCCCTCAAACAGTCCCAGTGACTCCAGTTGCATAAACAGCAGCTTGCAAAGCAGCCCGTCCATTTCACTCATTTGCAGACCGTGTTTGGCCTCGGGAACGTGCGGAATCCCGGAATGCCAAAAACGTTTCCGGTGAAACGGATAGGCCGGCAGCGGCACGGGACGGCTCTTCTTGTCGGAAAACAGTCCGGACCAATCCAGGTCATAACCCTGCACATATAAACGGGAGAGAGCCGTCAGGTGCTCCTGATATTGCTCCGGGGGCAGATCCGGATTTTCTGCCAGTTCCCTGATCAGCCGCTCTCCGCGGGCGATTTGTTTCGGTTCCGGCTGAAATGAAGGCTTTTTCCGCTGCCATACATAATCCTGCGCTGTTCCGATCCGTTTGATTTCATCCAATTTTTGCTTCAGTTCGGCCAAATCTGCGGCAATCACAGCGCACCGAACCGAAAAATGGCTTCGGCCAAAAAATAATGATTTCGCCACATCCTCCGTCGCGTAGTCATCCCCTTTCCGCTCAAGCCAGCTGACCATATCGGCCATTTTTTGCTCCAGGGCTTCTTTGCTCTTGGCCGAAAACGGAAACAGATAATAAGGCCGTCCGGGCGATGGCCCCTCCGTCTCCCCGTTCACGTCCCGTGCCGGGGGTTCCTCAATAATCAGGTGGGCGTTTGTCCCGTTGGATCCGAGAGCACTGAGCCCTGCCCTCAGAGGAACATCCCCGCTCCGTTTCCATTCCTGCCGCTTTGTGCTGATCCAAAACGGGGTTTCTTCTCCACTCCTTTTCTCTCTTTTCCCCGCGTAGAGGGTGGGCGGGATTTCCCCGTGTTTCATGGACAGTAATATCTTGAACAAGCCGGCCATGCCAGCGGCCAGGGCGGTGTGACCAATGTTGGGTTTATGCGATCCGATCACACAAAACCAGGATTTATCCGTAAACATGCGAAATGCTTCAGTCAATGCCTTCAACTCGATAAGGTCCCCGAGCTTCGTCCCGGTTCCGTGCACTTCGATGTAACCGATCGTTTCCGGATCGATCCCCGACTTTGTATATGCATCGATGATCAATTCCTTTTGTGAAGCAGCACTGGGCGAGGTCACTCCGTTGGTCCGGCCGGCCTGATTCACGGCAGACCCCTTGATCACGCCGTAGATCGGATCACCGTCCCGGACTGCCGCATCGAGCCGCTTCAAAACGGCTGCACCCACTCCTTCGCCCAAAACCATGCCGTTTGCTTCGGGATCAAACGTTTTGCACTGACCATCGGGAGACAACAAACCAGCCTGTGAAGAAAGGACAAAAAATTCCGGTGTGCTTGCCACAAAAACCCCGCCGGCCAAAGCCATTTCCGACTCACCCTTGCGAATGCTCTCACAAGCCAGATGGATGGCTACCAGAGAAGAGGAACAGGCAGTATCCACCGTAAGACTGGGGCCCTTGAAATTGAAAAAGTAAGAAATGCGCGAAGCGAGCATCGACATTTCATTGCCCCAAAATGTTTGTGCATCGACCCCTCTGTCCCACAGCCCTGCTCTGTAGTCCGACGGCCGTCCGCCGACAAAAACCCCGACTTTTTTTCCTGATAATTTTTCGACGGGATAATGGGCATCTTCAAAAGCCTTATATGCTTCTTCCAGGAATAATCGATGCTGCGGATCCATTCGTTCCGCTTCCGCAGGCGAAATATCAAAAAAGGCGGCATCGAACCGGTCGATCTGTTTCAGAAGCCCGCCCCATTTACTCACAGATCGATTTTTGCGGGCGGGATCGGGATGGTAATAATCCTTCTCCGTCCAACCGGGCCGGCGGATTTCCTCTATGCAGCAATCACCCGCCCTCAGGTGGGCCCAAAATTCCTCCAGGTTTTCCGAACCGGCGAATTTCCCGGAAATACCGATAATGGCAATATCGGATGAGGTCTCTTCGTCGATGGTTGCCATTTCGGGGCCTGATCCCACTTCTTCCGTCATGTAACGGTCGGCAATATGCTCGGCCAATTCCGGAATTCCTCTGTAATCGAAAACCACTTCAACCCCTAAATCAATTCCCAGGCTGCGATTCACCGCTTCCACAAAATCGACTGCCATGATGGAGTTCATGCCCATCTCCATAAAACTTTTATCCAAATCAACCGGTTCCGCCTGTTCACCGGCCACTTGCAAAAATTCCTGAACCAACCTCTCTTTAATCTGTGCAATTGTCCCCAGCCTGCGCTCCATCTTTCCTCACTCCTTGTTTCTGTTTAAAAAAGCAAGGATTTGTTCGGCAACCTCTCTCCAATCCGCTTCCAGCATCAGATCATGGCCCATATCCGAAAAAATCACCGGTTCCGACTGATAAAAACGTCCAAGGGACAAAGTCGTCTTTTTGGAAATCATTTGATCCCGGTCTGACCCGATGATCAACAGGGGGACCTTGGCGACCGTCTTCCTGGGCACCACCCGCATCAGACATTCTCTGCTCGCCTTGAACGATTCAGGTTGCAACTTCCGGTTGAGCGCCTTTTTCTCCTGCTCCGTCGCCTTGTCAGACAGAAACAAATCGACCGGAAAAACATCGGTTTTGCCCCTGTTGAACAATGAGAGTCGGCGAAATTCCCCGGTGCGGGTAAACAGCAGACGCAAAAAATCCCAAAGCATCCCGCCCGGCGGAACAGAAGCCAGCAAGACTGCCGCCTCGATCTGCTCCGGATATTGGTGCAACAGTTTTTGCACCACTGCCCCTCCCATGGAATGACCGATGAGAACCGGTTTCTGTTTTAAGGAAAGCATGACGCGATACACATCATCCTTGTAATCGTCAAGAGAAAAAGAATCGAGGCTTTCACGGCCCTCGCTCCGGCCGTGCCCCCGCAGACTGAGCGCATACGACGGAAAACCCCGGGAACGAAAAAAAGGAAGGAAATGCTCCTTCCAGCACCAGGCTCCGTGATTGGCCCCGTGCACGAACAACAGCGGGACGGTTTTCGCACCCTGCCCGGGGATTTCACAAATCACTTCCAGCTTCATAAATAACTCCTTTTCCTTCATCTTTTGCCCGGGTTTTTCAGGCAAAAAAAACAGGACGGGATCAATGCCCGGGCAAACTTCGCACACTGACGAAATCCGCTATGGAATGCTAGCGAAAATCAAACAGGCCTTTCTGGTTTTTTCTCATTCGGAAACTGATAACATGTTTGCGATTCAATTGCAGATAAATGTTATGCTCGCGGAGATGTTTCATCGTCTGTCCCGGCGGCTGGCCGAAGGAATGTCCGGGATAAATGCGGACGTGATCGGATATCGCCGCCTTGAGCTTCTGAATGCTGACATACAGATCCTCCGCAGAACCGCCCGGCAAATGGCAGGCGCCACATCCTTCCGCAAAAAGGGTATCACCGGTAAACAGGCTGTCTTCAAGCCAAAAACACATGCTGCCGGCCGTGTGTCCGGGCGTAAGCAGACAGTGCAACTCCATCTGCCGCAAAGAAAGCCGGTCACCGTCTTCCAGTGCGTGCAGTTGCGGGCAACGAAAGCCGGAAACTTCGATCTCCGCCCTGGACATGAACACATCCGGTTGGGCCCGCTCCAGCAAGGGGGGAACCAGATTGACATGATCATGGTGAGAATGAGTCAACAGGATCGCCCGGAGATCCGCTTTTGTCCTTTCAAGCTGCTCCGTGATCTTATTTAATTCCCATGCCGGATCAATCACGATCGCCTGCCTGCTCTCAGGCTCGACGATCAGATAACTGTTATTGATGAAAAAACTGTAACTCATTCTCAACGGATACAGTTCATAAATCATCCATTCAGTTTTTCAAAGAGAATATCAGCCAAACCGCCAATGTTCCGGGCTTCTGACAATTCAACGAGCGGGATCTGCAAAGAGAGCGATTCCAACGTCAGCATAATGATCTCAGCGCGGTCCACGGAGTTGGCACCCAAATCCGCCAAACGGTCATCCGGCCGAAAGGCATGATGCTCCAGTTCCGGAACCACCTCGCGCGCGTGTTGTGTGATGATTGCGAAAATATCCTCTCTTTTCATCTTTCTTCCCCCTTGGGCAAAAGGTCAATTAAAGATCGCAGATTTCATGACATTGCAAAGATATTGGAGGAAATTTTTATGTACCGGGCTCTTGCCGGCCTTTGGATCAGCAGGCAAAAACCCCTCGTTTTCCAAAACCCCTCCATCCAATCCGGTATTTGTCCAACACACATCCGGGTAAATGCTTCAGATCAGCGCCTCCTGCACGGCAGAAGCGGAAAAAAGCCTACCGAATCGTTCGGTTAAAACCCGGGCGGTTTCGTCCAGCAGACGGATGCCGATTTCATCCACATGCCGGTTTCGCCAATTTTCCAGCGGTGTGCCTTTGACCCACTGATTAAACGATCCCAGCGCAGGACCGCAATGGATTTGGTAATCGACTCTGGATTCTTCACTGCCGTTGAGAGCGAGCTGATTGCTGTAGTGAAAATACCATTTGAAAATCATGGCCATCTTTTGCTTGGGGTTCATCTCTGCCTTTTGCAATTCCCCGGGAGAATAATGACCTTTTACAATTTCATAAACTTCCTCAAAAGTGCGCTTGAAATATTTTTCCTCAATTTGCTTGCGCACCTGGGCATCGATCTCATCCCACGAGTCATGGTGCCGGTACAAATCAAACAATTTATTGGCGCGTGCGGGAAAAAACACCCCTTTTTTCAAAACCTGAATCTTGGCGCCCAATTCAAACAAATCCCCGGCCGGAGCATATTCCGTATCCTGCACATTCATTTTCTCCAACAGATCTTTCACTGCATGGCTTGTCTTCGCTTCCACCGTACATTGATTGATCGAACCTGTCAGGATATAGTCCGCCCCCATCGTAAACGCGGCAGCCGCAGCTTCAGGCGAACCGATCCCTCCGGCTGCTCCTACGCGAATCTCCTTGGCATACCCATACTTGGCCACAAGGCGGTCCCGCAATTTCAAAATGGCCGGCAGCAGAGCATAAGCCGCGCCGCCATCAGTATGCCCGCCGGAATCGGCTTCAACGGTCAAATCATCGGCCATCGGCACTTGTTTCAGCATATCCGCTTCCTGCCGGGTGATTTTTCCTTCGCTGAGCAACTTGTCAACGATGCGTTCCGGGGCCGGACTTAAAAACGCTTCCGCCACTTCCGGGCGCGAAACTTTGGCAATGATTTTATTTTGGCACTTCACGGAGCCATCAACGGCCCTCGTAACACCCTTGGCGCGATAGAGAACAAGTGCGGGCGTGATGCTGAGAAAGGCGGAAGCTTCGATCACAGGCACATTGTGCCTTAAAAACAATTGGACGATCGCTTCTTCCTTTGCCGGGTCGGCCAGCTGGTGAACGAGATTGAATCCGTAGGCCTCTCCCTTGTTCAGTTCTCTCTGGATCGCCAGAATCGCCTCTTCGATTTCATTCAGCTGCAATCCCCCGCTGCCGAAGAATCCCATCATTCCCGCCTTGCCCACTCTCACGACCAATTCCTTCGAGGCGATCCCCCGATACATGCCGCCGGTGAGATAAGCGTATTTCAGGTTGTAATCCCGCTTAAACGAAGCGCTTCCCAAAGATGAGGCCGTGATGCGGAACGAAGCCGGTTCATCTGCCGCTGCCGCGCTTTTTGCGGGGACTGGCAAAAGCTCCCCGGCAACCGTTTGCTCTTTTTCCTCCACTTTCAAAGGCTCCGCTTCTCTTTGAATGCGCCGAATCAAGCCTTTGAGCACATTGCCCGGCCCCACTTCCTCAAAGTCCGTTTCTCCTGCTCCCATCAAATATTGAATGCTTTCCGTCCATCTGACAGGATGGTCAATTTGCTCGATCAGCTTTTGCTTTATGTCCGCACCATAGGGCCTTGCACTCACATTGGAAATGACGGGAATGGCCGGTGCAAACAGCGTAAAGCCCTTTAAAAAGGAGGCAAACTCCGCTTTGATCTCCTTCATATACCGCGAATGAAAAGCGCCACTCGTTTTTAAGGGGACAAACATCCGCACCTTTTCCATTTGCCCGAAAATCGCCTGCGCCCGTTTAAGCTCCTCGGTCGGGCCGGAAATGACAATCTGGGTCGGTGAATTGAGATTGGCAATATCCAGGCGGTCCAAGCCGTTCCCCGACAAAACTTCCGCAATCTCCGCCTCTTTCAGGCCGATAACCGCCGCCATGCCGCCTCCCGTACAACGGCCCATCAACTCCCCTCTTTTTTTCACCAATGTCAAACCGGTCTCAAAATCAAATACACCCGCGGCAAACAGCGCATTGTATTCCCCCAGACTGTGTCCGGCCACATAATCGGGTTTCCCGCCGGTCTCCTTCATCTTTTTCAAATAATGAAGGGCATTGACTGTAAACAACGCCGGCTGCGTAAACTCGGTAAAGCCCAATTTTCCTTCCGAATCTTCCAGACACAATTCTTTAATGGAGTATCCCAGAATCTCATCCGCCACCTTCGTCAATTCGGGGAATTCATCAAATAATGTTCCTCCCATTCCTTTGCTCTGGGCTCCCTGTCCGGGAAATACATAAACGGTCATTCCATTTTCCTCCCCTTTGCTTGATCCAGAGGCAACGAGCACCGGATTTCTTTTCAAACTCCTATGTAATTCCGCATTCCATCCTCCCCCGACACTCTAGTGCTTTACACTCTCCCTCCCTTTAACAAACCGGAAAGATCGTCCAGCAGATCCCTGACCATTCCGGTCTCCCATACGGCTCTCTTCGGATAAGCGATGGAACAAATATAAGGCTCAAAAATGAAAGAAGCCGCGCAATACTGCGGAAAATGGACAAAATGGCTGACAATCACACGATCGTTGATTTCTGTTTTTTCTATTAAAAAAATTCCAACAGAAGAGGTCAGCCCCGTCTTCAACACTTTCGACATACTTTCTTTCACAGTCCAGAAAAGAGTGAGGGCCGTTTCATAAGCAAACGGAATCGATTTGGCGAGGTCCTGTTCCCTGACAGTCAATTGCCTTTCCAGTACATCTTTTTTCTCAGGGCAAATTCTCTCTATATCAATCCCCATCGGCACTGCTTCCGGAAAAGCAATCGCCGCTCCGAGATCGTCACAATGGGTGATGCTCACTTGAACCTTCGACGAACCCGGATAAACGGCGACTGGCTGATGAAAAATTCCATGTTCAATTAAAACCCGTTCCGGCTTTTCTTCTCCAATCAGGAACGAAACCGCTCTTTTTCCTGCATATCTCCCGGCGAGATAGCTTTTGATTCTCCGTTCAAACTGAAGGGTGTCAAAATATTCCCTTTCTTTTGCTTGGAGGAATTTCACCGTCTGCATATATGCCATCATCCGACGGGAATAACACAGGCACAGACCGGCCATATAATTTCTATCCATTCCTTTTAAAATTAACTCCGCCGTCCATGTTTCCGGCAAATCACTTGCCATCATGGTTTCAGACTCCCCGCCGGCCTTTTTTCCCCTTTGTCTGCGATCATCATCCCTCCGCTCCTCTCCCATCACCTGTCGGATTTTAATTCGTCAAGCCATAAAAGTGCCTGAAGACACACTTCTCCCCGTTCGTCTGTATGCATACACACTACCATAACCGTTTCGTATGTTCCCCAAGATCCTCCAACGTGCCGAAACAACGATTGAATTCTCTCAGGTGCATAAGGAGCATTCCTGTAATG
>NZ_JPST01000021.1 GCF_000763315.1 Thermoactinomyces daqus | reverse complement strand
ATTACAGGAATGCTCCTTATAAATGTTACAATAAATCAATTGGAAATTCTATAGAAGGAATTCATAGAAGATTCAATCTGTGTTCATGATGGCTTCACTTTCCCCGATCATACCCCAACTTCATTGTAACCTCCGAATAATCCTGACAGAGAAAAAATTGAACAGAAAGGAAAGACGAGATGTTGTTAAAGAGAACCATCCGGCTTGGATTTTGTCTGTTCCTTTTTATATTGGCTCCGGGATGCAGTGCGGATGAATGGGGACCGCTGACCGAGGGGTTGCAACCGGACGTCGATTTGTCACCTGATGACCAAACGCTCTTATTTTCCTATGCTTTTGATCAGACAGCAGCGGTCTATACCGCCGACCTTCACGGAAAACACATAAAGCGCTTGACTCCTTCGTCCGATTCCTCCTTTGTGCAACCGGTTTTTTCTCCGGACGGCAGGAAAATCGCCATGATCAGGAAGCGGGGGAACAACGAACAAATCCTCTGTATCATGAACCGTGATGGAAGCGGATTAAAGGCGCTGACCGACAAACTCGACGGCTTGGTGACCGACCTCGCTTTTTCCCGGGACGGCCGTTATCTCTATTTCGCCAAGGCTTACGATTTGAGCGTCGACACAGAGAGTCCCGTCCTCTATCATATTTTCCGCATTCATCCGGATGGAACGGGACTTGAAATGGTGACACGGCAAAAAGAATATGAACTGCGCAGTTTAGCTGTTTCAGCTGATGACCAGACACTCTACTACGTAACGGGCCAAACGGATGACGACGATCTTCCGCGGCTGAAGGTTGTCCCGATTGCCCACCCGGAAAAAGCCCACTTTCTCGTGCCCAAGGGGAAACGGGAAGATCCGAGCGTAAACGATGTGGAATTGTCCCCTTCCGGCAACTGGCTGGTATTCACCGGAATTGCCGAAATAAAAGATGGATTGCCGAAGTACGAGCAATATCTGATGAATATGAAAACGAAGGAAACGAAGAGAATTTCTTTTCTGAGGTCTGAAACGGGCAGTGCCGTCTTTTTTCACAAGAAAAACCAGGTGCTGTTCACGGAAGATATAAATTGGAACCGGACCGGTCCTGACTCACCACCGCCGGAATACAAGGTGTGGATCACGGATTTCAGCGGATTGCATCAAAAATCGATCCCGCTTCATGTGCCGCTTCCCGAAAGGTAAGGTGGCGCATCTCATCGCGTTTTGCTATGTTAGTTATAAGATCAAACATGCAATCAACACTCTTGATGCAGCAGATATTTTTACCGAAAACGAAGGAGAGGACAACAAGTGATTGCGCGAACCTTAACGATTGCCGGTTCGGACAGCGGGGGCGGAGCCGGAATCCAAGCGGATATCAAAACGTTTCAGGAACTGGAAACCTTCGGCATGAGCGCGATTACCGCCATTACGGCGCAAAATACACTGGGTGTGCAGAAAGTATACCCGCTTGCCCCCGAAGCCGCTGCGGAGCAGATTCATTCCGTTGCAACCGACCTCGGGGTTGACGCCACCAAAACCGGAATGCTAGCCACGGCGGACATTGTAAAAACCGTGGCCCAAAAAATCAGGGAATTTGGTCTGTTTCCCCTTGTCGTCGATCCTGTGATGGTTTCGACCAGCGGCCATGTTCTGCTTGATGAAGATGCACGGATCGTCTATAAAAAAGAACTGATCCCCCTCGCTTCGGTCGTGACGCCCAATTTGCCAGAAGCGGAAGTTTTGACAGGGCTTTCTTTAGCCGATCCGGACTCCCGTCGTCAGGCAGCTCGCATGTTTGTTGAATGGGGGGCAAAAGCGGTCGTGATCAAAGGGGGGCACGGAAACGAGAGTACCGCTGATGACCTTTATTACGATGGAGAAGAATTCTCCGTTCTAAGCGCACCTCGCTTTGACACAAAGCAAACACACGGGACAGGCTGCACCTTTTCTGCGGCGATTACCGCTTTTCTGGCCAAGGGCGCTTCCACTTACGATGCGGTAAAACAGGCGAAAGAGTTTATCACCGCTGCGATCAGCCATCCGTTGAATCTGGGCCGGGGACACGGACCCACCAATCATTTCGCCTATCGCCACCGGAGGGAAAATCGATGAGTTTCGTAAAAAATTCGTTATCACTCTACTTTATCATGGGCAGTCAGGATTGCCCGCACCAAGATCCCGTCCGGGTATTGGAACAAGCAATCAACGGTGGAATCACCTGTTTTCAATATCGCGAGAAAAATTCGGGCCTGCACATGCACCAAACGGTTTTGTTGGGCAAGAAGCTGCGCCGGCTTTGCCGGGAACATGGCATCCCGTTTCTGGTCAATGACCGGGTCGATCTCGCTCTGATTTTGGAGGCAGATGGTGTACATATCGGTCAGGAAGATCTGCCAGCCTCTGAAGTGCGAAAAATCATCGGGCCCGACCGCATATTGGGCGTATCGGCCGAAACCCCTGCCGAGGCAGAGCAAGCCATGCTTGACGGAGCTGATTATATCGGCGTCGGCCCCATGTACTCCACTCTCAGCAAAAAAGACGCGGGCGAACCGATCGGCCCGGATGCGATTCAACAAATACGCAGGCAAATCGGCAGCGATTTCCCGATCGTCGGCATCGGAGGAATCACGCCCGAACGGACGCCGCAAGTGATGGAAGCGGGGGCAGATGGTGTCGCGGTCATCTCTGCGATCAGCAAAAGCGGAGAGCCGTCGGAAGCTGCCCGCCGTTTTCGCCAGTATCTGAGCGGTTCCACAAAATTGTAACGGCTGCCCGCAAACGGCAAAAGGCCAAGTGGTAAAATAAAATTGGAATCAAAGGAGGATCTGCAATGAAATATCGTTCTATGCCCGGTATTGATCGCCCTCTTTCCGAAGTGGGCTTTGGTGTCTGGTCCGTTGCTACCCCGTGGTGGGGAGTCAAGGACGAGGAATTGGGAAAAAAATTATTGCGATCTGCATATGAAGAGTACGGCATCACCTTTTTTGACACGGCCGATGTATACGGTCAGGGAAAAGGTGAAACGATTCTGGCCGATGCCCTTTCCGGTTTGCGCGACAAAGTCGTGATCGCGACCAAGTTCGGCTATGACATTTATGCCAAACGCGGAGACCGTCACGGCGGACACAGCGAATTGCCGCAACGCTGGGATAAGGAGTCCATCCGCAAATCCTGCGAGGAAAGCCTGCGGCGTCTGAAAACCGATTACATCGACATCTACCAGCTTCACAACGCCCGGATGGAAGCAATCGTCAGCGACGAAGTTTACGAAACGCTGGAACGCCTGAAAGAAGAAGGAAAAATCCTGACCTACGGCGTTGCGCTCGGCCCGGATATCGGCTGGCGGGATGAAGGGCTTGCAGCCATCGAAGGCGGACGCATGGATATGGTGCAAATCATCAACAACCTGATAGAACAAGATCCTGCCCGCGAACTGATCAAAGCGGCAGAGAAACAAAATCGCGCCCTGATCTCCCGCGTGCCCCACGCATCCGGTCTGCTTGACGGAACTTACGATCCGGACAAGCATTTTGACAAAACCGACCATCGCAACCACCGTCCGGTAAAATGGATGCAAGCCGGTTTGCAAGCAGTCAAGGATTGGGGATTTTTGTATAAAGAATCCGACCGCACCATCGGACAGGCAGCCATTCTCTTCTGTCTGGCCAGTCCGGCAGTCAAATCGGTATTGCCGAATATCACCAGCGAAGAGAACTTGCGCGAATTTGCCACCGCTCCGGAAAAAACCCCGCTCACCGCAGAGGAGTTGCAAAAAATCGAAGAGCTGTGGGAAAACGGTCAAAAAACGGCATTAAAACAACCATTTTCCAACAGCAAAACCAAGCCGACTCCGGTGGCAAAATAATGCTTCTCCCCCGGTTTTTTGACATTCCGGGGGAGTATTTTTTCAGAGGCAAAAAATTATCAATATTACCAATTATTTATTTACTTGCAAATATTTTTATACTAAAATAGTAGCGTAGTGAATTCAATTTTGTTGAATTCGCTCTTTTTCAGGCTAAACGCTGGAGGTGGTTTTTTTGCAAAAACCATATGCCCTTTATCCCAGCAAGTGTGACAAATGCGGTACTCCTGATTGCAAATGTCCGGACTGTGATTGCAAAAAATAAGGCACATGGATCAATCAGCCCCCGCACTGCAAGTCGGTCGCGGGGACTGGTTTTTCTTTTTTAATCCGAACTTATTTTTCCATGCCGCCGCCAGAACATACAATTAATTTACTGATTTTCGGTTGTTGAGTAAAACGCTTAATTTTATAATATTGAATGATATTCGTAGAAACAAAGGGGGTTTACTTGGGTTCGCTTATCTTCGTCCTCTTTTTCCATCTCTTTTTTTTGCCCCAATCTGTCTTTGCCTTCAGTTATACCGGCGATCAACTTTGCGATGACTATTACGTCTACTATCGCTGGGGCGGGAACATCACCGAGCCGCACAAAGAAGCGATCAGCCAATCGGTCACCGACTGGAACAACGCCCAGAACAAGCGCCGATTCGTGCAAAATCCATCCGCTTCCGGAGTCTTTGATTCATATTATTCGAGTACCGATGATTACTACGGGTATTCCTACTGGGAGACCGGACTGGATTCCTGTACCGACGACTGGGTCGTTAAAATGAATAAATTTTATGATTCCAATAATGATCTCAATTTTGGCCGCAGCGTGGCCGGGCATGAAATCGGACATATACTGGGATTGGCGCATACCAACTGGACGGCGCTGATGAATATCGACCGGGATCGCTACTCGATTTACATCCCCCAAACCGATGATATTAACGGGGTGAACAACTTATATTAGGAAGGTGTGGATGATGTTTCACAAATGGCCCCTCTGTTTAACCCTTCTTTCTCTGTTGGTATTAATGGCCGGATGCAGCCGTTTCAACAGCGAAACACAGGTGAATATGCATATGGACCTCGCCTTGGAAAACAACCTGAACGATATGATTCATCAATCCCCTCTCATTGTCATGGGTACCTATCAAAGCGCGGCGGGAAGCATCAACGGCGCCCGCAACCCCCGAGATCCGTCAAAGCCGGCAGCCGATGTTTATAACGAGGTCAAACTGTTTAATTTCAAGGTTAACAAAGTATTAAAAGGAGAGCTGGATGCAGATATAATTAAAGTGGGGCAATCACACACCCTGCAATTGGATCGTTTGCGTGAAAATGAAAATATCCATATCACCAATCCGCTTTATATCGAGCCGGAAATGGGCAAAACATATATCCTGTTTCTGAAAAAATCTCCTTATGCCGATTTTTACTCTTTTCCTTTCGTCCCCAACTCGATCCAACTGAACGGTCAAGGAAAAGCTCTGTTGCAGATCCCCTCTCATCACCTGCTAAAACAGACGGTAACCCAGGATGACCAGACAATTCATGTGTCGATCGACGGGTTTCCGACAAACTACAAAGATCAAGTGACCGGGCTGAATCTGCAGGGAATCTTAAACAGGGTGGAAAATATTGAAAAGACTCTGTTGCAATAATGGTAAACAGAATCGGAATTTCTTAAAAAGAGAGGAGCACCTCACCATGAACAATCAGGTTGCCATCGTTACCGGAGGAAGCCGGGGCATTGGTGCGGCCACTGCCAAACTGCTGGCCCGGCGCGGGGCAAAAGTGATCGTCAATTATCACAACAACCGACAGGCAGCTGATACAGTCGTCGAGTCGATTGTCCGGCAGGGCGGAGAAGCAACGTCCATTCAGGCAGATGTAAGAAACCCGGAAGCGGTTCGCCGTCTGGTCGACCAAACCATCTCTACATACGGCAAAGTGGATATTCTGGTCAACAACGCTTCCATCTCCTTTCCGATTCAACCGCTCATGGAAATGAGCTGGGATGATTTCGCCCAAAAGGTGAACGACGAGCTGCGCGCCGCTTTTGAGCTGACGAAAGCGGTCCTTCCCCACATGATCAAACAGAAATATGGCCGCCTCATCTACGTTTCCAGCGGTTTGGCACGCAGCACATCACCCGGTTTTATCGCGCACGGCGTGGCCAAAAACGGCTTGGAAGCGTTTGTTCGCTATGTCGCCGGTGAAGTTGGGCCGCATGGCATTACGGCCAACATCGTTGCCCCGGGAATGGTGGATACCGATGCAACGGCGGAAATTCCCCAAGAGAGGAAAGAGATGGCGGCCAACTTCACCCCGATGCGCCGAATCGCCCAACCGGAAGATGTCGCAAATGCCATCGCCTTTTTTGCCAGCCCGGATACCGGCTTTGTCACCGGGGGATATACCTCCGTTTCCGGCGGCTCACTGATGATTTGAATTTCACTGCAAAAAGCGCCGTTCCCTTCTTTGGACAACGGCGCTTTTTGTTTCTGCCCGACCAATTTGTCCAAATATTTTGTTATAATTAAATAGACATTTTATTGAAAATTGATTCTTGCAGGGGGAATCACATGAGGAACCGTTCATTTTGGCGAAAAGCCGGTGTTTTTTTCCTTTCTTTTTTGTTAACAGGAAGCCTGTTCCTTACGTCGAACATTCCATCCGCCCGTGCCGGGGACAACGACGGCACCCTCTCACAGGAAACCACATGGAAAAAACGACAGTTAAGGGCCCTGTGGGTTGCTTCTGTCACCAATATCGATTGGCCTTCCGCACCGGGCCTCCCGATCGGACAACAGCAACAGGAATTTATCCAAATCTTGAATGAAGCGAAGGAACTGAATATGAACGCCGTTGTGGTGCAAATCCGCCCGACCGCGGATGCTTTTTACCCTTCCAAATTAAATCCCTGGTCCAAATACCTAACCGGTACACAGGGAAAAAACCCCGGTTATGATCCGCTCGACTTCATGGTTCGCGAAGCCCATAAGCGCAATCTGGAATTTCATGCCTGGTTCAATCCTTATCGCGTCAGCATGGATACAGAAACCGACCAGTTGGCGCCAAACAACGTGGCGCGGTTGCACCCCGACTGGGTTCGATCCTACGGCGGAAAGCTCTACCTTGATCCCGGTCTTCCCGAAGTGCGAGCCTACATTATCAACAGCGTGATGGAAGTCGTCAACCATTATGATATTGATGCTGTTCATTTTGATGACTACTTTTATCCCTATCCCGTTTCCGGAATCGATTTTCCTGATGACCCAACTTATCAGAAGTATGGAGCCGATTATCCCGATAAAGGGGACTGGCGACGCCACAATGTCAATTTATTGGTAGAGCAACTTTCCCATGCGATCAAAGAGGCAAAACCTTATGTAAAATTCGGGATTTCCCCTTTCGGCATCTGGCGCAATCAAAATACCGACCCGACCGGTTCCGATACAAACGGTCTGCAAAG
Organism: Thermoactinomyces daqus; assembly: GCF_000763315.1. Taxonomy (GTDB): domain Bacteria; phylum Bacillota; class Bacilli; order Thermoactinomycetales; family Thermoactinomycetaceae; genus Thermoactinomyces_A; species Thermoactinomyces_A daqus. Next base: position 229,555 of record NZ_JPST01000021.1, on the reverse strand, counting down.
TTATGACTCGATTTACTGTGATACCCGCACCTGGATCAACGAGGGATGGATCGATTATGTCGCACCGCAGATTTATTGGAATTTCGGCTACGCTCCGGCTGCCTACGAAAAACTGGTCGATTGGTGGGCCCATGAGGTAAACGGCAAAAATGTTCACCTGTATATCGGACAAGCGGCCTATAAAATTGGCCACAGCACCGAAGCTTGGGACGATCCGGAAGAAATGCCCAACCAGCTGCTCTTCAACAATCAGTTTGCTGAGGTAAAAGGAAGTATTTTCTTCAGCTATAAAGACGTGAAGGCCAATTATCTCGGTTTCCGGGACCGTCTGAAAAATGATTTATTCAAATATCCGGCACTGATTCCGACGATGCCGTGGCTGGATGACAACCCACCGAAGAAGCCGAAGCTGTTAAAAGCGGAAAACAAAAGCGGTTCGGCTGTTCACCTGGTTTGGAAGGACCAGTCGAAAGGGGACAGCACAGCCTTTGCCATCTATCGTTTCTCCAGCGCAAAAGAGATCAGTCTCAATCGTCCGCAAAACCTGATCGCCACAGTCAGAAAAAACGGGAATGGCCTGCAAACATTTGATGACCGAACGGCTGAAAACAAACCTGCAATCTATGTAATCACCGCCCTCGATCGGCTGCATAATGAAAGTAAACCAAGCAATCCGATTTTTGTCCGTTAAAAACCGTTTTAGGCATGGAGTTCGTTCCATGCCTTCCCTTCCCCGAATTCACACATGAGGCCGATTTTTAATAAATTGTAAAAGACTTGAAAAAATAAGCTGAGAGTCTGCTTTATAATGAAATTAATAAGCAATGTTCTATCATATGGAGCACAAACATTGGAATTAAAAGGATTTTTTCAATCGTTCCATAAAAGCTAAAATAGAGATAGAGAAACGAATCGGCAGCCAATCCCCTTGCTGATTCGTTCCGAAGTGGGCAGGGCTCTTTTGGGAGAGGGAAACCATGATGAAAACAAAACGAAAGCATAATTGCATAAAACGGCTGGGCAGGACCTTTCGCTTTAATTTTCTCAAGTTGTTGCGTTCACCCGGCGGGGCGAAAAAAGTATCGCTGGGGTTTGCGCTTGGTTTCGGTTTGGAAATGATCGTCATCCCCACATGTTCGCTGATCTATATCCTGTTTTACCCGATCGTCCGCCTGTGCAAAGGTTCGCTTCCGGCAGCGATTATCGGCAACATCATCGGGAAATTAACCTTCTTACCCGTCATAATGCTCCCGGTCTCCAAGAAACTGGGCGAATGGATCTACCCGGTGAATACCGGGACGATGAATTTTGAAGATCACTCTTTTACCGAGATTTTTTCAGGTAATTTGCAAATTCTTTGGGACATTTTGCACGGCGGATTGCACGTCCTGATCGGGCAGTCCATTTTGGGAGCGCTGTTCGGGTTTATCTCCTACTTTATTATTTATCGTTTGTATGAAAGTAGAAACTTCTATAAATTGCTACGAAACTGTTCATAATTTACGCCCCTTCCTTCATGGGAATCAGGGGCGTTTCTTTTTCCGCAATAGCGATTTTCAGATCAACAGATTTTCTATTTTAAAATAGAAGGCCCCCGCTTTTCCGTTTGGGCCAAAGGGAACGACAGGGAAGTGCGGGGGCCGTGGATTCATGTCTTCAGGCGGTCTCCTCGATCGGCCACTCCGTCCGGCGTAACTCTTCAACCACGAGATCGCCGAACTCCTCCGTACTGACCGCCAGTTGATTCTCGCTGGCCAAATCAGGTGTCCGCACCCCTTTTTCGAAAACGGTGCGAACCGCTTGTTCAACCGCGGCGGCGGCTGCCTCATAACCGAAGGAGTGACGAAGCATCAATGCCGCGGAGAGGATCGCTGCGGCCGGATTGGCCACGCCTTGCCCGGCGATATCCGGTGCTGATCCATGAACCGGCTCATACAGACCGATCGTACCTTCTCCCAGGCTTGCGGATGGCAACATTCCGATCGATCCGGTTAAAATCGCCGCTTCATCGCTTAAGATGTCGCCAAACATATTCTCCGTCACGATGACATCAAAAGTGGCGGGGCGGCGAATGATTTGCATCGCACAGTTATCGACCAACATGTGCTCCACCTGGACATCAGGATAATCTTTGGCTACCCGGTTGACCACTTCCCGCCAGAGCCGGGAGCTTTCCAAAACATTGGCTTTGTCAACCGAAGTAACCCGTTTTTTCCGGCCGCGTGCAATCTCAAACGCCAAGCGAACAATGCGCTCAATCTCGAACTCGTGATAAATCAACAGATCCGTCGCCACTTCTCCCTCAGGCGTTGTTGTCCGCTCTTTGTCGCCAAAGTAAATGCCGCCGGTCAATTCGCGAACCACCACCAGATCAACTCCGGCAAGCACCTCAGGCCGGAGAGTCGAGCTGTTTTCCAAGCCTGCAAACAGGGTGACGGGACGCAGGTTGGAATACAGTCCCAACCCTTTCCGGATACCGAGGAGAGCTTGCTCCGGTCTCAATTCCGGCGGATAGGAATCCCAGTCGGGTCCGCCAACGGCTCCGAGCAGAACCGCATCGGATTTTTCGCAGAGCTCCATCGTTTCCGGGGGGAGGGGAATGCCCACCCGGTCGATCGCTCCTCCCCCGATCATTCCGTACTGAATGGAGAACGAAAATCCAAATTCTTTCTCAACTTGCTGCAAAACTTTTACCGCTTCCTGGGTGATTTCCGGACCGATGCCGTCTCCCGGCAAAACGGCAATTTTTTTCACTTCGCTCACCTGACTCCACTCCTCTCAAGATGCCGTTATCTTCGCCATTCCGTCCCCGGCAGCCGCGCCTGTTCGCCTGAGCAGGCGATTCACCGCATCCAGATATGCCCGGGCGCTCGCTTCCAACACGTCGGTGCTGACTCCTCTTCCTCTCACGGTCCACTCACCTTGGCTCAACTGAACAAAAACCTCTCCCAATGCGTCTTTTCCCTGTGTAACCGAATGGATGCGATAATCTTTCAATTCCACCTGTACGCCGGTCAAACGGTCAATCGCCTTAAAGATCGCATCGACCGCCCCGTTTCCGCAAGCGGCTTCTTCCGATACCGAACCATCCGAAACCCGCTTGATCTGAAGGGATGCGGTAGGCAACGAATGACTCCCGCAGGTGACCAGCAATGACTCAAGTGTATAAGCATCTTTTGCATCGCTCATTTTTTCCTCGACCAAAGCAACGATATCCTCGTCCGCGACATCCTTTTTGCGATCGGCGAGTTCCTTAAAACGGATGAACAATTGATTTAATTGCTCTTCATTCAATTCATATCCCAACTGCAACAACTTATCCCTGAAAGCATGCCGGCCGGAATGTTTTCCCAAGACAAGGCGGCTTTCCGTCAGACCGACGGTCTCCGGCCTCATGATCTCGTAAGTTTCCCTGTTTTTGAGCATTCCGTCCTGATGAATGCCGGATTCATGTGCAAACGCGTTGGCACCGACCACCGCTTTATTGCCAGGAACCATCATGCCTGTCAATTTGCTCACCATGCGGCTGGTGCGATGGATTTCCCGCAAATTGAGAGTCGTTTGCAGCTGGTAATACTGCTCCCGCGTCTTGATCGCCAAGGCAATTTCTTCAAGCGCGGCATTGCCGGCCCGTTCACCGATTCCATTGATCGTGCATTCCACCTGGTCGACCCCGGCTTCAATCGCCGCCAGGCTGTTGGCCACCGCCATGCCCAGATCGTCGTGGCAGTGTGCGCTCAAACGAACCTGCTCCACTTCAGGCACGGCCTTTCTTACATTCATGAACATCTGCGCATACTCATTCGGAGTGAGATACCCCACCGTATCCGGCAGATTGATCACGCCTGCCCCCGCTTTAATCGCTTCCCGGACTACTTCGGCCAGAAAGTCGATTTCCGTTCGACCCGCATCCTCACATGAAAATTCAACGATCGGAAACAGCCGTTTAGCATACCGGATCGCTTCTCGCACCCGCTCAATGACCTGTTCCCGGCTCATCCGGAGCTTATACTCGCGATGAATTGGCGAGGTTGCCAGAAAGAGGTGCAGATAGGGTGATTCGGCTGCGCGCAACGCCTCCCACGCCTGATCGATATCTCCCTTGACCGAGCGGGACAAACTGCAAACAGAAGCATTTTTCACCCGGCTGGCAATCTCACGCACTGCTTGCATATCTCCGGCTGAGGAAGCGGCAAACCCGGCTTCGATCACATTTACTCCCAACCGTTCCAGCTGGATGGCAATTTCCACTTTCTCACGAGGGCTGAGGTTCACACCGGGCGACTGCTCCCCGTCGCGAAGGGTTGTATCAAAAATGGTGATCGTGCGCATAACCGCTTCCTCCTTTATGATTTATCTTTATTGTTGAATCGGTTCTTTTTGGCTCACCCATACCATCATCTCTCTCAGCTTCGCTCCGACTCTCTCAATCTCATGCTCTTTCTCCGCTTCTCTCATCGCCGTAAACTGCTTGCGGCCGGTTTGATTCTCCTCAATCCAGCGGCGGGCAAATGTTCCGTCCTGAATCTCTTTTAACAGCTGCTTCATCGCTTCACGACTGCTTTCAGCCACAACCCGTTTTCCGCTCACATAATCCCCGTACTCCGCCGTGTCACTGATGGAGTAACGCATGCCGGAAAGGCCGTTTTCATACATCAGGTCAACGATCAACTTCAACTCGTGCAAACACTCAAAGTAGGCGACTTCCGGCTGGTACCCGGCCTCAACCAGCGTCTCGAATCCGCTTTTGATCAACTGGCTGACCCCGCCGCACAATACCGCTTGCTCTCCAAACAAATCCGTTTCGGTTTCTTCTTTAAATGTCGTTTGGATCACTCCCGCTTTGGTGGAACCGATTCCTTTGCAGTAAGCCAGAGCGAGCGCGTGCGCATTGCCAGTCGCATCCTGATGAACCGCGATCAGGGCGGGAACCCCGAAGCCTTCGCAATATACCCGTCTTACCAAGTGACCCGGCGATTTGGGGGCTACCAGAATCACATCGACATCTTCGGGCGGAACAATCTGGCCGAAGTGGATGTTAAAACCGTGGGAGAAAAAGAGAGCAGATCCCGGTTTCAGGTGCGGTTCCACTTGTTCCTTGTATACTTTGGCCTGAAGCTCATCAGGAAGCAGAAGCTGCACCACATCGGCCCGTTTCACCGCTTCATCCACTTCAAACACCTGGAATCCATCGGCTTCGGCTTTTTCCCATGACTTTCCTTTTCTCAGCCCCACGATCACGTGTACCCCGCTGTCACGCAGATTTTGCGCCTGGGCATGCCCCTGGCTTCCATACCCGATTACCGCTACTGTTTTTTCCGAAAATAATGACAAATCTGCATGATGCTCATAGAACATTTGTGCCATCTTCATTCCTCCTCAGAGAATTGGTCCTTTTTTTATTGGTCAAACAGTCGCTTTTACCTTGTTTAAACCGCGTTCCAGGGCAATCGCACCGGTGCGGGCAATCTCAATGATGCCGTACGGGCGCAGCAGTTCAACCATTGCTTCCAGTTTCGCCGGTTCGCCCGTTACCTGAATGGTAAGCGACTGTGGACTCACATCGACGATCGAGGCGCGAAAAGGTTCGACAATGCCGAAAATCTCGGCTCTCACCGCCGAAGTTGCTTCCACTTTGATCAGAAGCAGCTCCCTTTCGACGGTCTTTTCTTTTTCCAAATGTTCAACCTTAATCACATCAATCAATTTTTCCAATTGTTTTCTTACCTGTTCCAATGTCTGGTGATCGCCGCCGGTGATAATGATCATGCGGGACAGGCCTTCTTTCTCCGACTCTCCTACGCTGATGCTCTCGATGTTGTAATTGCGTTGCCCGATCAGACTGGCAACGCGGGCCAACACCCTTGGCTGATTGTTTACCAGTACGGAAAGGATATGCCTCATCTAGATCTCATCTCCCATTACCATCTCATCCAAGCCTGATCCCGGCGCCACCATCGGATAAACATTCTCTTCCGGGGAAACCCAAAAGTCGACGAGGGCCGGTCCCGGGTGGGCCAAAGCTTCTTCCCAGCATTTTTTCGCCTCGTCTTTGGTGTGGGCCCGCCAGGCTTTTACGCCATAGGCTTCCGCCAGTGTGACAAAATCAGGGCTGCCAGCCAGATCGACTTCGCTATACCGCTTTTTGTAGAAAATTTCCTGCCACTGGCGTACCATGCCGAGGCACTGATTGTTGATGAGCGCCACTTTCACGGGGATATTTTCCAGTGAAACGACGGCCAGCTCCTGCGCTGTCATCTGAAAACCCCCATCGCCGACGACTGCGATTACCGTCCGATCCGGATAAGCGAGTTGTGCCCCGATCGCTGCCGGAAAACCGAATCCCATCGTTCCCAGCCCACCGGAGGTCAGCAGGGAACGCGGATGGTGGAAACGGTAGAACTGAGCCACCCACATCTGGTGTTGTCCGACATCGGTCGTAATGATCGCTTCCCCTTGAGTCGTGCGGTAGATTTGCTCAATCACCCATTGCGGTTTCAGGCCATCTTCCGTCTCTTTGTATTGAAGAGGGAACCGCTGCTTCCATTCATCCAGCTGATCCATCCACTTGTTTGAGCGACTGCGTGGAACCTCCTGATTGATCAGCTGAAGCACGGATTTGACATCCCCGTTCAGCGGAATGTAGGTCCGCACATTTTTGCCGATTTCCGCCGGGTCGATATCGATGTGGGCGATTTTGGCTTTTTGCGCAAACTTGTCAATGCGCCCCATGGTAACCCGGTCATCGAATCGCGCCCCGATCCCGATCAGAAGATCACACTCCAGCAGGGCGTGATTGGCTGCATAAGTCCCGTGCATTCCCGGCATCCCGAGCCAATGCGGATGGGTTCCGGGAAAACCGCCGATGCCCATCAAAGTGGTCGTGACCGGAATGCCCGTTTTTTCCGAAAACGCGATCAATTCACCCGCCGCACCGGAGCTGACAACCCCGCCTCCAGCCAAAATCAGCGGTTTTTTCGCCTCGGCAATGGCTTCGTAAAGCTGTTCGACTTGTTCCCTTCCGGGCGTTCGCCAAGGATGAAACCCGGGAATCTCAACGCTTTCCGGATATTCAAAAGCGGCTTTCGCATTGGATACGTCCTTCGGGATGTCGATTAACACCGGACCCGGCCTGCCCTGAGTCGCAATCGTAAACGCCTCTTTGACGATCCGCGGCAGGTCATTCACATCGCGCACTAAATAATTGTGCTTTGTAATCGGCATGGTAATGCCCGTGATATCTGCTTCCTGAAAGGCATCGGTTCCCAAAAGGGACTGATCCACATTGCCGGTGATGCAGACCAGCGGAACGGAATCCATCATCGCGGTGGCAATCCCGGTCACCAGGTTGGTTGCTCCCGGACCGGAAGTGGCCACGACGACGCCAGGTTTCCCCGTCGCACGCGCATAACCGTCCGCCGCATGAATGGCACCTTGCTCATGGCGGGCCAACAGGTGGCGGATCTGCCCATCATAAAGCGAATCATAAATCGGTAACACAGCTCCACCCGGATAACCGAAAATCACCTCGACTCCTTCCTGGATCAAACATCGAAGCAAGATTTCTGACCCGGTAAACTTTCTCTCCTCAACCTTCGTCTCAACTAACTGACCAGACAGGGTTTCCATCTGGGGAGCCACTGGCATTTCTCCTCCTTTTAAAAAAGCAAAAATAAAAAGAACCTGATCCGCCCTTTGCTCGCATGCCAAGCAGCGCTCATTGGGACGAACAGGTTCGTGGTACCACCCAATTTTGTCGACTTCTCGCGAAAATCGACCTCACTGAGTATGGATCAACTCCATACTCCTGCCGTTAACGGGACAACCGGTAGTGTACTACTCAGCGCTGCAAAGCGCCTTTCGACACTCAACTCCAAGGTGAGAGATGTACAAGGCTGCGGTTCCGGTCTCAGCAAACCCGGACTCTCTGTATCGCGCCTCCTTGCCATCGTCCTTTTCATCGTCTTAACTTATCGAATTATCCGACGAATCGGCATTGCAAAAGCAATCCCTGCAATTATTGGAGGAAATATTGGATCGGATAAATAAAGAAGCTTCAATCTTGTAACCCTCGGGTAAAGATTTTGATTATTTAGCTGATATTATAGTCATCATCCTAAACAGCTGTCAACACAGTTTCTCTCATTTTTTTATTACAAATTTGCAATCGTTTACAAAATTCTAATAATCCGCTCCCGACAGGGAACGGAAGAAAAGTCACACCTCTCTTAACACAGCTCCGGTATTGGCCGAAGTGACAAGACTCGCATACCGGCGCAAATATTTTCCGGAAACCTGAACGTCCGGAGCTTGCCAGCGGGCACGTCTGGCAGCCAGTTCTTCTTCATGGACATCCAGATGAAGGGTTCCTTTTTCCAAGTCGATCTCAATCCGGTCTCCCGACTGAACCAAAGCAATCGGTCCGCCTTCTGCGGCTTCAGGTGAAACATGGCCGATGCAAATGCCCCTTGTCGCTCCGGAAAAGCGGCCGTCTGTGATCAGCGCGACTTCCTTGCCCAGGCCCATTCCAACAATGGCCGAGGTCGGTGAAAGCATTTCAGGCATTCCCGGCCCGCCCTTGGGACCTTCATATCGAATGATGACCACATGGCCCGGTTTTACCTTGCCCAAGGCGATCCCGGCCAAAGCGGAATCCTGTGATTCAAAAACAATGGCTTCGCCGGAAAACTTCGTGATTGACGGATCAACGGCTCCCGCTTTGATAACTGCGCCATCCGGAGCAAGATTTCCGTACAAAATTTTCAGACCTCCCGTTTGGCTGTGGGCCTCTTCCACCCGTTTGATCACACGGGGATCTTTTATTTCGGCTCCGGCGATATTTTCCCCAAGCGTCCCCAGTGTCACCGTCTTCGTGTCGAGATGAAGCAAACCGTCGATGCGGCTTAACTCATTCAAGATCGCCGAAATCCCGCCGGCGCGGTCCACGTCTTCCATATGCCACTGCCCGGCCGGGCTCACCTTGCAAATATAGGGAACGCGTTTGGAAAGTTCATTGATGCGGGACAACGGATACTCCACCCCGGCTTCATGGGCGATCGCCATCGTATGCAGAACGGTGTTGGTGGAACCGCCCATCGCCATGTCCAGGATAAAGGCATTGTCCAACGCTTTTTCCGTCACAATATCCCGCGGTTTGAGGTCGGCTTCGATCAGGCGGATGATTTGCCGTGCCGCGCGCCGCGCCAATTCTTCCCTCTCAGGAGTCCGGGCGAGAATGCTTCCGTTCCCCGGCAGAGCAAGCCCGAGCGCCTCGGCCAAGCAGTTCATCGAATTGGCGGTGAACATGCCGGAACAGGAACCACATCCCGGACAACCGAATTTCTCAAGGGTTTCCAATTGCTGTTCATCAATTTTCCCCGCCTGATACGCTCCGACGCCTTCAAAAACGGACGAGAGGTCCACTTTGTCTCCTGCCGGCGTCACACCTGCAGCCATTGGACCACCGCTGATGAAGATCGTGGGAATATTAACCCGGAGCGCGCCCATCATCATACCGGGTGTAATCTTGTCGCAATTGGGGATGCAGATCAGCCCGTCAAACCAGTGGGCGAGCGCGACCGTTTCCACCGAATCGGCGATAATTTCCCGGCTGGGCAGAGAATAGCGCATTCCGATATGGCCCATGGCAATCCCATCGTCAACACCAATCGTATTAAACTCAAACGGAACGCCACCAGCTTCCCGTACGGCTTCCTTCAAAATTTCGGCAAAACGGTTAAGGTGGATGTGCCCCGGAATAATTTCCACAAACGAGTTGCATATGCCTATAAACGGTTTGCCAAAATCCTCTTCCTTGACGCCGGCCGCACGGAGCAATGCACGGTGGGGAGCCCGGTCAATTCCTTTTTTGATTCGGTCACTTCGCATCTTATCACCTTCCCTGGATGGTGCAAACTTTTTTTCATATCAGTTTATATCAAATATTTTTTTATGTCACTCTCTTATTTTCGTAAATGTAAGTTGCCGACCGGGTCGATGGAGAAGCGCTCACGCCGGACCGAAACGGGATGAGCGTTCGGTCTCCAACATTCCTGAACGAAATACGGTATTTTCCTGCGTGCAAATCAACCTGCCTGACTGGGCAAATTCCACACTCGGCTCTATATAGATAAATTAATATTTTTAATAAATAAATTTATATTGCCTGAATAAACGAAAAAAGATATAATGATGGTTAAACTATTTCACTTACTTAAACATTAGTATTATGAATCCAACTGTATGAATTAAGGAGATTTTCTTATGTCAGACCGATTGGAAATGAGTCTGGAACTCGAACAGGTTTTTCGCCATATTTTGCGTGATTTGCGACGGGATTTGGCAGAAATCTGGGGTGATCGAATTAACGGAGCGGAGTTTGGCGTCTTAAAACAATTGGAGCAAAAGAGCCCGCAAATCGTGACGGCGCTGGCACAGGAATTTAATGTTTCCGTAAGCCACATCACCCATGTCGCCGACCAGCTGGAAAAGAAAAACCTGGCCTACCGAAAGCGTTCCAAGCTGGATAAGCGGGTGGTGGAATTGCACATATCCGAACTCGGAAAAAAAACAATTGAAGAATTGTCTTATAAAAAATCGGAGTATTTTCGCCGTAAGTTTGAAAAATTAACCACCGAAGAGATTGAAACACTTTTGACTTTGCTGCAAAAGATAAGTTAAACAGATAAACAGATAATCTCTTTTTGCTCCAGTCCGGGATCATGACAGCAGTCGACCCTTGACCATTCAATCATTCCAAAAAGGGGTTACCAGTCGGTGGAACACTTATCCTCCAAGCAGAAGATGACCATCATGGTCGCGATTGTTGCCAGTTTACTGTTTGCGGCATTGAATCAAACGATCGTGGGAAACATCATGCCGCGGATTATCGCCGAACTGAAAGGAATGGAGTATTTCCAGTGGGTGTTCACCATCTATATGCTCACCTCGAGCATTACCGTGATTTTGGTCGGAAGGCTGTCAGACAACTATGGGCGGAAGCCATTTATCCTGATCGGCTTGGGCATCTTTGTGATCGGGTCACTTCTTTGCGGTACTTCATCGACAATTCTTGAATTGATCTTGTTCCGCGGATTGCAGGGATTTGGCGGAGGGATGGTGATGTCCACCGCCTTCAGCGCTGTCGGAGACCTGTTTTCACCCAGAGAACGCGGGCGCTGGCAGGGAATCATGAGCGGATCGTTTGGCCTGGCCAGCATTTTGGGGCCTGCCCTGGGCGGGTATATCGTGGATCACTTGGCGTGGCATTGGTGTTTCTGGATTTTCCTACCCTTTGGCATTATCGCATTCGTCTTGATCTGGTTCCTTTTCCCGTCCGTTCCCAGAAAAGGGCCTGTCTCAATCGACTACCTGGGCTCCCTTTTCCTGATGATCACCATGATTCCCTTGCTGCTGGCCTTTTCCTGGGCCGGCACGCGATATGCATGGACATCACCGGTCATTCTCGGACTCTTCGCCGGATCTGCCGCTTTCCTGATCCTTTTTCTGCTGATTGAACGATCGGCACAAAATCCGGTTTTACCCCTCAGCCTTTTTCGCACATCCATTTTCTCCCTGTCCAATGCGGCTCTTTTTTTGATCGGATTTGCCATGTTCGGTTCGATTATGTACACCCCCTTCTTCATTCAGGGGGTGCTGGGGCTGTCGGCAACCCATTCCAGCTTTCTCATGATGCCGATGACCCTCGGCATGGTGCTCGCCAGCACCGGGTCCGGGCAAATCGTGACCCGCACCGGACGGTATAAATGGATTGCGCTTACCGGGCTGGTCATCATGGCCTTTGGCGTATTCAGTATGACAACCCTCACGGAAAACGCCGACAATTGGCAAATCGCCTGGCGCATGCTGTTGATCGGCATCGGGCTGGGCAGCAGTTTCCCGATCTTCAACCTGACGATTCAAAATGCAGTCGATTACAGGTTTCTCGGGGTGGCCACTTCCGCTTCCCAATTATTCCGCCAGATGGGCGGTACGGTTGGGGTTTCCATCATGGGAACGGTGATGAATACAGCGATTCAAAGCCGGATGGGCACCTTGATGGCCAATATCCGCCACCATTTGCCCGCTGCGGCCAGAACCCCGCAGATGCTGAAGAAAATCGCATCGCTCGGCAATCCGCAACTGCTGATGGATCAAGCCCAGCTCATCCAGATTCGCTCCCGTTTGCCCGGTTCGCTCATTCCCGTGTTCGACACCATCGTTTCATTCTCAAGGGGAGCGCTTACCATCGCGATTCACCATGTTTTCTTCATTGCCGGCTTGATTTTGCTCATGGCGATTCTCATCGCGCTTTTGGTCAGGGAAATCCCGTTGCGCACCTCCAATGCGCAGGCGGTGGAAGAAGATCCCGACTGGCAGCGAAAAACAGCTTAATTCTCTTACACTCTCGCCACAGAGAGTGTTTTTTATGCAAAAAAGGCCCTTTTCCTCCCGGGAAATCCGGGCCGGAAAAAAGCCTTTTTGTGAGTCTGGGTTACTTTGCGTTTTTCGCAACGTTGACCAGTTCAGCAAATGCTTTTTGATCGCTGACGGCCAGTTCAGCCAGCATTTTGCGGTTGATGTCCACACCTGCCACTTTCAAGCCATGGACAAATTTGTTGTAGGAAAGACCGTTCATCCGCGCAGCAGCATTGATCCGGGTAATCCACAGTTTGCGGAAATCGCGTTTGCGTTGACGGCGATCGCGATAAGCGTACATCAAGGATTTCATCACTTGTTGTTTCGCCGTGCGGAACAAACGGTGTTTGGAACCAAAATAACCTTTCGCCAGTTTCAGTACCTTTTTGCGACGAGCGCGAGTAACGGTACCACCTTTCACTCTAGCCACAATAAATCCCTCCTGAAGTAACTTCTGTCTCTAATCAATTGCTTACATATATGCGATCAGTTGCTTAATCCGTTTTACATCGCCGGAATGAACGAGTGCGCTTTTGCGAAGCTTGCGTTTGCGCTTGGCAGTTTTTCCTTCGAGCAAGTGGCTTTTAAACGCATGGTTGCGTTTCACTTTGCCTGTTCCCGTTTTTTTGAAACGCTTTGCTGCAGCGCGTTTGGTTTTCATTTTTGGCATCGCGTGTATCCTCCTTGCAACTACTGTTTCGGTGTTAAAATCATAATCATTTGACGGCCTTCAAGCTTTGGCGGACGCTCGATGTCCGAGATCTCCTTCACCTCGTCCGCCATGCGATCCAAAATCCTGCGGCCAAGCTCCTGGTGCGTGATTTCACGTCCGCGGAAACGGATGGTCAACTTCACCTTATTCCCTTTTTGCAAGAACTTCTTCACGTTGTTCAGCTTGGTTTGGACATCATTTTCTTCGATCGACGGACTCAGACGGACTTCTTTAATCTGAATGATCTTTTGGTTTTTGCGGGCTTCTTTCTCCCGTTTGCTTTGCTCATAGCGGTATTTGCCATAGTCCATGATTCGGCAAACAGGCGGCTTTGCTTGCGGTGCGACATTGACAAGATCCAGATTCGCTTCCTGCGCCAAGCGTAATGCTTCCCTGAGCGGTTTAATCCCCAACTGCGACCCATCGACTCCGATCAAGCGAACCTCACGAGCACGGATCGACTCATTAACTTGGTGCTGATGTTCCTTGCTGATAACCTGCCACCTCCGGAAAAGTATTGAAAACAAAAAAATGCGGGCGCAAGTAAACGCCCGCATTTAAATCCCATTATCACAAGGAAATTCAACCGTTTCCTAATGACCTGTCAACAGCAACACAGCGTCGATCAGGTGAGAAGCGGGCGCTTCTTCTTGCATGATGAAGATATCGTATCATACGCTAACAGGAAATGTCAAGCTTACGCCGTTTCACGATCACAGACAGACAACAGGGTATCGAAAAATATCCCTGCTGTCAAGCGAGTCCTGATCTCATCCTGCGAAGCCCCTTTATGCCCATTGAAGGCAAGGGCACTCCGAGCGGATTGGCCTACAACCTGCCTGTGCGGTGACTTTATCTTCTTTCGCCGATCTCCTCTTTCAGCTCACGGATTACCTCATCCAGCGGTTTGGCGCCGAGATCCCCTTCGGTGCGCTTGCGGACGGCTACCGTTCCGGAATTCAGCTCTTTTTCCCCGACGACAAACATGTACGGCACTTTTTGCACCTGAGCTTCACGGATTTTATAGCCGACCTTCTCGTCACGCGCATCCAGTTCGACGCGGATGCCGGCTCTTTGTAATTCATCCGTCACTTTTCGGGCATATTCATTATAATCGCGGGAAACCGGAATCACGCGCACCTGAACCGGCGCCAGCCAAAGCGGGAAGGCACCGCCGTAGTGTTCGACGAGAATGCCGATAAACCGATCGATGGAACCGTAAATGGCGCGGTGAATCACCACTGGCCGATGCCGTTCATTATCTTCGCCGATGTAGGAGAGATCGAATTTCTCCGGCATCTGGAAATCGAGCTGAATTGTGGCGCATTGATGGCTGCGTTTCAGGGCGTCACGAATGTGGAAATCGATTTTCGGACCGTAGAAGGCGCCATCCCCTTCATTGATCCGGTAGTCGATTCCGGCGCGGTCCAACACGCTTTTCAGAGCGGACTCCGCTTTTTCCCACAATTCATCGGATCCCATCGAATCTTCCGGACGGGTGGAAAGCTCAACGGAATAAGGGAATCCGAAAACAGAATAAATTTGGTCAATCAGTTTCAGCGCATTCATCACTTCTTCTTCGATCTGGTCCGGGCGCACGAAAATGTGGGCATCATCCTGGGTAAACGTTCGAACGCGCAACATTCCGTTTAAAGCGCCCGACAACTCATGGCGGTGCACTTGCCCGAACTCGGCCAGACGGAGCGGGAGATCACGGTAAGAGCGAATCTCATTTTTAAAGATCAGCATGTGCCCGGGGCAATTCATCGGCTTGACGGCAAATGTGGCTTCGTCCACATCGGTGAAGTACATGTTTTCCCGGTAATGATCCCAGTGGCCCGATTGTTCCCAAAGGCGCTGATTCATCATGAGCGGCGTGCGCACTTCTTTGTATCCCGCTTTGGTTTGCATTTCGCGTGAAAGCTGCTCCAACTCATTGCGCAGGGTCATCCCGTTCGGCAGGTAGAACGGCATCCCCGGAGCCTCTTCGGAGAACATGTACAGCTTCAGTTCACGCCCCAGTTTGCGATGATCCCGTTTTCTGGCTTCCTCCAGAAAATGCAGGTACTCTTCCAACTCCGATTTTTTCGGCCAGGCCGTGCCGTAAATGCGCTGGAGCATTTGGTTGTCGGAATCGCCGCGCCAGTACGCCCCGGCCACACTGAGCAATTTGAAGGCTTTGATTTTCCCCGTCGACGGCAGATGCGGACCGCGGCAGAGATCGAAAAACTCTCCCTGCTCATAAATGGTGATCACGGCATCTTCCGGCAGGTCGCGAATAATCTCCAGTTTCAAATGGTCTCCCACTTTTTCGTAAAGGCGGATCGCTTCTTCCCTGCTGACCACTTTGCGGACGATCGGCAGATTCTCTTTGACGATCTTGTTCATCTCCGCCTCGATCTTCGGAAAGTCTTCCGGCGTCAGGCGCACCGGCAAATCGACATCATAGTAAAAGCCGTCTTCGATGACCGGACCGATTCCCAGTTTCACGTCAGGGTAAAGCCGTTTTAAAGCCTGTGCCAGCAAGTGCGCCGTACTGTGCCGGTATACCTCGACTCCGTCTTTGTCTTCCAGCGTCAGAATTT
Source organism: Thermoactinomyces daqus (assembly GCF_000763315.1). Classification (GTDB taxonomy): domain Bacteria; phylum Bacillota; class Bacilli; order Thermoactinomycetales; family Thermoactinomycetaceae; genus Thermoactinomyces_A; species Thermoactinomyces_A daqus. The sequence continues at coordinate 213,841 of NZ_JPST01000021.1, read as the reverse complement.
GCACCTGGGCGCCGTCGGGAACTTCCCGGTTCAAATCGACCACTTTTCCGTCGATTTTTCCCGCCACCGCTTTTTTGAGCAAACTTTTGCTGATCGATTCCGCCACGTCGCTTACAGTCACCCGGCGGTCGTATTGGCGAATCGAACCGTCAGGCAATTTCACTGCCATTTCCATTTTGCTTCTCCTCCTTCAGTATAGGAAAAAATAAAAAACGCCCGATCCCCGGAAAGGGACGAGCGTTGCTGTCGTGGTTCCACCCTTTTTCAATCCCGTTGCAAACAAAAAGAAAACCAACGGAATCCTCCAACACAATAACGGTGTGTTGCCGGCAACGGATACTGGCAAACTTCCGCGTTCCCCGTTGCAGCTTGAAGGGGGTAAGCACCTTCCCAGCGGGTACAGGGGTTTGCAGCCGGTGACCCCCGCTCTCTGAAACCATGGAAAACTGCTCGTGTCCTTCGCATTGCCGCTAAAATTGAAATTTTTATGTATTATACTCATTTCCCCGCATTTTAGTCAAGCATCTTCTCCCCATTTTACTGCCGGTTTGCACCGGCTGCAACCATCACAAAGCATAATGCGGCCTTTAAAGATTTGCAGCAGGGTGCGGATCACATTTTCATGCCGTTGTTCCGTATGTACGACCACCCGTTCAGGCACGGCTGTCAGCAAGGCGCCCAGAATATAATCCTCATTGGAAAAAGGAGTTTCCCATCCTTCATACCCCCATTCATTCAATTCTTTTTGCGGAAGCGTCCGGCCGTCTGCCAACAGCAGCCGAAACCCGCCATCCGCCTGGTGAACAACATGAATCAAGGGAACCTTGGGAACTTGGAGTTGAACAAATTGGCGCAACAGACGGATAAATTCCTTATATTCCTGATCAAGGCGATAGGAGGCGACTGCTTCTTTGACACAGGAGGCCAGTACGCGGAAATGTCCTTTCATGCGAAAGCGCACATAACCGTCAACAGCCAGCCGGCAATTCTCCCGCAAGTACCATTCCACTTGTTCCGCCAATTTCTCCCTGCGGTCAGCGTAGACGGATTTCTTGTACTCCCAGGCGCTCGACTTCAGTTGCCTGAACACCTCCCGCCTGATTCTCCCGACCTCTTCATGCGAACGAAAAGGATCATACCGGCGGATCATCCAATTGATCAGGTCCGGTTCAATCTGATCGCATATGTAGCGCGCCACGGCCCAACCCACTTTTTTTCTTATTTCTTCTTCACGTCCCGGCGGAAATTGGAACCAAAAAAAATGTCTTCCTTCAATTTCCGCCAACGTCAACGAACAACGGCGTTCGGCCAACAGATTTTGCAGATAGGGCCGCAAGCGCAGTACTTTTTTTCGGTCATGAAAGCGAACGGAAATTAAATAATTCACCCAATTCCCCCTTTCGGCAAAAGCTTAATAACAATATATGGGATTGCGGGAATCTGTATACACAAATCGCCCGGCTTTACAGAAAACCCTGTCGCAACAGCCGGTCAATCTTGCCTCCCGCCACAAGCATGGAACGCGCCATTTCCTTCGGTGTATCACATTTAAGCCGGGGGAATTTGGATGCAGCCGGCAAGGCGGACAGCGCACAAAAGAGCCGGATTGAATAATAACAATTTTTATTCTTCTGTCCATTGTTTCGTTTTCATGTTAAAACGCCTCCCGCCATCATGGAATTGCAGGTAACAAGGAAGAGGAAATGAATCTCCACCTGCTTCCAAAAACCGGTCTGAGAACCACTCGTACAAATATTCTTCAGCGCATTCGTCAAATTCTTCCATTTCACCATCATCCAGTTCGGTTGGATCAAAGTAACGAACAGATGAGAAGTCAAACCCCAGATCTTGTAACTTCGCTTCATAAATCGAACAGGACCCTTTCATTGGTATTGGACGAATTCCATAGAATCCCTCATATCCTTCTACATAAAATAAGATCCATTGGGTATCCGGAGGATAAGCTTTCCAACGATCGTTCTCTCCATCATCCCTTAATCACCTGCGATATTTTTTCTAAGTTTGTGATTCACATATGAATGGCGCTTGGTCCCCCTTATACAAACGGGGAACTCTTCTTTCACGTCTGCGGCTTAAACCATCTGCCAAGTTTACCTCCTGGCAGAGGTCAAGGGCAACACCCTGCCCCGACCTGCAACAGCGGTTTAAAACCAGCCCGATGAAGCCGCCTGCTGATAAAAAATATGGCCGACCAGATAAACAAATCCGATTGCAGCCAAAACCAGCGATAACGTGCCGATCAGATGATCTTCCTTTCCCCCGCTTTTAATATGAATCCCCAGTTTTTTCAGATTGAATTTTTTATGATAAGGCCACAAATAAGGTACACCGGCCGTGGTTAATGTGTCCGCAAATAAATGGGACAAATAGCCCATGACCACTGCAAATACATACGGGGGCGAAATCAGGTACGTAACCCAGCCAACGTAGAATACCGACAGAACCGAATGGGTAACCGTCCGATGAGGAACATAAGCCACCCCGGCTGCATAAATGCCAATGAGAAGAACCCACAACGGCAATCCTTTCACAAAATAAAGCGCAGCCATAATCACCCCCAATGCCGCTAACGCAAAGGAACGATAGGTTCGCTTCAATGAGGGAAAGATAAAGTTATTGATCAGACTCCCGTCTTCATCAATGTCCGGCAGAAGCGAAGCGAATCCCGACAGCACAATTGTCAAGCTGAGTTCGGCTACGTCATCACTCCCGGATGAACAGGCCAGTCCCACTCCTGTGGCGATTCCGATAGCCACATGCGTTTTTCCTTGCACTGTTTCTCCTCCTCCAAGAATGCCAATATGTAAAAAGTTCCATACAACCTTCTTAAAAATATCAAAGTTTTATAATAAAATCCATTTCACAAGAACAGTTTTATTATTTATAAAATAAATTACCAAAGAAAAAAACCCTGATCAGAATATACTCTGACCAAGGTTTTTGTGGTGTTCTCGCTAATTCTGCATGACAAAATCGCGGGCGGCAGTCTCGTTCTCCCCGAACACATGCAAAATTTGATATTTGGTATTGCGTTGGGCGGGGATTTTTCCTGCTTCCCGGATCAGGCGCAAAATCAGATTGGTATTCACTTTATGTGTCGTTCCCGCAGCTGACACCACGTTTTCTTCAATCATCGTACTGCCAAAATCGTTACAGCCATACTGGAGCGACAACTTGCCGATTTCCGGCCCCATCGTCACCCAAGAAGATTGGAAATTAGGGATATTATCCAACATCAGCCGGGCAATCGCCACCGCTTTCAGATACTCTTCCGGCGGAAGTTTTTCCCGTTTCAGATTGGTATGATCCGGCTGGAACGTCCAGACGATGAAAGCGAGGAAGCCTTTGGTTTCGTCCTGCGCTTCCCGGATGCGAAGCAAATGGTTAATACGGTGTTCGTAGGTTTCACCAAATCCGATCACCATCGTCGCGGTCGTATGCATGCCAACCCGGTGCGCTGTCTGCATCACATCCATCCAGTCACGCCAAGACCCTTTCAAACGGCTGATTTTCCTTCTGATCTCATCATCCAGAATCTCAGCCCCGCCGCCCGGAAGCGAATCAAGGCCGGCTTCCTTGAGCTGGCGAATCACTTCTTCCAGTGATAATCCGGATACTTCCTTCATTTTGAGAATTTCCGCCGGTGAGAAGGAGTGCATCGTAATGCCGGGAAATCGCTTTTTGATCTCACGGAGCAAATCAGTATAATATTCGAACGGCAAATCCGGATTTGTTCCGCCTTGCATCAGGATTTCCGTCCCTCCTACATCAACGGTCTCCTGGATCTTTTGAAAAATCGTCTCATTGGGCAACACATACCCTTCCGGAGACCCCGGCGCGCGATAGAAAGCGCAAAAACGGCAGTAAGTATCGCAGACATTGGAATAATTGATATTTCGCCCGATCACAAATGTAGTTACCGGCTCGGGATGCCACTTCTTCATGATCTGGTCAGCGGCCCGGCCCATTTTTTCGATTTCGTCGCTTTCCCATAATGCGATCCCATCTTCCAATCCCAAACGCTCACCGGCCAATGCCCGTTCCAATATGGAATCGATCTTCGTCATATATTCTCACCCTCCCTGACCAGGTCGGACAATCATTTGATTCAGGCGTGTTGAACGGATATCCTGTATCGGTATCAACATACCCGAATGAGATTACCTTGTTTATCGTATCACAAATGACGGGAAATTGTCATAGCCAGGGATAACGGCAACTATCCGATCCAGGTGGTTTTATCAGCAAACGGGGTCCGTTTTGCGGCAGGAGGCCGGAGATCCGGATAACCGGTATAAACAAAGCCGACGATTTTCTCATGGTCTGCCAGTGCAAATTCCTGTCTGGCCGCCGGATGATATGCCGCTTTTCCGGTTCGCCAAACGGCTCCCAAACCAAGCGCATGCGCGGCGAGCAACATATTTTGCACAGCCGCATGACAAGCCGCCAGCTCCTCTTCCTCAAGCACATTGGGACGGTCGGCAGGAGAAGCGACCACCACGATTACCACCGGAGCGCGAAACGCCTTGTTCAATTCACGCCGTAATTGCTCCTCTTTTTCCGCCGGCGAGAGTTCCTCGTTCTTTTCGTTCGCCACGGCCATCATCACATTGCCCAAACGCTTCCGGCCTTCCCCCGTCAGAACCAAAAAGCGCCACGGCTCAGTCCGGTGATGATTCGGAGCCCACGTCGCCGCTTCCAGCATTTTTTCGATTTTCTCTTTCGGCACCGGGTCCGGCTTGACCTTGCCGATACTCCGCCTTGTGCGAATCGCTTCAAAAAGTTCCATCCGTTTCCCCTCTTTTCGCTCCATCAATTGATAATCGTTCTCATTTTACTTCATTGTACGCCAGAAGCCGTTCACCCGTCAATCAAAACAAAAAGCCCCCGTCAATCAAACGGAGGCAAAAAAATAACCTTCCGGGCGGAAGGACTTGGACCTGGTGCCGAGGGTCGGACTCGAACCGACACGGTAGTACACCCACCGCAGGATTTTAAGTCCTGTGCGTCTGCCAATTCCGCCACCCCGGCTTATAAAAAATGGAGCGGAAGACGGGATTCGAACCCGCGACCCTCGCCTTGGCAAGGCGATGCTCTACCCCTGAGCCACTTCCGCAAGATGGTGGTTCGGGACGGAATCGAACCGCCGACACGAGGATTTTCAGTCCTCTGCTCTACCGACTGAGCTACCGAACCAAACAAAGCTATTTGATTGGCTGACAAAAGAGATTATAACACGGGGAAAGATGGATTGCAATTGTTTTTATTATTTTTTTGTGATCACAAATTCCGAGAAGTATCATCCATCGGTCTCCCCGTGATTTGCTCAGGGAGTATTCTTATTTTCTTTTTGCGCAGCGCTAAATTTTTCGTTCATTAAACGAAGCTTTGCCCGGATTTGTGCCTGCCTGTCCTCCGTTTCCCTCTGCTGCGCCGGTGATTCTGCGGAAACGGCCTCCGCTTCAAATTGCTTTTTCAGCATTTGCGGCAACTTCTCCTCCTGTTTGGCCTGTCCCTTCAGACGCGTCTTTTTCCGTTTTGGTTCCCATATTTCCTTCCGAGCCTGCTTCAGGGCATCCTGTATAGTTTCAATCCCCAGCCGTTTCCACTGGCCGGCAATTTTCTCGACGAGATTGCGCGGCAATTTATAATCATATTTCAGCAGCACATATTCCAGCAGGACGTTAATCACTGCCGGCGGCAAACCATATTGGCGAATAAGCCTTTCCACCAATTCCACATCGCTGTCGGGAATCCGCGTTCCCTTATGATAATAGGAAAGCAATTCCAATGGGGAAATTTGGGCCAGTTGCTTAAAATGCTTCTCCTCTTCCGACAGAGACGCTTCGTCATGGCTCTTCGGGGCCTCCGGAGTTTCGTCGGTGCTGGTTGACGGTTTCAGCGGCTTGCGGGTTACGACCGGATTGTCGCCAAACCGCAACCGGTATTCGCTTTTTATATAGGAGCGCAGCCGATCTGTGTCGATCTGCCCATTTCTCGTAACATAAGGATTTTGCAATGCCTTCAGGAGATCCCAGTCATCGAGCTGATACAAAAAGCAAATCTCTCTCAATTCCCTTTTTAATTCATCTGTCCAGGCATTTTCATCAACCAAGGATGAAAGTCTCATTTTTATCAGGGCAAAACCATCGTCCGGGCCATCCAATTGCGGCCACTTTCCTTCATGCAAGCTCTCATCGATCTTTGCAACCGGCCCGACCGCCTCTTTCCCCAACTCCGCGGCCCGCGCCAACTCAGCCGGAGAAAGGCTTTTAAATACTTCCTGAAATGAACGGGTGAGATTGACCGTCAACGTGTTTTGATTCTTCTCTTCCTTTTCCTGTCCGCCAGTCAGCCAATCTTTCATCGCCAAGAAACGCTCTTTGCCGATCTGGTTATATAACGCGAAGCTGAGAACATCGCTTTGGAAAAATTTAGCCGGAGTGAGAGGCGGGATCAGCTCATATTCATAAAAATGGCCGTGCTCCTGATCTTTGATTTCGAAGGTGGAAATCAAACCGACTCCTTCGAGCAAATAGCGTGATTCCAAAAGTTGGTCAAATGTAAGCCGACAGAGATTAAGCAAATAAGAATGGCTGTGAAAATCGGAAAAACCGGCACGATGAACCGGCACTTGATAATAAAGCGTCATGTATAGAGAGATCGCCGTCGTGCCCACAATCGGCTGGTACAGATGAAGCAGGCAAAGCGAATCGGCGGTGTGAAGCGGACGGTGCGTACGGCATCGCCAGCCGAGATCTTTCCAAAAAAATGACATCGTCAGTCCCCCTCTACTTACAAAAACCCCGAAACGCTGTACCATTTTATCAGGTGATCCGGCATCTGCCAAGGATGCTTTTCCGGTTCATACAGACGAGGGATCAAACGTTTTTTGCGAAAATGTGTTGCAGATCAGCCGGCAGGACACCGCCGCCCTCCCGGTTTTTCAGGTCAGGATTGACGCTTTTTTTCTTCCTGCAGGGCGCGGCGCGAACGGTTGAGCAAATCTTCCAGTTCATTGACAAAAACGTTGATATCCTTAAATTGGCGATAGACAGAGGCGAAGCGGACATAAGCCACTTCATCAATATCCACCAGGCGCTCCATCACCATTTCACCGATCTCCTTTGAAGGAACCTCCGCCGAACCGGCCTGGCGCAAGCGGCTTTCGATCTCGGCCACCAGCGACTCCAACTTGGCCAGCGGAACCGGCCTTTTTTCACACGCGCGAATCAGCCCCCGCAACAGCTTCTCACGGCTGAATTCCTCACGGCTGCCATCTTTTTTGATCACGATCAGAGGTTGCTCCTCCACCATTTCAAAGGTGGTAAACCGCTGTTCACACTTTTCGCATTCTCTCCGGCGCCGGATGGCCCGCCCATCGTGAACGGGACGTGAATCAAGAACCCGGCTGCCGTTATTGCCACAAATTGGACATTTCAAAGATACTCTCCCCTTCATTCCGATTTTGATCCCATAACACACCCGAAGTTTTATGACCGTTTATTCTATTCACATCCGTAATCTGCTCGCATCGGCCCGACTACTTCACACCACTGTTTTCTGATCCATCGGGACCACTTTTTCCTCTTTTTTGCGTGACAAAATCGCAACAGTGGAAATGATGCAAAGTCCTCCCGCCAACTCAAACGCTCCGGGAATATGATGAAAGCAAAAAACCGACATCACCGCCGCCGACAAAGGTTCGGCGCTGCCCAGAATTCCCACTTCATCCGGAGATAAATAACGAAGGCTGTCCAGATACAGATAAAAAGAGAGCAGCGTGCCAAATATGACCACAAAACCGACCAATGCCAGTACATGGGGCGTCATCATATCGGCTTTTATCCTCCCCGGGGCATTCAGATTGACCAGCCCCATGCCGATCCCCCCGACCAGCATCCCCCACCCGACGATGACAACCGAACCGAAGCGGCTAATCAATCGTCCGGGGTAAACGGTGTAAAAAGCGGCGGTCAGTGCGGACACAAGCCCCCATAAAACCGCGGGGAGCGGTACGGTCAGCCCTTTTAATGAACCATTGGTTACCAGCAAAAACGTGCCGAGCATAGCCAGCACAAGCGCAACTATATCGTTTTTCCCCGGGAGTTGCCTTATTTTCAGCGCCATATACACGGTGATGAAAACCGGGCCGAGATACTGCAAAAGCGTCGCAGTCGCAGCATTGCCCGATTGAATCGAGGCATAGTAACTGTATTGCACTCCGAGCATCCCGATCAAACCAAAAATAAGAATTTTCAACCCGGTCCGCGGATCTTTCCAAACAGCCCAAATTCCCTGTTTCTTCATCCCCGCCCAGAACAACAGGAGAATCCCGGCACACAGCAGACGGATCGTCACAAGCCCTCCCGCCTGGAAACCGTATCGTTGAAACAGAACTTGGGCCACGGTTCCGGAAATTCCCCACAGGGAACCGCCGACAATCACCATTGCAATTCCCTTCAGCCGCTTACGAAGCAAAGCGTTCACACGATCCCTCCAGCGTCCTTCTCTCTATTTCTCATCCTTTTACCAAATCCAATAACTTTATCATAGCGGATTAAGTTTATCGGGAAAAGAACCGCTTCTTACTTGTTACTTTTTGAATTTTCCTTTACAATATCAACAAGAACATAGATTCCTTTTCCTTCACCAAGGGGGGCCACATGCAAGGTCGAATTTTAACCAAAGACTCTTTCCAAGTGGTCGGGATCGGTTGGACAGGACCCTATACCTTGTCACGTGAGATTCCGAAACTGTGGGAACAGTTTGTAAAAAGGATACACGAAATTCCGCACCAAGTGAAACCGGGCTCTTTTGTCTGTCCTTGCCATGACCGTGTCACCGATTTCACCTGCTATATTGCCGTTGAAGTATCCGAAGCGGAAAATGTACCCGACGGAATGCTGGCGTTGACGGTTCCAACTCAGCGGTACGCTGTTTTTACCCATAGAGGATCGATTCGCAATGTTCCGGCAACCTATCAACGCGCATGGAAATGGATCGAAAAGATGGGTTATCGCAAGGATCACAGCACATTGGGGCTGGAGGTTTATGACCATCGCTATACGCCGGTCACCCACTCGCTCGATGCTCCGGACAATATGTTTGACATTTACATCCCAATTAAAAGATAAGAAATTCCCCTGAATTTTTCAGGGGAATTTCCGCTTGTTTACGCAATAAAAAGTTGAAATTTGTGAGACCTCGATATATTTTTCCAAGCTCCCTGGCCCATCGTCGCTGCCGAAAAAAACCCGTCCTCTTCCATCGAACACTTGGCGCTGATCCTGCCAACTTTCCAACACCGTTTTCTTCATTTTACCGACAGCCTCAAATTCTCCTGTTTTTTCAGGAGTTTGCTTATGCGGTCACCTTTTTCGCCGCCAGGAGCCGTTCACCGACATATTCGACCAAGTCCACAACCCTGCAGGAATATCCCCACTCGTTGTCATACCAGGCCAGCACTTTTACCTGCTTTTCTCCGATTACCATGGTGGAAAGGGCATCGATGACCGAGGAATGATCATTTCCGTTAAAATCCGACGAGACCAGCGGTTCCTCGGTGTAAGCCAGAATCCCTTTCATCGTCGTTTCCGCTGCTTGTTTCAGTACTGCGTTTACTTCATCTGCTGTTACTTTTTTCTGCAAATCGGCGACCAGGTCGACAACAGAAACGTTGGGAGTCGGCACCCGCAGCGCAAATCCGTTCAATCGTCCCTTCAATTCCGGAATTACCAGACCCAGCGCTTTGGCAGCACCCGTTTTCGTCGGGATGATCGATTGGGCACATGCCCGCGCCCGCCGCAGATCTTTGTGCGGATTATCCAGATTTTTTTGATCGTTGGTATAGGAATGAACAGTGGTCATCAGTCCGTATTCAATGCCAAACGCTTGGTGCAATACCTTGGCTACAGGCGCCAGACAGTTGGTCGTACAGGATGCGTTGGAGATAATATGATGCTCTCCGGGGTTGTAAACTCTTTCATTAACCCCCATCACAATGGTCACATCTTCATCCTTGCCCGGTGCCGTGATAATCACTTTTTTCGCTCCGGCCTTCAGATGCTTGGACGCCCCTTCCCGGTCGCGAAACTTCCCGGTCGCTTCCACCACGATATCGATATCCAGCTCAGACCAGGGAAGCTGTTCCGGGTCCCTGTTGTTTACCAGTTGAATGAATTGATGATCAACGATCAGTCCGTCTTCTTTGGGGGTCACTTCTTTATCAAACATCCCGTGGATGGTGTCGTACTTAATCAGATGGGCAATCGTTTCCGGCGGATAACTGGCATTGATTGCGACCACTTTCACCATTGAATTCTGAATCAACCGGCGAAAAACCATGCGCCCGATCCGACCGAAACCGTTTATCGCGATGCGAATTGCCATAAAGATAATCTCCTTCCACCATATGTTACATACCAATTCCCTCTTATTATTATAATCAGTATGTCACATTTTGCAACAGACAAACATAAAACCCATTCCACAGCGGAATGGGTTTTCTCAATTTTGCCTGTGATTTTTTTGTTTTTGCAGGTAATTTTCATAACGGTCATTATATAACTGCTTATATTTTTCATAGTAGAAGCTGACGCGCTGGACATAATTACGCGTTTCCCAGAAAGGGATTTGCGATGCGTGCTGGCTTGTTCCATCCCAAGTCCCATTTTTAAGCCAGCGGTCCACTTTCCCCGGACCGGCATTATAAGCGGCCATGACCGCCACTTTGTTTCCATGGTACCTTTCCGTCAGGGAAGCAATATACCAGCTGCCCAGCTGAATATTGATCGCCGGGTCTTTGATGTAGTTCACAATTCCCGGGGAAAAACCGCCCCGTTTCACAATATCATCCACCGTTCCCGGCATCAGTTGCATCAGCCCCTGAGCTCCGACACGCGATTCACCGTCCGGGTCAAACTGGGTTTCGGCCCGGATGATCGCCATGATCAAAAAGGGGTCGGCTCCCGTATTTTGAGCGCTATTAAAGATGTTTTCTTCATACCTCAGCGGATACATCAAACGATTAAAGAGTGGAGATGCCACAAGCAAAAAAATCAATAACAGCACAAAGGCGATCAAAAGGACTCGTTTGGAAGGCAAGGCATCTACGGCTGGTCTGATCCACTTTTTAATGTTAGATATCTCCATAACTGATCAACCTGTCTTTCTGTTTCTTCCAGAGATCCGCTGTTGTCAATTATATAATCGGCCACCTTTTTCTTTTCTTCGATACTGAGCTGGGATTGCATCCGTTTGATCGCTTCCGTTTTCGTCAAGTGATTCCGCTCCATCAGCCTTTTCAGTTGAATCGCTTGAGGTACATATACCACAATAACTTGTTCAACAAATTGTGTCAAATTTTCTTCTATTAAGAGCGGAACATCCCAAATAACAATGCTTTTCGGGTTTTTGTCCAGACTTTCCGCCGTCATCCGTTTCATCTCATCCATAATCAGCGGATGCAACAGAGCATTCAGACGCAATCTCGCTTCCTCATCAGCAAATACGAGTTCCCCCAGTTTCGCACGATCCAGCTGCCCGTCCGCTGTCAACATTTCGCTGCCGAAAGTCTCTTTGATCCGGTTCAGGCCAAGACTCCCCGGTTCCACCACTTTCCGGGCGACCTGGTCGGCATCAACCACGACGGCGCCACGCCTTTTCAACATTTCAGCCACGGTGCTTTTGCCGGTGGCAATACTCCCTGTAAGTCCAAGCAACATCTCATCATCGCCCCTCTAAAAAAAACGAAGCAATCCCAATACGATCAAAATCAATCCGGGCGCATAAGCCACGAATCGCTGGTTAAAGCGCCCGGCATAGGAAAAACCGAGCCAGATGCCCAGCCGCAAAAAAAATGCGCTCATCACCATGATCACCGCCGCTGTCGGCAAAGGTGAAAAGCCGGCCAACGCCACTCCCAATCCGGCGCCAAACGAGTCCAGTGACAGGGCGGCCCCCAGCAACAACGCTTCCGAACTGGAGATGGAGCCCGAATTATCCAGATCCGCGGCAAGGGGTGTCTTCAAGATTTGCACGACGAGCCCGAGCTGGCGGATTTTAATCGTCCATACTTTGGGTTCCATGATGGCGGGATTTTGCCTTGCACCCGTTCCATTTTTCATCTCAAGTTTATTTTTGTCTCCCTGGTACAGTGCATAACTTCCGAGCAAAATCAAAATAAAAGCACCGACAAAATGGGTGACTGCGGGCGCCAGCCAGACAGCGATCCATTTTCCCACGACCATCGACAAGTAAATAACAGCCCCGGAACATCCGGCAATAATCACGGTCGATAGCAACGGGATACGAATTTTTCGCATTCCATATGTCGTACCGGCTCCGAAGCTGTCCAAACTAAGTGCAAAGGCAATCCCGATGATCGAAAATATATGCCACATCACCGTCACCCCTCATCTCAGTAGGCTGTTGCGTATCCTATCTTATGATGAAGGGCTCAAGCATGTGTTATTTTTCGCATTCCGGACAGAAGTGAGTGCCCCGTCCCGCTACCACAATCCGCTCAATCGCGTTGCCGCAGCGCAGACAAGGCTCATTTTTCCGCCCGTACACTTGAATCTGGAGCTGAAACATCCCCATTTCGCCCTCGCCGTTGACATAAGAGCGAACCGAAGAACCTCCTGATTTTATCGCTTCGGACAATGTCTTTTTTATACTGTGGTACAAACGCTCCACCTCGGCCGCCGACAAGGAAGAGGCCGGCCTCTCCGGATGAATTCCGGCTGAGAACAGCGACTCGTCCACATAAATATTGCCGAGCCCGACCAGAAATTCTTGATTTAAAAGAACGGCTTTGATTTTGGTCATCCGCCTCGTCAACGCCGCTTGAAACCATTCAAGTGTAAACTGATCGGACAGCGGCTCGGGCCCCAGTTTTTTCAAAGGAAGATGCTGTTCTTCCTCTCCCGCGGGGAACAAATGCATCGTTCCAAACTGCCGCACATCACGATAGCGCAGTTCCGTTCCGTCCGTGAAGTGAAAAATCACGTGCGTGTGTTTCTCATACGGCTCATTTTGCCTGGCCAACCGGTATTTACCCTCCATGCGCAAATGAGAAACAAGAACCCATGGCGGGCAAACGATCTTCAAAAATTTGCCCCGGCGCCCGATTTCCGTGATCGTCGTTCCGACCAACTCTTTCCTGAACAGCTCGACATCTGCGGGCTCCCGGATCAGACGGGGCAAATGAACCGTCACATCGCAAATCGTTTTCCCCACAACAAGTTTGTTTAATGTTCTGCGTACAGTCTCTACCTCTGGTAACTCCGGCAACGCTGTTTCCTCCTGTCACTTCGCTTCATACCAGTTTTTCCCGCAATTGACATCAACCACAAGCGGAACCGACAGTTCAAGAGCGTGTTCCATCACATCCCGGACGAGTTCTTGCATCGCAGGCAGCTCGCTTTCCGGCACTTCCAAAATCAGTTCGTCATGAACCTGAAGCAGCATGCGTCCTTTCAACCCGCGCTCCCGGATCTGCCGGTCAAGGCGAACCATGGCGATCTTAATGATATCCGCTGCCGTCCCCTGAATCGGAGTATTCATCGCCGTCCGCTCGGCAAAACTTCTCTCCCCGAAATTGCGGGAATGGATTTTGGGCAAATAGCGGCGGCGTCCGGATAAAGTGGTCACATAGCCTTCCTGTTTCGCCTGGGCGATAATCGAATCCATATACTTTTTCACCCCAGGGTACGTTTCAAAATAACGCTCAATAAATTCCCGCGCTTCTTTTTGCGGGATATCGAGGCCCTGAGCAAGTCCGTACCCGCTGATCCCGTACAAAATCCCGAAGTTGACGGCTTTAGCCTGACGGCGCATCAGGCTGGTCACTTCATCTTCCGCCACGCCGAAAACATCCATCGCTGTCTGCGTATGAATGTCTTTGCCTTCCTTAAACGCTTTTTGCAAATTGGCATCGCCGGAAATATGGGCCAGCACCCTCAGTTCAATTTGCGAATAATCGGCGGAAAGCATGTACCAACCCGGCTCGGACGGGATAAAAATCTGTCGGATTCTCCTCCCTTCCTCCATCCGGATCGGGATGTTTTGCAAGTTGGGTTCCGTCGAGCTCAAGCGGCCGGTTGCGGTGACCGTTTGATTAAACTGGGTGTGGATCTTGCCATCAGATCCAATCTCTTTTTTCAATCCTTCTATATAAGTAGAATACAGTTTTCCTACCTGTCGGTAGTGTAAAATTTTCTCGACAATTTCATGTTGCGGGGCCAGTTTTTCCAGGACATCGGCACTGGTGGAATACCCCGTTTTCGTCTTCTTGATCACCGGCAGGCCCAATTTGTCAAACAGGATTTCTCCCAATTGCTTGGGGGAATTGATGTTGAAAGGCACCCCGGCCAGTTCGTAAATCTCCTCCTGAAGCAAATCCATGCTCCGTTTCAGCTCCACCCCGAGCTCGTCCAAGCGTTCCCGATTAACCAAAACCCCGTGCCTCTCCATGTTGGCCAGCACGGCAGCCAGGGGCATCTCCAAATCAAACATCAGCGCATCCAATCCGGCCTCTTGCAATTGCCGGTCAAGCACTGGATACACTTGATAAATCGCTCTGGCTTTGCGAGCCAGATGTTTTTCCAATTCCTCCCCCTGCAACTGGCGACGTTTGGCCCCTTTTCCGTAGACTTCCTCATCAGAAGGCAGGTAACCCGCTTCAGCCCGTTTCACGATTTCATTCAGTTCCATCTGCGACTCCGACGGATCCAGCAAATAGGCGGCCAACAGCACATCAAAGGAAAGGCCGGCCACATCAAGTTCCTTTCGCTTCAGCGCGAGACTCGTCTTTTTGACGTCGTAAACCACCTTGTGTCGTTCGCCGTCCGCCAGATATTCGCGAAACGCCTGCCAGTCCATAGCCTCTTCAATCGGAATGTAGAGCTGTTTTTCCCCGTCTGACAGTGCCAGGCCGATCACATCAGAATGGTGCGGATTTTCCCCGGTCATCTCCACAAACAGCGCCAATCCGCTTTGTTTTAAAAACGGTTCCCACTCGTCCCGCGCTTCCTCGCCAAATACTGTCACTGATTCGATCGCGTCCTGTTCTTCACAGACGGTCTTCGTCTCCTCTTCATCGGCGCCGCTGAACTTCTTCAAGCGATCCAGGAGCGTTTTAAATTCCACTTTCCGGAAGAAGTCGGCAATCCGGTTCACATCCAATTCCGCCAGCAACAGATCTTCCAATTGCAGATCAAGGGGAACTTCCGTGTAAATCGTCGCCAGCTTTTTGCTCAACAAGGCTTGATCACGGTATGTTTCCACTTTTTCCCGCAATTTTTTCCCGGGCAACTCGCTCACATGGTCAACGATCTCTTCCACGGTCGGAAATTGTTTAAGCAGTTTCAGCGCTGTTTTTTCTCCCACTCCGGGGATGCCGGGAATATTGTCGGAAGCGTCTCCCATCAATCCCTTCAGATCAATAATCTGTTGCGGGGTCAATCCATACCGGTCCGCCACGGCCTTCCGGTCGTACCGTTCCGTCTCGGTGACGCCTTTTCGGGTGAGCAATACGTTCACTTGCTCATTCACCAATTGCAGCAAGTCTTTATCCCCGCTGACGATCAGGACTTCCAAATCCTTGCCGGACCCTGCGCGGGCAAGTGTCCCGATAATATCATCGGCTTCATAATTCTCAATCGCATAATGCCGAATGCCAAACGCGTCAAGCATTTCCCGGACAAGCGGTATTTGCTCGGCCAGCTCTCCCGGCGTTTTTTGCCGTGTTCCCTTGTATTCCTGGTAATCTTGATGCCGAAACGTCGTTTTTCCGGCGTCAAAGGCAACCAGCATATGCGTCGGTTTTTCTTCTTCCAACACCTTCAGCAACATCATGGTGAATCCATAAACGGCATTGGTGTAGATTCCGCTCGAGTTGGTCAGGAGCGGCAATGCAAAAAACGCCCGGTAAGCAATACTATTGCCATCGATCAACACCAGTTTACCCACTTTTTTCACACCTTTATCCTTAATTCGCCTTTTCCGGTCCGTTTGTACAGGTTCAGGTCAACATTCTCATTCTATCATGCCCGTTTCCCTTCCTTCCAGCAAATTGGTAACAAGTTCCGAACAAATGATCCTACTTCAAAAAACAGAAAAAAAACCGCCTCCGCCGAAGCGGAAACAGTTTGCCCGCGATTCCCCCAATCAGCAGTTCAGATCAGCCTGTTTTCCTGTTTCGATATAGATGATGTTTTCCGCAATATTGGTGGCGTGATCAGCGATCCGCTTCAGATAACGTGCGACAAAGCAGCATTTTAACGCAACCTCGGCATAACGGTTACCGGTCGGAAAGTACACTTTCATCTCCTTAACAATGGAATCATATAGCCGGTCCACCTCATCATCGTCTTCGGCCAATCGTTGGGCCAACATCGTATTTCCGTCTATATAGCTGTTAATCCCGTCATTCACCATTTTCTGAACCCGTTTGGACATGGTTACGATTTCTTGCAAAGGATTAAACTCCGGAAAATTCATTTTCGCCAAGGAAATCGTCTCGATGGCGATATCTTTCGCCAGGTCTCCCATTCTTTCCATGTCGGCCGCTATTTTCAGCGCAGAGATCAGTTTTCGCAAGTCACCGGCAACCGGCTGTTGTGTTGCAATCAGTTTTGCCACCAGTTCATCGATCTGAACCTCGATTTCATCGATCTGACTGTCTTGCCTGACAATCTCTTCCGCCAACAGCTCATCGCGGCCGACAAGTGCTCTCATTGCTTTATCTATCGCAATTTCAATATGGGCTCCCATTTTCAGGAGCATCGCCTGCACATCGTTTAACGACTGGTCAAATTGGCGCGTAATCATGTCCGTCCTCCCATCCCCGTGCGAGCCTATCCAAATCGTCCGCTGATATAATCTTCCGTGCGCGGATCACTTGGATTGGTAAAGATCTGATCCGTAGGACCGCTTTCGACAATTTCTCCGTTCAAAAAGAAAACGGCAGTATCGGATACGCGTGCTGCTTGTTGCATATTGTGTGTCACGATAATAATGGTGTACTGGTCTTTCAGCCTCATGATCAATTCTTCCAACCGTTCAGTGGAAATGGGGTCCAATGCGGATGCAGGCTCATCCATCAGAATCACTTCCGGCTGCACCGCCAATACCCTGGCCAGTACCAGGCGCTGTTGCTGTCCTCCGGACATTCCTAAGGCGGAGCGGTGCAAACGATCTTTCACTTCGTCCCATAAATTGGCCTCCGTCAGTGTCCGTTCCACGATCTCATCCAATCTCTTTTTATCCCTGATTCCGTGTAGTCTCGGCCCATAGGCGACGTTGTCATAGATGGAAAGCGGAAACGGATGGGGCTGTTGAAACACCATCCCCACCTTCTTCCGCAATTCCACCAGATACACTTTTTCACCATAAATATTTTGACCGTCGATATGGATCGTTCCGGTCGTTCGCACACCCTTGATCATATCGTTCATGCGATTGATACTGCGCAAAAATGTGGACTTGCCGCAGCCCGATGGACCGATCAGTGCGGTAACCTGATTTTCTGCGAGATCAAGATCAATATTTTTCAATGCATGATTGGTTCCATAGTAAAGCTGAAAACAGCGAACACGAACTTTTTGCGACATCCTTCCCCCTCCTTTCCCCCGCTTAACCAAACCGCCCTGTCAAATAATCTTCCGTCTCTTTTTTCCTGGGATTAACAAACAATACATCCGTCCGGTCATGTTCAATCAATTCTCCCATGTAAAAATAGGCGGTGTAATCGGAGATGCGGGCAGCCTGCTGCATATTGTGCGTCACGATGGCGATGGTAAACTCGTTCTTCAACTCTTGGACCAACTCTTCGATTTTTCCTGTTGAAACCGGGTCAAGGGCGGAAGCAGGCTCATCAAGCAGGATAATCTTGGGCTTCATGGCAATGGCCCGGGCAATGCACAAGCGCTGTTGTTGCCCGCCGGACAACGCCAGGGCGGAAGTATGCAAACGATCTTTCACTTCATCCCACAATCCCGTTTTTCTCAAGCTTTCCTCGACCAACTTCTCTTGTTCCTTCTTGGAAATGCCGTAAAGGCGGGGAGCAAACACGATATTTTCATAAATGGATTTGGCAAATGGATTGGGCCGTTGGAAAACCATGCCGATCTGGCGGCGAAGCTGAGTCACATTAATTCTGGAATCGTTGATATTCACACCTTCGACCAAAATCTTGCCCATTACTCTTGTCCCGGGAATCATATCATTCATCCGGTTAAGGCAGCGCAAAAAAGTGGACTTTCCACAACCGGATGGGCCGATTAATGCTGTCACCGTGTTTTGATATAGCGGAAGATTGACTTGTTTAATCGCATGCTTTTCACCATAATAGACATCCAAATCCAGTGTTTCCAGCTGGATCGGCCGCGTTTCATCCGTCAACAACGATCTTCCATCGGTTTTCGGCTGGAACCGGAAAGGGGTGATTAATTTTTCCATCCGCCATCCTCCTCACCTTGTCGAAGTCAAACGGGCATGGATCAGGCGCCCAAACCACCGTGCAAACAAATTAAAAATCAATACGGCGATGACCAGCAGTGCAGAGGCCCCGCTGGCAATCTCTTTCGCATCCGGAACAATTCCCTCGGAATTGATTTTCCAGATGTGAACTGCCAGCGTCGATGCCGGCCGGAAAGGATTGAGGGGTGAAACAGGCGAGGTAATATCCCAATTGCTGAAATCGAGATCAGGCGAAGACATCCCCGCCGTGAACATCAGTGCCGCCGCTTCCCCAAACACCCGTCCGGCCGCCAGGATCGTTCCTGTCAAAATGCCGGGAAGCGCCGCCGGCAAAAGAACTTTGACAATGGTGTGCCAATGGGTGACTCCCAAAGCAAAACTCGCTTCTTTTTGTTCCCGGGGCACGGTTCCGAGCGCCTGCTCCACAATCCTTACCATCAACGGCAGATTAAACACTGTCAGCGTCAACGCGCCGGCAGCCAAAGAGAACCCCCAACCGGTGTATTGGACAAATACCATCAATCCAAACAATCCGACAACAATGGAAGGAAGGGATGATAATACCTCAATGCTTAACCGCAGGACATTCGTAAGTTGACCCGGTTTGGCATACTCCGCCAGATAAATTCCGCCGCCGAGACCGAGGGGAACGGTGATGATCATGGTTAAAACAAGCAGATAAAAGGAGTTAAACAGCTGGGGGCCGACTCCTCCGCCGCCGGTTAAAACCGAACCCGGCGCTTCGGTAACAAAATCCCAATTGATCACATGCAAACCTTTAAACAAAATAAAACCGATCATCCCGGCCAAAATGCCAATTATCAGGATGGCGATCAAATAAAAACAGAGAGTCGCGATCCGGTCTGTCACCTTCGCCCTCATATCAAACCTCTCTCCTTCGCGCAATAAAACGGATTGCCAGGATCAAGATGAGAGTCATCAGCAGCAAAATAAGCGCCATCGACCATAAGACGTTGTTATAAGTGGATCCTTGCACCGTATTTCCCATATTGAGTGTAATCACGCTCGTCAATGTGCTCATCGGTTTCAGCAGGTGAAAAGGGAGATCCGCCGTATTTCCGATCACCATTTGCACGGCGAGCGCTTCGCCGAATGCGCGGGCAATTCCCAAAACGACAGCGGTCAGCAATCCCGGCTGTGCCACGCGGATTACCAGCCCGGAAATCGTTTGCCATCTCGTCGCTCCCAATGCATAGGAACCTTCACGGATCCCCTGCGGAACCGAATGGATGGCATCGGCACTGATACTGATGATCGTCGGCAAAATCATGACCGACAAGACGATGATCCCGGCCAACAAGCCAAATCCCACCTCGCCGAAAATCGAACGAAGAGCCGGGACGATGAGGGTAAGCCCGATAAAACCATACACAACCGACGGAATGCCCACCAGGATTTCCACCGCAGGCTGCAAGATTTTCCGGCCTGCCTTCGGAGCGATCTCCGTCATGAAAAGAGCGGCCCCAATTCCAAGCGGCCCGCTGATCACGGCCGAACCCAGGGCCACCATCAGCGATCCCAGGATAAAATCGAGGGCGCCGTATTGCGGTCCGCCCTGCTCAGCAGATAAAGAAGGCCCCCAATTGCCGGAAAAGAAGTCGGCGAGGGTAACCTCTCCGTGAAGAAAAGGGGCGATCCCTTTGGAAGCGATAAAGTAAAGCAACGAAAACAGGGTGATGATCAATACCCATGCACTGACCAGCGTCATCACTTTTCCTCTGTATTCAATGCGAGTCCATTTCTAATTCGGTTTGGTCAGCTCTTTTTCCATCGATGAAACGCGAACGGCTGCTTGTTCCATCTTCCCACACCCTTTCCGAATAAACAGCACAAGGGATAGAGAGAATTCTATCCCGCGCTTGAATCATCAATCTTTACTCCGGTTTGACACTCCCGTCGGCATCACGCTCCACCTTCATTTGGCTGACGGGAATATACTCCATTTTTTTGACCAGCGCTTGTCCTTCCCCGGAGAGGATATATTGAATAAAAGCATTTTCCGTTTTGCTGTTTTTGCCGTTTTTATTGGTGTACATATGCTCATAGGACCAAACTTTCCATTTGTTCGTACAGACATTTTGGTTGGTCGGTTCGACACCGTCCAGCTTCAAAGCTTTCACCGAGGAGTCGATATAGGAGAAAGCGAGATATCCAATCGCACCCGGCGTTTCGGAGACGATCTTGCGCACCGTGCCGGAAGAATCTTCTTCAATGCCTCCCTTCGCGCGGAACTCCGTATTTCCTTTCAAAGCATATTTGGCAAATGTCGCCCGGGTTCCGGAACTTTCCGGACGGTTGACCAACACGACAGGCAGGTCTTTTCCCCCGATCTCTTTCCAATTTTTGATTTTGCCCGTGAAAATGTCGATCAGCTGCTGCTGGGTTAGGTTATCCACACCCACA
The DNA here is from genome assembly GCF_000763315.1 of Thermoactinomyces daqus. Taxonomy (GTDB): domain Bacteria; phylum Bacillota; class Bacilli; order Thermoactinomycetales; family Thermoactinomycetaceae; genus Thermoactinomyces_A; species Thermoactinomyces_A daqus. The sequence goes on along the minus strand of NZ_JPST01000021.1, from coordinate 192,910 downwards.
TCGGGGTTGACAACCGGTGCGAAACCGACGACAAACACTTTATGATCAACCAATTGGGATGGGTCGATATTCTCATTCGATTTTTCTTCCGCAAACAAATCGGAATTGCCGATGTCGGCCGTATCATTCATCACCGAACTGAGTCCCTGTCCGCTTCCCCCGCCTTGAACATTGATTTGGACGTTTGGATTTTTGGCGGAATATGCTTTGCCCGCTTCCTCAACCAAGGGTTGCATGGCCGTAGAGCCAACGATGGTTAAAGAACCGCCTGCCTGCTGTTGTCCGGACGTACCCTCGCTGCAACCTGTCAGCGCTCCGAATGCCAAGGCAAATACGCCTCCAAGTAAGAGACTTTTTTTCAACATGATGAAAAGTTCCCCCTAATCAACGTCATGATCATCGCAAAAACAATGATTTCAATTTGAACTATAATCTACTTCTTTTATATAAAAATGAATGCAATGTAAATGTTTGATAAACAAAAAAAGGGCATCTGCCCCTTCTACAGCGATCAGGTGGTTCAGACGCCTTGAATCTAGAAATTTTTAACAATAACATGCACAATTGGGTTTCGCACTTCTAAAAGCGAAACGCAGCGGCCGATCAAACCATCAGCCTGATCCGCCGCTGCATTCTCTGTAAAAGAATTATTTCGCCGTACAGCTCAATCAGACGGGGATAACGGAAAAGTGAGGATAAACGACGTCCCTTCCCCCACCTTGCTCTCGACCTGAATTTTCCCATGGTGCACTTCGACCAGGTGCTTGACGATCGCCAGACCGAGGCCGGTACCACCCGAATTTCGCGCCCGTGCTTTGTCGACGCGGTAAAACCGTTCAAAAATGCGAGGAAGATCACTCTCCGGAATACCGATCCCTGAATCGCCGATGATCAATTGCCAATCTGATTTTCTCCGCCGCGCTACCACGGTGATATGCCCTCCCGCAGGGGTATAGTGAATGGCATTGGTCAGCAAGTTTAAGATAATCTGCCGGAAACGGTCAGGATCCACCTCAACCTCAAACAGCTCGTCGATCTCAATCGTCAGATTTTGGTCTTTGGCCTTCAACTGATCCCGCACCATTTTTTGGGCAGAGTAAATCAGCGTATCAACCGGGACTATTTCGGTCTTCAAATGAAATTGTTTGGATTCGATCCGGGACAAATCGAGCAAGTCGCCGATTAATCGCTGCAACCGCAAACTCTCCTCATGGATGATTTGCAAAAATTCCTGACATGTCTCCCGGTCGTGCATCGCCCCGTCCAGCAGCGTTTCGGCAAATCCGCGAATGGAAGTGATCGGGGTTTTCAATTCATGTGAAACATTGGCCACAAAATCCCTGCGCAGTTGCTCCAAGCGGCGGATGGCCGTCAAATCATGGAAAACCACAACCACACCGACACCGTTTTTCTCCACCCACATCGGAGTGAGATGCGCGAGCAACATCCGTTCTTCAGGGTAATAGAGATGAATCTCTTTCCGCAGGCGAATGCCCGATTCGGCACACTCGGTGATCAATTCGCTCAGATCATAGGGATAACTCAGCTTCTTGTAAGAATGGCCGATCAAATCAGACGCCGGCATGGAGAACATGCGTTCAAAGGCGCGGTTGGCCAGGCTGACATTTCCCGTCGGGTCCACTATGATCAGGCCGCTTTCCATCGATTCAATCACACTGTTCAATCTTCGTTCAGACTTGCGAATCGTTTCCATCTGCTTTTGCAAACTGCGGGCCATCCGGTTGATCGCCTGCCCCAGATGGGCGACCTCATCCCGTCCCTCCTGCTGAACCCGGCGATAAAAACGTTTCTCCGCGATATCCCTGGCGACTTGCGTGATTTCTTCAAGCGGGCGGGTCACTCCGCTGGCGATGCGCGAACTGAAAAAAGCGGCCAATGCATAGGCGAACAAGAGTCCAAGAGCCAGTGAGAACCAAACTTGATGCAAAGAACGATTGACTTCCCGGATGTCCAATGATAAGCGAACAGCCCCCACGATATGACCATTCCGTTCGACAGGTAATGCCGCATGTAAAAAGTCATTGCGGATGGTCGGATCGGGAATGTGGTTTTTCAGGGCTTCTGCCACTTCCGTAAACTCTTTGCCGTCGAACGATTTCCCTTCAGAGTCGCCAAGCACCCGTCCGTTCCGGTCAAAAAAGGTAACCCTCACGTCAAGCGTCTGTGCATAGACCTGCGCCTGATGCTGTAACGATCTGTCTGAATCCCACCGGGTTGTTTCCGCCAGCATTTTCCCTTCTTTTTGCAAACGGCCGGACAGGGAATCCAGATAGGATGTTTGTAACAGAAGCGCGACAAAAATCCCTGTCCCGAGAACGGAACAGCCGATTAAAAGCAGAAATGACCAGGTAATTTTCGCTTTTAACGTTTTCATGCTCGTTTCGGGCCTTCAAATTTGTAACCGATTCCCCGAACGGTTTTAATGAAGAAAGGATTTTTAGAATCGGTTTCAATCTTATCCCTGAGGTGGCTGACATGGACATCCACGATCCGTGAATCGCCGACATAATCATAATTCCATACCGCATTGAGCAATTGGTCGCGCGATAGAACTTTTCCCCGATGATTGGCCATATACAACAGAAGTTCAAATTCCTTCGGCGTCAGTTCGATTTCTTCCCCGCTTCTGCTCACAACATATCCTTCCGGGTCGATCTCCAGGTCACCGATCTTGATCAGCTCTTGATGCTCCCCGCTTCCGAGATTCTTTTTCAGCTGATCCACCCGTCGGAAAATCGCTTTCACCCTCGCTGTCAGCTCACGGGGACTGAACGGCTTGGTCATGTAATCATCGGCGCCCAATTCAAGCCCCAGCACTTTGTCGAATTCATCTGTTTTCGCAGTCAGCATCAGGATGGGGATATGGGTTTTTTCCTGCCGCATCCGGCGACACACTTCCAAACCGTCAACTTTGGGCAACATCAGATCCAAAACAACCAGATCCGGTTGGCTTTTTTCGAGCATCGCCAGTGCCATCTGGCCATCATAAGCGACTTCCACTTCATATCCTTCTTTTTCCAAATTAAACTGCACCAGTTTGACAATCGATGCTTCATCATCAACGACCAGGATCTTCTTACCCAAGGTGATCCCTCACTCTCCGAAATCATGTTTGAACAAAATAAATCATACCATAACAAAGTTAAGATTCCGTTAAAAATGGCACCCAATACATCGGGTACCAAATAAATGCATTCTTTTCTGTCATCCCTGTTGAATCGCTGACACCGGCAACAGCCACTCGTTTGCATGTCAGTTTTTTCACTTTTGGAAGCGCTGTCAAAAAAGAGCCTGCTTTGTTTCTCTTTTCAGAAATTATCTAGCAAACCTTGGAGCGGTTTGAGCGGTTCGGGCGGCACAACGGAGAATTCGCAATTCAAAATCACCTTCTCTCCTCTTCGAGCGCTTGCCTCTATGATAATCCGCTTCTCAGTCTCGATTTTGCCGGCAACTTGCAAATACAGTTCCATTTCTTCGTCGAGATGGGCCACTCCCGGCATGTTCACCTTCATTTCCCGAACGACGCTCCCCGGGCCAGGCAATCGCGTGGAAACGAGCGCGGTCAACCAGCCGACAAGCAACCCCGGCGGTACGATCACCCGTTCAAATGGCGTTTGTCCGGCATAATTTTCCGTCAAATACAGCGGGTTAAAATCACCGGCGATCCCAAGATAGCCGAGCACATCACGAAGCTCGACAATTCGTTTTTGCACGACGCTCTCTCCGATTTGCACCTGATCAAAGCATTGGCCATCTGTCAAAATTCTCCCAAAATCCAATCGAATCCCCTCCTTATGTATATTTTTATTTTACTTAAAAAAGAAGCCCGGAGGAAGGCACCCCGGGCAATTCGTTTCTCCGATTATTTCAATTTAAAACTTTCATCACTTTGCGCACGGACTCAGCAGATTTATCGAGTGCTTTTTTCTCTTCGTCTGTCAATTCAAGCACGATCACTTTCTCCAAACCGTTGCCGCCCAAAATGGTCGGTACACCGAGATAGAGGTCATTGTAACCGTACTCCCCTTCAAGGTAGGCAACAGCCGGCAGAATGCGCTTTTTATCTTTCAGGATCGCTTCCGCCATTTGCACGAGAGAGGCCGCCGGTGCGTAATACGCGCTTCCGTTGCCCAGCAGGCCGACGATTTCACCGCCGCCTTTCCGCGTGCGCTCGACAATCGCTTCCAAACGCTCTGCCGGAATCAGTTTTTCCAGCGGAATGCCGCCTGCATAAGAGTAACGCACGAGCGGAACCATATCATCCCCGTGTCCGCCGAGCACAAATCCGGTCACATCTTCAACCGACACATTCAGCTCCTGCGCCACAAAAGTGCGGAAACGTGCAGTATCCAGGACACCGGATTGACCGATTACGCGGTTTTTCGGAAAGCCGGAGGTGCGGTAGACTTCATAAGTCATGGCGTCAACCGGGTTTGTCAGGACGATGATGATACAATTCGGCGAATACTTCACAACATTCTCTGTTACCGAACGGACGATCCCCGCGTTGATGTTGACCAGATCATCCCGGCTCATTCCCGGTTTGCGGGCCATTCCTGCAGTGATGATCACCACGTCGGAATCTTTGGTATCTTCATAGTTGCTCGTACCGATGATGTTGGCATCGAATCCTTGCACCGGGCTTGCCTCAAGCATGTCTAACGCTTTTCCCTTGGTTGGGCCTTCCGCTTGGGGAATATCAACCAATACGACATCGCCCAGTTCTTTTTGAGCCAGCATGAGCGCTGTGGTACTTCCGGTAAATCCTGCACCGATGACGGAAATTTTTCTGCGACGAATGGCCATCTTCGTTTCCTCCTTCAATCCACTTACATATTTTTAATCAGATGATCGGCGAACTCGGAGCATTTCACTTCGGTCGCCCCTTCCATCAGACGGGCAAAATCATAGGTGACCGTTTTTTCACGGATGGTTTTGCCCATGGCTGCATAGATTAAATCGGCTGCTTCTTGCCATCCCAAGTGCTCCAGCATCAGGACGCCGGACAAAATAACCGAACCGGGGTTAACTTTATCCAGGCCGGCGTATTTGGGAGCCGTGCCGTGAGTCGCCTCAAAGATGGCATGGCCCGTGCTGTAATTGATATTGGCACCCGGAGCGATCCCGATTCCGCCCACCTGTGCGGCCAGCGCATCGGAAATGTAATCCCCGTTCAAATTGAGTGTGGCGATTACATCATACTCGGCCGGACGGGTTAAAATCTGCTGCAGGAATGCATCGGCAATCACATCTTTTACGATCACTTTTCCTTCTGCTTCCGCTTTGGCCTGAGCGCTGTTCGCCGCATCCGTTCCTTTTTCCGCCTTGATGCGGTCATATTCAGCCCAGGTAAAGACGCGATCCTTGTAGTCACGCTCTGCCACTTCATAACCCCAGTTTTTAAATGACCCTTCGGTAAACTTCATAATATTTCCTTTATGTACCAGGGTTACGCTTTTGCGCCCGTGGCGAAGTGCATACTCAATCGCAGCTTTTACCAGCCGTTCGGTTCCTTCACGCGAAACCGGTTTAATGCCGATTCCGGAAGTTTCCGGGAATCGAATTTTCTTGACGCCCATTTCCTCTTGCAAGAAGCGAATCACTTTTTTTACTTCTTCGGATTCGGCTTCCCACTCAATCCCTGCGTAAATATCTTCTGAGTTTTCCCGGAAAATGACCATATCGACATCTTGCGGGCGTTTGACAGGGGAGGGGACACCTTCAAAGTAACGAACAGGACGGAGGCAGACATAAAGATCGAGCTCCTGGCGCAAAGCGACATTCAGGGAGCGGATTCCTCCGCCTACAGGTGTGGTGAGCGGTCCCTTGATGGCAACCAAATACTTGCTGATCGCGCTCAGGGTGTCTTCGGGCAGCCATTCCCCAAATTTTTGGTATGCCTTTTCACCGGCGAATACCTCATACCAAGCAATCTCTTTTTTTCCGTTGTACGCCTTTTTCACGGCCGCGTCAAGCACGCGTTTGGCGGCAGCCCAGATATCCGGCCCCGTCCCGTCTCCCTCGATAAAGGGAATGATCGGTTGATCCGGAACATTCAGCTTTCCGTTTTCCACGGTTATTTTTTCCCCTTTGACCGGGGCTTCAAGATGTTTAAATTGTGCCATGCTACCACTCCTGACTTTATAGATCGAAGAAAGGACGGTAAAAAACCCCGTCCCATTTATTCTAAACGATTTTCTCAGCGTTGGTCGATTGGAACATATGACTGGTTGGTCAGTCCGGTGTATTCTGCACGTGGCCTGATGAGACGGTTATTCGCATATTGTTCCAGTACATGCGCGGTCCAGCCGGTCACACGGCTCATGGCAAAAATCGGCGTGAACAGATCGCGCGGGATTCCAAGGTAGGTATAAACCGATGCAGAATAGAAATCAACATTCGGCTTCAAGCCTTTTTTCTCATATACCAGCTTTTCGATGGCGGCAGACATTTCATACCACAGGGAGTTCCCGCTTTGCTCGGCCAAGCGGCGAGACATTTCACGCAAGTGTTTGGCGCGCGGATCACCATCTTTATAAACGCGGTGGCCAAATCCCATGATTTTTTCTTTGTTGTCCAGCTTACTTTGGATATACGGCTCGATCCGTTCAAAAGTACCAATTTCTTCAAGCATTGCCATCACGCGCTCATTGGCTCCGCCGTGCAACGGACCTTTCAGGGTACCGATGGCAGTCGTGATCGAGGAGTACAGATCCGACAGGGTTCCAGTTGTGACGCGGGCGGCAAACGTAGAAGCGTTCAATTCATGGTCTGCATGGAGTACCAGCGCTTTATCAAAAGCTTTAACAGACACATCCGAAGGAATTTCTCCATTGAGCATATAGAGAAAATTGGCGGCAAAGCCCAGTTCTGCTTTCGGAGAAACCGGTTCCAATCCTTGGCGAATACGAGCGATCGCCGTGATAATGGTCGGCAATTTTGCCGTCAATTTAATCGCCTTAATATAATTGGCATCCTCACTGTTTACTTCTGCCTCTTCATCATAAAGAGCAAGGGCGGAAACAGCTGTTCGGAGGAGTGACATCGGATGGACGTTCTTCGGATACGCTTTCAATTGTTGCAAAAGTTCATCAGGAATGGATGCGTGCTGGCTCAGATCCTTTTTCAATTGGTCGAGCTCGGATCGGGTCGGCAATTTGCCGTGCCACAAGAGGTAAGCCACTTCCTCGAAATTGGCATATACCGCCAAATCATCAATATTATACCCGCGGTAGGTGAGTACGCCATCCACGATGGAGCTAATTCCAGAAGTACAAGCAACTACGCCTTCTAACCCTTTAGCAACCGTCATATGATCCGCTCCTTTTCTGAAAACTTGCAAGAGGGCACTCTGACTTAAAACTTGCAATTGAAATGTTTAAGACAAGAGACGATGAATGAATCATCATTCTCTTTATTTATTATAAAATATCTTTTTGAGTAAAACAGCACTTGTTCGTATTTACACAAATTTTGCAAGATTCGAGTGCAGGAATCAAGTACAATGTTTGCCCTTAATATCACTTAAGTATGCAATATTAAAGGAGAGTCAGTTTTTTTGGTCAGTGCCCACTCTTCCTACCGTTTTTTATTTTATCATAAATTGAACAAATTCGCACATAACGCGTATTTATTTATTTTTAACATGCGCACCCTGAAAGTGGAAGATAACTGGACTTCACTGTGGATTTCAACAAAAAATGGTATAATGAGTCAGAAAGGATTACACACGAGGGGGTCCATACAGATGAATTTAAACCCTTGGGTTGGACCGGTTACCCGAGCCGTCATCGTGCTGGCAATCATTATTTGTACATATTTGCTCATCTCCTTTGCCCTCCCTCTGGTTTATCCGTTTTTGATCGGCTGGCTCATCGCCATGGCAATCGAACCGATGGTCAGGTGGCTTGAACGGCGGGCCCGCATGCCCCGTTGGGCGGGTGTCACTGTGATTCTGTTTATATTGCTGGTTCTCCTGAGTTCTTTACTGATTTTCATCGTGGCCGAAGTGGTCGTTGAACTGGCCAAGCTGGCCGAATTTCTGCCGGTTCTGTTTAACAAGGTCGGCCAGATGGTCGTGGGTACATTTACCAAAAATCAGGACTTTCAGCGGATCATCGACACCGTTCAGTCCTATTTGGAAAAAAATCCCGAACATCAACAGCGCATTGCTTCCAGTATCCAGGAGAACATCGGCATTCTTGCCAATAAAGGGACGGAGATGATCACCGACATTCTCTCGGGAATCGGGTCGTTCCTCAGCAACTTGCCTTACTACATCACCGTGCTGGTTTTTATCACACTGGCTTCGCTGTTTATCGGGCTGGAATGGCCGCGGCTCCGCTCGATCTTGATTTCGCTTATACCAAACAAGATTCACAAGACAGTCGGCTTTGTGCTGGATGATTTGAAAAGAGCGCTGTTCGGATTTATTCGCGCCCAGCTCACCCTGGTCTCCATCACCGCGTTGATCATGTTTATCGGTCTGGTGATTTTGCGGGTTCCCTACGCCTTTACGATCGCCATCATCGTGGGTGTCGTCGACCTGCTCCCTTATCTCGGGGTCGGGGCAGTGGTCATTCCTTGGATTATCTATCTTTTCCTGACCGGAAATATTCACCTCGCTGTCGGGCTGTCGATTGTCTACGGAGTGATTATCATCGTCCGGCAATTGCTGGAACCGAAACTGGTGGCAAGCAATGTGGGAATCGACCCCTTGTTGACGCTGATCGCCCTGTTTATCGGATTAAAGCTGATCGGATTCTTCGGATTGATCTTGGGGCCGGTTACCGTCGTTTTCCTGCAGGCGCTTCATCGCACCCATGTGTTTAAGGATATTTGGCAGTACATTGTTGGCAAACCTGCTGAGTAGGGACTAATACCGGAAACAGGTTGCGTCCCGTACCTTGTATGCTCATCATCCAATCCCATTGCCCGCTTCACGCCAACGGTCAACTCATTCCCCGGGCAATGGGATTCTCTTGCCTGAAATATTTTTTGAAAGATCCGTCATGAAACTCTCCTTTCCACATTGGAAATCTTCACAAATCACCTCTGACAGGAGCCATCAAGATGAAAACAACAAAGAAATGGTTTATCGGCATTCTCATTGCTCTCCTGCTTCTCGTCTTTGTCAATCTGTTGCTGGCAACGTTCTTCACCCCGAAAATGCCCACAGTCTTACCGGAACTGGAGCGGCCGGTGCAAATCGCGCATCAGGGCGGGGCATCACTCGCTCCGTCCAATACGATGACAGCCTTTGATCTGGCACATGCGCTTGGCACACCGGTGCTGGATCTGGATCTTCATATGACGAAAGACGGGCATCTGGTAGCCATTCACGATCCGACCGTCAACCGGACGACAAACGGAACGGGTTCGATTAGCAACCATACCCTGAAAGAACTCAAAAATCTGGATGCCGGCTACAAGTTTACCGATTTGCGCGGGGAACATGCCTATCGCGGAATGGGTGTCACGATCCCGACATTGGAAGAGATTTTTCAAACCTACGGCCCCGATTCCTTTTTCAATATCGAGATTAAAGATGATAATCCCGCCGGACAGATTCCGCAAATCGAGCATAAGCTGTGGATGCTCATTCAAAAATATCATCTCGAGCATAAAGTGATCATCAATTCGTTTGATGATGACATCATCCGCTCTTTTAAACAAATATCGCACAGACAGGTCGCACTTGGCGCCAGCCGGGCCGAGGTGAAGCGTTTTGTGATTCTCAGCAAATTGCACTTGTCCGGTTTTTACCGACCGCAAGCCAATGTTCTGGAGATTCCCGTGGAAAACAGCGGCGTCAATTTGCGGGACAAACACTTGATCGAGACGGCACATCGCTTCAACATGCAGGTTTATTATTGGACCATCGACGATAAAAAAACAATGCGGGAATTGCTGAATTTGGGAGCAGACGGCATTTTGACCAACCGTCCGGATCTGTTAAAAGAAGTGGTTGAGGAACAAAAGAAAAAAAGACAGGGGGGCAATGCTGTTGTCAAATGATTTCTTGGCGGCGATGGGAAACTAACGCCGCCAAATCCATATTTCCCCGCGCTCCCATTTGGCGTAAAGCCATCGCTTCAGCAAAAAAGCCACTATTCGGCGCGTATAGGGAAAAATGAGGAAGAAACCGAGAATATCGGAAAAAAATCCGGGCGTCATCATCAGAACGGCTCCGGCAAGGATCGACGCTCCTTCCAGCAGTGTTTCCCCGGGTGGTTCTCCATTTTGCAGTTGCTTCTTCAACAACTGAATCGTCGCCCATCCTTCCCTCTTGGCCAAATATCCCCCGATGATCGCTGTCGCGATCACGCACAGCACGGTCGGAAATGCACCGATCCACTCCCCCACTTTGATCAGTCCCCACAATTCGATGACAGGCACAAGTATGATGGCAAGCACAATGAACCAAAACACCATTCCTCATCCTTTTTTCGGATTGTGCATCTGAACCAGCAGCTCATAAATCTCCGGAAATGCACGTTTTATGTTTACTCTTTTCATCTCTTTATTCACCCACAGGTGTGTCGTCGTCCCCTTCGCCAGCTTTACACCGGTCTCCTTGTTTGAGATCTCGTACGAGAAAACGACTTTGGGACCGGATAACTCCTTCATCTCGGTACGGATCAAAACCAGGTCATCATACTTGGCTGAATGCATATACTTACAATGGATGTCCACCACGGGCAAGAGCAGACCGTTTTCTTCCAGCTTACGGTAAGAGGAACCGAATTGGCGGATCAGTTCCGTTCGGCCGATCTCAAACCACACGAGATAGTTCGGGTTTCATTACAAGGTACATTTGCATACTCTTCCATTAAGTATTCCCTCCAACCAAATGAAGTATCAGACAAAAGCATTCACAGAAAAAAGGAATTGGTTTGTGAGCGAAGCATTCCAGCCATTGCCATCAGTTTTTTTCCAATTATGACTTTTGTCTTATTGCCCCAGATCGCCACTCTTTTTATAATAGTCAATAGCCGATGGGTTAAAACCGGGTTGTACACATATTTGCCCGCCCGACTTCACATAATGAGAACAGCCAATTCCTTTTTTACAGATAAAATCAATTCTGAAAAAAGTGCAACCTAAGAAAGAAAGGAGCATCGTCATCATGAAACTCAGAAAGAGAAAACAACGGCGCAAAAGACTCCGTTGGTGGATCTACCCCCGTTTAGGACTGCTGTAAACCCCATTGATTCCGCACTTATTCGAAAAGCGCTGGATGTCTCCAGCGCTTTTTTTATTATAGCACGTTGGCTTTACCGGAATAGATTTGACCGCGATCCGCATCAACCGTGACCATGGTCTCGGCAGCCAACAGGCTGGTTGCATTTTCCACGCCCACGACCACCGGAATTCCGAGGCTGACACCCACAACCGCCGCATGGGAGGTCAATCCACCTTCTTCCGTAATAATCGCGGCGGCCCGTTTGATTGAATCAATCATGTCCTTATCCGTGGCGCGAGTAACCAGTATCGCCCCATCGACCATTTTTCCCTTCAGTTCTTCAGCCGTATTGCCAACGACGACCGGCCCGGTGACCACTTGCTTGCCGATCCCTTGTCCGCTGGCGAGCACTCCGCCGATCACATGCACTTTCATCAAGTTGGTTGTACCGGATTTCCCGACCGGCACGCCGGCGGTGATCACCACCAGATCCCCTTGTTTTACACACCGGTTTTCCAGGGAAGCGGATATGGCGGTGGCAAACATTTCGTCCGTTGTCGGCGCTTCCTTGCCCAAAACAGGGTATACGCCCCAGACGAGAGAAAGTTTTCGGATAATATCTTCATTTGGCGTAACAGCGATAATCGGGGCCAACGGCCGGTATTTGGAAACCATCCGTGCAGTGAAACCCGTTTCCGTCGCAGTGATGATAGCCGAACAATCCAAGGTATGAGAAGTATGTACAACCGCCTGGCTGATCGATTCGGTGATCGTATTGCCGATTTCTCTCGTCCGCTGCCGGAACAGTTCCCGGTAACGAAGGGAGGATTCGGTGCGCAGAGCAATTCGTGCCATCGTTGTTACCGCTTCAACCGGGTATTTTCCGGCAGCCGTTTCACCCGAAAGCATAATGGCATCCGTACCGTCCAAAATGGCGTTGGCGACATCGCTCGCCTCAGCCCGGGTGGGTCTGGGGTTGCGCTGCATCGAATCCAGCATCTGCGTGGCCGTGATCACCGGTTTGCCCAGCTGATTGCATTTGCGAATCATCTCTTTTTGCACGACCGGCACTTCTTCAACCGGGATTTCCACTCCCAAATCCCCGCGCGCCACCATCAGCCCGTCGCTCACTTCCAGGATGGCATCGAGGTTTTCGATTCCTTCCTGATTTTCGATCTTGGAAATGATCGGGATGTTCGCACCATGCTCTTCCAGTATCCGGCGAATCTCCAGGACATCTTGCGGTTTGCGCACAAAAGAGGCTGCTATAAAGTCTACTCCCTGTTCGATTCCAAATAAAATGTCTTCTGCATCCTTTTGCGTAATTCCCGGCAGATTGATTTTGACCCCCGGGATATTTACGCCTTTGCGGTTTTTTAACGTGCCACCGTTTTGGATCGTGCAGTGAATTTCCGTTCCCTCTACAGCATCCACGGTCAATCCGATCAAACCGTCATCGATCAAGATCAATGAACCGACTGCGACATCCTGCGGCAAACCTTCATAAGAGACGGAAATCCGGCTTTGATCTCCCAAAATATTCTCTGTGGTCAAAGTGATTTTTTCGCCGGCGACCAGCTCGACTGCAGGTACCCTCAGATCGCCGGTCCGAATCTCCGGACCTTTCGTATCCAGGAGGATGGCCACATTTTTCCCTTCTGCTTTGGCCGCTTCGCGGATATTTCTGATCCGTTTTCCATGTTCTTCGTGCGATCCGTGTGAAAAATTGAGGCGTGCGACATTGAGGCCGCTCGAAATCAGCTTGCGCAGAATTCCAATCTCTTCACTGGCCGGGCCAATCGTACAAACAATTTTCGTCTTTCGCATCATCCTTTTTCATCCCCTACTCACTAAATGGATAAAATTTTGGCTAAATCATACAATTGCAAATCAGGCTTGTGTTTCATGGAAAAGGCTTTGTCAAAGTCGATTCCCACAACCTCATTATTCCGGATCGACACCATTTTGTCTTTTTTCCCTTCCAACAGAAGCTCAACGGCTTTTGCTCCCATCCTGCTGGCCAAAACCCGGTCAAATGCCGTCGGGGAACCGCCTCGCTGCACATGGCCCAATACGGTTACCCGCGTTTCACATCCGGTGATTTCTTTGATCTTCTCTCCAATCTCGATGCCGCTTCCAACCCCTTCCGCCACAATGATAATGCTGTGTTTTTTCCCGCGTTCATTGCTGTGCTTCAAACGCTCCACAATCTCGTTCAAATCATAAGGTGCTTCAGGAATCAAAATCGATTCCGCTCCGTCGGCAAGCCCCGCCCAAAGAGCGATATCACCGGCATCCCGGCCCATCACTTCAACCACATAAGTCCGCTCATGCGAATAAGCCGTATCACGAATTTTATCGATACAGTCAATCACGGTATTAATCGCCGTATCAAATCCGATCGTAAAATCCGTTCCAGGAATGTCATTATCAATCGTTCCCGGAACTCCGATGGTGGGAAATCCGAGAGCTGTCAATTTTTTCGCTCCCTGAAAACTCCCGTCCCCGCCGATGACAACCAATCCGTCAATCTTGTTCTTGCGCAACTGTTCAACCGCTTTTTTGCGCCCTTCCTCGGTTTTAAATTCTTCACAGCGGGCACTGTATAAAATCGTTCCTCCACGATGGATAATATCACCGACATCCCCGAGCGAGAGAAGTTTCAGATCACCTTGAATTAGTCCCGTATAACCACGATAAACCCCAAAAACTTCCACACCGTGATAAGCCCCGCTTCGTACAACCGCCCGAATCGCGGCATTCATTCCGGGGGCATCGCCACCGCTGGTCAAAACAGCAATCCGTTTCATGATGTATCACCACTATTAAAAGAATATCCCATCCCTAAGGGACAAAAAATGTCCATGCGGGACAAAAAGAAAAACCGCTGATCGGTTTTTCAACTGGTGAACAAAGTTCCAAAACAGGAGTCCGTCAGGTCTTGGTGCTTCTCTTTGCTCCGGTTTCTTTTTTCACAAAGGTCGCTGCAGAAAAGCACCAATCCCCTCCCGTTCCAAACTTGTCCACAGCCTCTGTTTTTTACTTTGCCACCAAGGAAGTGAATTCTCCCATACCAGCGTATTTTTTATAACGATCCTCCAACAGTTCGTCCGGCGTCAATTGCAAAAGCGACTGCAAATGTTCATTTAACGCCTGTTTGATATAGTTTGATTGTAACATGGGATCTTTATGAGCTCCACCTTTTGGTTCGGGAATAATCTCATCGATTACCCCCAACTCTTTCAAGTCTCCTGCCGTGATCTTGAGGGCTTCGGCGGCTTCCTGGGCTTTGGCGGAATCCCTCCACAGGATCGCGGCTGCTCCTTCCGGGGAAATGACGGAATAATAGGCATGCTCCAGCATTAGCAGGCGATTTCCCACTCCGATCCCCAGAGCTCCGCCGCTGCCTCCTTCCCCGGTAACCACGCAGATGATCGGAACGGTGAAGCCGGCCATCTCCCGGAGATTGCGGGCAATCGCTTCACTTTGTCCGCGCTCTTCCGCCTCCACCCCGGGGTGAGCGCCCTGAGTGTCAATGAAACAGATAATCGGGCGTCCAAACTTGTTGGCCTGCTGCATGAGGCGAAGCGCCTTGCGATACCCTTCCGGATGCGGCAAGCCAAAATTGCGGGCGATCTTGTCTTTGGTATCCGTTCCCCGTTCATGTCCGATCACGGTCACCGGTCTCCCGTTGAACTTGGCGATTCCTCCGACAATCGCCGGGTCGTCCCCGTACAGCCGGTCCCCGTGCAACTCGATAAAATCGGTAAAAATCGTATGGATATAGTGCAATGTCGTGGGACGGCTCGATTGCCGGGCGATCTGCACTTTTTGCCAGACCGTCAGGTTCCCGTAAATCTCATCTTCCAGCCGCTGCGCTTTGGCTTCAAGCGTGTTGATCTCTTCCGACATATCCAGTTGTTTTTCGGAAGCAAACTTTTTCAGTTCCGCAATCTTGTCACGCAACTCCACCAACGGCTTTTCAAAATCCAAGTAGCCATTTTTCATTTCGCTTCCCTCCCATATGCGTGAAGCTCCAGAATTTTCATGAGCGTATCACGCATCTGGTGGCGCTCCACGACCAGATCTAATTGTCCGTGTTTAAGCAAAAATTCGGCTGTCTGAAAGTCCTCCGGCAACTTCTGGCGCACCGTCTGTTCGATGACGCGCCGCCCGGCAAACCCGATCAGCGCCCCCGGTTCAGCAATATTGATATCCCCCAGCGAGGCAAAGCTGGCAGATACTCCTCCGGTCG
The DNA here is from genome assembly GCF_000763315.1 of Thermoactinomyces daqus. GTDB lineage: Bacteria > Bacillota > Bacilli > Thermoactinomycetales > Thermoactinomycetaceae > Thermoactinomyces_A > Thermoactinomyces_A daqus. The sequence continues at coordinate 177,449 of NZ_JPST01000021.1, read as the reverse complement.
TCGGATTGGTCAACACGGAAATGTACAAACCCTTTTCCCGATGCAAACGCTCCAGCGCCGCACTTGTTTTGGCCATCTGCATCAAGGAAAGGACCCCTTCTTGCATCCGGGCACCACCTGAAGCGCAAAACAGAATAAACGGATAGCGTTTCGTCGCCGCACGATCCGCCGCACGCGCAATTTTCTCGCCGACAACCGATCCCATGCTGCCCATGCGAAAGCGTGAATCCATCACACCGATCACGGCCGGATAACCGCCAATCGTCCCTTCTCCCGTAACAACTGCTTCATTCAGATTGGTTTTTTCCATATCTTTTTTCAGTTTGCTCATATAATTGGGGAACTGAAGCGGATCTTTGGATAACAAATCCCGATCATACTCAATGAAATGCCCTTCATCAACCAGGGAGGCGATTCGCTCCGGAGCGGAAAGCGAAAAGTGATAACCGCACGCTTTGCATACCTTCAAGTTCTTTTCCAGTTCCTTGGTGATCAGAATGGTGCTGCACCGCGGGCATTTTTGCATAATCCCTTCGGGGACCGCCTTTTTGACTTGCTCAGAAGGGATGGTTGCGTATTTCTTTTGCTTTCTGAATAAATCTCTTAACACAATAACACCTCATCTGAGTTTGAACTTAACCGATCATTTCAAGCACAGCTTCGCCTTTCAAATCCCGATTCTTTTATGCTCCCGTCATTATATCTCATTCCCTTGATCCGATTCAACGGAGCCATAAAAGACGTTAATGCGCGCATTCCATCAAGGAAAAAATCCGTTCAAACAGCATCATCGCTTCAAGCTCCTGCCGTTTTTTGAAAGCCAGGACAATTTCATGATAGTATCTTAACATTTTGTGCGCAAAATACTCCTGTTCCATCCACCCTTTTTGCCCGATTGCTTCTTCAAAATGAACAATCGGATACCAGATCCGGGTCAGCAAATAATTGTTAGCCATCCTGATAATCTGCGCATGAAAATCCCGTACTTCTTTTTTCGGATTGTTTTGCTTTTCAAGCAAGTGCTCAATTCGAGCCAATATTTTTTCCAGTTTGTCGATCTGCTCTTTCGTCGCTTTCCTCACCGCCATCCGAACCGCGCCGGTTTCGATCAGCATTCTCGTTTCCGTCAGATCCCCTTTTGACCGCTGGTCGCGCAAGATGAACCCGGCCAGCAAATCGACGAGGTGATGGGCATGATAAGGCTCCAAAAAAGTTCCTTCCCCCCGTTTGGTGCTGATGAGTCCCAACAGTTCAAGCGAGCGCAGTACCTCGCGCACAGTTGAACGGCCGGCGCCAAGGCGTTCGGACAACTCACGTTCGGATAGCAAACGATCACCAGGCTGAAGCCCGTTCTCTTCGATCAGTTGCTGAATTCCTTTGAAAATCTCCTTGAATTTGTTTGATCCGGTTTCTTGTTTCCTCACTTGGAACTTTCACCCTTATGATACAAAAGAACTTGTCAGGCGTATCGTTTTTCTGTAGATTTCCTCAGGATCCACCTGAATCCGGGCTTCTCCCGTCTCCATTGCCACCCTGGCCACTTCGGCAGCCACTTTGGCCGCCACACGCGGATCAAATGGCTTCGGAATCACGTAATGGGGAGACAATTCATGTTCTTCAATCAAATCAGCAATGGCGTAAGCAGCCGCAATCTTCATCTCTTCATTAATGCCTTTGGCTCTCACATCGAGAGCACCTCGAAAAATACCCGGAAAAGCCAGCACATTGTTAACCTGATTGGCGTAGTCCGAACGGCCGGTTCCAACTACCGCAGCGCCCGCTTCCATTGCTTCTTCCGGCATGATCTCGGGAACTGGGTTGGCCATCGCGAAGATAATCAGATCATTGTTCATCGAGCGGACCATTTCCGGGGTGACGGCCCCTGCCACGGATACCCCGATAAAGACGTCGCTTCCTTTAATCGCTTCCGCCAGATCACCGGTAATCCTCGTGCGGTTGGTTACTTTTGCGATCTCTTCCTTGATCGGATTCATCCCGAAGGATCGTCCTTCATAGATGGCTCCCTTGCTGTCGCACATGATCACGTCTTTGACGCCCATGCGCCGCAGCAACTTGATGATCGCAATCCCCGCTGCACCGGCTCCGCTCATGACAACGCGAATCTCATCCATCTTTTTGCCCACGACTTTCAGGGCATTGATCAATCCGGCCAATGTGACGATCGCCGTACCGTGCTGGTCATCATGAAAGACAGGGATATCGAGTTCCTTTTTCAGCCGTTCTTCGATCATGAAACAAGCCGGAGCGGCAATATCTTCCAGATTGATCCCCCCAAATGTCGGGGAAAGCAACTTTACAGTCTCCACAATTTTATCGATATCGGTTGTATCCAGACAGAGCGGAAAGGCATCGACACCTGCAAACGCTTTAAATAATACGGCTTTGCCTTCCATCACCGGAATGGCTGCGTGCGGACCGATATTTCCCAGCCCCAGTACTGCGGTTCCGTCCGACACAACTGCCACCAGATTTCCTTTCGCTGTGTAATCGTAAACGGTTTGAGGGTTGGTATGAATCTCCCGGCAAGGCTCAGCCACTCCCGGAGAATAAGCCAGGCTCAAATCGTGGGCCGATCCCACCGGAACTTTGGATTGAACGGTGAGTTTTCCGCGCTTCTCACCATGCAGCTTCAAAGCTTCTTCCCGCAAACTTGACAAAAAAATCGCTCCCTTTCCCGACTGTTGGTGGTCAGACCACCAGCATGTCCCATTATATCAAATTTAGGCAACTTAAAAAACGGAACGAACATGCGCTTTTTCGCTTTCTACATACGATTCCTCCGTCCGATGCCGGATCCCTGCTTCGTTCACTTTATCTTCCAAAAAAAAGAACACAGCGAAACCGGCTGTGTTCTGTCGAGGAGCAAGCTTATTTCAGAGTCACGGTCTCCGTTTGGTTGTTCCATTCCAGCTGCAGCTTCAACTCCTGAGGCTTGTCCTCCGCTTGTTGCGCAAAACTGACCGCTTCATATTGCCCGTTATCCCCCAAGACAAAATTTCTTGTATCGGCCACTTTTCCATTTTTCAATAGTTTGTATGTAACATTGCCAACCATCACCGCGTCGGAGCCCAGATAGCGAATGATCAGTTTCTTCTCAAAGACGGAGTCCTTCATCTGATATTGGAATACGGCAGACCAATGCTCACTTTTTCCGGACAAACTCCCCTTGCCCCCCTGTCCGGAACAAGCGTTCAACAACATGAAACAAAAGATCAACAGGAACCAAGCCACTCTCCATCGTAATATCATGTCATCAACCTCTGCTTTCCCATTAGCCGCCCTAATCCAAATTCCGGTTATATTAGCAAATCCTTAATTAAATTTATCATCTCCGCCAGATCGGTTCTATCATTTCTTCTCAAACTTCCATACGGCAAATTTTGCCACCCGCCCGATCGGTCGACGCTATTGTTCCGGTACAGGGCTCGTCCAACGATAGTTCTGACGCGCTGGAGATTATTTTTTCATCATGGCGACCATGGCATCATGGAATTTCATCAATTCCTTTTCCAGCCAGGAGTCAAATTCGAATATAAGTCCGCGAACATAGGCCGCTGCCTCTTCCTCGTCCCGGGTACGAAAACCCAGATCTTGATCCATCCAGATTTCCCACGCGCCGTCGGCCCATTTTACGGAGATCTGCACTCCATAGGCAACATCAAAAAAACGCCAAACCCCTCCTTCCTTGCGCACATGCTCCAGATAAGAAGAGAGCCGGGTGCGAAAGCGTTCATATACTTCTTCCAGCACCTGTTTCATTTTTGCTTCCTCTTCAATACGCTCTTCCATCTCCTCTTCCCCGCCTGAGATGATAAGATCGCTCTTTTCCTTCGCAAACCGCACCAGATACCGGCAACCTCCAAGCGGATCAACCAGTTCCCGCTTTCCTTCTTTTCGCATCAGCGATGACCATGCTCCATTCATGATGCAATCCTCCTCTTTCTATTTTCAGATAATAAGGAATGATACAAAATTAATCAATCCTCTTTATTATAAACAAGTAAGGATCACGAAAAAAACAGACATCTTCTTGCACCTGGTTTAAAAACAAGTCGTTTTCAATTGAGTTGATCTCAATCTTCCCGCCTTTGATCTCTGCTGTTCTCCGCATCTTTTTTCTTCAGCAGCAAACTGGCATCGTACCTTTTGATATTCGGATTCTGGTGCGCAATCCGGGCTGCGGCAGCAGCGGCGATCCCTGCAACCAGATCATCGAGAAAGACATGAATCTGCTCCCCGTGATTATTCAGCTTTTTCATAATGCCGACCTTATTTTTATCAAGGTATCCGAAACTGGTCAAGCCGATTGTTCCATAAACATTGGTAATGCTTAAAGCCAGAATTTCATCGATTCCGTAAAGAGGTTCGTCCGCTTCCATAATCGTTTGAAACGGTTCGGGCAGCTGCTTTTGCTCTGCCAGCATATCAAGGGAAACCCCGGTGATAATCGCATGCTGAACTTCTCTTTTGTGCAAAACGGCATCAACATTATCCACGCATTCGTCCAATGTCATGTTCTTATTGTATGGCCGCTGCAAATCGTAGACGATCCGTGCGATATCTTCCGTCGTCACTCCGCGTTTTTCCAGCAATACAACTGAGTGTCTGAGTGTTCATAAAACACAGTTTCTCACCTTCTCAGAAAAAGGCCCTTTGTCTCCTTGAAGAGCCGGTTTAAACCAATATATGCAGGCCGGATTTGGAACTTGCCCGGACAATTCCTTCCCTGACCGGCTGTCTGATGACCTTTTTTATCCTCCGACCGTTTTTTCGCAGAATCAGGTCGTGGTGCCTCCCGGATCCCTCCTGCATTTCCAACCGTCGCTCCGCGGGGCACCACTTCCCTTCATCGCTCGCTTAACTTTCATCCCTTTTCGCGATGCGGACGCTTCCTTCTCCCAAAAGCTGTTCCAACTTGGCCAGGCTCCCCTTGTTCACCGAAAGGCCATAGCGATCCGGTGGCAATGACAAAACCTTTTTGCTCCGCTCATAATACAAATAGACAGGCATTGTCCCGCGATACTGGCCAAGGATCTTTTTCAACTGATGAAGTGACTGCGGATCTTCCCTTTCTTGAGAAATCCTGAGATAAACGACCTGCTGCTTCGGCAGGCGACCGTCAGACAAATCTGCGATTTTAGCGGCGATCACTTTGACAGACTCATCCTGGCGGTCAACGCTTCCCCACACCAAAACCGGCTGATCTTCCTTCAGCCAGGAGCGCCATTCGGCAAACCGCTGCGGAAAAATAACGATCTCCGCCCTGCCGCTGCGATCTTCCACTGTGAGGAAAGCCATCATCTCTTTCCGTTTGGTCTGGACCAGCTTCAGATGTGTAATCCATCCGGCCACTGTCACTGATTGGCGATCCCGGCATTCCGGCAATTCATTTAAACGATGGGTGATCGTCCGTTCAATCATCGGTTGCCAGCGGTCAAGCGGATGGCCTGACAGATAGATTCCGAGCAGTTCGCGTTCCGCCTCCAGCTTTTCTTTTTCCGTGTAGGGAGAAACGGACTGAACCTCCGACAGCAATTGCTCGAAGGTAATCTGATTCCCATCCTGAAACAAGCTGATCTGATCCTTGCCCTGCCTCTTTCCGTCACGGCTGGCTATTTCGATCACATCATCCAGTGCCGCCAGTTTGTGCGCGCGGTCACCAGGCAGGCAATCGAGCGCACCGCAACGGATCAGCGCATCCATCACCCGTCGGTTGCATAAGCGCAAATCGACCCGGCGGCAAAGATCGAGCAAATCGGCAAATGGCTTTTCTTCCCGTTCCTTCAAGATATTCTCGATCGCCAGCGTCCCCACGTTTTTGACGGCCGCCAGTCCGAAGCGAATCGCCCCGTTTTCCACGGTAAACGAAACGCCGCTTTTCTGTATGTCCGGCGGCAAAACGGGAATGCCCATTCTCCGGGTCTCATCGATGTATTCTGCCAGCTTGCTCTGATTCCCGACGACTGTCGCCAACAGCGCCGCCATAAATTCGAGCGGATAGTGCCTTTTTAAATAAGCCGTCTGATAAGCCAATACGCCATAGGCGGCGGAGTGGCTGCGGTTAAACCCGTAATCGGCAAAGCGGACGATCAGGTCATAAACGCGATGACCGACTTCTTCGCTGTATCCCCGATTGATACAGCCTTCGACAAATGCCTTTCGCTGCGCGGCCAGGAGATCTTTCTTTTTCTTGGAGACAGCCCGGCGCAAAAGATCGGCCTGCCCCAGGGAAAATCCGGCCATCTTGGCGGCAATTTGCATAATTTGCTCCTGATACACAATAATCCCGTACGTATTTTTGAGAATCGCTTCCAGATCCGGGTGAGGGTAATCCACTTTTTCCAGTCCTTGTTTGGCACGGATAAAGCGCGGAATCTGCTCCATCGGACCCGGCCGGTACAGTGCCAAAACAGCGATCAGGTCTTCAAAGTTGGACGGTTTCAGTTCCCGGAGCACTTTGCGCATGCCGGCCGATTCCAATTGGAAAACACCGGTGGTCTCCCCGCTGGCCAGCAATTCATAGGTTGCCGGGTCATCATATTCCGTTTGCGCGAAATTCACCTCTGTCCCGCGACCGGTCCGAATCAGCTGCAACGCTTTTTCAATGACCGTCAGATTGCGCAGCCCCAGAAAATCCACTTTCAACAGCCCGATCCCTTCGAGGACTTCCATCGGATACTGGGTCAGCGGGATGCCGTCCGTTCCTTCCTGCAAGGGAACATGGTTGGTTAACGGCTCATTGGAAATCACCACTCCCGCGGCATGAGTGGAGACATGCCGGGGCATTCCTTCAATTTTGCGCACGACAGAAAAAAGCTCGCGTATTTCGGACTGCTGTACCATTCGCTTTAACTCCGGCTCCATGGCAAACGCGCGCTTCAGCGTCATGCCCGGTTGGGCGGGGATCAGCTTGGCAGCCTGATCGACCGCCTTGTACGGCAACCCCATCACCCGTCCCGCATCGCGTACTGCTGCCCTCGGTGCCATCGTTCCAAAGGTGATGATCTGCGCCACCCGGTCAGCTCCGTATTTGTCGACAACATAGCGAATGACCTCATCGCGGCGTTCATAATTAAAGTCGAGGTCAATATCCGGCATCGTCACCCGCTCCGGATTGAGAAAACGCTCAAACAGCAACTGATACCGGATCGGATCGATATCTGTAATTCTCAGCACATAGGCTACCAGGCTGCCCGCCGCCGAACCGCGCCCCGGCCCGACAGCTATTCCCGCTTCATGCGCAAACCGGACGAAATCCCACACGACCAGAAAGTAGTCATTAAATCCCATCCGGTCGATGATCTCCAGCTCATAATCCAGTCTCGCTTTCGCTTCCTCCGTAACCTCCCCATACCGCTCACGCAATCCGTCGAGACAAAGCATCCGCAAATAGTCTTTTGCCGTCATGTCCCCGGGTACTGGAAAACGCGGCACCAGGCGCATTCCCAGTGGAATTTCCACCTGACAGCGTTCGGCGATCCGGGCCGTGTTTTCCAGCGCTTCCGGTACATGAGAGAAAAAGCGTTTCATTTCTTCTCCTGATTTCAAATAAAAGGAATCACTGGGAAACCGCAACCGGGATTCATCGGCCAATTTCCGTCCGGTGCCGATGCAGAGCAAACAATCGTGCATGGCATGATCTTCCCGGCGGACATAATGGACATCATTGGTGGCAACGAGCGGAATCCCCATTTCCCTTGACCAGGCGATCAATTGCCGGTTTACTTTCTGCTGTTCCGGCAGTCCGTGATCTTGAAGTTCAAAGAAAAAGCGGTCCCGGCCAAAAATATCCACATACTCCTCGATCAGAAGACGTGCTTTTGTCAGGTCTCCCTCCAAAATCGCCCGGGGAATTTCCCCGCTCAGGCAGGAACTGGTGGCAATCAGTCCCTCGGAAAACCGGCGCAACAATTTTTTATCGATTCGCGGTTTATAATGAAATCCATGCAGATGAGCCTCCGTGGTCAAACGTAAAAGATTGCGGTAACCCTCCGTCGTTTCCGCCAGCAACAGCTGGTGACAGATTTTTTGTTCCCGCGGCGAAGGACGATCGCGATAGTCTCCGGATGCCATGTACATCTCACAACCGATAATCGGCTTGATTCCTTGGTTGAGACACGCTTGATAGAAAGGAACCACTCCGTACATCGCACCATGATCCGTAATCGCCAGTGCGCTCATTCCCAATTTTTTCGCTTCGCCGACCAGTTCCTCGATCCGTCCGGCACCGTCCAGCAAGCTGTATTCCGTATGAACGTGCAAATGCACAAATGGATCCATTGCCCCGACCTCCCATCTTCCTTCTATTATAATGGATCTCCATCTGCGAACGTATGTTTTATTCCTCCCATATTGAACCCGGTCAGAGTCATCAATCTCCAACTCTCCTCATACGATTTTAAAAGAATCCAGAGAAGGACGGGTTGCTTATGGAACAGGAATTTTGGGCCACCACGATACTCGATTTCCTGATTGCCCTCGGAGTCGTGCTCGGCGGCGTGATCCTTGGGGGGATCGGCGCCTTTATCACCGACGAATATCCGATGTTTCGAATGGTCCGCCTGGCTGAACAGCTGAAAATCTGGGCGATGGTGGCGGCAATCGGCGGAACGTTTGATACGATCAAAAACTTTGAGATCACGATTATGGGCGGTCAGCTCAACCTCGCTTTTCAACAATTAATCTTCATCATCAGTGCTTTTTTGGGCGCACATGCCGGCACGCTCCTGGTGCGTTGGCTGATTCAGGGCTGATGGGTGAGTGAGACAATGGCACGCGAAATCTATCGCGGAATTGTCAAAAACAAACGTTCATGGGTGATGTTTTTCATCGGTATCATCTTTGGCGGAAGTATTTTTCTTTTCCTCTACGGACAGAAAATCGACAGTCTGTTATCCGAACGCAATGCCATCTACTATGCCAACAATCAAAAATACAAAGAAATCCTGAAGCTGCAGGAAGAGATCGAGAATCTGACACGAAAAGGCGAAAAAAGGGAGGAAAAAGAAGACCGCATTGAAAAAATCATCGTCGAAGTCAACAGCGATCAGCCCTATATCACCGATGCCGTCAAGACACAGGTGGAGGAAAAACTTTCTCCGTTTCTCAATAAATCAATGCAATGGATCAGCAACAATCCGGACATCATCGAGCTGATTCTGGACAAACAGCCGATCGTGATCGATGGCGCCCAGAAAAGCAAAGTGGAAATTCACTTGAAATATATCTCTTTTTACCGCTCTACGTTGAAGATATGGATTACTGCTTCGGATCTTTCCGGAGAAGAGATCCCGGAAACGGACGGTTGATGCCATGCGTGTCTTCCCCCTTCAGTCGTCCGGCCTGTTCAAAATCTTTTTTTTGCGGTAATATTAAATGACAGGAAAGGGGGGACCACCATGATCATAAGTCCAAAAGCGCTCGCCAGAGCCAAAGCGGAAAAGCTGAAAAAAGGCTACACTGCATTTGTTGAAACCGAAACCGTTGCACATTTCCTCAAAAAAGAAATCGAAAAACAAAACCTCCGTGTCGTTGTCGATCAAACCCCTCATGGATGCTGGTTTACCCCGCTTGAGCGAGAAGAGTAACACCGGTCACTGCTTATGGGGCGCATGAGCAGTTGCCATGCTCCCCAAACTGTTTTTCCATACGCTTTTTTGGGAGGTTATCCTCATGCAAGTAGTCGGAATTTTGCTCATTTGCCTGATCCTCATCACGATTTTCGGCACTTTTTTCAACAGCATCCTGCAACGGCGCAATGAAGGAATGATCAAGCGCCTGTACCAAGCACGCATGAATATCAACATGGGTGTCATGTTCATCTCCATCGCCGCGTTGCAATTAACATTGCCCGGCTCTTCCTTCCTACGTTATTTCCTGCTTTTTCTTGTCATCGCAGCAGGCCTGATCAACCTCTACTACGGAATCAAATACCGCCGCTACTATACCGAAATGATCAACAAGCAATCCGAAGCCGCTCAATGAAAAAGCGCAAAAAGAAAAGCCGCTCTCAAGCAGCCTGAGAAGCCGGCTTATTTTATCTTTCAATCGTATGGGCCGTAATCAGCGCTTTGGCGACGATCTGGTGATCCAAAACCATTTCCACATCGAGTTTGGCCTGTTTTCTCCCCAAATCGAGGATGCGCGGCACCAGTTCAACTATGCTGTCGATCTGCACTGGTTTGAGAAAATACAAGGTGAGATTGTGAACAGACAAGTCCCCCCGCCTCTGTTTGCGCAGGGTCCGAAGCGCCGTTTCCGTAATGAGGGCAGTGCAAACCCCCGAGCTCAAGGTTCCCAGCGAATCGGTCATCTGCGGGGTGATTTTCCCCCGATACACCGGCTGGCCGTTTTTCATCAGTTCCTCAAACGAACGAAAGCTGAGTTCCTGAAATGTTTCACCCACCTGCGGCTGTTTTTGCATATATTGGAGCGATTTGATCACATCCTGGCGGCTGATCACACCCAAGAGACGACGCTGATCATTCACCACCGGCAACAGTTCGATCCCTTCCCACACCATTTCATGTGCGGCCGAAGCGAGCGATGTCTTTGGATTGGCCACAATCGGGTTCCGGGTCATCACTTTTTCCACTTTATCATCTGAAACAAAACCCATCACATCTTTGGCCGTGACCATACCGACCACACGCATCGATTCATCGACCACGGGGTAACGGCTGTGACCGGTTTCCCGCACCAACTGATGAAACCGTTCAACATTGTCATGCACCGTCAGGTAAACCGGAGACGGCTCTTTGCTCATAACATCCTCGACCACCAGGATCTCCTTTTTGATCAGCCGGTCGTAAATGGCCCGATTAATCATCGCAGCCACCGTAAACGTGTCATAACTGCTGGATATGACCGGAAGTTCCAGTTTATCGGCCAATGCTTTCACTTCATCCGTGGCATCAAAACCGCCGGTGATGAGAACGGCTGCTCCGCGTTCCAGGGAAATGCGATGAACGTTATCCCGGTTTCCCACGATTAACAGATTGCCCGATTCCACATACCGCATCATTGCTTCCAGCTTCATCGCCCCGATGACAAAGCGGTTCAGTGTTTTGTGGAGTCCGGCTCTCCCTCCCACAACCGTGCCGTCAACGATGTTCACCACTTCTGCAAACGTGAGTCGTTCAATGTCGGAGCGCTGCTTTTTTTCAATTCGCACCGTCCCGACCCGTTCGATTGTATTGACCAATCCCTGCGCCTCGGCATCCTTGATCGCTCTGTAAGCAGTTCCGTCGCTTACGCCCAAATCCTTGGCGATGCTTCGCACCGAGATTTTTTCCCCGACTTCCAAATTGGCAATGTATTGCAAAATCTGCTCATGCTTGGTCGTCACATTCTCCCCTTCTTTCCTCCGCCTTCGTTGGTCTGTTATACCATATTATATAACAAACGGAGGGACAGGAAAAAGAAAAGGAGCTGACCCGTTGGTCACTCCCGATAATTCTTTTTAAAACAGATGTTTTTATTGTAAAGAAACAGATTTGACCCGCCTCATTTTCATCTGCTCCTTTTTCCACTTCCGCTCCGCAGCCAGCCATTCCAACCGTCTCTCCGCTTCCATCCTCTTCCTTCTTTGTTCTTGCATCCTGCGCATCTGCCGGGCATTGGCCATGATATAGAAAAGCATTAAAATAACCCATGTCAACGCAAATGCATCCGCCAGCGGCGATCCGGACCCCATGGTCAATTGGGAAATGCCGAACAAAAGCAGCAGAATCCCGCTCACCACAAGCACGCCGTGCTTCATAACCACCCTTTCCTCCTCCCTTGTGACAAGCTCTTTTTAAACATGTACGCAGGAAACTTCTGTTTCATGCAAAAAATGGCTGCAATTGCAGATATGATTACTAAAAACCACAATGCCGATGAAACACATGCGGCATTGTGGAGTGGAAAAACTGAACAAGAATAGAAGGATTCAGGATTGACCGGTCTTTTTCAAATATGCTTACAAAAAAGCCCTGTCGTCCTCATCCTCGGGAACCAGTCTTAAATACTGATACTCCCAAATAATTTGCTGTTGATGCGGATTTGCTCCCGAAAGATCGGTATAGTCAAAATCAATCTTGAATTTTCCGGAGTTATCAAGGATGAAGGTCAGATTGGTCCATGGTTCATGTCCTTGTGACTGATATTCAGTCCACAGTTCTTCCAATTCATCAAGCAACTGATGTTTTAATTCGGCAAATTTCTCTTCAGACACGTGAAAAAGCTCCGGGATATCCAGACTATAAACCGGTTCCCTGCGTTCACTCGGATAGTAGAAGAAAAACGATTTGCTGAATCCATCTGCGACTTCCCCGTACAAATAAACCTTTTCCCATTCCTCCGGGATCATTTCGATTACCGTTTCCGCCATTTGCTGATATAATTTCCCCAAACGGGTGTCATCCATCTCATTTTCCTCCCGGTGTATTTTTAAACCTGGCTTCAACCCATCTGCCAATCAGTCCATAAATTATCCATTTTTTTCATTCTGCTTATTCAATCATTCATTGGAACCGCTTTATCAACACTGTCGGAACTTCTGAGGATTCGCCGGCGATGCACGCCTCGCACAGGCCGGGCAATCCGCCGGTGTTGTTGCACTTTGTTAAATAAAAAATGCCCCCGAAAGCGCCGGACAGGTTCATGCCCTTCTCCCTGCCCAGGCACTTTGAGGTCGTGAGCGAAGCTAAATCCGGCTCAAAATTTCCGACCGCTTGATCTTTTTGTCACTGCCTGCCGGATAATTTTCGAGCAAATGCTTTTTCAACCGTTCAGCCCACTCTTCTTGATATCCATCCACTTCTCTTATTCTTTCCATAAACTGATCAATGGATTGATCACTTTCGCTTTCCAAGAGTTGGGGAACATACTCTGTCTTTTCATATTGATAAGCTTGCCAGATCACGTAACATACCGCTTCAATGATCGAAAACAGGACGGATTTGGCTTGCGGATTTTCTTTTACCCCGGGATATCCTTCAATCAAAATTAATCCGTCATCTTCATCATCAAATCTCTCATAAAGGTCATCTGCACCGTACTTCTTCTCTTCAACCCATTCCCAGCACATGTCTGTCATTTCTCTTACCAGAGGGTACCATTCGTATTTTTTGGTTTGATCAATGATTTTTTCAGTCAAGGTCAATACATAAGCAGCTTTGGCATCTTCATTGATCTTCTCGTACCACCCCATCATAACTCCCCCTTTACTACGGCTTGTACGGATATTGTTTACCATTTTTCACTATAAAGAAATGCTTTTTTGTCACTTTTGCTCCTTGATTAACTTCACTTGAAACAACAATCTCAAGATTTGGATACCGCTTGCTGAGTTGACTCAGAATTCCGTCCATCGCATTCGGATTCTTCCCGAGTCCCGATTTGCACGAAGAGCATACTCCCGTTGGATTGGATTGATGAATATAGAGTTTCCCTTTCACATCAAGCCGATTTGGAAACTTCGCATCAACCTTTTGAACAAAATCATTGATGACCATCTCTTCAGCATGATTTTTGGCCTTATCCAGTCCAAACGGTGATTTAATCGGTCGGTTTGGCATTAACGTATCCAGATCCGGCAAACCAGCCTCTTTCAGTACTTGAGGAGAAGCACCTTCAAATACTTCTTTTTCCAATCCTTTAATATCGGTTCTGCCTACTGCGACGGTCTCTGTTTTAGGCACATTTAATTTGTTTCGATAGGCGGCCAGATCATTTTCCAGCAGTTTCGTATTAATGCATGATGTTGCTACGGCAAAATAGCCACGCTCCTGATTCAGTGCCACACAATTGGTCGCACTTTTAAAGAGGTTTTTTACAATCGGCGTTTTGGCCAGCAATGGTTCCAGTGAGGAGGCCGCCTTATTGACCGCCGGTTCGGCAAAATGGAAAAGTCCCAGCATTCCGGCTCCGAAGACCCCGGAGAAGATCATCATTTTCCAGTTGATCTTCCGGCCGTGCAGGAGATCGTCGGCCATACTGGTTCCTGCACCTTCAACTGCATTGACAAATCCGGCCCGGGTAAAGATTTTTTGCATCGGCCCGGGAAGTTTCCCGATCAGTTTGCTTCCCCCGCGCATCAGCGGACCCATAAATCGGGATTCAGCCAGTCCGGTCAGCAGTTTCTGCCCAACTCCGGTGGCCAGGGCTCTTGATGCTCCGCCGGCGATGCCCGCCCCGCACAGTCCAAGCAATCCGCCGATGGCCGCATCCATAAAAGTGTGTTTATCGATTTTCCCGCCATTCAGCCCGGCGCTGATCAAAAATGATAAAGCTGCACCGCTCAATACGGCAGCTCCCAGCGGCGGGGCGACAAAGCACAAGACCACCCCGACAATCACCACGGCCGCACAAGCGATGTACTCTTTATACTTGACAATCCAATTCCAGGTGGCGGATAACGCATCCACTACAACTTTGGCAATCTTGTCACACACCTTGCAAATCCAGTCCCAAAGCTGTGAGGCCTTGTCTTTCGTCCAGTTCCAGGCATCGGAAGCCTTGTCCGAGGCCCAATTCCACGCGCTCTTAAAAGGTTTGGTCACCGAATGCCAAAATCCTCCCTCATCTTTCTTTTCAGGCTGGGGAGGCAGCTGCGTCTTCGACGGCGGCGGATCTTCCTTTCCTTTATCAAAATGGTCATTTACCTGCGGAACCTGAAAGCTTCCGGCGGCATATGCCTGACTGCTGTAACATCCTGCACCGACAATGAAGACCAGAAGGAGCAGCAGGAACCCGTAAAAAAATTTACTCCTTCTGATGTAATTAACATTTTTCAAAATGATATCCACCACCTGAAGGGTTATTTATTTATATGAATATATTATGTCAACAGCCAATTGATGGAAAGGTCTAATAATATGATAAAATAATAAATTTCTATCCTCTTTGAACAAAAATACTTTTTCACCCATCATTCCAGGGATTCAATTCAGGAAAGCTCATTTTTCATCCTTAAATTTCTGTTCACATATGGCAAAAATCCTCGCTATTCTGCGCCAAGTGTTAAATACAAAATAACCCCGAAAAGCGCCGGACAGGTTTATGCTCTCCCTGCCTCGTCTCTTTTCGGGGATCATGATCGAAATTAAATCTGACTCAAGAGTTCCGACCGCTTGATCTTTTTGTCACTGCCTGCCGGAACATTTTCGAGCAAATACTTTTTCAACCGTTCAGCCCACTCTTCCCGATATCCGTCCACTTCTCTTATTTTTTCCATAAACCCGCTGTTTGTATATTCGTCATTTACCCCCTCAATAGGTTGCGGAACTTTATGTTTCTTACGTTCAAACACATATGCTTGCTTGATTGTATAAGAGGCTGCATGAAATACACACCAATAAACGAACTCGGCTTGCCGGTCACCTGTGAAAGGATCCTCTTCACAGGAAATAACGAACAGCCCCTCATCTTCATCGTCGATCGTTATGTAAAGGTCATATCCCTCATGCTTCTTTTCCTCTACCCATTCCCAGCACAGGTCGATGGATTCCCTGACCGTTGGATACCAATCATAATCGGTTAATTTATCCAATACTTTTTCGGATAATGCTAAAAAATAAGCAACTTTTGCATCAGCATTGACATTCTGATACCATTTTTCCAAAATCGATTGCCTCCCTGTTAAGCACGGTACTTGTTCTCACGACAGCGATCGTATTCATATCAGCATTCACCTTCAAAAATGACAAGGGTGTACCACTACTGCTCCCGGCAGCAGGGAGAAAAATAAACATAAAAAAAAGAGACGGTTTCCGGGGCCGTCTCTACCAAAGGGGGTTTTCATCCTGTATTTATTTTAGTCGATGATTTTTACAGGATGATTACAGGAGATTTACAATTCCATATCTTATAGTTCGAGGGATTCTCCGGCTTTCAGCGCCGCGCCTTTGATTCCTTTTTGCTCCAATTTTTTCACGAATGCCTCTCCATCCTGCTGAATCGCCGGGAACGTATTGTAGTGCATGGGAATCACTTGTTTTGCCCCGACCCATTCAGCGGCAATCAAGGCATCATCGGGGTCCATGGTGAAGTTGCCGCCAATCGGAAGCATGGCCAGATCAATCGGCTTTTGCATCCCGATCAGTTTCATGTCGGAATACAATGCGGTATCCCCGGCGTGATAAATCGTTTTGTCTCCGAGCGTCAGCACAAACCCGGAAGCAGGCCCCATGTAAATGATTTCTTTTTTCTCATCCAACACCAGCCCGCTGCCATGCAGGGCATTGATCAACTTGACGCTTCCAAATTCAAAGGAGAAGGTTCCGCCGGTTCCCATCCCATGGGTATTTAATCCCTGCCAGCCGAGCCAGACGGAAAGTTCGTGCGGGGCGATGACCGTGGCACCGGAGGCCTTGGCAATCTCGACTGTATCGCCGACATGATCATTGTGGCCGTGTGTCAGCAGGATATAATCCGGTTTCAAGTTCTCCGGTTTTACTTTCGCCAAGGGATTCCCGGTAATAAAAGGATCAATCAGCAGACGGTAACCGTTGTGTTCGATTTCAAAACAAGCATGACCATGGTATGTAACTCTCATTTTCTTACTCTCCTTATTTCATTTCTTTGCCAAAAATATCTTCTACAGGCTCCATGATAATGCGCTGCAAATCCTGAAGCAAGAATATCAGTCTTTCCTCCGCCTGGAGATAGGCAGTAATGGCGGGCACTCCCTGGATGGCAGTCGACAACTTTTCCATTTCTTCCGACTGCTCCGGAGACGGTTGTTTCCCCTGAAGATAAAGGGTTTGCATCTGAAGGCGTTTCTCCGTAAATTTGTCCAGCATCTCGCGAAACTTGGGATTCTCCTCCAATTTCCGCTTTGCTTCCTTCACTTCCAGATACTGCTGTGAAGCCCGGATGCTCCGCGCCAACTGATGGGCGTGGTCGTACGGATTAACCATGTGCATTCCCCCCTTTCTCTCATCCTACCATTTTCTTATCCCAGATTCATCCGTGAATGCCAAGCCTGTTTTTTTCACCCTGCCAAACATGCCTACATACGATGAATTAGTCATTTCAGGCGGAAGGGGATAGTCATGGGGGGCCAAAAAGTACAAATTCAAATTATTCCCGAAAGCCAATTTCCAAGGAATATCAATATGGTTATGAGCCGAATGCTGGCAAAAAAGCTGAAAATAGAAACCAACCCTTTTTGGGTGACGTTTGGTTCCGCAACAGCCAAAGGAGCGATTGCCTTTACCAACAAAACGAACAATTTGGTACGGATGAGTTCCCGGCTGGCCTCACAATTGAAAATGATCAACCAACCACTGATTCAAGCACGGTTTGACTCCCGCTCTTTCCGCTTGCGGTTTGGCCCTTTATTTGGAATTTTAATCAATGCCGAACCACAGGGCAAACAGGATCAATTATTCGGACTGATGACTCGCTTTTTGGAAGAATGCTGCGCCGCGGGGCAATCGCAAGGCGTCCGCGTCGCCATCTTTTCCCCGGAACAGCTAGATCTCAAATCTTGGGAAACCGGCGCTTGGGTTCGCGAGAAAGGACGATGGATCTTCACCAGGCTTCCTCTTCCCGACGTGATCTACAACCGGATTACCTCCCGCAAGCTGGAGCAGCAGGATCAGATTCAAAATAAACTGTACCAGCTGAAAACGCATTTTCATATTCCGGTCTTCAACGAAAAATTCCTTAACAAATACCAAGTATATCAAATCCTGATCAAAGATGAACGCACCCGGGAGATGCTTCCGGAAACCTATCCATTTCGCGTTTCCAGATTTAAAGAACTGCTTCAGCGCTATCCGACTGTTTATCTCAAGCCAAATAACGGCAGCTTGGGCAGCGGGATCATCAAGGTGAGCAGATCCGGCGGCAAGTGGATTTGCCAATCCTCCACGCCCGGCGGTACATTGACGCGCACGACCAAAACTTTAGCCGAGATGTGCAAACTGATGGCCCAAAGGATCGGACGTCAACCCTATCTCGTGCAGCAAGGGCTGTCCCTGGTGAAATATGATCAGCGGCAAATGGATTTTCGCGTTTTGGTGCAAAAAAACAGAACCGGAGACTGGCGGGTCACTTCTTCCGTCGCGAGAATCGCCAACAGCCAGCATATTGTCTCCAATCTCGCACGCGGAGGTACCGTGCGCAAAGCAGCGGATGTGCTGAAAGAGCTGAACCATATTCCCGGCAAACCGACAGACAGGGAGATTAAAGCGACAGCACTGGAAATCGCCAAAACATTTGAGTACCTGGCGGAAGGACACTTCGCCGAACTGGGAATTGACCTGGCCCTCGACACAAAAGGAAAAATTTGGCTTATCGAGATCAATTCCAAACCTTCCAAAACCGATGACACCATGGTCAATCCTACGGCCAATACCCGACCTTCTGTTTTGCGCCTGATCGAGTATGTGCACTTTTTGACGGAAACCGCGGGCGGACCCCATTCCCCTCCTTTTTCTCCGAAACCGGTACGAAAAATACGCGGGAGGGGTCCGACATGAAAATGGACATAAGCAAAAAGGTGTTAGGAATCATCGTATGTTATGGAAAAACGGAAAAGATGCCGCCCTTTTCAGAAGCTCCTTTTTTTTCGCAACTGGCAGTGGAAGGTGAGTCTCTGGGAATTGAGGTTTGCGTCTTCAATCCCCAGCTGGTTCATTGGAAGACGCGGACCGTTCCCTGCTGGATTGTGGAAAACGGCAGATGGAAAATGGCGGTCAAACCGCTCCCATCCCTGATCTATGACCGATGTTACTACCATACGACCGAACATTATTTAAGATATAAACCCTATGTTCTGAAGCTGGCAAATGACCCGCATATCCGCTTATTGGGGAGGGCGCTCGGCGGCAAATGGCAGACATATGAAATATTGAAACAGCATAAGGAAATCGCTCCGTATCTCCCGCACACGATTTTTTACCGATCAAGCCATGATGTGCTCGCTTTTCTGCAAAATCAGCCAAGCGCCCTGATCAAACCGAACGGCGGCAGTCACGGGCGGGGAGTCGTGGCGATCACGAAGCATCCCCCGGGCTATTTGATTCAGGGACGCACGCAGGCCAATAAATTGTTTTACCGCCAGTTGAAAACCGTGCAGGAACTGGAAACCTGGATCCAAAACTTCATCGGCCGCACCCGGTATATCATCCAACCGCTTCTGCCGCTGATGACACCGGATCAAAGACCGTTTGATGTCCGGATCTTAGTGCAAAAGAACGAGGAACGGAACTGGGAAACAACGGGAATGGCAGTTCGGACGGGCAAACCGAATTCCATCACCTCCAATCTTCACGGAGGAGGGCAAGCTGTCGCATTCAGACCCTTCCTCCAAAAACATTATGCACAAGAAACCATTTTTAAAATTCAAGAAACCATTCAATTTTTGAGCTCGATCGTCCCCCGTTTTATCGAACAACAACACGGGCCGCTTGTCGAGCTGGGAATCGATGTCGGAATCGAACCAAGCGGGCGCATTTGGATCTTGGAGGTGAATTCAAAACCCGGCCGCGCTGTTTTCCTCAGAACCGGCGAAATCAACATTCGCCGTCGCGCTGTCCAACTCCCTATTCGTTATGCCCATTCTTTACTTAAGAACACCTAGGAGGGTCACTATGAAATCAATCATATGCCAAACCCGAATCCATTCCAAAACACCTGCAAAAGCGATCGTGATCAGCCAGGCTCTGATGGAGCAATGGGGTTGTGTCAATGGGCAGTCCATTAAGGTGGAAGTAGGCAATAAAACGGTTATTACCCGTGTGGCAAGAGGGAAAATGAGTGGGCAGCAAATTATTTTCTCGCCCGCTCTTGCCAAACAACTCACTCTCCCTTACCCCGGACAAACCCGGGCCCTTTTTTACAACAGAACCCTGAAAATCGGCCCGGTGATCGGCATCCTGACAACCGGATTCACCGGGAACGCCGCCCAGCCATTTGGCGGACGATCACAACTTTTCCTCAGTTTCATTCGAGCGGGTGCAAAGGAAAAACCTTTCATCTATGTGTTTACCCCCGATATGGTCGACTGGCAAAACCGGACCGTTTCCGGATGGTATTGCATTCCGAATAAAAGCGGGGGCATGCGCTGGATTCGCCTGCTTTCGCCTTTTCCCGATGTTGTCTATGAGCGTGTTCCCAACAGGAAAGCAGAGTCTCTTTCCCATGTCCAATCCTGTCTCTCCCGCCTGAGGGAAACCAATCAGAGCAAGATTTTCAACCAGGGCTTCTTCAATAAATGGTTCATTCATCAATGTTTGAGCACCCATCCGGAGAGTTCCCAGTATATTCCGGAAACCTATCTCTCCCCTTCGATTCAAACCATTAAAAAGATGCTGGAAAAACATCAGATGATTTATTTAAAGCCGAGCGGAGGAAGTTTGGGGCTCGGAATTTTTCGCATCACCTATCATCCGCGGGAAGGTTACTTTTGCCGCTTTCATCAGGGAACCAAAAATGTGCTCCACCGCTTCAACTCATTGGAAAAACTGATTCGCCACTACTTTGGCAGCAACGAGTCTGAACGGTTTAAACGATACCTCGTACAGCAAGGCATTCGCCTGATCAAACATAACGACCGTCCCGTTGATTTTCGCGTGCACATGCATAAAGACGGGTCCGGAGAATGGAAGGTGGTGGCGATCGGTTCCAAAGCGGCGGGCTTTGGCTGTGTAACCACCCATGTACGAACAGGCGGTTCGATCATCCCCACCGATGAACTGTTAAAGAAAGTTTTTCACGAAAATGCAAGCTATATCGAAATGTCGATTAAAGAATCGGCGATTTTGATCGCCAAGGTTCTTGAAGATCAGATCAATGGTCCGCTCGGCGAATTGGGGATGGATATCGGAGTCGACCGCAGCGGAAGAGTATGGCTTTTTGAAATCAACGCCAAACCCGGCCGCCATATCTTTCTCCATCCGTCTCTCAGGGAAGCAGGGCGCCAATCTGCCAAGTATATAACGGATTACTGTCTAAAGTTAGCCAATTTTATCTGAGAAGGAGGGGGCATAAGTGAAGGTGCCAGAAGCAGGTTGGTTATCCATCCAACATAATCGCGGACAATATTTTTTCATTCCGCTGAAAGGTCACCAAACTTCGGAGTTAAAAAGTCCGCTTCCCGCCATTGTCGGAGCAAAGACACCCGGGCAACTCATCATCAGAAATTGGTCTTCCAAGCAGCACCTTCCCGTCTTCACCCCGGCAAGAGTGAAGAAAACATCCGATCATCGCTACCAAGTGGGCCCATTTGTCGCCATTCTGGCTGCTGACGGAAAACAGCCCTTTTACGGAAATCAGAATAACTTTGCCGACATTATCCGAACCGGACGCACAATGGGCGTCAGCGTTTATGTCATGACCCCCGCCGGGTTCAGGCACAACCAACAGAATCCCCATACCGTCAGAGGATTTCTGTTGGATCATCGCAGCCGCAACCTGCGCTGGATTCCGGCCGAACTTCCGATGCCCAATGTCGTTTACAACCGCATTCCCACGCGGACCGAGGAGCAGAAACCGGAAGTGCAGCAAGTTGTAAAACAATTGATGAACACACCCGGCATCTATTTTTTCAACCCCGGTTTTTTTGACAAATGGTCACTCTACCGGTTGCTCTCCGCCTCTCCGCGGCTGCGCCAGTTCCTGCCGGAAACAGCCATGCTGGAAAATCCGGCCGGTCTGAAACAGATGCTCGAACGCTATCCTTCCATTTATTTAAAACCGGCCAACGGCAAAGCGGGAATCAAAATGATGCGCGTCAATAAAAAGCCGGACGGCTTTGAACTCCACTATCAGTCGGTGTCGGCGAAAAAACGTTTTTCAATCGCATCGCTGCCTGCACTTTGGAATCATGTGCAACAGTTGAAAAAACCCGGCAACTATATCCTGCAGCAGGGAATTCCCCTGGCACAGTATCATGGCAGGCCTTTTGACGTGCGCATGCTGCTGCAAAAAGACGGTCAGGGAAACTGGGGATTAAGCGGCGCCGGCATTCGCGTGGCCGGTGCAACGGCGATCTCCACCCATGTTCCGATGGGCGGGAAAATCGAATCACTTGATCAGGTATTCCAGGCCGCATTTGGCGACAGGAAAAAAGAAATGAGGGAAAAGATCGAAAATATCGGTTTGGAGTTGGCTTCTTTCATCGAGACGAAACAGGCCGGCCCGCTCGGAGAGATGTCGATCGACCTCGGGATCGAGCCGAATGGGAGAATGTGGTTTTTCGAAGCGAATTCCAAACCGATGAAATTTGATGAACCGGATATCCGCATCCGCTCCCTGCGCCGAATCATCCAATATTCCCTGTATCTGAGTGAGTTTTCACAGGCAGTGAAAGGAGGAAGATGATGATTATCCGCCAGTTTGAACCACAGGATATCGAAACGGCCAAGGTTCCCGTCATCCGGTTTATGAAACGGTACGGAGATGGGCGAATTACCCATCGCGCTTTGCGCTGGTTTCAACGTTTATCCAAGCAAAACATCCCGGAAGGCACATATGTGGCGGCTGCGCTGGACAAAAAGAAATTGATCGGCGTGATCGTGTTCGGTCATTACGGACTTCAGGAATCCTTCATCGCAGTGCATCCGCAGTATCGCAAACGCGGTGTCGGGGAAGTTCTGCTCAAAAGCGCGCTGGCCAAACTCCCCAAAATTTACACGCGGGTCGCCTGTGATAATATCCCCAGTCTCAAGCTGTGTTTTTCCTGCGGATTAATCGCTTTTAAACTGATCAAAGGGCCGACGGGAAAACCGACGCTCTGGCTTGCCGGCGGGGACTATTCGACGGAAGACGTCATTCGGATGGAATATATCGCCAAAATCTCCCCCAGAGCAGAAGAAAAAAGAAGCGGATCGTAATGTCCGCTTCTTTTTCCATTCATTTCAAGCTTACTTATCCGGGATGACGCGTTTGGCTGTAATATATCCTTTATCCAGCCACGGTGTGCTCAGACTGTCAAAGCGAACGCCGCCCGGACCCCAAGTATGCAGGATTTTATTGTCTCCCACATAAATGGCCACGTGTCCAATTTTGCCGTGGGAGTGGCTTGTGGAAAAGAACAGCAAGTCCCCTTTTTGAATTTGGGAACGCGGGATGGTTTTTCCCACGTGTGCCTGTTCACGGGAAGTACGCGGCAAATGAATTCCGTTTTTCCCGTAAACGTATTGAACAAAGGAAGAACAATCAAACGTGGAGGTTACTCCGGAAGGAGACCCTAATCTGTAAGGGGTGCCCAAATATTGTTTACCCAATTTAATAATGTTGTCCGCCACTTGCAGACGATGGCCATTTGATTGTTCTTTCTCTGTTCCTTGTACCGGCTTGTTTTGCGCCGGCGCCTGCACAGGAGTTTGTGCAGATTCGTTATTGGATACAGGTGTAAACGTTTTATCTTTAACTTCCGAAGAATTGGAAATTGCTCGGCTATTATCGAATACCCACTCTAAACCGACTTTGCTGAAAACAGAGCTGAGAAAACTGGAATTTTCCGATGTTGCATTCAACGTGGCAGCATGAGAAATCCCCGTCGGCATCAATCCGGTAACCATTAAAGATGCAGCAACTGTCCAAACTGTTTTCTTTATGCCTTTATTATTTCGCATCAAATCCCCCTCTGCAAATAAAATTTTTATTTGTTAACGGCATGTCCTATGGTAACATAGATCAACACGAGATGATTATGTAAAAACTTCCATTGTCAGGAAAATCCGATAACGGCGTTTGTCGCGAAAAATGTCCCATTTTTTTCTATTGACATGTTTCCATCTCCCCACCCGGTGAATATACCTAGAAGAGGAATTTGCATAAGAAAGGGGCCTGGAAATTGAAAAAGCGAAGATCATCCTCATCCAGGAAAACAGGGACAACATCCCCTCACCTGCGCGATGAAATCATTCTGGAAGAGCTGATCCGGCTCGAACAGGAAGAACTCAGGAAAAAAAAGGCGTCAGCCCGGCCAACGCAGCAACCGGCAGAATCAAATGAACCGGAAGAGAGTTTGAAGAAGCCCGAATATAATGAACCGCCGTCCCCATCGATCAAAGAGACGCGCAATGTGACCGGATCCGAATCCTTTATTTACACGGATGATCTGACCAATTATTCCGTAACGAGAGAAAAAATCGCCAATCAGGCTGTCGATGGAAGTAAAATCAAAAAAGGTTCCATCAGCGTGGACCATATCGAACAAGATGCAATCATCGAGGCCAAGATTGCCGCAGGAGCCGTTACCGCTCCCAAAATCGCGGAAAAAAACATCAAGTCATCCCATCTCGACGATGATATCATCGGGGAAGAAAAAATCAGAAAAGAAGCCATCACTGCGAGACACATCAAAGACAATTCAATTCCCGGCACAAAACTGGAAGACCAGAGTATTGGTGAAAGCAAAATCAAAGACCGGGCGATTCTGGGCAAGCACATCGGACTCGGCCACATTCAGAGCGAACATCTGGCCGACCAGTCGGTCAGCGGAGAAAAGATCAAAAGCGGTGCGATCAGCACGAATCACTTGATGAATCAAATTATCAACAATCCCAAAATCGCCGATGGGGCGATCACGGAAGCCAAGATACAAAACGGCAGCATCAGCTCCGACAAGATCGCCGGCGAAGCAATCACCTCCGACAAAGTAGCCAAAGCGGCCATCCGTTCCCACCACATTGCCGATGAAACCATCCAATCCCACCATCTGCAAAACAAAGCGATCACCAGCAATAAATTGGCCAATTCTGTCATTATGTCAGACCATTTGCGCGATCAAATCATCGGGTCTCATCATATCGGGCCAAGTGTGATTCAAGGGAAGCATTTGGCTGATGATTCCATCACCAGGGATAAAATCGCCCCGGCAAGCATCGACGCCCATCGGATTCAGGATCAGGCGATCAAATCGAATCACCTGGCTCCTCGCAGCATTTCAGAACAGCATTTGCAAGAAAACAGTGTCAACAAAACGCACATCAAAGAGGCGAGCATCGGGGAGCAACATATTGCCAACAATTCGATTCCCGGCACAAAACTGTTGGATCATTCCATCACGACCTCGAAGCTCTCACCCGAGTCGATCTCCTCGGATAAAATTATCGATCAGGCGATCAGCACCAATAAAATAGCAGATCGAGCCGTAAACTCAGGCAAGCTCGCCCCGAAAAGCATTCAAAGCGAACACATCGAAGAGCGGGCGATTTTGCATAAGCATATTGGCGCGGAGCAGGTAAAAACCGAACATCTCTGCGACGAAGCAATCACTTCAAACAAGCTGGCACGGGAAGCGATACTGGGCAAACACATCGCCGCCGACACCATCACCGCATCCCACATTTCACCGTATGAAATTACGGAAAATCATCTCGCCGACCACTGCGTCACCTCGTCAAAAATAGCTCCGCAATCGGTGGAAGGCGGGCACTTGGCTGAAAACGCCATCCAGAGCCGTCATATTCAAAACGGGCAAATTTTAACAAACCATCTCGCACCCAAAGCAGTCAATTCCGAGCAACTGGAAGAAAGATCGGTGGGATCAGGGCATATCAAAGAACAAGCGATCTTATCCATGCATCTCGCTCCGGAACAAATTGAGGAAGAACATCTGAAACGGCAAACCATTACCTCCGCCGTCATTCAGGATCAGGCGGTCACCGGGGATAAAATCGCCCCTGCCGCCATTAAAGCAGAGCATGTACAGGAACAAGCCATCCGCTCCTCTCATCTTGCATCCGAACAAATACAAAAAAGACATTTGTCCCCCGGAGCAATTCAATCCAAACACTTGGAAGCAGAGGCGATCCAAAGCCGGCACCTCGGAAAACAGATAATCCGGGGAGAGCATATCGACATCCAGCAAATTAAAACACACCATTTGGAAGCGGAATCAGTGACGTCGGAAACACTGTCACCGGAGTCAGTCCAGTCAGTGCATCTTGCAGAAAACGCGGTCAGGTCAAAACATATCGGAGAAGAACAAATCCATGCACATCATTTGGCGAAAAACATCATCTATCAGGATCATATTCAGGAACAGGCGATCACCGGAGATAAAATCGCCAGCCATTCAATACAGGCAAAACATTTGGATGAAAAAACGATCCTCTCCCATCACATCGGAGACGGACAGGTGCAAAGCCATCACCTTGAACCCCGGGTAATCGGCTCCGATCAACTGGCAAACGAAGCGGTACAACCAAAACACATCACAGAAAAAGCCATTCTTTCCACTCATATCGCGGAGCAGCAAATTCAAAGCCACCATCTGGAAAAAGATTCGATCACCTCGGAATTACTCGCATCCGGAGCAGTCGAAACGAGACATCTCGTGGAAAATATCATCAGCAAGGAGCATATTGCCCCGGGTCAAATCGACGGGCAGCATCTAAAACCTGAAATCATCACCAATGTTCACCTGCAAAACCATTCGATCAATTCGGACAAAATCGCTCCAAACAGCATCCAAGCAAATCACTTAACGGAGCAGGTAATCAACGCTTCCCACATCGGGGACGAACAGGTGCAGAGCCATCACATTAAACCACAGGCAATCGGCTCCGGCCAACTGGCAAACGAAGCAGTGCAACCAAAACACATCACAGAAAAAGCCATTCTTTCCACGCACATCGCAGAGCGGCAAGTACAAAGCAACCATCTGGAAAAAGATTCAATCACTTCGGAATTACTTGCATCGGGAGCAGTCGAAGCCAGACACCTCAGGGAAAATCTCATCGGCGAGGAGCATATCGCCCCTGGTCAAATCGACGGGCAGCATCTTAAACCTGAAACTATTACCAACGTTCATCTGCAAAACCATGCAATCAATGCAGACAAAATTGCTCCAAACAGCATCCGGGCAAATCATTTAACAGAGCAGGCAATCAACGCTTCCCACATCGGAGATGAACAAGTGCACAGCCGCCATCTCGGCGCACATTCGGTTACCTCTGCCCATATTCAAAACGAAGCCATAACTGCGGAAAAAATTGCTCCACTTTCAATTGGAACCCTGCACTTTAGCAAACAATCAATTCAATCCGCCCACATCGGCCAACGCCAGATCGAAGGACACCACATCGCAAAACAAGCGATTTCACCGGAACATTTACAAGAAGAAGCGATCCGTGCCGGACACCTGACTTCCCAATGCGTCACCTCCCGCCATATCGATTATGAACAAATCAAAACGAAACATCTGGAGGATGAAGCGATAACCGCCCAAAAAATCCGCTCCCAGGCAGTGGAATCGCATCATATCGCCAAGCAAGCCGTTCAATCGGATGCCATCGCTGACGGAGCTGTTACGGCTGAGAAGATTGCCGACGGGGCAATCGGTCCGGAAAAACTGAGTTTTGCTTTGCCCGGGCCTGCTGCCGCCATTTCCGGATCTGCTCCGTTTGAGATTGCGGCCGGGAAACCGGAACAAACCGTACACATCCATCTTAACGGTCATATTCCCT
Organism: Thermoactinomyces daqus; assembly: GCF_000763315.1. GTDB lineage: Bacteria > Bacillota > Bacilli > Thermoactinomycetales > Thermoactinomycetaceae > Thermoactinomyces_A > Thermoactinomyces_A daqus. The sequence goes on along the minus strand of NZ_JPST01000021.1, from coordinate 150,012 downwards.
CGCCCTACATTGTGGTGGCCATGACAAACCAGCCCTATTGCTTTGCGACTCTCTCCGATTTGCAGGAAGACAGCTTTGTGCTTCGCGTGCACCAAATCAAGGAAACACAAGAACAAATTAGAGGCACGGTCTTTTGGATCGCCAATCCGGTACAATCCTTTTCCGGCTCTCCCGCTGAGATCCCGATTGAACAGGTTGAAACAAAAACAGAAGACACACTGCAGATCGCTTCTTGCCGAAAAACGGATTCTCCCGCCTCAACCCATGATGAAAACCCGTGGGACTAAACAAAAAAACTGCTGATCAAAAACACGATCAGCAGTTTTTTGTGTGCTCCGCTTAAACGAACCGCCTGGTGCACTTTTTCCCGTTATAGCAAAATATGACCGGGCGTTCGTCAATCACCGTTTCCAGATGAACCGGCCGCCCCCAGAGAGCATAAACATGGGGCAGTGTTTTTTCCAGATATTTAATGTCCAGCTCAATTCCTTCATACCGGTGAATCAGATATAATTCGCCATTTTGCAGATAATCCCCATCCTGCACCAGAATCACGGGATATCCTCCGTTAATCCGGCTTGCCACCAATTGATCCCGTACATTTTCCCAATCCTTATCCGTGACCTTCCATTCATTCCCCTGACGGCTGAAAACATAGAGATCCAGGTCTTCCACCAAATCCTTGGTCAGGTAATTGCGCAAGAACGATTGATCGGACTCCAGTTCACGCACTTCAAAAATCTTTTGACGCCCTTGTCCCGGTTTGCGTCCCAATTGCTTCTGTTCCTGTTCCGTCGGATTGTCCCAGCGCCTTTCAATGTCCTCAAACAACTTGAGTCCCAAATGATAGGGATTAATTGAGGTTTTCGATGGCGAAAGGACGGAAGCATTCAACTTGGCGAACTCAATTGCTTCTTCCTCATCCAGATCCAGTTCCCGCATGATGCGAATATGCCAGTAGGAGGCCCAGCCTTCATTCATGATCTTCGTTTCCAATTGCGGCCAAAAATAGAGCATTTCTTGACGCAAAATCGTCAGAATGTCCTGGTGCCAATCCTCAAGGATTTTGCTGTTTTCCATGATAAAGAGCAGCAGATCTTTTTCCGGTTCCTCGGGGAAACGCTTTTTGCGGGGCTTCGGCTTGGCAGGAGGTTCGGCGATATGGTCCAACTTCCACAGATCATCGTAAGGGGAGGTGCGGTTTGGCTTCGGGGTATCAGGCGTTGATTTTCGTTTTCCTTTCCGGTGCAACCTGGCATCGATCAGGCTGGGATTGATATGCTCCTGAATGGCCAGTACGTGATCCAGAAATTCCTCCACCACTTCTTTCCCATACTCAATCTCATACTGGCGAATGCGCTCGGCACTGGCAGCCATCGTTTCAACCATGTCACGGGAGGTATTGGAAAAGCGGATATTATTTTTGAAGAAATCGCAGTGAGCAAGAACATGAGCCACAATCAGCTTGTTTTGCGTCAAACTGTTCCCCTTCAACAAAAAAGCGTAACAGGGATCGGAGTTGATCACCAGCTCATAGATTTTGCTCAGATTCAGGTCATACTGCAATTTCATCTTGTAAAAAGTTTTGCCAAAGCTCCAGTGGGAGAAGCGCGTCGGCATTCCATATGCTCCAAATGTATAGATAATATCGGCAGGACAGATTTCATAACGCATGGGGAAGAAATCGAGGCCAAATCCTTTTGCGATCTCCGTAATTTCTTCAATCGCCCGCTCCAGCTTTTTCAGATCCTCTTTCACTCGGCATCCCTTCCTTCCCTTGAAATGACCTTTCCCCGAGCCCGTGAAACTATCATCGGAAATCGGATCTGTTGGTGCGGTAACGAGAAAGATCTACACCCTAAGGAAACAGCCTTTGATAATGAGTGTCAACAACGAATCCTTAAAACTATTTCATTCAAAAGGGAAAGGTTTTGGAACAGCATCTTACACAGGATGAAACCTAAAATCGGGTATAGAAACGCTTAGTTTAATTATAAAGAATATTTGTCCATTTATCAAATTTCACATGCGAATTGAGGCCGATATTTACATAAAATAAATTGACAATCTCCGGTATCAGACGTTATACTAACTTCGATTCAACAGCATATGGAAAGCTCTTATCTCTATTAGGTGAGGTTCCTGTTCGGAGATACGCTACTGCCCAAAAATGTCGAGAGACACCAATGGGTCAGCAGGAAAGATCGGAATGAAGGTCTTTTCTAATGTAGCTGGTTTCGCGCAAACCTATGCCGTTCAGTGCCAAAGCTCAATGAGGGGGATAAGCGATCGGGCCTGGAAAGTGCGGGCTCAATTTGTGTTGAAACCCTCTCCGCCAAGAGTAAGGGTTATTTTTTATATTCGCAAAAAGGAGGGATTCACATGGATAACGCTTTGCTGAAACAGCATGAGCCTCAATCCGTGCTGGCAAATGCAGATCCGCCGGCAGAATTGTTGCACCAGCTGCAACCCTATGATCTGTCAGAAATGCTCAGGGAAATGGATGAAAAGAAAAGGCTCAAATGGATTGCCGCCCTTCCATTAACTCTAGCTGCCGAGGCGTTGGAATATCTGGAACCGGAGTTGCAGTATGAAACGCTCAACCACCTGGACGGCAATCTGGCTTCCATGCTGCTGAAGCAGATGTCGAGTGACATGATCGTAGACATGCTGCTTGCCGTCCATCCATTGCAGGCGGAAAAGATGCTCAAAATGCTGCCGGAGGACTACCGGGAAAAAATCAATGCTCTGATGCGCTATCCGGAATATACAGCAGGGAGCCTGATGACCGTCGACTACGTGTCCGCCCGGGCACATTGGACCGGAGAACAAACGCTCCGCCACATTCGCAAGGTGGGAGGAGAAGCCGAGATCATCTCCTATATCTATGTAACGGGAATGCGCGGCGAACTGGTGGGAATCGTTTCGCTTAAAGAAATGATCCTCGCCCATCCGCAGACCAAGCTGGCGGATATCGCCAAAAAGGATGTCATTTCCGTTCCGGCGGATATGGAGCAGGAAGAGGTTGCAGCCATCCTTTCCCGCTATGGTTTCTACGCACTTCCCGTCGTTGACCGGCAAAACCGTCTGATCGGGATCATCACCTATGACGATGTCGTCGAGGTAATTCAAGAGGAAGCGACAGAAGATATCCAAAAACTAGGAGGAAGCCAGCCGCTCAGCGAACCTTACTTTAAAACATCCGTCTGGAGCCTGTACCGCAAACGGATCGTCTGGCTGTTTATCCTCTTTGTCGGCGGGGCCTATACTTCGACCGTCCTGGAATCGTACCAAAGCACACTGGATAAAGTGGTTTCCCTTTCCTTCTTTATTCCCTTGCTGATCGGTACCGGCGGAAATACAGGGTCACAAATCATCTCCACCCTGATCCGCGCACTGGGAACGGAAGAAGTAAAGTTTCGCGACTTGTTTCGCGTGATCCGCAAAGAACTGGTCACCGGATTGCTGTTAGGCATTTCCTTGGGAATCATCGGCTTCTTCAGGGCCGAACTGATGGATGTGTCCGTTGCCATCAGCATGGTGGTCTCTCTGGCAGCCCTGTTTATCGTTTTGTGGTCTTCCTTGGTTTCCGCAGCATTGCCGCTTGTGCTGCACCGCCTCAAAATCGATCCGGCCGTTGTATCGGGACCGCTCATCAGCACATTGGTCGACGGAACCGGTTTGATTATCTATATGAGCATAGCAAAAGCGGTTTTGCATCTCTAAACTTCTAAGGAATCGAGGTTGATGAATCCTTGAGTACTGAGCAGAAGATGAAGGCAGGTACGGCTTGACATCTCCCGCTGGAACAACGGAGCATGTTCAAGGAGTATCTGCCTTCTTAATTATTTCCCCCGATCCGTCTCCTTCTTCAGAATGCCTCATCTTCGATCTGAAACACGATCTCCTTTCACCATTTAAACTCCGCATCCGGCAATTCCGGTTCCAACAGTGCATTACGCCGTTTTTTTCAAAATTGCGCGCACAGGACTGCCGTCTGCCCCCTCGAGCTTAAGCGGCAGGGCGATCAGCTCATAATCCCCGGCATCCGCACGACTGAGATCGACGCTTTCCAAAATATGAATGCCCGAGAGACAGAGAGCGTGGTGGGCCGGAAGCTCCTTGCTGTCAATGGGATCAACGGAAGGAACATCGATGCCGAGCAGTTTCACCCCTTTTTCAGCGAGCAACGGAGCCGCATCAGGGCGCAGGCAGCAAAAGGAATCGGGAAAACGGTCCGGATCTTCCCAGGAATCCGTCCGAATCAGCAACCGTTCAACCCCCGTCAGATCATGGGCCGCCAATTCTTCCGCACCAATGCTCTCATACCCCGGCAAATGAAGCACTCTGGCCTTTCCCACAAAGATATCGGGTTCCAATTCATGCACCTTTTTGCCTGCTTCGGAAAAATGATACGGGGCATCAACATGGGTTCCCGCATGGGTGCTGAACACCACTTTGCCCACATTGACAGAACCGCTCTGTTCCTTGGTCCATTCCAGATTGAAAGAAAAAGGGGTATCCCCCGGCCAAACCGGCATGCCACCCCGCAACGTCCGCGATATATCAATCCATTTCATCTATGCGACTACTCCCCTCTCCTGTTGGAATCGTTCGTATGTTCGCTCCTCCATAATCCGCTTCAAGCGGTCAACCACATCCCATACATCGGCAAATGAAGTATATAAGGCAACGGGAGCAAGGCGAATCACATTGGGGGATCGGAAATCAGGAATCACTTTTTCCGCCTTCAACGCCTTGGCGATGCGCACCGCTTCCACATGTTCCAGAGCGACATGACCGCCGCGGCGCTCCTCCTCGACGGGGTTGCCGATGGTAAAGCCCATGCCGTCGAGTCTCACCCGAATCAGCTGCATCAAGTACTCCGTCAAAACGAGCGATTTTTTCCGGATCCGCTCCATTCCCGCTTCAGCAAACATTTCCAGCGAACCAGACAGCGGTGCCATGCTCAGAATATGCGGTGTCCCCGTTTGGTACGCACCTGCACTCCCGGCAGGTTCAAATGTGTGATCCATGTCGAACTGCCGGTCCTTTCGCGAACCAAACCAACCGGCCAAACCGGGAGAGTGTGAATGATGCTTCTCATGCACATAAAGTCCGGCCACCCCTCCCGGGCCGCTGTTCAGATATTTATAGGTGCACCAAACGGCAAAATCAACCTGCCACGCATGAAATTGATGCAAAACGGCGCCAATTGAATGGCAAGCGTCAAATCCGATCAAAACCCCCTTTTCACGGGCCGCTTCTGTCAATTGCTTCACATTCAGCAATTGCCCGCTGCGATATAAAACGGTCGGGAGCAAAACCAACGCCACTTCCTCCGTCATGGCGGAGATGATCTCCTCTTCGCGCAAATACCGCCCGTCCTCGCTTTTGATACGGATCAGATTCTGTTCAGGATCCAATCCTTTTAACCTGATTATACTTTTTATAGCATAAATATCGGTGGGAAAATCAAGTTCATTCGCGACGATTTTTGTCCTGTTTCCGCACGGACGGTAAAAAGTGGCCAGCAATTGGTGCAGATTGGTCGTGGTCGAACCGGCCGCCACCACCTCGTGCGGCTTTGCCCCGACCAGCGGCGCCATTTGTCCTCCCAATTGCTCGGCCAAATAAAACCAAGGCTTGTCACCTTCTGTCCAGCCATCGATACCAAACTGCTTCCAGGCTTCAACCATGTGCATAACCGCCCGTTTCGACAAAAGCCCGAGTGAATTCCCATCCATATACAACACGCCCTCAGGGATATAAAATTCCCTCCGGTAGGAGCGAAGCTCATCACGCTGATCCCGTTCCTCCGCATACTCCCTCGTCTGGGAAAATAACAGTTCCATACGGCTCCTCCTCACTATAATTTGGTTCTGACATCCCATAGTTCGGGAAAAAACCGGTGATCCAACACTTTTTTCAAATAAGGAACCCCGGATGACCCGCCCGTACCCGGTTTATGGCCGATAATCCGTTCCACCGTCTTCATGTGCCGGAACCGCCACTGCTGCAACCAGTCTTCGAGATCAACCAGCTTTTCCGCCAGTTCGTAGAGATCCCAATAGCGATCCACATGGCGGTACACTTCCAGCCAGGCAGCCTCAACATCAGGGCTCGGCTGGTAAGGCTGGCTGAAATCACGTTCAAGCACACGGGACGGAATGTCCAATCCCTCTCTGGCCAGCGCCTGAATAGACACATCGTACAAACTCGGGGAATAAAGGGCACGGGTAAGTGTGTCCAACAGCTCGGGGGAATTTTGATAAATTTGCAAAATGCGCTGATCCTTACGGCCCAAAGAAAATTCAATCAGGCGATACTGGTAAGATTGAAACCCGGACGCCCGCCCCAAATGATGGCGAAATTCCATATACTCGGCAGGAGTCAGTGTAGACAAAACATCCCAGGATTGAATAATCTGTGACTGAATCTTGGACACGCGCGCCAGCATTTTAAAAGCGGAAGATAAATCCCCCCGCTGAATATTCACAATCGCCGCTTTCAATTCATGCAGGATCAGCTTCATCCATAACTCGCTCACCTGATGGATAATGACAAACAACATTTCATCGTGGTGGCCGGATAACAATTTTTGGCTGGACAATAAAGACTGAAGCTGGAGGTAATCGCCGTAAGTCATATGTTCACGAAAATCAAGATGAATCTGTTCGGCATCAGGGTGTTGTTCGGGCATTTTCTCCCTCTGTCCGCTTTTTCTCGAATTTTTTTGCAAATCAAGTGAATGCTTTCCTGATATTTCGTATGAAAGCGCTCCCGAAACCTATTATAATAAAAAACATTACCCCTTGAAAAAATAAATTGAATAATGGGAATCATATCCATTAAAATAGGGATGGACACTCATTTATTCCGAAAGTTGGGACGGAGACATATGAACAAACTGCTGCTGTACACCACATGGGATTACTGGAAAAGCTGGAACGAAACCGGGCATGCCATCCCTGCGTGGACCGAAGATCACGCCGGAGAATTCGAAATTTTGGTTGAATTCGACTGGAGTTCAATCGGGGAAATAACCGACAACGGCATGTTCATCATCAGCAAAAAGAAACCGGACATGTTCAGCCGGATTTATCTTTATACCAAATGGGAACTGTTCTGCCTGTGGCAACACGGACAAATACTTGAACTCGATCTCTGGACAAAAGATCACGTGACCAACTTTGAAGTGCTTTGTAGTTTCGCCTTTGACGAAATTCATGAACATACATATGGGGGCATGTTTATTGCCAAGAGAAAGGAAAACCCCTATTACTATCCCATTGTAAAAGAGGTTTGATATGTCTGTCAGCCGTTTTATTCAAGAAATCGATGCGATCAAAAGGGACTTGAAGGAATGCGAATGGCAAATTTATTATCACCAGGATGAGATGCAGCGGGCCCACCGTCAGGGAGAAAGCGAGATCGAGCGCTACCACCGGCAGGAACAATTGCGCTGGGAACGAAAGATGCGCACATACATAAGCGAATTAATCCGGGCTGAACAGAAACTGGATGAGGCCAAAGCGGAAGAACGGGAGCGGCTGGAACTGGAAAACCAGGCGAAAAGGGAAGGAAAAAGCCGTAATTCCTGGTATTAGGCAGCACCGGGCCCGCATCCTCTTCGCATCAGGGGCTTTTCGAACTTTGTTTTTCCTTTTGGGTTAGGAAAAGAGCAGATGGTGGAATATTATTTATGACTTGTGCCAATATCCACATAATGAACCAATCATCCAGGGAGTGAGCTTATGAAGCGGGTGCCTTACGTTGCGAAATGGTGTTTATGCATCTTGTTAACCTTAACATTTGTGGCTGCCACCGGTTTTGTTTCACCCTCGGCTGATCCCGTTCCCCAAAAAGCGGCAAAGAAGTCGGACGGTTGTCCGAATATTGCTGATCTGGTCAAACCCGGGCCGGATGCGGCAGATGAAATTCAGGCGGCTCTGCCGAAATTGATCCGCAAAACCTATGGCAAAGACCCCCATTACAAGGTATGGGAAGCCAAACGGATCTTCTCCCTCGCCGATCCTGATTCGTCTCCCTATTCTGACATAGCCAAACAGCAATGCGGAGAAGAGGTCGCGAACCAATCCTGGCTGGTCGATCTTTTCTTTCCCGAGTTTCTTCCGAGCGCAAGCCTCTCTCAAGGGCAAATCTTTGTGGCCAAAACAAAAAAAGGCTGGGTCGCTTGGTATCGCTATCATTAAACAAAAGAGCCGGTGGGAAGTTTTTCCCGCCGGCTCTTTTGATCTTGACCGAATGATCGGAATCGTTCTGTGCAAACTAAATCTGGAAACATTCACCTACAGGAGGAAAAAACATGTTTCGGAAAACAGCCGGAGAAGCACTCGTCGATCTGCTCATCGAATGGGGAGTGGATCACATTTACGGGATGCCCGGAGATTCGATCAACTCGGTCATCGAGCCGCTCAGAAAAGCGCGTGACAAGATAAAATTCATTCAGGTTCGCCATGAAGAAGCGGGTGCCCTTGCTGCGGCAGCTTACGCCAAATTGACGGGAAAGCTCGGTGTTTGCCTGTCGATCGCCGGTCCGGGAGCCATCCATTTGCTCAACGGATTGTATGACGCCAAATTGGATCGCGTTCCCGTCCTGGCCATTACCGGCCAGGTAGAATCGGATCTGCTCGGAACAGACTATTTTCAGGAAGTGAATCTTGACCGCCTCTTTGATGATGTCGCCGTCTACAATCAGCGAATCATGTCAGCGGAACAGCTTCCAGCCGTCGTCAATCAGGCGATCCGCACCGCATATGTGAAAAAAGGCGTGTCCGTGCTGACCATTCCCGATGATATTCCCACTTTTGAATTGGAAAAAAAGGCGCTGGTCACCAGTACCTCTTATTCCGTTTCTGAAATCAGCCCTCCGTTGTCCGAATTGGAAAAGGCGAGGGAAATTCTGGATCAGGCCAAGCGGCCGGTAATATTGGCGGGAAAAGGCGCACAACATGCCAGTGATGCCTTGATCTCCTTTGCCGACAAACTCGCCTCCCCGATCGTTCTGTCCCTTCCGGCAAAAGGAACCATTCCCGATGAACATCCTCTGTGTCTGGGGGGATTGGGGCTGATCGGCACATCTCCCGCTTATCATGCCATGCAGACCGCAGATACACTGATCATGGTCGGCACTTCTTTTCCTTTTACCGGTTTTTTGCCGGAAGATGCCAATACGATTCAAATCGATATCGATCCGGCACAGATCGGCAAACGGTATCCGGTTGATCTCGGACTTGCCGGCGAAGCAGGAAAAACTCTCTCCTGGCTGACGGAAAAAATCAAGCGTCATGAAGATCGCTCTTATCTCGAAGAGCATCAAAAGATGATGAAGGAATGGTGGGAACGGCTAAAAAAACAGGAAGAGCAGGAAGCATCTCCGATGAAACCGCAAACGGTGATCAAAGCATTGCAGAAGATCGCCCACGATGATGCAATTCTGTCCGTCGATGTCGGGAACGTCACCGTCTTGGTGGCCCGCCATTTTCGCATGACCAGGCAAAAGTTCATCATCTCCAGCTGGCTGGCAACGCTCGGATGCGGACTGCCGGGGGCCATCGCCGCCAAAATTGCCCATCCCGAGCGCCAAGTGTTTGCCATCTGCGGCGACGGCGGCTTCGGGATGACCATGAACGATTTTGTCACTGCTGTAAAATACGACCTGCCCATCATCGTCGTTGTGTTAAACAACCATAAAATCGCAATGATCAAGTTTGAGCAGGAAGTAAAAGGAAACCTGGAATACGGAACCAATCTCCACAATCCGAACTTTGCGCGATACGCGGAAGCTTGCGGCGGTGTCGGATTCCGGGTGGAGAAGAGCGAAGATCTGCTCCCTGCCTTTATGCAGGCGAAAGAACTGAACAAACCCTGTATCATCGATGTCGTTGTCGATCCGGACGAAGCACCGATGCCCTCTCATATCACTTATGCCCAAATGTCCGGTTATGCCCGACACATGATTAAAGCCCTGTTTGAACAAGGAAAACTGGAACTTCCTCCTCTTTGAAAAACAGAATCTGCTTGAGACTGTTGCAAAAGATGACAGTCTCAAGCTCAATATCCTGCAACCTTTCCCGTCCTGCCGCTCATCATTGAAGTTCTTTGGCCAGTAGTTGCAATAATCCGACAAGTGTTACACTTTTCTCTTTCCCCATTCGCAAAAATGCTTGCGCCACCGCATCGTTCTTGATATCTGAACGCATTCTGCTGATGAGCTCATTTCCGCGCTCTGTCACCTGAAGCAACTTGCGGCGCCGGTCTTTCAAATCCGGAATCCGCACCACCAAATTTCTTCGTTCCAACAGGTCGATAATCGGAATCAGGGTTGGCGGTTCAATCGAAAAACTTTCCCCTAATTCCTTTACTGTCAAGTTCCCCTTGCTCAAACGAACCAAAATGGCATATTGGTGAGCCGTGATCTCTTCTCCCTGTTCCCTGAGCCGTTTCTCCAACTGTTGCTTGCTCATTTTGATAATCGTTCCAATACTCGCCAGGAAGGGCTCCGTAAGTTCCAACAACTCCTTTTCTTCCATCTGCTTGCTCCTTTCCACTTTATTAGCTATACGAATTATTCGCCTGTAAAAAGTATCACAAGCCGGAACGGCGGGGACACCTAAGTACTTCCCGTTCCCAGGTAGTTCCCGAAACGAGGTGATCGGTTTCTGTCCGTGATCTTGCATCCATATAAAAAGATAATGACACCAGTTTTAAAATACCATATCTTCGCCCGGATCACTATGTACGAACCAAAAAAAGGGGCAACATCACTTTTGATGTGCCCTGTCCTCAAGATATCTCCTCAGAAAATAATCAAAAACGGAACAAAAAACCCGAACGGGATAAAAAATGGTACAAAGAGTCTCACTTCTGCCTGACCGGAAGAACCCCTGGAACCGACGCGGGCCGGCAGAAACATGATTCCATTTTTGCGGACCTCGTCAATCGTCCCATAGAGTTTCTTTCCGTTCTTCAGCCGCAACATGATCGGTTTGCCAATGGCCTGGGTTAACTGATCATTGGGAATATACCGGTAACGAACCATCAGAAACCCTCCTTAACTCCAAAAAATTCAAGCAACCTATTCTATGAATGATTTGGAAAAACGGTAACGGCAAATGAAATAAATCACGATATAAGCAAAAGAGAATCATTGATATAATTCAACCCGACCTTTCTTCATATTTCTTCCTGTCTGGAACAATAGAGTCAATACTCAAAAACGCACAAAAAAACAGCGGCATCATCAGCCGCCAGCTTTTTGACAAGATCCCAAAACATGAATCCGCCGGGTAAGGGTGTTTTTCTTTGCTTCCGGTTCCTCCGTCACAAAGGTTGCTGCAAATAAACACCCATCCCTTCCTATTCGGTTTGTCAACATCCTCATTGTCATCATCAGTTGCTGTTTTTCAGTATGTTTAATGGAAGATAGCTTAAATCGAGAGGAAAACTTAACAAGCCGGCGGCTCTCCACCGCTTAAGAAACGCAACATTCCTTTCACCTCCCTTCAAGTCTGCTGTCTCATCCTCCTTCGATGGCTGCACTGAGCTGTGTATGCGCAAAATGGCAATGGCCGATGATTGGCAATCCGGGGCGAAAACGAGCTGTAAACAAAAGCATGATCCTTATTTTTATAAAACGGATAAGATTCAGCGGAGACAACTCCCCTTGTTCCTTGCCCGATCTGGTCTGCCAGTTTCATACCGCCATTTCTATGTTTAATAATTTTTAAAATAATTATACAAATGCCCTTTCGCTTTGGCAATACTTTTTATTTTAAAAAAACAAAAAACACCGACATCTTTAACCCTGAAACGGTTTGATTATTGACAGCCGTTTTATTGAAAAAAGAGGATTTACTCTGATATCCATCTGATATTGACATTATTTTTTTAAAAGATAAGAGTTTGCTCATCTATTTTGAGAAAAAGCGCCGGGCAACCACCCGAGCGCTTTTTGTGCGGAAACAAAAGGTTATTCGTCGAGAAACATCGCCCGAAACTCCGGGTCGCTCTTCACCGCGTCAAATTCCATCACCTGGTATTCAGCCACCCCGTTTTTAAAGAAGGGATCTTGTTCAATAATTTGTTCCACTTCTTCCCGTTTCTTCACCCTGAACAGGATCAGCCCGCCTGTTGGCGGAACCATCGGACCCGATGCGATCAATTGCTTCTTCCGATAGCATGTATCAAGATAATCCCGATGTGCCTGCCGATGCTTTGCCACCTCTTCCGCCGTCAGCAAATAGTGAAGAATGGCGAGAAACATATTTCATCCTCTCCGTTCGCCTGTCGAAATTTAAAAAAGTGACTCAAGTACTATATTGCCAGATTTGAAGGGGTATTTGTATTCTTATATAGAAATTTAAATCAAAATCATTAACATTGTCACCAGGAATCGTGGAAAGGAAGGAAGGAATTTGGGAATCGCACTGATCACCGGAGCCTCAGAGGGGATCGGAAAAGAACTCGCTTATCTCTTCGCCAAAGACGGGCATGATCTGGTGTTGGTCGCGCGCAATGTCGATCAGCTCAACAGGGTCGCCACCGAGATCGAAGAGCGTTATCAGCGAACGATCCACATCATCACCCAAGATTTAAGTCAGCCGGATGCTCCGCGCCAAATCCGCAATACGTGCGTAAGCCTCGGTCTGCAAATCGATTATCTCGTCAACAATGCCGGATTTGGATTGTATGGTCCGTTCGCCGAGCAACCGCTTGAAGACCTGATGCAGATGATCAATCTGAATATCAAGGCGCTGACGGCATTAACCCATTATTTTCTGCCTGATCTGCTCGCCAGCAAAAGCGGCGGCATTTTAAATGTCGGTTCGATGGCCTCCTTTGTGCCCGGGCCATTGATGGCCGTTTACTACGCCAGTAAAGCCTATACGCTCTCTTTTACTGAAGCGCTGGCCCATGAGCTGAAAGAGAGCGGAGTCAAGGTAACCGCCTTGTGCCCCGGGCCGGTTAAAACCCGTTTTGCCATGCGGGCAAAGATGCACCAATCCCGGCTGACGGAGAAAAACGCCCTTGACGCTTTTACCGTCGCCAAGGCGGGATATGAAGGTTTGCTAAGCGGAAAACCAGTCGTGGTTCCGGGAGCGGTGTTCCGGTCTCTGTTGTTCGGAACGCGCTTTTTGCCGCGAAACTGGATCGCATCATCCGTCATGCGCATCCAGCAGGATCGAACACCGCTCCGTTAATCTCTTTTCAGCGACATCGCTTTGAACCAGCGTTGTCGCTGTTATTTACCGTATTTTTTCACATAGTGGGCCAAAGTTTTTAACGGCCACACATAGGGATAGCTGTGATAATAAACATAAAATTGCCCGGCAAGCCCGGCCCCGACAGGGTATGTCCACTCCCTTCCGCGCCCTTCCAAAAGGGCAAACATCCTTTCCATCCCTTTTTCGATCTCAGGAGTCGGCCGGTCATGGCAAGCGATCAGCGCATCCAGTGCCCAGGCCGTTTGCACCGCAGTCGAATAGGGAAGGGAAACGAATCTGCCTTTCACATCGCTCGCACACGATTCTCCCCATCCTCCATCCTCTTTTTGCTTGCTCAAAAGCCAGTTTTTCCCTTTTTGAATCATCCGGTGCTCGGGTGGCACGCCAACGGAGGTGAGCCCGGTGATGGCCGCCCACGTTCCGTAAATAAAGGTGACACCCCAGCGCCCAAACCAGGAGCCGTCTCTCTTTTGATTGTGATAAAACCAACTCCAGGCACGCCTTGCTTCGGGCCGGTCAATCGTCCATCCGAGCTCCTGTCCGAAAAATCGCAGAGTGCGTCCGGTCAGATCCGCACTGGACGGGTCTCCCCAGACTGTCTTCCCGTCAGGATAAGGCATGAGCCGGAGCCACCTTTTATTCGTATTTTTTTCAAACGCCGGCCATCCTCCGTCATTGTTCTGCATAGAAATGAGCCACCTGACCCCGCGATCCCATTCTGTGCGGTAACGGCCGGACCGAACGGAAGGCGCGAGCGCACTTAAACTGGAGGAAGTATCATCGACATCGGGATTGATTGTGTTGAGATCGGAGAACCCCCATCCCCCCGGGGCCGCGTACGGGTTTTTGATTGACCAGTCTCCCGGGGATGTCTGCTGTCTGGATTTGAGATAATGAAGGCCTCGCTTAATGGCGGGATGGCTGATTCCCACCCCTGCTTCCTGAAGGACATGCAGGATCAGTGATGTATCCCAGACCGTCGAAGTCGTTTCCTGCAAATGGGTCCCATCCCCGAGCGGGAAGGCAAACTGCGCCAAACCGTTCATCGCTTTTTGAATCACCGGATGACGCCGGGAGTAACCCAGCGACAGAAGGGCAAAAATCATTAAAAACGTCGTGGTCATATAACTGTACAGAGTTCCGTCTTTTTCAACCCGGCTGAGCATAAAGGACTCACCCCAGCGCAAGGCTCTTTCATGCAACCGCCGGCGCAGTTCCGAACTAATCGAACTTTCGGGGAACAGCTGCTCCGCAGTCCAAACATATTCCGCTTTTCTCCCTGAACGGCGTTGAACCGGAAGCCATTCTTCCACTTCGTCAAACCCGTCGAGTCTTGTCGCATATTCGCGGTCTGCGGCGATGAGAATCGGTGCCAAATGCACCCGGGTATATCCGACAAAATCAAAAAAGGAAATCGGTCCCGAGGGTGGAAGCAAGAAAAATTCAACAGGCAACTTGATAAAATTGTTCCAACTGAAGTGCGACAACAGGGCCAGAACAACTTTGGTCAGGGAACCGGCGTTCCCCGCTCCACCATTTTCCATTATATACTCCCGTGCTTTGCGCATCGCCGGATCATCCGGCTGTTTCACTTTCGCATACAGAAGGGCCAAACAGGCATCCACCGTGGTCGAAAGGTTTCCCTCCGGCTCATCTTCGTACAGTTTCCAGGTTCCATCCCCCGTTTGCCGGGAGAGAATGCGTTCAATCAATAACGGTTCGAGCGGATCTCCCCTTCTTTTAAGCACCCGGTTTAACAACAAATAAAATGAATCGCACATCACCCCGCTTTCAAAACAGAAACGCCAGCTTCCGTCCGGACTCTGCTTGCGGAGCAATTCATCTGACAAGCGCCCGATCCATTTTTTTGCGCGATCGATATGCTCTCCGTGCATCCGCCAAAACTCCTTTTAAAAACGAATTTCAGGCATGTTGATTTGCATCAGATCGGAAGGAGAAACGAGGAGATTTTTGAGTCCCGGGCTCTTCTTTCGCTGACTCAGCAGCGATAAACCGCTCTGTTTCAAAAATCCCGCCATGAAACCATACATTGGTTGATCAACATACCTGACGTGATTTCTTTACAAAGATATTCATGGAATCAAATCACATGATCCCAACTGAATAAACCGGCAAAGAGAGCACAAAATATCATTGGGCAAGTTGAAAGGAGGGGAATCCAGATGACGGTAGGTACAAAAATCAAGCAAACGATCGCCAGCGCGGAATCGGTAGCAGCCAGCCTGCGTTCTTTTGCCCTTGACACCAACAACCAACAAGCAAAGCAAACATACAACCAATTGGCGCAAAACGTTGACACAGTGGTTCAACAACTGAAAGCGCGCGAACAGGAAATTATGAGCGAAGAGCCGCAATACAACCAACAATAATAAAAAATCGGAACCGAACACGCTTTTTCGGTTCCGATTTCCTGCTTCATCCACGCGGCTTAAACAGGAGCGCCGCCAAAAAGCCAAAAATGATTGCCGCTGAAATTCCGGCACTTGTCACTTCAAAAATTCCCGTGATGACACCGACCAAACCATACTTATTCGCTTCCATCATCGCACCGTGAACCAATGCGTTTCCAAAGCTCGTGATCGGCACTGTCGCCCCGGCGCCGGCAAACTTGATCAGCGGCTCATATAGCCCCAAGCCGTCCAGAATCGCTCCGACTACCACCAGCGTACTCGTCGTATGGGCGGGGGTCAGTTTTAATCCATCCATCATCAATTGACCGATCACGCAAATAATCCCCCCGACCACAAATGCCCAGAAAAAGATCATTTTTTCGGGTCTCCTCCCTTTTCAATCGCCACAGCGTGAGCGATACAAGGTATCGTTTCTTTTTGCTGATAACTGATCGGAGACAACAGAGCTCCGGTTGCCACGATCAACACTTTGCGCAGTTCTCCGTTCTTCATGCGGTTGAGGACATGTCCGTAAGTGACGCAAGCGGAACAGGCACAACCGCTCCCCCCCGCCTGAACGGGCTGTTGCTCATCGTAAATCATCAAACCGC
The DNA here is from genome assembly GCF_000763315.1 of Thermoactinomyces daqus. GTDB lineage: Bacteria > Bacillota > Bacilli > Thermoactinomycetales > Thermoactinomycetaceae > Thermoactinomyces_A > Thermoactinomyces_A daqus. The sequence goes on along the minus strand of NZ_JPST01000021.1, from coordinate 133,740 downwards.
AATCCCCAAACTTCTCTTCCGGCAGTTTAAGGCCATGCTTCACCAACAAATCCCCGGCAATGCGATGACCGATCTTCCCAAGGTCGCCGGTTAAAATCAAATCGTATTCGTCTTCGGAAAGCCCCAGATCACGAAAATGGCTCTCGATCGTATCGACAGCCGCCGGAGCCATCGCCGCCCCCATATTGAACGGGTCACTGATCCCCATATCAACGACACGGCCAACTGTTGCCGCTGCCACGTAGATTTCATCTTTGGTCTTTTTGGAAGTGAGGACAGCCGCACCTGCTCCTGTCACCGTCCATTGTGCGGTCTGAGGTTTTTGCCCTCCGTATTCCGTCGGGTAACGGAATTGCTTTTCAACCGCAGCATTGTGACTGGCTGTGCCCACCAGAACTTTGTCGCCAAACCCGCTGCTGACAATCAACGCGCCGAGCGCCAAACTCTCCATCGAAGTGGAACAGGCCCCAAACAAACCGAGATAAGGCACAGCCAAAGTCCTTGCCGCAAAGCTGCTGGAGATCACTTGGTTCATCAAATCCCCGGACAAAAAAAACTGGATGTCGTCCGCTTTCATCCCCGCCTTGTCCACAGCTTTCTTACACGCCTGTTCCAACAACATCTTTTCCGCTTTTTCAAAACTGTCCTGCCCCAGCCACAGATCGCCGTGCAAAAAATCAAAGTCCTCTGCCAGCGGTCCGTTCGCTTCAAACGGGCCCCCGACAGCGCTGCTTGCTGCAATATAGGGCCGGTTCTCAAACACCCATGTTCTTCCCTGAATCACTCAGAATCCTCCCAAACTTTTTATGATCACTTTGATTGTGCTGATCACAAATGCGGAAAATACCCCAAATACAATTACCGACCCTGCCAGTTTAAACATATTGCCCCCGACCCCCAGAACGTATCCTTCGGAACGATGTTCGATCGCCGCTGAAGAGATCGCGTTGGCAAATCCGGTCACCGGAATGATGGTTCCCGCCCCGGCCACTTGTGCAATATGGTCATAAACCCCGAATCCTGTCAAAAGGACTGAAATAAAAATCAAGGTTGCTACAGTCGGATCTCCGGCTGTTTTTTCGTTAAACCCGAAAAAATGAATGTAAAAAGTGGAAATCAATTGTCCGAGCAAACAAATTGCCCCGCCAATAAAAAAAGCACACAGGCAATTCTTTAAAATAGGGCGTTTGGGTTCGCGTCCTTTCACAAACTGATGATATTCCTGTTGAACAGGGGTTAGCTTTTTTCTCGTTTCTTTTAACACTGCGCTCACCTCATCTTAACGTTCCCTTTATCTATTAAGTAATTTTTGGTAAAAACCAAAACGTTTTATACCTGCATTGGCAAACTAGGACGTAAAATACGCAAAAAAAGTCCAAAACACAGTCCTGGTAAAGATTCTTTCCTGTCGGCCCATTCCGATGATAAAACGAAGCAAGATTGCGCGAATTGCGTGGAACCACGACCTGATCAACATGGACTTTCAGGGAAAAATAAAAGAAGACCCGAACAAGGCCTTCTCTTGAAACGCTCATATTTGGCAAGGGCATGCAATCCTGTTGGTTTTTGTGGTAGAATGTTGCTCTCCGTTTGCCTCCAACTTCCCAGTTATTTTAATTTTAATTAAAAACGTTGTATTAAAGAATATTTTTCTTCTTTATCTCAAGCAAATATATCATAAGAACGGCCGGCCAAAATGCGAACCCCTTTTTCCATCTCGACCTCGATTAAATCCATCAAAGGAAGCTGAATCTGTGTTCCGTCCGCCAGGTGCAGTTTGATCGTTTTTACCCTTCGCTCCGGTTTATGATCAACATAGCAGACAACCCGGATGCCTTCGTTAACCTCCATTTGGTTCTCTTTGATTTCGTTTTTGAGCAATTCGATTTGCGAACGTTGCTTCAAATCTGACAAAAACGGTTGCACCTGTTCCATTTGTCCTTCCACCAGTACCTTTAACATTTGCTTGTCCCCTCCCAAAAGTCGCGTGAGCTTTTATGAAATAGGCAAGAAATTGTTGGCTAAAACCTCTTGATTACAGTTTATAAATCTAAATACTCATTTGCAAATTAATAAAAAATCACGCTGAAAAGAAGGTATTTTGAACATATGTGCCAAAATAGATAAATATCTGAACAAAACAACGAATATGTTCATCCATTTTTTGCACATATGTACAAAAACGGTATGATTTCCCTCTCAATCAACCAAAAAAATTTTTTAAATTGGGAGGTGAACCTTTTGTTACCGCTGGATCATGAGAATGCGGGCAAAGTGATTCGCAAGAGAAGAAAGGAACTGGGGTTAAGGCAGAGCGATCTGGTCGATGATGTGGTCAAATTGCACTCCATCCGCAAAGCGGAAAAAGGGGAAGTCGTCAACGATGACATCTACATGCGCATTTGCGAAAAGCTGGACATCGATTTGCAGCAACTCCTGGAAACTTATGAAGATGAATGCGACAAAGAAGAGCGCCTGCGGTTTCTCTTATTTGCGATTGAACATGATATCGATCTCGTCGGCCCCGAGGAAGGTTTGGAGCAGCTGAGAAATATCGAAATCGCAAAAGATTCACCGCTGCAAACCTTTGTCTATTTTCTGAAAGGAAAATGTTATGACCGCAAAACGCAGTGGAAAAAAGCGCAAGCCCAATACATGAAAACGCTCAGTCTCTTGAACCAGTTTCCCGAACTGGAAGACAGCAATCTGAAAGCCTCAACGTACAACGAATTGGGACGGTGCTGTTATTATCAGAACAATCTGGAACAGGCGCTCAATTATATTGAAAAAGGACTGGAATCGTATAATAAAAATGGTGAACGCGACTATATTATCTACCATTTGATGATCAGCAAAACGATTTATCTGGAAAAGATGAGCCGCAACGAGGATGCTTTTCGCACATTGGAATTTTTATGGGATCATATCGGCGAAATCGACAGCATGGAAATCCGCTTGTCGATGTACGAAGTTCACTCCGTGCTGCTGGCCAAGCAGGAACTGTACGAAAAAGCTGCGCAAGCGGCCACCCGCGGCATTCAACTCGCGCGAATCGACCAGAATGTGGATCGTTCGTTTGAGCTGTGGACGGCGTTGGGTGAGAGCTATAAAAACCGCGGTGATTTCTTTAAAGCCGAGATTTGTTTTCGCACCGCGCTGAAATTGGAGAAAAAAATCAGAAAAAAGAACATGCTGGTCTCTACCTATACACAACTCGGCATGCTGTACTTAAAGTCAAAAAAAATCTCCTCTGCGCAAAGCGCATTGCTGAAAGCGGTGCAAATCGGGCAAAAAACCAATGACGCCCTTAAGTATTGCAACGCACTGGTCGCTTTGGGCGATTGCTATATGAAACAGGGCAAGGATCTGGATGCCCGCTCCTGTTTCCAACAAGCGCTTTCCTTTGCGGAAAAGCATGGTTTGAAAATCCATCTGCCCGATATCCTGGTCAAATTGGCAAAATGTTGCGAGAGAGAAGACCCGGCTACTTATGAAAAGTACAAAAACCGCTTCTTCCAGTATTACGTGCAAATGATGTTTGAGAAAGGAGGCGAAAAAAGTTGAAACACCTCGTTGACGGCGAACCGCCAGCCTGCTGACTCGTTGATTCCAATGAAACCGTGAACGGGATGCAGCGTTTTGCGCTGCATTTTTTATTTTTTCGACAAAAACCGCCAAAACCGGTTGGAATTTGCCCTTACTTTTCAATCTTATCCACAACTTTTGTAGAAAGTTTATAACTAAATGACAGAAATGTCAATCTCCTCAGGCGATTTTTTGGGACATGTTTCGGTTTTGTTCGACAACCAGAAAACCTTCGTAATTTCTTCTCCATTCCTGCCTATATTATATACAGGCAAGGTTTCTCATTTGCCCAAAAAGAGGTGAAAAACAATGTTAAACATTTATATTTCCGGAGAAGATGGCGTATTACAGGAAATAAACGAATTTGCCAAAGGTGCATGGGTTCACCTCACCGCTCCCGATGAGGAAGAAATTCAAAAAGTGGTGCAGTCGCTGGGAATTCCCGCCGATTTTATCCGTGATCCCCTGGACGAGGAGGAGCGGTCACGCATCGACAAGGAAGGAGACAATCTCCTGATCATAGTGGATATTCCCATCCTTGAAAATGAAGGAAGCAGGGATGAACAATATATTACGATCCCCCTCGGAATGATTGTAACCCCGGACCTGTTCATCACTGTCTGAAAGAAACACCCATTGTCCAGCAATTTATCACCAACAAGATCAAAAATTTCTATACTTATATGAAGACACGGTTCATCCTGCAACTTCTTTACCGGATTTCAACCTATTATTTAACCTATTTGAAACAGATAAACCGCAAAACGAGCAAACTTGAGAACAAATTGCAGGAATCGATGCAGAATCAAGAGCTGTTCTCCATGTTAAGCCTGGAAAAGAGCCTGGTCTACTTTACCACCTCGCTCAAAACAAACAATCTCGTCACCGAAAAACTGTTAAAAAACCAGTACCTGAAGATGTATGAAGAAGATCAGCATCTGTTGGAAGATGTCATCATCGAAAACAAACAGGCGATGGAGATGACGGAGATCTACAGCCATATTTTAAGCGGAATGATGGATGCGTTTGCCTCGGTCATCTCCAACAACGTGAACCATGTGATGAAGGTTCTCACCTCGTTTACCATCGTGCTCACCTTCCCGACGATGGTGGCCAGTTTATTCGGAATGAATGTCCCTTTGCCCTTTGAACATTATCGCCATGCTTTTTTGATCATTTTGCTGTTATCTTTATTGTTGTCATGTATTACGGCGATGATCTTCTGGAAAAAGAAATACTTCTAACTGACAAAAAACGGGATCATACCGCCTTTTTCGTGAACATAAACTAGGAGGAGAAATTCAAGGAGGTCAAAGCATGATTCCTTTTGACCCGGCTCATTACTCCTATCATTATCAGATTTATCCGTATGTACCTTACTGCCGCCTGAAGGAACTCCCACATTTCCGTGTTCCCCATTCCAATCCACATCGGGGTCGTCCTCCCCGTCCCAATCCCATTTTCCCCCGGCGTCCTTCGCGTCCGATCCGGCCGCCTCGTCCCATTCCGCCGGGTAATCCGCCTCCTTTCACTCCCTATCCATATTGGGATCTGTATTGATCGCCCAGGCTCTGGGCTTTTTTATCTTCCCTCTGTTGCGAAAGCAAAAGTAGTCGAGATCATCCACGTCAAAGTAACTGTTCCTTTCATGGACGGAGTCGGCGACAAGTTCCTGTTTCATCATTGCCAAGACATCCAATCGGTTTTCGCGAACATTTCGCGGAGCAGCCAAATTCTGCCGATGTCAAATTGGAAAAATATATTTTGATTCGGCATCGCCATCCTCCTATCGTCAATCTTTTTATGATCAAGCGATATGTAACTACATGCTTCCACTCCGGGGGTAAACTCCGGTTATATGGCCACCCGGATTCCAACGTTGTCTCTTTTTCCCTCAATGGAGTGCAAGCAAGTAGAAAAAATTCATTCTCGATGATGCCGTTAACAAATGACATTTCAGACAATACTCCTTGATGAATCTTAAAAAGTAAGTTTGCGTTGCGTCATCGGCGTATCAAATACATCAGTGTCGAATGTAGGCGTGCAAAACAGATTGACGGCAAAGTCGCCATTGTTGAAACTAGCTGTGTTGTTTGTTTGCAAGCTGTCATTCTGGACCAACAGATTCAGCAGGTTATTCAGATTCAGTTCTCCGCTCGAAGAGGTGCTGTTAAATTTCATCAACGGTAAAAACAACATTGTGCATCCACCCTTTGATTTCCTTTTGCTCCCCATTAAATATACGTGCAGGCCGGGGGCGGGACAGATTCCGATCCGGTTGACACAATGGACGGTTACCAACATCATCTTCGGCAAAGCCGCCTACATACATTTCTCCTGAAACTCCTGCATGGTTTTAAAGAGTAACTTTTGATTGGGTGATCGGCGTATCAAATACATCAGTGTCGAACGTGGGCGTCCAAAACAGGTTCACGGCAAAATCGCCATTGTTGAAACTAGCTGTGTTGTTTGTTTGCAAGCTGTCATTCTGGATCAGCAGATTCAGCAGGTTATTCAGATTCAGCTCTCCGCTCGAAGAGGTGTTGTTAAATTTCATTCTCGGTAAAAACAGCATCATCCATCATCCTTTGTTTTATTTTCAGTTGAAACGAAGCATTTCCCGCTCTGTCCCGCGGGGCCTAAACAAGTTTGACTTGCGCTATCGGCGTGTCAATCAGATCCTGATCACAGATTGGTGCATTAACCACTTGCCCCCGTGTGGCTATTGACCGAATTGCTCTTATTGAAGCTGTGATGATAGGCCAGAAAATTCAAGCCATAAGACAAATTCACCTTGGCGGTTGCCGACACGTTATTTACTTTAAACGGCCCAACAATAATCGGCTGGATCATCGTGATCTTCCTTTCGCAAACTAAACGATCTTGATCTGGGAAATGGGAGTATCCATAAAATCCTGATCAAAAATCGGCCCGTTCATCAGGGACAATACCAGATCACCCAGGTTGTTACTGGAGATATTGTTCTTCTGGAAACTTTCCTGGTTCAGCAAGAGATTGACCGGAGCCATATTAAGCTGTCCCGAACTGGAAATATTGTTCAATTTGATCAAAAAGGGCATCCCTGACCCTCCCCATTTTTTAGTAAGGCTTTACTTCTCCCATCACTGAATCCAGCACATCCGGGTCTATGATCGCTCCGATGTGGGTAATCCGCAGCGCATCACCAACTGTCGAACTGGCTCCGTTACTTTTCGCGGAACTCTCGGAAAAGAGAGACACCGTGCAAGGAGCCACATTGATATTGGCTGTTGACGTAACAGAGATGATCTCCGCACTTCCAACGTAAATCGCCATTCCTTTACCTCCCAATCATTCATTTATCGGTGGATCAGTACCGGGTGGTCATTCGTATCCGGATCAATGACCGGGTTTGCCGCTTTAATCACTGCACCATCTCCCGCCGTCGAAACCCCTGTATTTGCTTTTTGAAAGCTGAGTGGCAAAACGGATATGTGCGTACCGATCGTCACTGACGATGTCATGGAGACCGAGTTTATTTTTAATACGCCAACCTTGATGTTCAAAATACTTCCTCCTTAATCATTTGCCACAAGCCTACTTTAATGTATGAGTAATCCGGGCATGAGTGACTCAATCCCGTAAAAATTACAGGGGTTGCTCTTTTTCCGAAGCCCTGAAATTGCGGGATTACACTTGCTCCCATAAAAAATAATGACCCCTTTCTGACTGCCAGTCACACTGCATGGCCGCCTGCTGTTCACCCAGGGGTCGGTCTCCGTTGTTCTCTCTGATGATCGGCTTATGCCCAGTATATTCACGACGAAAATCATGTGTCACCAATGAGAATCGATTCTTTTCACGAAAAATCAATTCACCTTCATTCGCCTATTGAATACGGTATTAAAAACGAAATGAGGTGCTTGTTATGTATTATTATTCATATTCTTCTTTCCCTGCCTTGCCCCCGCACACTCCCGCTTATGATGATGGCTACTTCCAACCGGCTGCCCACACCAGTTTATTCCCGTTTTTCTTTCCCTTCTTCGGGTTTCCCTTTTTCGGCCCGTTCATTTGGAGAACCTGGTGGTGGTAGGAATCCATTGGGGCAGGGGGCTTCTCTCTGTCCCCGGTTCCTTCGGCACAAAGGCGGCCCGCTGAAAAAGCACCCATCCCCTGCCAAATGAAGTTGGCCGACAGCCCCAAACCACTTCTGAATGCTTTTTTTCAGAAGTGGTTTTTCTGCCTTTTTTATTTATAAAAATAAATATTGTATCATAAATAAAAACTGATTATTGACAAGTCCGGCGGGGCCGGGTGGACGAAAAAACCACCATCCCTTGCCGCTCAATTTTCCCAACAGCCGGATAAATGAAAATTTTTATTTTCCAATTCTCGTTCGTTCTGCGGGAGGAACCATGACAAGAGAGAAATTAAAAGCCGCAGCCTTGAAGCATTTTGCCAAAAGCGGATACGAAGGGACATCCCTCGCGGCAATCGCCAAAGAGGTCGGAATCAAGCCCCCGTCCGTTTATGCTTTTTTCTCAGGCAAAGATGATTTGTTGCTGACCGTCTTCGATGAAGCGATGGAGGAACTTCAACATGAACTGCTCCGGGCTGGCGGGCATTTGCATGGTCACAACATGAAAGAAAAATTGTTTTCCCTTCTTAAAAGCTTTGTCCACTTTCAGATGCACAATGAACAGAAGATCACATTTATTCGCCGGACTCTCCTGTTTCCACCCGAGCACCTGAAAGAGCGACTGAGCGCCAAATATTCGGAAATGAACAACCTTCTTTCCAAAACCGTTCACACCATTTTTGCAGAAGATCCCTGCGGAGGACATGACCCGGATATCCGGATGCAAACCTATCTCTGTCTGCTGGATGGAATTTTCCTTCATATGTTTTTGAATGACGATCACAACCAACTCTGCGACAGAATACATAATATTCGGAAAACAGCGTGGAGCGGATTGGCCGCCAGCGGAGACCTTTGACGCCGGCAGCAAAAACCGCTATACTGTTCAGAAAAAAATCAAAACTTCTCAGGGAGAATGTCCATGGAAAGCGGAACTTCTTTAAAAGAACATTTGCGTCAGCTTGAGGAAAAATTATTACTGCCCGAGGTCCGCAGATCCCGGGAGGAACTTTCCAAATTGCTCGCTGATGAATTTTTTGAGTTTGGAAGCTCAGGCACAGTCTGGTCCAAAGAGGAGATTGGAAGCGAAGGGCTGAGTGTAAGGAAAATGAGTTTGTCCCATTTTGAAGTGCATCTTTTGGCTCCGGATGTAGCTTTAACGACTTACCGCGTGAAAGATGAAACGCGAAAAATGGATACACTGCGCAGCTCTGTCTGGAAACTGAAAGAGGGAAGATGGCAAATGATCTTCCATCAAGGAACACCGACAAGCCCTATGAGTGATGAACCGTAAACCCCGTCATGACAAGTCGATTCTTTTGCTCCCCTCCATCTCCGATGGCCGGTCAGGGGGGCCAGCTTGCCCGGGCTTTTATGCCAGGGTGTGCCGGCAGGTCATGATCGCTTTGATGCACCTTTTTGGGGAGCTAGCTCTTCCCATTTAAGCACCGGCTTCGGCGGGCGGTAAGAAAACAGTTTTTTTACCAACGCTTCTGCATCGCTCTCACAGACAAACAAATCGAGATATTCCGGCCTGATAAAACCGTCATCAATCCCTTTCTCCACCAACTGTAAAAGCGGATTAAAATATCCGGCCGCATTTAACAGTCCGATCGGTTTTTGATGAATTCCCAATTGTGCCCAGCTCAACACCTCAAAAATCTCCTCAAAAGTGCCGTACCCGCCGGGAAGAGCGACAAAAGCATCGGAGAGTTCCCCCATTTTCGCTTTGCGCTCATGCATGCCTTCAGTCTCGTAAAAATGGGTCAGATGGTGATGCTTCAATTCTTTCCGCGATAAAAAAGCGGGCATCACTCCGATTGCGATACCGCCATTTTCCAAAACGGCATCTGCGACAATGCCCATCAATCCCTTACTGGAACCTCCATAAACCAAGCTCAAACCCGATTTGGCCATCACGAGCCCGAGTGATTTTGCTGCATCCCTGTACTCGGGATTCCTGCCGGGATTGGAACCGGCGAAGACACAGATATTTTTCACCTTTGTCCCTCCTGTTTTTATTCCCATCTGTTCATTTCCCTTTTTTCAACACTTTTTGCAACTGCTCCCGCAGCAGTTCTTCCATCATCGGGCCCGAATGATGATAAAAGATCCTGTGTTCCCGATCCAGAATAAAGGTTTGCGGAAAAGCCTTGGCAAAATAGGAATTGCCGACATCTCCGCTTTGGTCCAGCAAAACCGGAAGTGTGATGTGATTTCTCTTCACAAACCGGCCGATGGCAGCTTCATGCTCGGTATATGCGGCGTCGATCATATAAAAGTTTACTTGATCTCCCATCTGCGCATACACTCGTTGAAAAGCGGCCATCTCCTCCTGGCAATAATCACAGTAGGTCGCCCAGAAGTTGATCACCACCGGTTTCCCCTTGCTCTGGCCGAGTCCCGCTTCGCCACCTCCCCATTTGGGAAGGGTAAAATCAGGCGCTTTTGTACCTGTTTTCGGGACATGATCCTGAATGTAGTCGCTGACAGTATAAACAGGGGTCTGACGGCTTTTCGCTTCCCCCGTCTCTTTTTTTTCTATGTAATGCCAAAAAGCTCCGCCCAATAAGGCTACCAGCAGAACCCACGCAAACACGCGCACGCTTTTCATCTCTCTCACCTTTTGCCAAGTTGATCCGTTCCGTTCTTTCATTCTACCAAATTCTTCACTTTTTTCGGAATCGGAAACTGAAATCCCCGGGCTTGATTCATAACAAAATAATCAAATTATTCATAATAAACATGAATTTTATATTATAATAAAACTATCATCCCTGGAAAGGAGGATTCCTTATGCTGATCCGTTCCAAATGTTCGGTTTGCGGCAAAGACGATTGTGAGTGCAAATAATCATGAGCGCGAAATGAAAAGAGCGCCCCGGGATCTTGGGGCGCTCCGCTTGTTTGCCATGTTTCAGGATCTTGGTGCTTCTCTTTGCTTCTATCAAAGTGCATTGGAGATCAGGCCGCGAGGCACCCATCTTGCCGGATGACTCAATAGCCGGACACGGTCCCTCACTCCCCGGCCCGGATTTTCTCCTGTCAGCAATCAACCTGCTGCAACCTCTTTTTTCGGTTCCATCTTTTCCGTTTCGAGGGCAACATCTTCCTTCGTCGCTTTTTTCAGATGATCCTTGCGCACGTCACGCAGGAAAATACTTAAGACAAATCCGACCACGGCAAAACCCATCGACCAGAAAAAGGCGTCATTGACTCCCATTACAGCTGCTTGCTGGTTAATTTGCCCGAACAAGAGCGTCGCCAGCGTCTGTTTTGCTTGCGCCATCGGAATTCCAAGGGCATCCGTCAATTTCATCACATGCTCCTGAAAAGTTTGTGCAAATCCGGGGTCCATCAGGTTTGCCGATTCCGTCATTTTACCGAGGTGGAATGTCGTGCGCGTACTGAAAATGGTCGTAACCACACTGATCCCAATCGAACCGGAAATTTGGCGCAAGGTATTGGACATCGCCGTTCCGTGCGCATTTTTTTCCGCGGGCAATTGGTTCAATCCCGCTGTCATGATCGTCATCATCAAAAGCGACATTCCAAAGGAACGAATCATGAACAAGATGAGAATATGGAAATAATCCGTATCCAATGTCAGCTGGGTAAATCCATAGGTGGTCAGAGCCGTAATCAGCATGCCAACAATCGCCAGCGGACGCGGACCGATCTTGTCAAACAAACTCCCGGAAATCGGGGACATAATCCCCATGATCACCGCCCCCGGCAACATGAGCAGGCCGGATTCGAGCGGAGTAAAACCGCGCAAGTTTTGCAGATAGATCGGAGTCAGAAACATCCCGGCGTACATGCAGATCGTTACCAGCGCGCTGATGACACTGGACAGTGAAAAGGCATCGTATTTAAAGACGCGGAAATCCAGCATCGGATGTTTGGAGCTGAGCTGCAAAATAACGAACAGGGCGATCAAGACGATCCCGACGATGATCGAGACGTCGACCACCGTATCATCCCAGCCTTTGCTTCCCGCTTCGCTCAACCCATACAGGAGTAGTCCGAAGCCGGCGGTGGAGATAATCGTTCCCCACAAATCAAACGGCGGTTTGGACCGCGGCTTTGTATCTTTTAGCAAGAACGAAGCAAAGATGGTGACAAACAAACTGAGCGGCACGATGCCGTTAAATAACACGCGCCAACTGTAATGCTCCATGACCCATCCCGACAGAGTGGGACCGACGGCGGGAGCAAACATCATCCCGAGACCAAAGATCCCCATTCCTTTCCCGCGCATTTCCGGCGGAAAGATCGACAAGATGATCGTCATAACGAGCGGCATCAGGATTCCTCCGCCGACTGCCTGAATCAGGCGGCCGATCAGCATCACACTGAAGGTAGGCGCGATTCCGCACAGGAACGATCCAACTGTAAAGAAGATCATGGCTCCCAGGAATAAGGTCCTTACCCCAAACCGTTCAATCAGGTAAGCAGACATCGGAATCAAGATCCCGTTAATCAGCATGTAGCCTGTGAGGAGCCATTCCGCTGTTGTCGCGCTGACGTTAAATTCATTGATCAAGTGAGGAATGGAGACATTGAGCAAGGTTTGGTTCAAGATCGCCAGAAATACCCCCAACATCAAGATGGACAACAAGGGAATATGACGGGCAATCCCTCCCTGGGCCTCCGCTTCATTTCGCTGAGTCACAAGTGCCCCTCCTTTCTGTTTCTGCCAACGATCATTTATGAATCTTCACTTCTGCGTTCATCCCGGGAACAAGCCCGTCTGGATAATTGTCCATCGAAATTTTCACAGGAATCCGCTGTACCACTTTCGTATAATCGCCACTGGCATTGTTTTGCGGAATCAAAGAGAAAACAGAGTTGGTCGCCTGACCGATCTGCTCGACCTTCCCTTTGATCCGGGTATCAGAATTTGCATCAACAGTAATATCCACTTCTTGACCGACACTGATATCTTTGATCTCCGTTTCTTCGACATTGGCAAGGATATACAACTTGCTAAAATCAACGACATCAGCCAACGCTTGACCCGGAGCGACCATTTGCCCGACCAGTCCTTTGTTTTGCACAATCGTTCCGTCAATCGGAGCTTGAATATCGACCGTGTTCGACCCAATGTTAACTTTTCCGAGCGCCTGTCCTTTGGTCACTTGATCTCCTTCATTCACTTTCCATTCGGTCAACTTTCCTGCGCTGTCAGCAGCAACAGGTACAATATCTCCCATCACTTTCGCATCATCGGTTTGAATGAAATTGGTTTCGTTGTAATAGTAGTAGTATCCGCCGATCCCAAGTCCGACAATGATAATAAAAATAACCGCATTGATCAACAATAACTTTCCTGTCTTCATGAAAGTTCTCCTCTCACCGGAAAATTTTCTGCTCTCCTATTTGTGTATTTGTACGGACGCATTCATTCCAAGAGCGATGTATTTCCCATTCAAATCATCAATCGAAATTTTGACCGGAACACGTTGCACTTCCGGCGAATCCGTCGTTTTCGCCGTCAATGCAGATGACGCCTGAAGGACATTTCCGGCAGAATTGCCGATTTCCACCACTTTTCCGTGGAAAGAATCACCAGGATAAGAATCCAGTGAAATGTCGACGTCTTTGCCTTTGCTCACATCGTTAATCTCCTGTTCATCGATATAAGCGGTAATGTAAGCATTGGACAAATCGGCAATCATGGCGAGCGGCTGTCCTTGTGCCACCACTTCTCCCGGCACGACATCGGTTTGCAAAATCACCCCGTTGATCGGAGACGTAATCTTATCAACTGCCGGTTGCTCTGCCATCTTTGCCTGATCCAGACCGGAGAGCTTGACAGCATCGGCCGAGCTCGTTGAATCGATGGCCATCTGTTCGTCTCCCAGCAATTGATCCGCTGAGACCTTATCTCCAGATGACAGCTTCCAGTCTGTAATCCTTCCTGTCTGTTTGGCATATACGGTGGTGAGGTCTGCCTGGACTTGCGCATTATCAGTGCTGACATATAAGGAATTTTGATACCAATAATAAGCCCCGGCTCCGACCGCCGCCACCAGAAAGACGATCACGATGATACTGATTGCAATACGCTTCATGCGGCTTACTCCTTCTTATAAATTTGGCTCGCTTTCAATTATGGTCGCCAGCTTTAACAATGTATCCGTTAAACTGGCAACCTCTTTTGGTTTTAAGCGGTCGACATATCGACGCAACTGGCGAATCTGGTTCGACGAAAACTGTTGAAACATTTCCTGATCCTTTTCCGTCAGGCTGATCCAGACGATACGCCGGTCATGTTCATCCCGCTCGCGCTTGACCCATCCGCTTTTTTCCAAACGATCGACAATCCCGGTGATCGAACTGGTCGATGTTTCCAATTTCTTGCTCAACTCGCCGAACGATTGCCGGCCGTCCTCCCGCAAAACCTGGATCACCCGAGCCTGAGGTATCGTCAAATGGCAAGTTTTTAACTCTTCTTGCAAGATCTTGCGATAAGCCTGAAAACAACTGTGCATGGCATTGATGAGTTCTTGAATCTGTTCGTCGCTTACCAAAGATGGTCACTCCCGTTAACATTTAGGGATCGAAAATATTCCTCATACGAACGATTAATATAATAAAATTTAATGAGGTTAAATGTCAACACCAAAAACAATTAGGTTTGTGAAATATTTTTTAAAGCTTTCATAATAAAATTTCATTCGGTTTATTTTTTAGCATACAAAAAAGGACTCTGAAATGAAAAACTCGTTCCAAAGTCCCATGGTCTTTCCGCTGATAATCTCTTGTATCCTCTTTCCGATTGAAAATTCGTTTGCTCAGGCGTGCGGGAATGTTTTTCCCCTTTCGCAGACTGACCGTTTTTTCAGGATAGCAGCAGCCCTTTGAAAACTGAAGATGCAGGGCTGTTAAAATGAAACGACCTGCAACGTAAAAATCTCCAACCATTCCGTTCATTGAAGTTGCGAAAAGCAGCGAAAGCCGTCAATGTCTAAGAGGGATAAATATAGGGATTTTTGGGAGGAGATACAAACTTCACAGACTCTACTTTAATCACGGGCGTTATTTCCCCCTCAATCTTTTCCGTCTTCAGCGTTCCCTCCACTTCAACCCAACGGTCCTTTTTCAGAGAATCGGCATGATTGTCTTCAGCCAAGATTCCCACAACCGCCGCGTCGGCCACGCAACAGCTAACCGCCATCCGTCCGGGAACAAACTGGTTGGATTTAAACGATTCGTCCCGGTAGACAAAACCCATGGTCCGGATTTTCTTTCCTTTGAATTTCTCGGGATACAGCAAAATCACGTTCAGCCGTTCAAAATAATTTTGATCGTTGAAAGTAATTACCGGCATTTTTACCAATTCAGCCGCTTCCTTTTTGTATTGCGCCTCCCAGCTCTCCTGGCCGTCGGAGAGAGTCTCGCTTTGGCCTTTGTCGGTGCTATTTTTCCCATCGTTATTCTGATCAGACTGGCTTTTGGTTAACACTTTCTGATCCGGTTGCGAAGATAAGTAGGTAAACATTTTATGATTGGCAATGCTCCCATCCAAAACCTTCGGCGGAAACAGGAAAAACATAAAAAGGGGAAAAATGACGAATCCATATCCCCAAAATCCTGTTCTATGTATATCTTTCTCTTTCAGATTCCATAATTGAATCAAACCCAGGACAAGCAATAAAAAGATACTGATCGCCACCAACCACTTCAACCGCGGGTTAATAAACAGGTCGATGTTTTTCGTGACGAGAAGGTATAAAAGCATGATCGCATTCCCGATGAGAATGGCAGTGCGAAGGATTGCGGTCATTCATCCGGTCTCCTTTCATTTAGACAAACAGCAAGATTGACAGAATGGTCAGGAGCGTGGTTCCGCCCCAAAAAAACCAAACGACAGAAGAGCGAAAGCTCCCGATCATCATCAGTAAATTTTTCAAATCCATCATCGGCCCGTATACGAGGAAACTGAACAGGGGAGCGTTTCCTAAAATTCCCCGAAAAGAAGCGGCCACAAACGCATCCGATGATGAACAAATGGACAGTCCGAATGCGATTCCCATCATCACGATCACAGCGATCCCCTCATGTGCAGCAACCGATTTCATCACTGACAATCCAATAAACGTTTGAAAGCAGGCTGCGATGAAAGCGCCGGCCACAAAATACTTTCCCATGTCAATAAATTCAAAGATCGCATGATAGAACGCATGACACAATCGCGCTTCCAAACCCCGATGGTCATGGCAGTGATCATGTGGATGAGCATGATCGTGATGGCAGGAATGATGGCAGTCTGCTTTTTGCAGATTTCCTTTTAAAACATCGGTCTTACTGAAAAAAAGCAAAAACATAATCCCCATCGCCACGGCAATCCCCGCCCCCAATCCGAGACGCAGGAAAACCATATCCCAGTTGTTTCGGAAAGCAATATAGGTAGAAACGGCGGTAACAGGGTTCACAATCGGAGCTGCCAGTAAAAACGTAAATGCGGTATGAGCCGGAAGCCCTTTTTGGATCAAACGACGGGCGACTGGCACAATTCCGCATTCGCAGATCGGAAGAAAGATTCCAAGACACGCCGCCAGAGGGATTGATAAGAGCGGGTTTTTGGGGATCCACTTCCAGATGACCTCTTCATCCACAAACTCATGGATCAAGACGGAGACAAATACCCCCATCAAAATAAATGGCAAACCTTCAATAAAAATGCTGAGAAAAATGGTGGACAGGTTTTGCAACTGAACGTTATCCGTAATTGCAAATTTCGCCATCAAACTTCCGAGTTCCATGATCTGACCGGAAGTTAAAAAGTAAAACAGGGCGATAAAAACGAGAACTCCCGTAATCTCAATGTAGTAATTTTTCAGCCACATTCTGATTGTTCCTCCAGCACATTCTGATTGTTCCTCCAGTCTGAACGCGATCCGGCATGTTGATTTGTCATCATATTGAAATTTTATGACGAGCTAAATCAAAATTATTACGATTTAATTCCCGCTTTCAATATCATATCAAAACATCAACCCTTTATAAATCAATAATTGTTTCAAAATCAGGATAAATTCAACCGAAGAAAAAATCAGGCTGATTCTGATTTCTGCCCCGCTCAAAACAAACACGATCCAAAGATGAACTCTTTCCCGCTCGCAAAAAAATATAAAAAAAGACGGTAACGTCCTTTGCGTCACCGACTTTTTATATCACATCAGGCTGTTAAGGTTATTCTTTCACAGGCCGCTTGGAGGGCTCTGCCACCTTGACCAGCTGTTTGCCCAGATTTTCCCCTTTGAACAATCCGAGAAAAGCATCAATGGTATTCTCAAAACCTTCCACAATATTTTCTTCATATTTCAATTTGCCCTGCTTCAACCATTCAGCCAACTGGTTGGTTCCTTCATCGAATCGGGCTGCATAATCGGATACGATAAACCCTTTCATCAGCGCCTTATTGATCAGCAGCAAGGGTTGTATCCTCGGCCCGATATCGGCCTTTTCCAGGTTGTACAAGGAAATTTGGCCACAGACCGGAATACGGGCGTGGGGATTCAACAGTCGCATGACCGCATCGGAGATTTCGCCCCCGACATTGTCAAAATAGATATCCACACCCTCCGGGCAAGCTTCTGCCAACGCTTTTTTCAACTCTTTCGTCGTCTTGTAGTTAATGGCGGCATCAAATCCAAGCTCGTCGAGCAGGTATTGAATCTTCCTGTCTGAACCGGCAATCCCCACAACACGGCACCCTTTAATTTTGGCAATTTGGCCAACCGTCATACCAACCGCCCCTGCCGCACCGGACACAACAACGGTTTCCCCCGGTTTCGGCCGGCCGATATCAAGCAACCCGAAATACGCGGTCAGCCCGGTCATGCCCAGAATCCCCAAGGCCGTGGTAACCGGGGCGATCGTTTCATCGATCTTTCGCAATTGCGCACTATCCACCGTTTGCATCGTTTGCCAGCCATAATTGCCGATCACGAGATCCCCTTCATCCAGTTCGCTTGCCCTGGACTGGATAACCTCGCCGATCACCCCTCCGGTAATCACTTCATTGAGCGGATATGGAGGAACATACGATTTTTGGTCATTCATCCGTCCCCGCATATAGGGATCAACCGATAAGTATAAGGTGCGAACCAATACTTCACCCGTTTTCGGCTCCGGCACAGTCCCTTCAACCATTTTGAAATCGTCTTTTGCCGGCAGTCCTTTCGGCCTTTTTACCAATAAGATCTTTTTGTTTGCCAACGCTTCGGCCATACTTTCGCCTCCATCGCAAATTTGGTTCAAGAAAACATCATTTTTTCGGCACATTTTTTCACAAAAGCAAACCTGTTAACCCTTTTCCCGGTCCACTTTTGATCTCAAACCAAATTTCCGGCCTCAAACAGTAATATCTCTTTTTGCAAATGCCCACCATGAGATTATGTGGAAAAGAATAAAATAGACCAGTAAAACGATGACGGAAAAAGTGGCGCTCATGCCCGGATAAGGCGGTTGTCCCCCTGAGAGATACTGTGTGAAATCCATATTGGCAAAGAGGAGATATTTTCCCCAGGCAAAGCCGAACATATTTAAAAACTCAATCAGAACGGCCCCGGCAAACACCAGAAAAACCGAGAGGCCGATCGCCACTGAACTGCTGCGCGTCCAAGCGGATAGCATAAAAGCGAGTGTCGCCATCATCACAATTTCCACAAAATAAAGGGAATATGTGGTGATCAGCTCCTTGATCAGGGGAACCGGACTTCCGTAAGCGGAGGTGACGCCGAAAAAGACCGCTCCAAACAAAAAGGAGCAGACGATGAGCGTTACCACGAAAATCACGGAAAACAGCAACACGGTAACATACTTGGCCCAAAGGATTTTTATACGTCGCGCCGGACGGATCAGCAGCATTTTCACCGTTCCCCAGTTAAACTCGCTCGACACGATGTCTCCGGCAATCACCACGGTCAAGATTTGCGCG
Organism: Thermoactinomyces daqus; assembly: GCF_000763315.1. Classification (GTDB taxonomy): domain Bacteria; phylum Bacillota; class Bacilli; order Thermoactinomycetales; family Thermoactinomycetaceae; genus Thermoactinomyces_A; species Thermoactinomyces_A daqus. The sequence continues at coordinate 115,085 of NZ_JPST01000021.1, read as the reverse complement.
ATCGGCAACAGGTGTGAGTCAAACTCGAAAAATCCCCATAGATCCTCCGGCCTTCCCGAAGCCTTTTCCATATACTTCAAGACGAAAGCGGAACAAAAACTGACCACGATATAGAATCCGAGCATTACATAGGTTCTCGTCCGCTCAAATTGTTTCATCATTTCATTTTGAATCAAGCGAAAAAAATCAGGCAATCTCATCACCTTCTGTCATTTCCAGATACTTGTCCTCCAGCGATTGATCCATGGTCCGAATTCCGTAAACTTTTATTCCCGCTTCCGTCATTCTGGCGTTCAGTTCGGCGATCTGCTCCCGTTTCAGCTCGATCTCAAACCCTCCCGGCACTTGAGCCCATTCTTTGTTCCAGCTTTTCTTTTTAAGCAGCTCAGGAATTTTTTCAACCGAATCAACTTCAAAGTGAACCTTGAACATCCCGGCCTTCTGATTTTCAAGTTTTCCAACCGATCTTATGCCTGCCAGTTTCCCCTGGCGAATGATTCCCACCCGGTCACACATCAGCTCCATCTCGGACAGAAGATGACTGGACACAAGAACGGCGACATTTTCCTTCTTGGCCAGTTCGCGCAAATAATCGCGCAGTTCGCGGATTCCGGCAGGGTCCAGACCGTTAGTCGGCTCATCCAGGATCAACAACGAAGGGCGGTGCAGAATCGCTTGTGCCAGACCCAAGCGCTGGCGCATCCCCAGGGAGTACGTCTTGACCGGATCATGAATGCGATTTTCCAACCGGACCAGGGAAACAACTTCATCGATCCGCTCCTGGTCTACACCCGGTGTCATCCTGGCAAAATGAACCAAATTCTTGTACCCCGACATGAATTGATATAACTCCGGATTTTCGACCACCGCTCCAATCCCGCGGACCGCTTGTTCAAATTGCGTTTTAATGCTGAAATCATGAATCATAATATCTCCCTCGGTGATTCCCATCAATCCGACGATCATCCGGATGAGGGTCGTTTTTCCGGCACCGTTGGGACCGAGGAGCCCAAATACTTCTCCGGCATAAACCTTAAAGGAGAGGTTTTCGACAATCGTTTTATTATGTATTTTTTTCGTGACATTGTTCACCTTCAAAACCGGTATCCGTTTCATAACGCCCTCCCAAGACAGCATCAACCTTACATCAGGTGTTTATCATAAAACATTATTGACTGAAAGCCTTGCCACCAGACAAAACTCTCCATCCAATTGTAACAGATTTGTGCTGTCCGGCCCAAAGTCTTTCACATTGATTGTATCAGGGACTCCTTTTTAAAAAAGAACCATTTTCCTGCGCCATTGTCCCCGTTTTTCGCTTCCGTCAACAATAAAAAAAGATGATGATTGTCTGCGCGTTCATGTGAATTTCCGGTTTCCGTTCATGAAAACAAGGGAATTGCTGTATGATGGCGAACACACAAGTTTAAGTTGCCTATTCCCAAAAGCAGGAGTTGATGGATATGAAAATCGTCGCCCTTTACGGCAGTTCCCGAGAAAGTGGAAATTCGGAACAACTGGCCGATTATGCCCTGGACGGGCTTCAGGCGACCAAGATTTACCTGCGGCATAAAAAATCCTTCCCGTTGCTGACGGCCGCCACTCGCCCGAAGGATTTCACCCTGTTGACGATGACTATGAAAGCATCATCACCCAGGTAATAAATCATGATGTTATTTTCTTTATTACTCCGCTGTATTGGTACGGAATGTCCGGGTTGATGAAAAATTTCATCGATCGCTGGTCGCAAAGCCTGCGCAACACGAACTACGATTTCAAAGGAAGCATGAAGGATAAACAGGCATTTGTCATTGTCACCGGAGGAGATTCGATAAACGTGAAGGGACTTCCTCTCATTCAGCAATTCCAGCTGATTTTTGACTTTATGTCGATGAAATTCGGCGGATATATCCTCGGTGTCGGAAATAAGCCGGGCGAAGTGATGAATGATCAGCACGCCTTACATCAGGCGCGGCTATTGAACCAACAACTGCAAGCTGTGCAGTCTTAAGCGGCAAACGCCACCCCTTCCCTGCAAAGAGGTGGCGCTTCGCCATTTATTTTGTTTTTGACTCCTGCTTGCGCAGATCCTTCACGATTTTCCCGCCTTTAATAACCATCACGATCTGATCCTGATTTTCAAGTGCACGGATATTTTTCAGCGGATCAACCCCGGTCAAAACAAAATCCGCCCATTTTCCTTTTTCAATTGTGCCCACCTCTTCCTCCCATTGCAAACAAGCTGCAGCCATCTGCGTCGCAGCCACAATCGCTTCCATCGGGGACATGCCGATCTCGCAGAGAAGTCCCAATTCGCGCAGATTCTGGCCGTGGGCCATCACCCCGGCATCGGTGCCCATCGCGATTTTCACGCCGGCGCGAAAAGCCTGTCTGATGCTCTCCCGGTGAATTTCAATCACTTCTTTTGATTTGCGGATGGCATGTTCCGGCATGGTTCCCTCCTGCTCCGCCATCTCCAGAACAGCCAGCGGGGCGAGCAGCGTGGGAACGAGATACGTCCCCTGTTTCAGCATGAGCTCAATGGCTTCATCATCCAAGAAAATCCCGTGCTCAATCGAATGAACACCGGCACGGACGGCATTTTTAATCCCCTCGTTCCCCTGGGCGTGAGCCATCACTTTGATTCCCCGGTGAAACGCCGCTTCCTCAACCATCACTTCCAGCTCCGCCTGGGTAAATTGGGTAAATTCCGGATGGTCAGTGGGGCTCATCACCCCTCCGGTGCTGCAAACTTTGATGAAATCGGCCCCTGCCCGCAACACTTCGCGCACTTTTTTGCGAACCTCATCGGGCCCGTCGCAGACCCCCAGCGGGTTTCCCGGATATCCGCCAAAAAGGGCCGGCGTTACATCCACACCCGAACGCTGCCAAAAATCGAGGTGTCCCCCCGTTATGCTTAAGGGAGTTATGCTGATTTTCATCCGCGGGCCGAGAACCAGCCCGTTTTCCACAGCCATCTTCACCCCGGCATCGGCGCCGCCTGCATCCCGCACAGTGGTCACACCCGCCGCAACCGTGGCTTTCATATTCCGGATCGAATCATAAAATTTATAAGAAAAAGGGGTGTTCAAACTATTAGCGAAATTGACCGGGGACATCATAACATGAACATGGGCATCGATAAATCCCGGCAATAAAGTAAACCCATCCGCATCAATCGTCCGCACCGGCACATCGGGAATCCGAATGCGATTCACATGCCCGACCTCAGCAATGCGTCCATCCCGGACCAGCACGGCCATCTCTTTCTTCGGTTCACCCCCTTTTCCATCAATTAAGGTCACATTTTTAATCAGGATAGCCTCCACGTTGATCCTTCCTTTCTGCTCAGCCGGAATCACGGATAATTTACCCTAATAGAAAGAAAATAAAATATAATAATTCAATTAATAAATAACACCTCTCCAAACTGGAAGAGGCGTGCCTTATTATTGAAAAAATTCAATTTTTCCTGTTAGTCTTGGTGCTTTTCAGCTTCTGTCTTCTTTCTCACAAAGTGCTGCAATAGAGCATCAATCCCGCTTCACCCTATTTGGCAACAGCCTTGTACATATCTGCTGCTCCAAATCAGCATGTCTGGCTCGGGCTTTTCGGTGGCCGATTGCGTTCAACCAGGCATACCGCAGGCAAATGGCATCCGGCAAAAGCGGGGGCACTGGTCAGGCAGGGAACCGGGCGGCTGGATGGCGGCTTGCTTTCCCCGCCGGCGATCCTTGGTCGCGGCCAGTACATGAAGGATCGCGTCAGCCTACCCCCCGGCGGAGACTTCGGATCAGCGGTGACGGCAAGAACTTTGCAGCCGATCCGTCTCGCTTTTTCCTCGATCATCAGTACTGATTGTGTCTTCCCGGAAACAGTGATGACGAGATCCTCTGCGGCAATGGCGGGAGCAATCGTCTCTCCGACGACATAGACGTTCAATCGACATGCCATCTTCTTGATCAGTGAAGTCCCCGCTTCAATCCAATCCGTTTCCGCTTCCACCCGGGCAGCGATCCTGACCGCCTCGCCTGCCGTCATTCATCTGATATTCACCTTTCATGTTTCTCCTCTTTTTTGCTTACAGCCAGGGTTAAAACCACCGACAGCAGGAGGGCTGCCGCCATGAAGATATAAGAAGCGTTCGGACTGCCGGTCGCACCGTTCAAATACCCGACAACGTATGAACCGACAAAGGAACCGAGCGCTCCCATGCTGTTGATCAACGCCATCGCCCCGCCGGCGACATTGCGCGGCAAAATCTCGGGAACAATTGCAAAAAAAGGACCATATGGCGCGTACATCGTACCGCCGGCAATCACGAGCAAAACGGAGGAAAGCCAAAAGTCGGAGTTACCCAAGAGATACGATCCGGAAAAGGCGAGGGCTCCGATGAGCAGAAGCGGCCACACAAATACTTTCCGCTTCATCAGGCGGTCGGAGTAATATGAGACGACCAGCATAAGAATGGCAGCGAGCAGATAGGGAACGGAGGAAAGCCATCCTGTCGCGACGATCCCCATTTTTGACGCCGATTTTAAAATCGATGGCAGCCATAACACAAATCCATAAACACCGATGCTCCAGCAAAAATATTGCAGGGAGAGCAGTATCACATTTTTCGATTTAAACGCTTCCCAATAGTTTTTGGCCGGCTGTACTGTCTGCTGCTCTTGCTCCAATGCTCGGGAAATCCCGGCTTTTTCTTCTTTGGTGAGCCATTTCGCCATCTCCGGTTTGTCGTCAACCAGTTTTACCCAAACAAAGGCCCAGATCACCGCCGGAAGCCCTTCAAGGATAAACATCCAGCGCCAATTGAACACATCGACCAAATAGCCCGAAACAACGGACATCCACAAAACCGTCACCGGGTTCCCCAGGATGAGAAACGTGTTGGCGCGGGATCGTTCCTCTTTGGTGAACCAATGGCAGAGAAACACGAGCATGGCCGGCATTACAACGCTTTCGGCAACGCCGAGCACAAAGCGAATTACCAGCAGCGCTTTTACATCAGTCAGAAATCCAGTCGCCGATGCGCACAATCCCCAAAGGATCAGCGTCCAAAAAATCAGCTTTTTCGCACTTCTCTTTTCGGCATAATGCGCACCGGGGATTTGAAAAAAGAAATAACCAAGGAAAAATAAGGCCCCGATCAGCGAGGAAACTTCCTCTGTGATATGCAAATCTTCGGCCATCCCGCCTGCCGCTCCAAACCCGTAGTTGGCGCGGTCGAGGTAGGCCAGGCTGTAAGTGATGAAAACGATCGGAATCAAGCGATACCAGCGGCTTTTGGCCAAACGATTGTTTTCCATCTGATTCACTCCTCAGGTGCGCAGTCATGGTGTGCAGACATTGGACTCCGGCTGCTCCCGTACGGGCAATCCATCCTGGTTCCCCTGACTCATTACTGCCAAGCCCCGATGGCATTTGCCCGCAAAACCGCTTCACGGATCGGCAAACCCTCCAGCATTCCGCTGATGGACACCGACGTCAAATCCGTCTCCCTCTCCTACTGTATCGACCACTTGCGAAACAGGAAATCCTGTAACTTCCCCTTCTTCCGTCACCGTACGATCATCAGCGCCTCTTGCCCCCAACTTGATCACAACCAATTTCACCTCCTTATCAAGATAAAATGCTGCCAGATCACGCGGGCCGGTATAGCCGGTGAGGATCCGGGCAGATCACCCGATTCCGGAAATAAACCACCTCGGGGTCACCGCTGCCCGCCTTGGGTTTCAACTGAAAACCGGTCGGATGGTCCGGATCGCCACCATGGAAATATCCACGTTTTCCCATCACAAACTCTCCTTGATCCATTGTCCAAACGGATCATTCCCCACTTCGCTCACCCGGCCGGCACAATATCCCAACCGGAACAGACCGACGGGGACATTGGTTTCCGCCCCGGCCAGCCCCGGCGTAAACTGCTTACCCGATGAAGCGCTCCGGCTTTACCGGCCGCAGACATTCCCATCGCTTCGCCAAAGGTTACGACATCCGGCATAATCCAACTCTCATTCCCACCTTTTTTGAAATCGGTTTCAAAAAAGGGCGAAAACAGGCAATCTTTCTAGTCCCTCACTTCCGGCGCAGAGCCGCGCACCAGCAATTGACCGGAAAAAGCGATATTTTGCGCCGGCGACCGATCCCCGTCAATCCGCTCCAACACTCTTTTCATCGCGGTCACGCCCATTTCATAAGTAGGCTGTGCCAGGGTCGTGATTCCGGGGCCGATCAGCGGTGCCCATTCCATATCATCAAATCCCAAAACGGCCACATCCTTGCCAATCTCGATTCCTTTCTCCTGAATCAGATGGATCGTTTTTAACAGAATCACCCCGTTTGCCGCAAAGACGGCCCGCTTTCCCTTCGGCGCCTTTTGAAAAAACTCATCCAACAGAAGGGAGAATTCGCGCAACTCGCGTAAATCAATCTCATGAACTTCAGCGGAGACTTCACGATCGGACAACATGTTTTGAAATGTGCGCACCCGTTCCTCCCGCGAACTCACGCCGGCAATCGATTCGCTGAAAAGGGCGATGTGCTTATACCCCCGGGCGAGCAAGTGGTTGACACCAGCAGCCATCGCCTGTTCATTGTCAAGCGTCACGGTGTCAAATCCCAATTCAGGCACTTTTCGGTCGACCAGGACGACGGCTGTTTTCTCTGTCGCCAATTCTTGCAAAAACTTGTTGTTGCGTCCGGTCGTATTGATGATCAAACCGTCGATCCGGTGGGATTGCAGCATAAAAATGTATTCACGCTCTTTGGCCGGATCGTTATCCGTATTGCAAACCATCAGGCTGTATCCGCGCTGCTTGCAGACATCCTCGGCCCCGCGCAAAATCGCGGTGGAAAAAGGATTGGTAATATCAGCGATCACCATGCCGATCAGGTAACTGCGATCCCGTTTCAAACCTCTTGCCATTTTGTTGGGACGGTAATTCAGCTCAGCAATGACTTTTTCTATTCGGTTCAAGGTGCTGTCAGACAGCATATGGTACTTTCCGCTTAAATAGCGGGAAATCGTCGTTTTTGACACACCGGCCAGTCTTGCTACATCTGAAATGGTGGCACGGTCCGATTGCTTCTTTTGTCTCTTATTTTCCATCTTTACAGTCCCTCATGCCAACTGCTCATTTATTTTTGAAACCGGTTTCATTATACCAAATTATCTTTCTTTTCACAAGTCCTCGAAAAAAACAGGATATTGATCTGTTAACCACAGGTTAATTTACATCCACTTGGAAAAAGTTTTTTGAATCTCCTTCCTTGCAAGGCAGCAAGGAAGACCAGATCTGCCCGCTTGCAATCCCCTGCATCATATCCCTTTATTTTCCAATTAACACTGCTTATCTATTAAAATACATTTTATTTTATTCGTATACCTCCCCAGGCTGATCAAACTGTTTTTCATCATATGACGCAAAATCCGAACATTATTTTCTACAGCGACCTTTTCTCCTTCTTATGCGTGTTAAATAAAAATAAATCATTACTCAAAAGGGTTAATTTTCGCCTTTAACCCTGGTATATTTCGGTTTTCTAGATAACAATTTTTGTAAATAAAAGGTTTTAATTTGATTTACAATTCATTTTTATGCGATACTATTATCAGTGAATTAATCTACTAGTATATCCTGCTATAGTTGGAGGTAGCCATATGAAAGGGATGAAGAGAAATATTGGAACATTTGCCCTAATGATGACCGGCCTCGGTTCGATTATTGGATCCGGCTGGCTCTTTGGAGCATGGAAAGCGGCCTCAGTTGCCGGACCCGCCGCGATCTGGGCATGGGTCATTGGAATGATCGCCATTATGTTCATCGGCTTGACCTATGCCGAATTGGGCGCGATGTTCCCCGAAGCAGGCGGAATGGTACGTTACGGCCATTATTCACACGGATCATTTCTTGGGTTTATATCCGGCTGGGCCAACTGGATCGCGATTGTTTCCGTCATTCCTGTGGAAGCGGTTGCTTCGATACAATATATGAGTTCCTGGCCTTGGGCATGGGCAAAAGCCCTGTACAACGGAGAAACGCTTTCCCCGGTCGGGCTGGTGCTCGCCGCCTGTTTGGTCGTTGTCTATTTCCTGATCAACTACTGGACGGTCAAGCTGTTTGCCCGTGTTAACACGGCCATCACCGTCTTCAAATTCCTCATTCCCGGACTGACGATTATCGGGCTCATTTACGCCGGTTTTCACGCTAACAACTTCACTCATGCCCCCGGCGGTTTCACTCCGAACGGCTGGGCAGGCGTGCTGACGGCTGTGGCCACATCGGGAATCGTTTTTGCCTTTAACGGATTTCAAAGTCCGATCAATATGGCCGGAGAAGCAAAAAATCCAAGCCGTTCCGTTCCAATCGCAGTCGCCGGTTCGATTCTCCTGGCAGGAATCATCTATGTCTTGTTGCAAACCGCTTACATCGGTGCAGTGCCGGATCATCTGCTGGCCAAAGGCTGGGGTGTCCTGAACTTTAGCTCTCCCTTCGCCGATCTGGCCTTGGCTCTAAACCTGAACTGGCTTGCCCTCCTGCTGTTTGCAGATGCATTCGTTTCTCCGTCCGGTACGGGTATGACCTATACGGCAACCACGGCCCGGATGATTTACGGTATGGAACAAAACGGTTATTTCCCACGTATATTTGGAAAAATCCACCCGGTTTACGGCGTTCCGCGACCGGCGATGTGGTTTAACCTGGCTGTTTCGTTTTTATTCCTGTTCATTTTCCGAGGATGGGGATCACTGGCTGAGGTTATTTCCGTCGCGACGCTGATCTCGTACGTAACCGGCCCGATCTCGGTCATGGTATTCCGCCGCATGAAAGACGTAAATGTTTCGCGTCCTCTCAAAATCAAAGGCATGCCGGTAATCGCGCCGCTGGCGTTTATCGTTGCATCGCTGATCCTGTATTGGGCGACCTGGCCGCTGACCGGTCAAGTCACCCTGATCATGATCATCGGATTGCCCGTTTATTTCTACTATCAAGCCAAAAACAACTGGAAAGACTTTGCTGCCAACTTTAAAGCCGGCCTCTGGCTGGTCGTCTATCTGATCGTGATGATGGGAATTTCCTATCTGGGCAGCAGCAAATTCGGCGGAACCAATCACATCCCTTACGGCATGGATATGGTTGTCGTCGTCATCGCAGCTCTGATATTTTATTTCTGGGGCATCCGCAGCGCTTTGCCTTCCTATCAAGGCAAACAGGATGAGCAGAGCAACGAACAGATGAAAATCGCCAACTGATCCTCGTTCTTTAAAAACTGACTGTCCACCTGGCTGGGCAGCAGTTTTTTTTATAAACGCAGATTCTGTTCACATTTGAAACCGTCACTGCTTTCGTGATGCAAAGTTCCGTCATGATCTTGAAAGTCTCAAGCATGCAAACCCATGCAGTATCAACACGGACAATAGCCCCTTTCAATGACTTACGTCAGAAAATTACAGTTGACAATTCAAGTCCCAGTTGATGCCGAACCGGTCGGTCAGCTTCCCGTATTTCGCCCCCCAAAAAGTGTCCTGAAGCGGCATAAGAACTTCTCCGCCTTCAGCCAAAGCGTTGTACACCTTTTCAATCACATCTGCTTCTGTCAACTCCAATGTCAGACTCACCTGATTTCCAAAGTTGACAGATTGGTTTCCGATCGCATCTGAGAAATAGATCGCTTGATCCGCCACTTTGAGATGACCGTGCAGAATTTTGTCCCGGTCCTCTTCAGCACAAGGGATATCCGGTACATCTCCATAGCGTCGAAGGGTAACGATTTCCCCGCCAAAAACATCCCTATAAAAATACATCGCTTCCTCACTGTTTCCCCGCAAGTACAAATAGGGATTAATTTTTGCCTGAATCACCTGTCCATTCAACTTCCTTTCCTCATGTAATGTTGGAACGCATTTTCATGAACGGTTATATTTATCCAGTCTTCACCTCTATTCGGGATTATAATCCGGAACATATGTTCTGTAACCCTGTTTTTTGAGGGTGAAGAGCATTGTGAACGATTGAAACTTTCCTGTACTCCTACATACAAAAAGAAGCCGCCCGCAATCCGGACGACCTCTTCTGATCAACCATCCTAACAACGGACGGAAAGAGAAGAAAGGGCTTCTTCATCGGCAATGATGGTCACATGTTGATGCATTTTTAAAACAGATGCCGGCAGTTCTTCGGTCACCTCGCCGTAAATGAGCCGCTGCAACACTTCCGCTTTTCTTTTGCCGACGGCGAGCAGCAAGATCTCTTTACTCTTCATGATCGATGCGATCCCCATCGTGACGGCGAAGGCCGGGACTTCCTCCAGGGAAGAGAAAAATCGGCTGTTGGCGATCCGGGTCGATTCTTCCAATTTAACAACATGCGTAAAGGAGTGAAATGAAGTTCCCGGTTCATTGAAACCGATATGCCCGTTGATGCCAATCCCCAGCAGTTGCAAATCAATTCCGCCGCTTTGGTCGATCATTTGCTCATAACGTCTGCATTCCTCTTCCAGATTTTCCGCCATGCCATCGGGTATATGGACATTTTGCGGGGGTATGTCGATAAAATCAAACAGTTTTTTATTCATATAGGTATGATAGCTTTGCGGATGATCAGGCGGCAGCCCTACATATTCATCCAAATTAAACGTGGTGACGTGCTGGTAGGTAGTGCCGTTTTGCCTCGCCTCTTCCACCAGTATTCGATAAACCCCTTGTGGTGTGCCACCAGTCGCCAGACCCAAAGTCAGCTTTTTCTGCCCTTTGACCTTCCTTAAAATGAGTTCGGCTGCCTTATGGCAGAGATCATGATAATCTTTTGCCTTGATCAGCTGCATCGCGGCCCCTCCTTCCGTTATGAAAACTGCCACTTTCCCCTTTACCTGGTTCAATGTCCGGTTCGATTTGCAACAGACATCATCAGTTTTTGAAAAAATGGATCATTTATATGCAATTGGTTATTTATGGTGGCTATGCTTTCATTTTTATATTATCATTTAGTCATATAGTTGTATATACCAATATGTATGCAATATTTCCCGATAAAAAAGAAGCCCCATTGCGAGCTTCTGTCTTCCCCAACAGCCTTGAGATGAAGCTGATTGCACCGCCTCTTCCGCCAGGCTTCTCCGGGATTCCTCCCGGGGTGTTTAATGCAATTCAGGATGCTGAAGCTGTTCCGTTTCCACCTGAATCGTCGTATGGTGAATCTGAAAATGTTCGGCGATCAGCCGGATTGCCTGTTGCAAAATCTGTTGCTGGTCAAACTGTTCCTCGACCAGCAAGTGGCAGGAGAGCGAATCGAGCTCGGAGGTAATCGTCCAGACATGCAGGTCATGCACATTGATGACCCCGGGAATGCTCCGCAAAATTTTGTCCACCTCATCACAATCGACCGTTACCGGCGTACCTTCCATCAAAATGTGCAACGAATGGGAAATCACACCCCAAGCTCCTTTCAAAATGAGGACCGCAACCAAAATACTGATCAGGGGGTCAGCGTAATACCAAGAAAAAAGGTAGATCAGCACCCCGGCCGCGATCGCTCCCAGAGAACCGAGGGCATCTCCCAGAACATGAAGATAAGCGCTGCGCAAATTCACATTCCCTTTTACATCCCCTTTGCTCAGTAAAGCCCAGGCGCTCAGCAGATTGGCAACAAGCCCGACGGCCGCGATCAGGATCATCGGGCCGCTGGAAACGCGGGCAGGATGGAAAAAGCGCAAAACCGCCTCCCAAATAATCCATCCGGAAATGATGAACAACAACACTCCGTTAAAAAGTGCCGCCAGGATTTCAAACCGGTAATATCCATAAGTTTTGCGCGGGGATGGAGGCCGAACGGCAAACCACAGGGCGGCAAAGCTGAGGAAAAGGGTAGCGGCATCGCTGAGCATATGTCCTGAATCGGACAACAAAGCCAAACTATGAGTAAACAATCCGCCGAAAAATTCGAGCAACATAATGCCAACGGTAATCAGCAGAGCGATGAGCAATCCTTTTTTGTTATCTGCCCGCTGATGGCGATGGTGCAAATGCCCGTGATCGTGGTCTCCATGTGTATGAACATGCATGGCCCAGTTTTCACCTCATTTTCCGTCGCAGGTCGGTAGTTTTTGGCCTCTTCTGCCTCCCTGCGTTCCAAATCGTCTGTAAAAGGACGAGAAACTCCCGCAACAATGTCGGGAGTTTTTTATCTCCGGGTCTGTACCGTCTGGTCACTTTGCTCTTTGCAGTCGCAGCGCGTTTAACACAACGGTTACGGAACTGAACGCCATGGCGCTTCCCGCGATCCAGGGAGCGAGAAATCCAGCCGCGGCAACCGGAATCCCCAGTGTATTATATGCAAAGGCCCAAAACAGGTTTTGTTTGATATTGGAAATGGTCTTTTTGCTCATGCGAATGGCGTCGACGATACCGGTTAAATCCCCACGCATCAGCGTAATCTCTGCGGTTTCCATCACCACATCGGTTCCCGTTCCGATCGCCATGCCAATATCGGCCGTTGCCAATGCCGGGGCATCGTTAATTCCATCCCCGACCATCGCTACTTTCCGCCCTTGTTTCTGCAAATTTTTCACTTCTGCCGCTTTTCCTTCCGGGAGGACTTCGGCGATAACGTGCTCAATTCCTGCCTGTCGGGCAATGGCTGCGGCCGTCCGTTCATTATCCCCGGTGATCATGATCACATCGAGTCCCATCTCTTTCAAGGCATAAACTGCTTGCCGGGATGTTTCCTTGATCTCATCGGCGACCGCCATCACCCCGCATAATTTCCGGTCAATGGCCGCAAACATCGCCGTTTTCCCTTCCTGCTCCAAACGTTCCGCCAATTTCAGACCATCAGCCATCTCCACTTCGTGCTGATTCATCAGGCGGCGCGTTCCGACCAGCACTTCTCTCCCCTCTACCCGCGCCTTGATGCCAAATCCGGCGATCGCTTCAAAATCAGCAGCTTCCACCAACGCGATTCCGCGTTCGCGCGCCCCGGCAACAATCGCCTCTGCCAGCGGATGCTCGGAGAAGTTTTCCGCGGAAGCGACAAGGCGCAAAAAGTCCCGTTCTCCCACACCAAAGGGGATGACATCGGTCAGCACCGGCTTGCCGACGGTGACGGTCCCGGTTTTATCCAGAATGACGGTGTCGATGAGATGAGTGGTCTCCAGATACTCCCCGCCTTTGAATAAAACTCCCAACTCCGCAGCCCGTCCGGAACCGGCCATGATCGAGGTGGGAGTGGCCAGACCCAATGCGCACGGACAAGCGATGACGAGAACAGCGATCATTTTTTCCAAAGCCGAACCAAAATGGCCGGGAGAGACAAGGAAATACCAGATGAGGAAGGTCAGCAGGGCAATGCCGACGACGATCGGAACAAAGATGCCGGAAATGGTATCGGCCAATCGTTGGATCGGGGCCTTGGAACCCTGCGCTTCTTCCACCACTTTGATAATTTGCGCCAAGGCCGTTTCTTTTCCCACCCGGGACGCCTTGATTTTTAGCAGGCCGTTTTTGTTGATCGTCGCCCCGATCACCTGATCGCCCGGAGCTTTTTCCACGGGGATGCTTTCACCGGTCAACATGGATTCATCAACGGCTGAACGCCCTTCCAGCACTTCACCGTCAACCGGTATTTTTTCACCGGGTCTGACGAGAACAAGATCCCCTGCGGCCACATCTTCCACCGGGATTTGCATCTCTTTCCCGTCACGGATGACCGTTGCCGTTTTTGCTTTCAAGCCCGCCAATTTTTTGATCGCTTCGGAAGAACGCCCCTTGGCTTTCGCCTCAAACAGCTTTCCAAGCAAGATCAGCGTAATCAGGATCGCGCTCGTCTCAAAGTAGAGTTCTACCGTTTTGTGCGGATCAAGTGACCATAAGACCACTTGGTACAAGCTGTAGAAATAAGCTGCCGACGTACCGAGCGCCACCAATACATCCATGTTTGCGCTCTTGTTGCGCAGCGCTTTGTATGCCCCGATATAAAACTGTCTGCCGATGAGAAACTGCACGGGAGTAGCCAAAATCAGCTGAAACCAAGGGTTCATGAACAGATGCGGCATCCATATAAAGGAAAGAAAGCGAAAATGGCTTATCATGCTCCAAATGAGCGGAAGGGATAAGACCGCTGACAGGATAAGCTTCCACGTTTGGCGGCGAATCTCTTTTTGTTTGCGCTCTTCTTGCTCTCCCCCCGTATTCGCTTTTTCTGTTGCATGATAACCGAGCGCCTCGATCTTTTTGATGATGTCGGCAAGTTGGACTTCGGCGGGGTTATATTCGACCGTGGCCGACTCCAAGGCAAGATTGACATTGGCATGGAGGACACCGCTTAAGCGACGCAGCCCTTTTTCAATGCGGGCAGCACAGGCCGCGCAGGTCATTCCGGCAATGGACAACTCCTCTTTTTCCGTCAGAACCTGATAACCGAGATCAACAATCTTCTTCCCCACAGCTTCCGGGGAAACCTTGTGCGGGTCATAGGTGAAATCGACCCGTTCCAGGGCAAAATTCACATTGGCATTTTGGATTCCTTCCAGGCGCCGGATGCCTTTTTCAATCCGGTTCGCACAGGCCGCACAAGTCATTCCGCCAACTGCAAACGAACCCTTTTTTTGTTCTGCCGCTTGATCCCCCACGTCCTTCACCTCCCTCCGCTTGAAGCCGGGGAAATCCCCTTTGGCGCTTACGAACGGACAACATCATATCCTTGATCTTCAATCGTCTCGATCAGTTGCTCCACATTCACGGCACCATCCTCAAATTCTATATCAACCAGACCCTCATTCAAGCGCACCGTGACTTCGCGAACGCCATTCAGTTTCCCGACGCTGGTTTCAACTGCATTGACACAATGGTTGCAGGACATGCCGTTTACTTTCAGTGTAACTTGAGCCATCGCTATTTCCTCCTCATTCAGGTACATTGATTTTAGGTAACGACAAAAGATTTTTGAGTTGCGCACTCATGGTAACTTGCAGACTTAACATTTCCTTTGTCAAAATCCGGCGTTTGGCCAATCAACATACCTGTTCTTTATTAACATTCTTCACATTCAATATACTATACCCCCCTACTGTATTTCAACGGGGAGCGGGGAAAAAGATATCAACGTATACACAGATTTTCCTTCCATTTCCTCTATCTTCATTATTTCTTCATATTTCACTTTTATGATGAAATCACGGGAGCGGATTTGTTCGACATGCTCCGCTCCCATCCCGTCCTTCAACTTCTTTTTATATATTTCGCCAATCACGGCTTTGCTGAAGAAAAGTGGAGGAATTGCTGATGAAGAAAAAAGGAGTTATTCTTCTTTCCGTTTTTGTGGCCGTCGTCGCGATCATCGCCATTGTCGCGGCGGTGACCGTCACCCTTTCCGGGGAAAAAGACAGCGCAAATCCGACTCCGGCACTGGCCGTTCCCAAAGTTTCCAAAGACTCGCAGGGAAGGCCCCTGAAGGAGTTTACCATCACGGCCAAACCGGCGAATTGGACGCTGCAACCGGGGATTCAGGTTGATGCGCTGACTTATGACGGAACCGTTCCCGGAAAAACAATCAAAGTCACTCAGGGAGATCATGTCAAAGTTCAACTGATCAATCAGATGAACGAACCGGTCACTATTCATTGGCATGGTTACCCGGTTCCCAACGGAATGGACGGTGTGGCCGGTCTGACTCAAGCTCCGGTAGCTCCCAAGCACAGCTTTACGTATGATTTCATAGCCAAAGTTCCCGGAACTTATTTTTACCACTCCCACTATAACAGTTCCACCCAGGTGGATCGAGGGTTATATTGAGCCTTCATCGTCCTGCCCAAGAAAGAAACGGTAAAATACGATCACGACTATGTTCTGATTTTGGATGAATGGATGTCCTCGCAAACGAAAATGGAGATGGATTACGCTTCAAAGGACATGGAAGGCATGGATCATTCGAAAATGAATATGGATCACGCTTCGGCGGACATGGGAGACATGGATCACTCGGGGATGCACATGGAAGGCACGGATCATTCAAAGATGAATATGGATCACGATGAAATGATGAAAATGATGTACGATCTCTATTCCGTCAACGGAAAGACCGGGTCCGCCATCCGGCCGCTGAGGGTGAAAAAAGGAGAACGGGTTCGGTTGCGCTTCATTAATGCCGGTTATCAGACCCACATGCTGCACCTGCAAGGACAAAACTTCAAAATCGTTGCCGAAGACGGCAATGCGATTCCAAATCCGGCGGAGGTAAAGGATCAGCTGATTCCGGTCGGAGCGTCCGAACGGTATGAAATCAGCTTTGTTGCCGACCACAGTTTTGCCATCGACCTTCATGACAGAACCAAGGGAGCCAAATCCTTCCTGCTTCCCGTCGAAGTGGAAGGCAGCCAGACAACCGTAAAAGCCGATCACGAAAAAAATCTGCCTGTTTGGGATTTGGCCAAATACAATCAGGATCAGACGAAGTCCCCCGTCTCTTTCCGGTCTTCGTACACGCTCCACCTCAACACGAAAACGGAAAACAGGGTGCAAGTCTATACGATCAATGGCAAAACATGGCCAAACACCGATCCTCTGCCGGTCAGGGCCGGGGAACAAGTCGAGGTCACCCTGATAAATGAGGGAAAATCCGTCCACCCGATGCATCTGCACGGTCACAAGTTTCTCGTGCTGTCGGTCAATGGAAAACCCGTTTCCGGCCAGGTTTACAAGGATACAATCCAGGTGAACCCCGGGGAAACGGTTGTGATCACCTTTAAGGCGGACAATCCCGGTGTCTGGATGTTCCACTGCCATGATCTGCACCATGCAGCCATGGGCATGATGACCGATGTAACATACCAGGGCTACAAAGGGACTGATCCGGACAAACGCAAACAAGTGCACGAATAGAAAACCGGCTCCTTTTTCGGAAAATCCGGGAAGAAGACCCATGCAACGCAAAAAGGAGTGGATTCCCCCACTCCTCCGACATGCAACCGAAAATATGGGACGAATCGGTATGTGCCGGTTTGTCCCTTTTTGCTGCTTATTTCGGCAAAGAGAGCACCACCCTCGTTCCACGTCCCTCCTCACTTTCGATGCAAATCTCTCCCTGATGGGCTTCAACCAGCTTCTTTACGATCGTCAAACCGATGCCTGTCCCTTTGCGCCGTCCTCCCGCCCGATCGCCACGATAAAACCGCTCAAACACCTTGGGGATTTCTTCAGCAGGGATCCCCATCCCCGTGTCCTCCACCACCACGATGGCCTGCTCCTCCCTGTTTGTCACCCTGACGGTGACTGTTCCCTCCGGAGGGGTAAAATCAAGGGCGTTGGACAACAGATTGAACAATATTTGCGTGAAGCGGTAGCGATCGACGGGCACGACCACCGCCTCCTCCCCGGCAAATTTCAGATTCACCTTCTTCTGCACAAACGGCGTTTCCATCGTTTGCAGGAATTGCCGGATGATCTCCACGAGATTTTCCGGCTGCCGGTTCAATTTGAATTGCGGTGAATCCAGCCCCTGTAATTGTTCCAAGTCGCCGACCAAATGAATCAGCCGTTCAATTTCTTCATAACAAGCATGGAGACGTTCCGGGGTCGGGCTCCAAATCCCGTCCTCAAAAGCTTCCATATGGCTTTTCAGCGTAGCCAGAGGGGTTCTTAACTCATGGGCCAAGTCAGCGGTCAAATTTTTGCGGAATGCCTCCTGTTTTTGCAGTTCCTCCGTCAGGTGATTGAGCGCCTGCCCGAGTTCGGCCAATTCGTCGTTTCCCGAGACGGCGATGCGGGATGTCCACTTGCCCTGTTTCATCCGTTCGGCCACTTCCTTCATCTTGATCAGGGGCGCACTGATGCGCTTGGCCAGATAGAGACTGATCATGACAGCCAGTGCGATCGTGCCGATCATCGTCCACAAGGTTGATTGGACCAATGCCTGCTGCAGATGATAAACAAGCAGCACCGTGCCTGGATCAAGCTCCGGGTACTCACGCAGATACATCGAAAAGTGATAACGGATTTCCAGCAGCAAAAAGAGGATGGCCAAACCGATCATCCCGCAGGCAACACCGATAAACGCTCCGGTCAAACGCCTTTTCATCGGCTTCGCTCCCTTGGCGCAAACCGGTATCCAAATCCGTAAACAGTCTGAATGTATTCCGGCGTCCGCGGGTCGGATTCAATTTTGTGGCGCAAGTTTTTCACATGTTGGTCAATGGTCCGGTCATCTCCGTGGTAATCATAGCCAAAAGCCTTGATCACCAATTCTTCGCGGGAAAAGGGACGGCCGGGGTGACGGGCCATCACGGAAAGAAGTTTGTATTCAGCCGGCGTGAGGTGCACCGTTTTTCCCTGCTTCCACACCGTCTGCGCCCCGGAATCGATGACCAGATCGCCACCGTTGAAGGTGACTCTCGTCGCCAGCAAATCCGGTCCCGACCTGCGCAAGATGGCCTTGACGCGGGCAATCAGCTCCCGGGGGCTGAACGGCTTGATCACATAATCATCCGCCCCGAGCGCCAAGCCTTTGATCCGGTCTTCTTCACCGACCTTCGCCGTCAGCATGATGATCGGCACCGGCGACTGTTCCCTGATTTGTTGACACAACGTTTCTCCCGGCACATCGGGCAGCATCAAATCGAGAATCACAAAATCGATCACTTTTCCGGCAAACAGCCGCAAACCTTCCGTGCCCGTTGCCGCTTCCCATACAGTAAAACCCTCGTTTTGCAAATATGAGACGATCACATCCCGAATTTTTTGTTCATCCTCGATCACCAAAAACTCTCTCATCTCGATCTCTCCGTTTCGACCGGTTCCGGTCGCTTCTAACCGCCCCGGCTCTTGAATACGTTTTAAAAAGTATGATGTGGACACTGAGGGGTGAGCAAAACCATGCCATTCCGCCGCCGTTTGTTCTACCGAAACCATCTCCGGTTTAAGCGGCCCTTTCACTTTCCGCTGCCATCGATCCGGTTCCCGTCCTTCTCTCTTCCCCGAAGAAACAAAATCAGCAAAAAAACGCCGGCGCCATTTCATTTCCGTTTTCATCCCCATCCGGTGTTTCGCCTGAGGAGAGCATCCATTCCGATCATGATTATCATTCTGTTTTCCTTCTTGATTTTCTCTTTGTGGAATCTCGAGCGGGAATTGGAGCCCATTTTGAGGGCCATCGCCCAGGAGGAAGCGAAAAAAATCGCCCAGCACGCTTTCTCCAACGGCATCGAGCAAATGCAGAAAGCCTTGAACGGCCGTTTGCAACCGATTGCCACCCTGCAGACAGACCATCAGGGAAAAATCGCCGGAGTGAGTTTTAATACGCAAACCGAAGCAGCCATATACAAAATCGTCTCGGAAAAGTTACTTGAAGAGTTGGACAAAACCCGGGAGTACAGCGTAAAGTTATCGCTCGGGGAAATCACGCAAAGCAGCATCCTGTCCGATTACGGCCCCGAACTTCCCTTAAAATTGTGGATTGAAGGTTCTCCGCATGTGACATTTTCATCCGAAATCGTATCACGGGGGATCAATACGGCTCAAGTCAATATCTATCTCAACGCTGACATCGAAGTGAAAACGCTTTTGCCGCTCACTAAGGACCGGCTTCATTTAAAATTCAACCAGCCATTGGCCCAACAAGTGATTGTCGGCGATGTTCCTGATTTTTATCCGATCGGAATCGATACGATAAAAAAATGAATCCCTTTAAAATAATTTTCACTTTGTCAACTGGAAACATTTACTTTATACTAAATTTAGAAGACTTATTTGGGTGAAGGAATTTTTGAAAACGTGCGGCACTTATCACCCGTCGGAAAAATCTTCTCCGACCTCTTCCAAGCCCGTGCAAAAGCTGCCTGATATATCAAAGAGAAATCGTTTGAGGTGATCATATCTTGCGTTTTCGCCATGTTGGCCTGCTCGCAGTACCTTTTTTTATTGCTGAGCGGATGTACAACACAAGCGCCGGAACAGGCGGGCAGCGATTCATCGCAGCTCGAGAAAACCACAGTCCCGGTCACGTTGTCCGTTCGACACCTTGATTGATGGTATCAAAAACCTGATCGGCAAAATCGAGTGCCACATCCGCCTCTGATGAACCGCTGTACTTCGCCACTGCCCCATACCAATCGCCAATTTCGGACGGAACCTCTCCCGTCGTTTGTCTGGCGTACTGCGCAAGGAGCGCTGCGGCTCCCCGGATGTTTTGCCTGGGATCCTGCTTCAGCCGTTCCGGGCCCTCTCCGAGTAACGCTGCCGCCGTCTTCAGCGTATGCAGCCCCGGGTTTTGGCTCACCTCTTTCACCGTCAGCCGAGCCGCTTCATCTTTGCCGTTACGGCGCAATTTAGCGGGGTCAACATCAGTCAAATGCATAAGTCCGTACCCGCCCGACACACTTGGCTTCCCGTCATGCTGTTCAAAAAGGGAAACATTATAAGAGACGGACAGCAAGATCTCCTCCGGCACTTTAAACTCCCGGGCCGCGCTGGCGAAATCATCCTGAAGTTGACGGTCATTGCCGGTTTGCGCATAGACTTGAAAAGCGGAACTCTTCCCGGCCAAACTGCTTCCCCACGGAACCAGTCCGGCTGTCAGGCCCGCCACTGCCACTACTGCGATCAGCCTTCTGAGACGGCCTTTTTTCTTAATCGACAATCAAATCCCTCCTTGACGCAGGGGACAGATCCGATCAGGCATGCCGGAACACTTTCTCCAAAATCACGCCCATCGAATGCCTGTCACATTCATATGATTAACTATATTTCTTTCTACAACAGGCATAAAAAAACCTACTTTATTTTGCCCACGAAGCGATATGGATTTGGAGGGAGAGATTTTCAGAAGGGGGCCTCATACGCGGCCAAACCCGGGAATTTAGAAAAAACCTCTGCCGGAACAAATGCTCCAACAGAGGTTCGCTCACTCATGAAGAGAAGAAATGGTGATGGTGACGATGATGGCGATGACGGCGGTGAGAAGAAGACGAGTGACTGCGACTGTAGCTGTGGCTGTGACTGTGCGAGTGTAAATAAGAGTGATAATGGTAATGGCGGCGATGGCGCCGGTGTTTCTTCCATGAGGAGGAAGAGAAGAATCCGCAGTAATACTTCAGGATCTCCAGGTCCCTTTCCACTTTCTCCTTGAACTGCGCACTGTCACGGGTAAAGAAAAAGCGGCCGGTATCGACAATTCTGATCCGGTTGTCTTGATCCACCATCATATTGTTCAAGTGTAAATCACTTGGAATAATCCCTTTCTTGTAACAATCTTCCGCATATTTTTCCAGTTGCCAGTAATACCGGTCAGGCAGCTTTCCACCCGCTTTCACCATTTCACCCAACGTGTGACCGGACACTTTCTCGACAACCAAAAATCTTCCCTGCCGTTCTTTATAATAAAGCGTAGGAAAAGCAGAATGGCCCCGCATGTAATTCAATACCCGATCGTCATCGTTTTCGCTGTAATTTTCCTTGAACACCTTGACTGCATATCCCTCATAATCATACACTTTGCCGCTTAACCCCTCACCGAGCAACGGGTAACTTTCTTCAATCGCTCCCGACAATACCATCTCGGATAATGTTTCGATTACCTTGCGATCCAATGAAAACGGCTGCTTCATCCTGTTTCCTCCCTATATGTTTTCCAGAGTCTATTTTCACTTTTTCTCGCAGCTTGAAACCTCTGACAGAAAATATTCATGCTTCCTTTTCTAAAATATTCGCTCCATCGCCAATCATTCCAGGGGCCCAAAGGCATTCTCCCCTGCAAGCTTCTTCCATTCAGTGAGAAATTCTCTGTCTGTTTTCAAGAAAGAGTTGTGAAACGGCAAGATATTGGGATAATATTGGTCGTAGTCTGGAAAAGAGGAGGTGAATGCCGTTACCAACCATCGGTGTAACGGTATCACAGATGAGTGTTCATATTGGAGCAAAGCAGGGTGAAATTGCCGAAAACATTCTGCTGCCCGGAGACCCGCTCCGCGCAAAATATATCGCGGAAACTTTTCTTGAGGAACCTTCCTGCTATAATCAGGTGCGCGGGATGCTCGGTTTTACCGGTACATATAAGGGGAAACGAGTCTCCGTACAGGGAACCGGCATGGGAGTGCCCTCCATCTCCATCTATGTAAATGAATTGATTCGCGAATACGGCGTGAAAAAACTGATCCGTGTCGGAACCTGCGGTGCGATCCAAAAAGACGTTAAGGTTCGTGACGTGATTTTGGCCATGACATCCTGCACCGACTCCGCTGTCAACCGGCAAACGTTTCCCGGATTTGACTTTGCCCCTTGCGCCGACTTTGATTTGCTGAACAAGGCTTATCAGACTGGTGTGGAAAAAGGGTTGCACGTTCGCGTCGGAAATGTGTTAACCTCGGATACCTTCTACCGTGACAGCATGGAGCCGGTCAAAAAACTGGCTGATTACGGTGTATTGGCTGTCGAAATGGAAACGACCGCCCTCTATTCTCTGGCCGCCAAATACGGCGTTCACGCCCTGTCCGTCCTTACCGTCAGCGATCATATTTTTACCGGTGAAGAGACGACGGCGGAAGAGAGACAAACAACTTTCCACGATATGATGTTGATGGCGCTTGAGGCCATAACCAGAGACTGACTGATTCCCTGCCGAAAGGCGGGGTTTTTTATATGCTCTGCCAGTTCCGTCAAAAAAGGGAGCATTATTGCGGAAGAAAGGATTGATCGCGCCAATCGGGCTGAAACGCCTCCAGAACGCTGTTGATGACATTCGACAAAATGAGAGAAACGGCGAAAAATGAAATAAATACTCCGTTGCAAATATTTAATGGAGTATATATTACAAACGAGGTGGAAATCATGGATCATCACGCCCTCCTTCTCTCCAAAACCAAACGCTCTGCTGAAGCCTATCGGGAGGCGGCAAGATGGATTCCGGGCGGAGTAACGGCAAACATCAAATACTTTGAACCGTATCCGATCATCATGGAATCTGCTGACGGCCCCTATCTGTACGATGTTGACGAAAATCGCTATATTGATTACAACTTATGTTACGGAGCGTTAATCCTGGGACATGGCCATCCCAACGTCAAAAACGCGCTGCAAACACAACTGGAGAAAATCGGAACCACGATCTTCGGCACTCCCCATCAGCTGGAAACGGAGATGGCCCGCACGCTGGCCGGCCTTTACCCGGGGATCGACCAGGTTCGCTTTACCAATTCGGGCCTGGAGGCGACTTTGTTGGCCATTCGTCTGGCCATGGCCTGGACAGGCCGAAAAAAACTGGCCAAATTTGAAGGCCACTATCACGGCGCTTACGATCAGGTTTTGATCAGCGTCAATCCGCATAAACGGAACCGGCATGAACCCCCTTCCCCGGCTCCCGACTCAAGGGGCCTGCCGGAATATTATACAAAAAACACCATCATTCTGCCTTTTAACGATTTGGAACAAACGGCGGAAATCCTCAGCAGACACCGGCATGAAATTGCCGCCGTGATTCTCGAACCGATTCAGGGAGGATTCATTCCGCCGGAGCTTCCGTTTTTGCAAGGGCTGAGAAAATTAACCGGTGAGTACGGGATTGTGCTCATCTTTGACGAGGTAAAAACCGGGTTTCGCATCGGCATATCCGGAGCGCAGGGATTATACGGGGTTGTGCCCGATTTAACCGCCCTCGGAAAAGTGCTGGGAGGCGGTTTTCCGGTCGGAGCCGTCGGCGGCCGGCGGGAAATCATGGAATTATGCTCACCTGCAGGCGGCACTGACATTTTGACCACCCAGTCTGCCGGCGCTGCTTCTCAGGGCAAACCCTTGTTTCACAGCGGTACGTATAACGGCCATCCATTAGTCCTCAGCGCCGGGCTTGCGACCATTCAGACATTGGCCGAGCCCGAACTTTACCGGCAGCTGGAGGAGAACACCGCGCGGCTTAAAGCCGGATTTGAGGAAATTGCCGTTCGCCATGGAATCACCGCCCGGACAGTCGGTGTCGGGAGCATCTTCAACCTGGTGCTCACCGACCGCCGGTGCGCCAAATTCAGGACGTATTGGCCTCAAATCTGTCGCTGCGCAAAAAACTGGATCAGTATTTGCTGGAGAACGGGATTTTTATCAAACCCCTCAATCGCTTCTCCATGTCGGTTGTCCATACCGAAAAAGTGGTGGATGATACACTGGAACGATTTGAAAACGGGGTGAAAAAACTGAAAGGAAAGGCGTGATCGTTTGCCGGAACACAGCGACATCTTTGCCAGAATCCGTGCGCAAAGCGGCCGGATGAGCAAAGCCCAGCGGCGGATCGCAGCATATCTTGAAGCCCATCCGGATACCGTTCCTTTTTTAACCACGGCCAAATTGGCAAAGCAAGCGGGGGTCGGCGAGGCGACGGTCGTTCGCTTCGCCTCTGCCCTCGGCTTTTCGGGCTTCACGGAAATGCAGCAGCATTTGCAGGAGCAGCTCCGCAGACGGGTGACAACGGTGGAGCGGCTGGATTTGAATGCGGATCTCTATCCTGAAGAACAACGGATTGCCTACGAAGTGCTCACCGATGATATCGCCAACCTGAAACAAACGATGCAGATGCTGGATGCGGAAACCTTCAGCGAAGCGGTAAAACGGATCCATCAGGCCGCATCGGTCACCATTGTCGCCCTGAGAAGCTCGCATTCACTCGGTTCCTTTCTCGCATTTTACTTCCAGTTACTGCGAAAAAACACGCAGTTCATCACTGATTCCGATACCATGTTTGAAAAGCTGGCCCACCTGAACAAGGAAGATCTGGTGATCGGCATCAGCTTTTCCCGGTATACAGCCAGAACGGTGGAAGCGATGCGCTTTGTGCGGGAACGCGGGGTTCAGACTCTGGCCATCACTGATGCCCACCATTCCCCCCTCGCCGCGGTCTCCGATCTTAGTCTCATTGCCTCGAGCAGCCTGCCGTCCTTTCTCGATTCTTTCGTCGCTCCGCTCAGCCTGATCAATGCATTGTTGACGGCGGTGGCAAGAATGAACCGGCAGGAAGTAACCCGGCATCTGGAGAGAATGGAGCGTTTGTGGGAACAGGAAGGAATCTATCATTCTGATGAAAAGTGAGCTCCGATGCGTTGAACGACCATGACGGCCGGGAGATTGTCGGAAGATTTTCCGGTCTCAAAAAGAACGCCCTCCCCCCAAAATCCTGTCAAACCCGGTGTGCTCATTAAGATAATAAAAAACCTTTCAAGGAAAATGGTCCTCCCCTTGAAAGGTCCGCTTGTTGACAAAACCTCAAAAAACAGGAATCCCTGGGTCCGGGTGCTACTCTTCACTCCCGTCTCCTTCACCGCAAAGATCGCAGCGAAAAAGCACCCGTCCCCCTCCATTTTTTCAGTTCCCCCATCGACGTGAATTCTCCTTGTTTCCGCGATCCGCCAGAATAGCGATTGTTATTCCTCAAGGCGGTCCAATACCTCTTCCAAAAGAAAATTGTTTTCAAAAGTGGCTTCTTGAACCTCAACGATTTTTTGTGTTTGATAGTATCCTGAATGGGAAAAAGGATCTCCCTTTAATAGTTCCTCGGCTTCTTTTTGTGATTCAGCTTTGAGAATCATTAAAACTGTGCCGTCTACACAAGGACCGCAAAATGGTAATTTTCCTTTTTTCTTTTAATGAACGTAAATACTCAACGTGCCCAACAACAAGTTCTTTGGACATGAGATGCTTTTGCTTGTCAGAAAGATGGACGATAAATTGTTTGCTCATTTAGGCCTCTCCTTTAAATAAGGATTTGGTCATGAAACCGGGTCAGCAAACACCGGAGTGGATCAATTGAATTCCGGCCTTGACACATGTCAGTTGCTCTTCGAAAAATATTCCCGGGTATCTTTGCGTATATGTTTGGGCAAGACGCGATCAAGCTCTTCATTTAACCAGGCCAGTGTTTTACTGCGCAAGTAATCACGCATTTTTTCTTCCGCAGAGAGCATAACTGAATTGATGGTGCAAAAGGAGGGAGCAGAGCAACAGTTTTCCCTGTACAAATATCCATTGTCTTTAATGTTTTTACATTGGAATATAGGCTTTGAACCTTCAACTGCTTCAATCACATCCCAAAAGGAAATATCCTCCGGCTTCCTGGATAACCTATACCCTCCCTTTACACCAGGTACAGAACTGACAATCCCAGCCTTGGATAATTTACCAAAAACTTTGGAAAGATATGTCTCAGAAACCCCTTGGAATTCTGCCAAATCCTTTATCCCAACACTTTTATCGGAAGGAACATCGATTAAATAAACCAGACAATGTAAAGCATATTCAACACCGACACTATACTGCATATTTCTTCACCCTCTTTTGATTTTAAAGATTAATCCAGTTGTATCTTAGAAATATGTAGAGTCTTAGTCAAATAAAAGAAATCGATGCGATTAAATGATGCTTCATTTGACAAAGATGATGAAAGTCTTTATTATGGATAAATGTAATCGGCGATTAACTAAGTCCATAATTAGGGACTGAAATTCATTTTATTGGAGAAATAAAAATGAACAAAACGCTTATTATCAACGCACATCCAAAGACAGATGATCCTTCTTCAGTGAGCTTGCAGGTTCTCAACCACTTTTTGAAAGCTTATAAAGAATTCACAAACGGAAGCGAAGTAATTGAACAGATTAACCTGTACAGTGAAGACGTGCCCATGATTGATAAAACAGTTTTAAGCGCATGGGAAAAGCAGCAAAAAGGACAGGAGCTAACCAGCCAGGAGCAACAGGTAACAGAACGCATGTCGGAGATCTTACAACAATTCAAAAGCGCAAATACGTATGTCATCGTTTTGCCTTTGCATAATTTCAATATTCCATCAAAGTTAAAAGATTATATGGATAATATCATGATCCCACGTGAAACGTTCAAGTATACCGAAAACGGATCAGTGGGTCTGCTTAAAGACGGACGAAGATTGCTCGTGATCCAAGCAAGCGGAGGAATCTATACAAATAATGATTGGTATACAGAAGTTGAATACTCTCACAAATACCTGAAATCAATGTTTAATTTCCTCGGGATCGAAGATTATCAAATCATCCGTGCACAAGGAACTAATATATTGGAGCCAAACGAAGTATTGCAAGAAGCATTTAAAGAAGCTGAAGAAGCTGCTTTCAGATTGGCATCTAAATCAAAACGGTCCTGAAGGAAAAGAGATATAAGCGGTGTCGGGCAGGGCGGCCCGTTCCCCCTCTAAAAACCGTGCACACGTGTTTCACCGAACACGGCTCAGGCCTCTTTAAACGTCCCGTATTCTGGATGCAAGAGACTCGGTTCCCTTGTAAATCGGAACTGCCAAAAGATCACCAGACGGTGTGATAATTGTGCCATCCAGTAAGTCTGGTGATCTTTTCTTATGGTCAATCGGCATCAGATCGCGCGAAAAAACATCAAACCAGCCGGACCCCGCACTTTCAGCCAATCCCCGTCCTGAATCATCGCCGGTCAGATTAAAAGTGGGCAAAACTTCAGCCGTTTCATTTCGCGATCGCTCATTTTCGGAAGCAATGCTCCTTTGATGTTTGCACGGCCTGAAGCTGTTCTGCCTGCGCCTTTTTTATTCCGGAAACCGTTCAGAAGAAGGATCTTCATCCGGTTGGCGGCATAACAGAACAACCGGCAGTCCCCTGCCCGTAATGCGCCGGTAAAACCGTTCTACATGACGATCGATCTCCCGCTGCCGCGCCATCTGCAAAACAGCCGGATTGGCAAAAATCACTTCAATCTTCGCACCATTGATCCGCCACTCCGCTTGCCCGAACCAGGTAGCCGCTGCGGGTGTAACCAGTTTCTGCAAATTTTTTTGAATAAAATATTTGTACTTTTGCAACACGACCGGATGCTCAACCGCGTCATACTCAAACCGGACGGAGACGCGAATGGCCGGATGAAAATGTTTTTTTACCCTGGACCGGAACTCCTGCCAAATATCCGGATCGAGAGGTTCAACAAGATGCAAACAGAGTTGCCAGGTTCGTTTCTCCTGATCCACGATCACTTCTTTGATATAACCACCATGAAAATGCCGGTTCAGCCAATCTTCAGGCAATTCCGTCTCGCGAAAAAGGTTGATCAGCGCCTTCTTTCCTTTCACCTCTCTCAACCTCCCGGTCTTCTTATAACAGAGAGTTTATCAGAAAAAAAACGGCGGAACCAGATCAGTTTAAAATATTGAAACAACAAGGAATAGCCGAAAAGATCAGGTTGACGTCCATGTTGGAATACCTTAAAATCATTTCGATTAACGAAAACTTTCCATTTCTAACAAATTACTTGTTCAGCATCATCTGATTTAACCATGAGGGAGGTTTCAACATAGATGAGCAAATCGCTCGGCAGTTACGACACAACCCTACTGAAATCCACCCGATCACGCCGAGCTGGAATGATCTTTCTGCTGGGATCTCTTGTCTCCTTCGGCCCTCTGTCCATTGACATGTATTTGCCTTCGCTGCCCGTTCTGGCCAAGGGGCTTCACACCAGCACATCGCTCTCCCAGCTCAGCCTGACATTCTGTTTAATCGGGCTCTCGCTCGGGCAATTGGTCGCAGGCCCGCTCAGCGATACGCGCGGCCGGCGGCTTCCGCTTCTTTGCGGGCTCGTCCTTTATACCGTTTCATCCCTGTTATGTGCTTTCAGCTCTTCGATTTGGGTCTTGATCCTGCTCCGGTTGATCCAGGGACTGTCGGGGGGTGCGGGCATTGTCATCGCCCGTGCCATCGTGCGCGATCTCTACTCAGGTCCGGAGTTGACCAAATTCTTTTCTCTTCTCATGCTGGTCAACGGTGCGGCCCCGATCCTCGCTCCGATCATCGGCGGACAGTTGCTAAACATCACCTCTTGGCGCGGGGTATTCATCGTGCTGAGCATTGCGGGTGCGATCATGATGCTCTCCACTTTGTACACCCTGCCGGAAACACTGCCTGTCGATCGCCGGGCCAAAGGCGGAATCAAAAATACCCTGTCCACCATCCGCAATCTCGCCGGTGACCGTCTTTTCATGGGCTATGTGCTGGCGCAAGGAATGGTGACCACCGCCTTGTTTGCCTATGTTTCCGGTTCTCCGTTTGTCCTGCAAGACATTTTTGGCGTCTCGCCGCAAATGTTCAGCCTCTTCTTTGCCATTAACGGCTCCGGCATCATCATCGCCAGCCAGGTCACCGGGAGACTGGCAGGGCGGGTCGGCGAAGCAAAGCTTCTCCTCATCGGGCTTGGCATAGCCGCAACCGGCGGGGTTCTGCTGCTGGCCGCCATTTTGCTCGGTGCCGGTCTGGCAGCCATTTTACCTCCCTTGTTCATGGTGGTCTCCAGCGTCGGAATGGTTTCGAGCGCAAGTTTTTCTCTGGCGATGCAAAACCAGGGAAAAGCAGCAGGCAGCGCTTCGGCATTGCTCGGATTGCTCTCCTATGTTTCCGGCGGAATCGCTGCCCCGCTCGTGGGCATCGCCGGTAACCATTCCGCCGTGCCTATGGGAATCATCATCGCTCTGGCCGAAGCCGGCGCCGTTCTCAGCTACCTGCTCCTCATTCGCAAGCGGAAATCCTCCTGATTTGCCAAAATCCCGTTGTTCCTCCCTCTGTGGCTGGAAAAACGGGATTTTATTTTTTAAAGAGCAGAATGACTTTTATCTGAAAATGAATTACCATAAACGAAAACACCCATACACTGAGAGGAAGCTTTATGAGAATCATCATTGCACCCGATTCGTATAAAGGCAGTTTGCCGGCCAAAGAAGTGGGACTCACCATTATGAAGGCGTTTACATCGGAAATTCCCGAGGCTGAGGTAACGGTGATTCCGATGGCGGACGGTGGTGAAGGCACGATTGACGCAGTGGTTTATGCCACCGGCGGTAAAACACAATCCGTCGAAGTGGCAGGACCGCTCCTCAAGCCTGTCACGACCTGCTACGGTGTGATCGACAAACAAACGGCAGTCATTGAAACAGCCAATATCGCCGGCTTGCCCATGGTGCCCAAAAACGAGCGAAACCCGTTGCACACTTCAACCCTCGGCATCGGGCAAGCGATCAGACATGCCTTGGATCAAGGCTACCGGCGCTTTATCGTCGGACTGGGGGGAAGTGCGACCAATGACGGGGGAATGGGCATGCTTCAGGCGCCGGGAGCCACTTTCCTCGATGCACAAAATCAACCGCTGCCCCCGGTCGGAATCTCGCTCGATCACGTTGTCAAAACCGACCTCAGCGGATTGGATCCCCGTCTGTTTGAAAGTGAAATTCTCGTCGCCAGCGATGTGCAAAATCCGCTGTGTGGCGACCAGGGAGCAACCAGCGTCTTCGGTCCGCAAAAGGGGGCAACCCCCGAACAGCTGAAACAGCTGGAACGGGGCATGCAAAAGTATGCGCGGTGCCTCGAAACACTGACAGGCAGGTCACTGCAAACGGTTCCCGGAGCCGGGGCTGCCGGCGGTCTGGTATTTGCTTTCCTCCTGTTGCAAGCCAAAATAAAAAGCGGGGCAAAGCTGATCGCAGACCTGGTTCATTTGGAGGAAAAAATCGCCGGAGCTGACTGGGTGATTACCGGCGAAGGAAAAACTGACTTCCAGACCCAATACGGCAAGCTTCCCGTTTTCGTGGCGCAATTGGCGCAAAAACACGGTGCCAAAGCACTCCTCCTCTCCGGCAGCATCGAACCGGGAGCCGAAGCTTTAAGCAGCCATTTTGTCAGTCTGCACTCCATTCAACGAAGACCGCTCTCTCTGGAAGAGGCCATGGACCAAACCGCTTCCCTTCTGATGGAAACCGCCCGAAACCTGGCGCGCCTGATCAAGGTTTGTTCCTGAAAATCCGGCACAGCAAACAGGAAAACCCGCCTTCCCGATCACATGCCGGGCGGCGGGTTTGTTTCAGTCAGATGGATCGACTTCATCTAAAGACAAAGTTGTGACCTCTGTATAATCGCCCCGGGCAATTTCCTCTTTCGTCGCTTTCTTCTCCAATTCCTCATGATCGTTTAACCCGGGAGCGATTTTGTTCGCTTCTTTCTGCTTTTCCTTCATTCCGATGCCTCCTTTTGAATCCTTAGTTTGCGCGATGATTGCCCGGAAAATTCATTTTGCGATCAGCGGTGAAAATCGTGGTAATATAAAAAAAACGATTTTAACACAAAAAACGCAAAAATTACAGTATAGGAGACACCCAAGAGATGGAACATTTAAACATTGGCATGCTTCTGTTTTTGATCGCATCCGGCTTTTTGGCCTCGTTTATCGACTCCGTGGTGGGGGGAGGCGGCCTGATCTCCATTCCCGCCCTGATGATGACCGGGCTGCCGCCCACCGTCGTGCTGGGAACCAACAAACTGGCGGGCACGATTTCCTCTCTGACCAGTACCATTACATATATCCGTTCTGGGAAAATCAATTTTCGACTGGTCAAATATCTCCTTCCTTTGTCGTTCGCCGGTTCGATATTGGGCGTTTATACTGTCAAGCAAATCTCTTCCGATTTTTTAAGACCGTTGATCATCGTTTTCTTAATCCTGGTTACGTTTTATTCTTTGCTGAAAAAGGAGTGGGGGCGGGAATCGAAGTTTGAACAATTTACGGTCAAGACCGGTATTTTCATTGCCATGGCCAGCTTTGCCATCGGTTTTTATGATGGTTTTTTCGGTGGGGGAACCGGTTCTTTTCTCATGTTTTCGTTTTTG
This sequence comes from Thermoactinomyces daqus, assembly GCF_000763315.1. Classification (GTDB taxonomy): domain Bacteria; phylum Bacillota; class Bacilli; order Thermoactinomycetales; family Thermoactinomycetaceae; genus Thermoactinomyces_A; species Thermoactinomyces_A daqus. Next base: position 83,417 of record NZ_JPST01000021.1, on the reverse strand, counting down.
CTGCTGGGGTTTGATTTCATCCAGGCTGCAGCAAAAGCCCGGTTGCTCAACTTCACCAGCAACATAGCCGCACTCATCTTTTTTATCTGTCTACATGATGTCAATTTTGTCTATGGAATTCCCATGGGAACAGCCATGCTGTTGGGCGCGCTGGTCGGCTCAAATGTCGCTCTGCGCAAAGGGGCCTCCTATGTCAAAGTGCTGTTTGTCTCGGTCACCATCCTTCTGATCGGCAAACAAATTATTGATTATCTGTAAAAGAGATCGAAAATCTATGATGAGGATTCACCATTGCCCACGAACGGGCGATCTTTGCAAAACAGGCGCCGAACTTGCGGGAAGAATCTTTCTTTCGCATTCGGCGCCTGTGTCCGCTTCCGTATAAAACGGCTTTATTCCTTGATTTTCAGAAGTCTCATCGCATTCAGAGTGACGATCAGGGTGCTGCCCATATCGGCAAAAACGGCCATCCACAGCGTTAACCATCCCGGAATGATAAGCAGCAAAGCGAGAAACTTGATGGCAAAAGAGATGGTGATGTTTTGCTTGATAATGCCAAGCGTTTTGCGGCTCAGCCCGATGGTAAACGGAAGTTTTCGCAAGTCATCTCCCATAAGCACAATATCCGCTGTCTCCAATGCCGCGTCTGTTCCTGCCCCGCCCATGGCAATGCCGACTGTTGCAGCAGCCAAGGCCGGGGCATCATTGACGCCGTCTCCGACCATTGCCACCCGGTTTCCGCTGTTACGGACCGCTTTGATCCGCTCCAATTTTTCCTCAGGCAAAAGCTCCGCTTCAATTTCCCTGATCCCCAACCGGTTGCCTATGGCGTCGGCTGTCTCGCGGTTATCCCCTGTCAGCATGACGGTTCTCCTGATTCCGATCCGGTGCAACCGCTCTACCGCTTCCCGGCTGTGCTCACGAAGTTCATCGGAAATGGCGGCCAGTGCCAAGGCTTTCTCTTCATCAGCCAGCAGCACGACCGTTTTCCCCTGTTTTCGATAGCTTTTCACCTTTTCTTCAATGTCAATCGGAATGCTGTTCGGCAGGATTTCTGCCAACCAATCCGGACGGCCCGCATAATAGTGCTTTCCGTCCACTTTGGCCCGGACGCCTTTTCCGGTAACCGATTGAAAATCTTCTGCTTCCCCAACCAAAACTGCCGACTCCTTCGCTTTATCCAGCAGGGCGGCGGCCAGCGGGTGCTGCGAATGACGTTCAATCGAGGCGGCAATTTGCAAGTGGGCCTGTTCTTGGCCGGTGAAGGAAATAAAATCTGTAACCACCGGGCGCCCCCGCGTCAGGGTTCCGGTTTTATCAAAGGCGATGGCCGTCAAGGAGCCCGCTTCCTCCAAATGGATTCCGCCCTTGATCAGAACTCCGTTTCGTGCCGCGTTTCCAATCGCCGTGACGATGGCCACCGGAGTGGAAATCACCAGAGCACATGGGCATCCGACCACCAGAAGCGCCAGCGCACGGTAAATCCAGACAGACCAAGCCCCGTGAAAAAACAGCGGCGGAATCAGGGCGACGAGCAGGGCAAGGAGCAAAACGGCCGGGGTGTAAACTTTGGCAAACCGGTCGATGAACGCTTGAGAAGAAGCCCTTTCCGCCTGTGCTTCCTCCACCAGATAAATGATTTTGGAAAGGGTGGTGTCCCGAACCTGCTTGGTCACCTTGATTTCCAGGTAACCTTCTTCATTTATGGTGCCGGCAAACACCTCATCTCCCGCCGATTTGGCGACCGGAATCGATTCACCGGTAATGGGGGCCTGGTTGACAGCGGAGGAACCCGACACAACGACCCCATCCATGGCGATTTTCTGCCCCGGCTTGACCAGCAGAATATCCCCTGTTTCGATCTCATCGACAGGCAGGGTGAACTCAGCCTGATTGCGCCGCACGGTCGCCTGTTTCGGGGCCAAATCCATCAGCGAGCGGATGGATTGCCTCGCCTTGTCCATCGAGTATGACTCGAGAATTTCACTGATGGCAAACAGTACGACAACTGTCGCTCCTTCGCCCCATTCCCCGATGGCGGCAGCCCCGACGACGGCGATCGTCATCAGCGCTTTCATATCAAAATCGAGGCGGATCATGCTTTTGATCCCATTCACAAACAGCCCGGCGCCACCGATGAGCATGGAGATCACCATAGTCAAAATCGCAAAGGCGCTCGTTTCACCATACAGATCATCGGCAGCATAACCCAGAAGGAGAAAGATCAGCGCGAAAAATAACCGCTGATTCTCCCGCTTTTTCCAAACCGGAGTCCGTTCCTCCTCTTCACGCAGACCGTCCGGAACCAGCTTCAGGTTTTCAAAGCCCCCTGCTTTTTCCAATTCCTCAAGCGAGGCGGTTCCGTAAACAGTCAGCTTCGATGCACCGAAATTGATCCGGGCATCCTCCACGCCTGGCAGGGCCTTGACGTTCCTTTCAAATTTGGCGGCACATCCGGCGCAGGTCAAACCCTTGACCCTGTACATATGACAATTATCGTTTTTCCCCATTCTCTCCCACTTCTTTCTGATGCAAAAATGCGATCTCGATCAACTGCCGTACATGGTCATCATCAAGCGAATAAAAAACGAGCTTCCCTTCCTTCCGGTATTTGGCCAGTCCCATGTTTCGCAGCAAGCGCAAGTGATGGGAAGCGGTCGCCAGAGAAGATTCAATAATATTGGCAACATCGCAGACGCACAGCTCCCCCTCCTGCATGAGCGCATAAGCGACCTTCAAGCGGGTCGGATCGGCCAGTGCCTTGAACAGTTGCGCCGTCTCCAGCGGATTCACCGCTTGCAAATGCGCTTGCACCCGCTCCACTTTATCGGCATCAAAACAATAGATCTCACAGCGGTCTTCACTCATACCATGCACCTCGCGCCACAATCTGACGGTTATTTTCTTATATTACAATACTCAAACAACCATTTGAATAATTGATGGGAAATTTAAAATTTCTTTCGCAAAGTGCATTGCAAAATGCGCTGACCTTCCTCCTCCATGCACTTCGTATCGTCACTCAAAGATCCCCCGCAACCCTCACATCCTTGCCGGAATCATCTCAGAATGTGCCGATGTTGTCTGCAAGAATTTTTTCGTCTTGTCAGACCTCTCAATTCTGTATATGATAATGATAATCGTTATCATAAATTGATTCATGATCGCTGGGAGGCAAAACATGAGTAAATCAATCACTCTTCGTTCGTTGACCGAAGTGATTCGGGAGCGGCGGACCGTACGCCAGTTCCGCCCTGATCCGGTTCCGCTGGATGTGATGAAGGAGATTTTGGAAACTGCCAATTGGGCCCCCTTTCACAAGGAAAAAGAGCCATGGCGCTTCCTGCTGGTGCACGGAAATCGCAGGGAGGAAATTATCGCATTATCCATGAAAGTTTACTCCCATCTGCCTGCTCCGACTTTAAAAGCATTTGAAACGTACTTGCGCACCGTCCCCATCTATTTATTCGTCATCATGGAGGAAAGCGAAGAACGACAGCAATGGGAAGATGATCTCTGCGCGACTGCGGCCCTGATTCAAAATATTCAACTTCTCGCCTGGGAGAAAGGGCTTGGCATGGTATGGAAAAGTTATTACGGCACAGATCTGGGGCGGGCTTACCCGGAGGAACTGGGGCTCAAGCCGGGCGAGAAACTGGTTGGTCTCCTTCTGATGGGATATTTTGATCAAGCCCCAAAACCAAAACGCCGCACTCCGCTGTCCGAGTTATTGACGATCCGGGGGGATTAGCACCAAGGCCGCACCCTTCTCCCGGGCCGTCATGGCCTGACTTTCATTGATAATGATTTTCATCTTCATTTTTTTCCGAACTCCCCCTTTACTTTCATCCGGCTCAATGGTATATTGATCTCAAATAAATGATAATGATTATCATTATCAATTGGAGGGATCATCTTGAATCAGAGTCTGGTCCTGCGCAATGACCACTATCTCGCCAATCAGGAGCGGCGGGAATCAAATGCCCGCTCCTATCCCCGGCGGATTCCGATCGCCATCAAAGAAGCCAATGGCATTTTTGTCAAAGATGTGGAAGGAAAAGTTTATTATGACTGCTTGTCAGGTGCCGGAACCCTGGCATTGGGGCATAATCACCCCGTTGTCATCGAAGCGATCAGGCAAGTGCTCGACAGCCGGCTCCCTTTACATACACTCGATTTGACCACTCCAGTGAAAGACGAGTTCATCGAAGAGTTGTTTGCCAGCCTGCCGAAATCATTCGCTTCGCGCGCAAAAGTCCAGTTTTGCAGCCCATCCGGTGCGGATGCGGTGGAAGCGGCGATCAAGCTGGTTAAAACGGCAACCGGACGGCGAACCCTCTTCTCTTTTCACGGTGCCTTTCACGGCATGACGCACGGTGCGCTCAGTCTGACCGGCAATCTCGCACCAAAACAACCGATCGCCAATCTGATGCCCGATGTCCATTTTCTCCCCTATCCCTATGCCTACCGCTGTCCGTTTAACCTCGGCGGGACACTCGGTGAACAGACGGGCATCCATTACATCAAACGCGTGCTGAACGATCCGGAAAGCGGAATCGCCCCTCCCGCGGGCATGATTATGGAAATCGTGCAGGGCGAAGGCGGCGTCATTCCCGCGCCGGACAATTGGGTGCAAAGCGTTCGCTCAATCACCCGGGAGCACAAAGTTCCGCTTATCGTCGATGAAGTCCAAACCGGATTTGGCCGCACCGGCAAATTATTCGCCTTTGAACATGCCGGCATTATTCCGGATGTGCTCGTTTTGTCCAAATCGATCGGCGGTTCCCTGCCCCTGGCCGTTGTGGTCTACGATCAATCTCTGGATCAATGGTCTCCCGGTGCTCATACGGGAACATTCCGGGGTAACCAAATGGCCATGGCAGCCGGCATCGCCACCATCCGCTTTATCCGCGACAACCGCCTGGAGGTGAATGCCGCACAAATGGGAGAACGGCTGATGTCCCGCCTGAAGTCGATTCAAAACGAGTCGACCTGCATCGGGGATGTGCGCGGCAGAGGCTTGTTGATCGGAGTGGAAATTGTCAACACGCAGCGCGAACCCGATTCTCTGGGAAGCTACCCGGCCTATCCCGAACTGGCCCGGCAAATTCAGCGGGAATCCTTCAACAGAGGATTAATCCTGGAGTTGGGCGGCAGACATGGCAGCGTTGTCCGCTTTTTGCCGCCATTGATCATTACCGGGGAACAAGTGGAGCATATCTCCGCCGTTTTTGCCGAAGCCGTGCAAGCGGCCGAGAAGAAAATGGCCGATTGAACAGGAGGAAAAAACAGAGGATGCACGAGAAAGCAAAAACAGATACAGAGCGGTTGTTTCTCAATGGGTCTCGGCAATCGGCGCGGGAATACCGGTTGGCGATCTCCAATGCGGAAAAGATCCTGTTGGAACAGTTTGCCAATGCACGGCAACCCTTCAGCGGGCGCTCAGTCCAAGAGCTTTCCAACCGGATCGGTGACCTGGAGCCCTGCCCGGAACATGGCCGTGATTTGCTTGAAGTTTTGGAGGAAACAGGAGAGGTCATTCTGAAAAATTTGCTCGCGGTCCATCATCCGGCTTGTGCCGCCCATCTTCACTGTCCGCCGCTGATCCCTTCCCTTGCGGCGGAGGCGATCATCAGTGCCGCCAATCAATCGATGGATTCATGGGATCAAAGCGGTGCTGCCACCTTGCTGGAAGAAAAGCTGGTCAAATGGCTGTGCCGGCTGTTCGGCTACACCGGCCAGGCGGACGGAGTTTTTACCAGCGGTGGCACCCAGTCCAATTTGCTGGGTCTGCTGTTGGCAAGGGACTGGTACATCAAGGAGCAGTTCGGCCGGAATGTGCAAAAGGACGGACTGCCCCCGGAAGCGGAGCGGATGCGCATCCTGTGCGCCAAAACGGCCCACTTTACAGTGCAAAAATCAGCTGCCCTGCTGGGATTGGGGGAAAAAGCGGTTGTCAGCATCGAAACGGATGAACACCAGCGCCTGTGCCTCGACGATCTGGACCAAAAACTGGCCAGACTCCGTTTCGTGGGATTGCTCCCGTTTGCCGTGGTCGCTACGGCCGGCTCCACTGATTTCGGCGCAATTGATCCGTTGCCCGCTTTAGCCGACAGAGCAAAGCAATACGGCCTCTGGTTGCATGTCGATGCCGCTTACGGCGGAACAGTGATGCTGAGTGATCAACATCGAAGCAAGCTGGACGGGATTGAACACGCCGACTCCATGTCCGTCGATTTTCACAAACTCTTTTACCAGCCAATCAGTTGCGGGGCCTTTCTTACGAAAAACGGCCGCCATTTTGAACTGATCAAGTCAAATGCCGATTACTTGAATCCGGAGGAAGATGAAGATCAGGGCATCCCGAATCTCGTGGGCAAATCGCTTTCGACGACCAGGCGGTTTGATGCACTCAAACTGTTTATTTCGATGCAGACCATCGGCCGTGCCGCCTTTGCCAGAATGATTAACCATACGATCGAATTGGCGCAGCAAACAGCAAACCTGATCGCCCAAGATCCGAAGCTGGAATGCATCAATCGGGAGCCGGCCCTGAACGCCGTTGTTTTTCGCTACATCGGAAATGAAGCGGAGCAGAGCAGGCAAAACAAACTCAATCGCGAAATTCGCCGTTCCCTGTTATGGGAGGGAAAAGCCGTGATCGCGCAAACGAAGGTGGACGGCATGCACTGTTTAAAGCTGACTTTGCTCAATCCGCGCACCACCCTCGACGATGTCAAGTTCATTTTGGAGGAAGTCAAACGAACCGGCTCGCTGCTGGAACTGAGGAAAGGAGAACGATCGCCATGCCCGACAAAACTGCAGAACAAGCCAGTATCGAAGCATTTTTAAACTGTTATCTGAGGGAGACGGGAAGATATGAGCTGGTAAAAAAGGAGCAAAGCCCCTATCGCTCGCTTTTCGCCGAGTGCCCGTCTGATCAATTGATCATCTGTCCCCTCCCGCATCATGGGTTTAACATCATCGCTCCCGTAAAATATTGGTCGTTGACCGGCCGCCATCTTTTCCACTTCCCGCTCTATTACACAACCGCAAACGGTGCTTCCCACCAACTGGATCTGGTGACGCTGGCAGCACTGGTAACCAAAGAACTGGCCATTTTCCGGAATGCAACCGGCGGTCAGAGTGAGCTTGTTTACCGTGCCTTGCAAAGCTCTGACAACATCAAATCGTTCATCGCTTCCCGCCAGGCGGACGCGCATGAGCTGTATGAACCGCAATTTTCCTTTTTGGATGCAGAGCAGTCATTGATCTTCGGCCATTTGCTGCATCCGACACCGAAAAGCCGGCAGGGCCTCTCCGAACTTGACCAGGCACTCTATTCTCCGGAACAAAAAGGGAAGTTTCCCCTTCATTATTTCCGTGCCCACCGTTCGATCGTCAAAGAGGATTCCGCCCTGCCCCAAACGGCGACACAATTGATCAAGGAAGAGCTGCAAAACGACCCGGAGCTGGACGAAACCTTTAAAAACACCTGCTTGCAAGAGGACGATTACGCGATCTTGCCGCTTCATCCTTTTCAGGCAGAGCATTTGCTCCGCCGCCCGGAGGTGCAAAAATTGCTCCGGCAAGGCCTGATTGAAGATTTGGGAGTCATGGGAAGAGCTTATTCCCCCACCTCGTCACTTCGCACTCTCTATCATCCGCAGGCCCGCTTTATGCTGAAATGCTCACTCCATATCAAAATCACCAACTCCCTGCGGCTGAACCAGCGGAAGGAGCTGGAACGCGGAGTGGAGGTCTCACGCATCTTGCAGAGCAGGATCGGCAAAGAACTGGCGGAACAATTCCCCCGGTTCCAAATAATCCAGGACCCGGCTTATATCACCCTCGCGATCCCGGGCAGCAAAGAGTCCGGTTTTGAAGTATGCCTTCGCGAAAATCCGTTTACCGCCGGTGCGGATGAGAATGTCACGCTGATCGCCGGACTGGTCCAGGATCCAATCAAGGGTGGGAAAACAAGGCTTTTCAACATCATCTCAGAACTGGCCGAAAAAGAAAAACGAACCAATCGGGAAGTCAGCCTCGACTGGTTCCGCCGCTACTTAAATCTTTCACTGCGGCCGTTGATGTGGCTCTATCTCCGTTACGGCATCGCTTTGGAAGCACACCAGCAAAACAGCCTCATCCGGCTTTATCAAGGATATCCGCATCAATTTTTCTACCGGGACAATCAGGGTTACTACTACTGTGAATCCACCTATCCTGCACTCAAGCGGATTTTGCCCGGAATCAGCAAAAAAAGCGAGACGGTGTGCGCCGATGCCGTCGCCGATGAGAGATTTTGTTACTACTTTTTCATCAATCATTTATTCGGGCTGATCAACGTCTTCGGAGCATCCAGTCTGATCGGAGAACAGGAATTGTTAAACGAACTGAAGCATGAATTAAGCCGTTTTCTGCCGTGGAACCGCCGGCCTTCCACCTTGCTTGACAATTTGTTGCACAATGAAAAACTCTCCTGCAAGGCAAATCTGCTCACCCGTTTTTATGAAATGGACGAATTGGCGGGGCCGCTGGAAAGCCAATCAGTTTACGTACAAATCGCTAATCCGCTGTCGAAGGTGGTGGAAAAACGTCATGAGTCTTCAGCCGGAATTTGAACAATATGATTCCTCAATCAACAAAACCATCTCATTTCGCAAGGTCTCTTTTGAACATGACCTGAACATGCTCTTTGTCTGGATGCATCAACCGCATGTGATTCCCTTTTGGAACCTGAATATTCCGTTCACAAAATACAAGGAACATTTGCACAAGTCTTTGCGCGATCCGCACCAAACGCTCAGAATCGGTTATTTGGACGGTGTTCCCATGAGTTACTGGGAAACATACTGGGCCAAAGATGATATTGTCGGCAAACACTATGATGTGCATCCCTGGGATCAGGGAGTGCACCTGCTGATCGGTCCGCCTTCCTTTTTGGGCAAAGGATATGCCTTGCCATTATTAAGAACGATCATATCCCGATTATTCCAATGCGAAAAAACAGAAAAAGTGATAGCCGAACCGGATTTCCGGAATGAAAAGATGATCCACATTTTTCAAAAATGCGGATTTGAAAGGCAAAAAGAGATCGATCTCCCGGATAAACGCGCCTTGCTCATGTATTGTTACCGGGAATCGTTTTTCAGGAGGTGGGAGGATGCCGCGCGTTCATGAACATCCGTTGTTCGATCTGATCGGTGTTGGAATCGGCCCTTTTAACCTGGGGCTGGCGGCCATGATAACCAAAGTGCCCGAAGTGAAGGCCGTCTTTTTTGAGCGAAAGCCTTCCTTCAACTGGCATCCCGGGTTGTTGATCGAAGGAACCACCCTGCAAGTTCCCTTTATGGCCGATTTGGTGACCATGGCTGATCCGACAAGCCCATACAGCTTTCTAAACTACCTGAAAGAGCAGAATCGCTTGTACCAGTTTTACTTTTTGGAGCGGTTCCACATTCCGCGCCGTGAATACAATCACTATTGCCGATGGGTGGCCAGGCAGCTGCCTTCCTGTCGCTTCGGCTCTGAAGTTACCTCGATCGAATGGGTCAAGGCGGAGCCGCATGATCACTTTTGTGTCAAAGTGACGGAAAGCACCAGTCAGCAGTCGGAATACCGGGCGAAAAATCTGGTTTTGGGAGTGGGCAGCGTTCCCCATATCCCGCCTGACCTGCATAATCTGCCCGGGGACGATGTTTTTCATTCCGGCGAATTTTTGAACCGGCTTGATCGTTGCCGACAGGCCTCGTCCATCACGGTGATCGGGTCGGGCCAGAGTGCCGCGGAGATTTTTTACACCCTTTTACAGGAACAGAAAGACCATGGATACCGGCTGGATTGGCTTACCCGGTCGGACGGCTTTTTTCCCATGGAATACTCCAAGCTGGGATTGGAGCATTTTTCGCCCGATTACACGGAATATTTTTATTCGCTGCCGCAGGCGAAACGGGACAGCCGCCTTCGTAAGCAGGATTTGCTGTATAAAGGCATCAGTGCCAAGACGATTGCCGATCTCTATGATTTGCTCTACGAACGGACTGTCGCCGGAGAATCGCCTCCGGTTCGCCTACTCGCCCAAACGGAAGTGCAGGAAATCACGCCTGTGTCCGGCGGGGGAAAACGCAGATATCAGTTAAGCTGCCTGCACCGGGAACAGGATCAACGGTTTCAGCACGAAAGCGAAGTGGTGATCCTGGCAACGGGCTACACCCGCCAAATCCCCGGATGCCTCTCCGCTCTCCATCCCCTGCTTTGCTGGGATGATCAGGGAAGATATGTGGTAAAAGCGGATTATCGATTGGAGCTGACGGAAAAAACGGATTGTGCCATTTTTGTGCAAAACGGCGAACTGCACACCCACGGAGTCGGCGCTCCGGATCTCGGGCTGGGAGCTCATCGCAATTCCGTGATCATCAATACTTTGACGGGACAAACCGTTTATCCCGTTTTCCGCAAAAACGTGTTCCAACAGTTCGGGCTCCGGTCTCCTGAGCCGGATGCTCCCGTCCTCTCTGACAGAAAAGATTCATCTCTTTTCAGCACGACCCGGGGATGAAGGCTTTGGCAAACTCATGAGGATTGTGAAAGCACCGCCCCTGACAAGAACAAACTTTCACTGGCCAAATTCGGAAGGAGTGTCTCGCATGAAAGATCAAACCACAATCGTACCCTCGGTATTCAATCCGAAATCCTGGGAAATCGTCTCACGCAATCTGCTGACCAAGATGATCTCCGAATTTATGTATGAAGAAATCATTTCGCCGGAATCGATTGAGCAGGCGGGAGAGTTCGGCACCTACCGCCTCTCCCTGAAAAACGGGGTGACCTACACCTTTTCCGCAAAAGAACGCCCCTTTGGCAGTTACCGTGTCGATTCCGGCAGCATCATGCGGCATGAAGCGGATGCAATCCATCCGGCAGTGAGTCCGATTCAGTTTCTGCTCGACATACAGGATACGGTCGGCATGTCGCCTGAGACCACCGGACATCTGATTCGCGAATACAATCACACCTTGATGGCAGACGCTCATCTCCTCCATAAAAAACAAGATCAAAAAGCCGACGTGACCACACTCGATTACGCGGAATTGGAAGGAGAAATGGAAGGCCATCCCTGGATTACCTATAACAAAGGACGCATCGGGTTCGGCTATGATGATTACCTTGCCTATGCACCTGAACAAAAGCGGCCCGTCCGGCTTTCCTGGATCGCCGTCCACCGTCAAAAGGCGGAATTTCACGCCGTATCCGGCCTGAGCCATGAGGATTTGCTGAAACAAGAGCTCGGTGAACAATTTGCCCGGTTTCAACGGCAGCTGGCAGAGCAGGGAACCGATCCCCAGGAATACTTCTTCATGCCGGTTCACGACTGGCAGTGGAATCATTATATCGTCCCGTTATTCGGTGAAGAGTTGGCCAACCGCTCGATCATCTTTCTCGGAGAAGGAGAAGACCGGTATCTGCCCCAACAGTCGATCCGCACCTTTGTCAATATCAGCCATAAGCGGCGGCATCATCTCAAATTGCCGATGAGCATTCTGAATACGCTCGTCTACCGTGGTCTTCCGGGAGAACGAACCGTTCTCGCCCCCAAGATCACGGAATACATCAAAGGAATCTGGGAGAAAGACCGGTTTTTAAAAGAGGAATGCCGGATGATCCTGCCCGGGGAAATTGCCAGCTTAAACTATGATCATCCCTATTTTTCCAAACTGACCGGAGCTCCTTATCAATACCTGGAATTACTGGGCGCGATTTGGCGCGAAAGCATCTATTCGTATGTAGAGGAAGATGAAAAACCGGTCACGCTCGCTTCGCTCCTTTATGTGGACGGGAAAGGCAATCCCTACGTTTCCTCCCTCGTGAAGCAGTCGGGATTAACCCTGGAGGAGTGGTTGAATCGCTTATTCTCTGTCCTCCTTCCTCCCCTGCTCCATTATTTGTATCGTTATGGGGTTGTCTTCTCCCCTCACGGGCAAAATACGATTCTCGTGCTGAAAGATTCCGCTCCCCGTCGCCTGGCCGTGAAAGATTTTGTCGATGATGTCAATGTCAGCCGCCATCCGCTCCCGGAATTGTCGGATCTGCCGGCAGACCTTAAAGAGGTATTGCGCAGCGAGCCGCCGGAAGGGCTCTGCCAATTTATTTTCACCGGTTTGTTTATCTGCCATTTCCGCTATCTGTCCGATCTGCTCGAAATCCATCATCAGTTCCCGGAAGCAAAATTCTGGGGCATGGTCCGGGACACGATCATCCGCTACCAGAACCGTTTTCCGGACTGGAAAGAGCGGTATGAGCTGTTTGATCTGCTCAAACCCAAGTTCACCAAACTCTGCCTCAATCGCAACCGCATGCTTGATTACGGATATTCGGACGGCGATGACAGGCCGCATGCTTCCGAATACGGCCAGGTCAGCAACGCTCTGGCCATGGAATATTCCTGCGACTGACCAGAAAAAACCGCTTTTCCGCGATTCCCGGGAAAGCGGTTTTTTTAATGGTTCAAGTCATCGGATCTTCCCCGGACCCGGAACTCAACGATTTAACCGACTTGATGTTGATCCGCATCATGCAGGAAATGGCAACGGCAAAATCGGGCATACTATCGTTGATTTTGCATGATTTACAAAACCATCACAGATACTGTCAGGTTTAATCCCCCCTTTTACCGTTTCATCCACATCATCCCCGTCAGGAGGTGTTGGCTTGTTCATCCTGTTGTTTAGCGCTGTCATTCCCGCCGTCTTGTTGATGATCTGGATCTATAAGTGGGATCAACTCCATCCGGAGCCGAAACGTCATGTGTTGCGCTTATTTGTAATGGGAGCCCTTGTGCCGCTGCCTGCCGCTTTGATCGAACGGCATCTGCTGATCACCAAAGCGTTAAGCCCCAATCCGCAAAGCCTGGTTGGCATTTTGCTGACGGCGTTCTTCGTGGCGGGTGCGGTGGAAGAACTATTAAAAGCGCTTTTTTTCTATAAAGGAATCTACCGCCATCGTGAATTTGACGAACCGATTGACGGCGTTGTTTATGCTGTGGCCGTCTCGCTCGGGTTTGCCATGGTGGAAAATATACTGTACGTGTCCAGTTACGGCCTGGCCACTGCTTTTTTGCGCTCAGTTACAGCCATTCCCGGGCATATGTTTTTTGGCATCATCATGGGCTATTATTTCTCCCGGGCCAAAATGGGACGGAGCCGGCTCTCCGCTGCCTTTGCCATTCCCGCTTTTTTTCACGGCGTTTACGACAGTTTCGCCATGAGCGACGGGTTCCGGGCGAATGTCGCGCTTCTGGTCTATTTATTGATCCTGCTGTTTTTCAGTTTAAACATCATCTCCCGGCTGAAGCGAATGGTGATCAACTAACCCGGCAATTCAGCATCTCGGTCCCTGTCCAATACAACCCGGATCCAACACAAAAGCTCCTCGCAAATGAGGAGCTTTCGAGGAGCTTTTGTATCGCAATTTCCAATTTTCAATCTACAGGATAACGGCCAAGCCGGCAAACAAGTGCAAAAGTGCTACGATCATCCTGATGACCTCCCGTTCTATGAGTTAATTCTGAATTTTCCAGTTCCAACTTACAGAATAACAAGCAATCCAGCAACCAAGTGCAAAAATGCTACAATCACTCATGCCACCTCCCGTTCTATATACTGGTATTCAACCCAAATTCGGTAAATTCCTGTTCGTTAACATATTTGTCAATATTTTTTCTTTTTGACAATTTACACTGTTTTCTTCTGAAATTACACGGTTTGCTCTGGAACCCAAAAATTTTTTGCCGGCATTTTTGCAAAAACGTTGGAGAAGAAAATGCCGAAAAACAAGAAAGTTTTTCGTGTCTAGTCGCCGTCCACAAATATCAGAAACACACTCTTCTGAATAAATGATTTTTAATTTTGCATAATTATTGTTATAATTAAATTATTACAAATTATATATCGCATAGAATTTCAGGAGGTAAGAAATGAAAAGAAAAAGATTCTCTCCTGGACTTGTGATGCTGATGTTGACCCTCATCCTTTTTCCGCTGAATGGTTTCGCTTACAGCTATACAGGTTCCGAACAGTGTAACTACTATGTGGAATGGCGCTGGGGGGGAACACTCCTGAACGGCGAGGCGGTCTTCCAAAATGCATTTCAACAAGCTTTGACGGACTGGAACAACAGTCAAAATGCCCGTCGCTATGTCAATGGCGGTTCCGATGCTTCGGGCGCATTGGACACATACAGCGAAAAAGACGGGAAGTACGGAAACTCGATTTGGTATACTAACTTGCTCGGCTGTGTCACTTCCTGGGTATCCAAGATTAACCGATATTATTCGCTCACGCATGAATTTACTCCTGCCCGCAGCACGGCAAACCATGAACTGGGGCACATCCTGGGACTGGCCCATACCAATAATCCCGCCATCATGAACACCAGCCGGAATCGCTATTCCATGTACACCCCGCAAACGGACGATATCAACGGGGTGAATAATCTCTATTAGCTGAAACATAATCCGCAGTAAAAACGTCCGAAGATTAAAGATTATTTTGATCAATCACGGAGGACTTGAAATGAAAAAAAGGATCATTTTGGCGGTTGTTGTGATGATCAGTCTTCTTTCACTTTCCGGCTGTTCGAATTTACCGGCAACAGGGGTTCCCACCATTCACATCGGTGCTGACGACCTGATCGTCGCCAAAGATCTGAAAGATATGACAGAGAAGGCCCCATTCATTGTAGTTGGTCATTATATAAAATACGTAACATCCGTGAATGCGGCGAGGGACGTGCAAAACCCTGCCGAACCGGCCAAAGATGTCTACGATGAAGCCAAGGTATACGAATTCAAAGTGGATCAGGTCTTAAAAGGGACGATCACGAACGAGTCCATCCTGATTCATAAAGTTTACAGCCAGGAGATAAAGGAACTGAAGGATGAGAATGGCCAGCCATTGGATATCCATGTCCCCAATTCCACTTTTCTCAAGCCGGAAACGGGTATAAAATACATTCTTTTTCTGGACAAATACCCCTATATGGAAAACACCTACTCCGGCTCATTTGCCAACTATGAAATCAAGTTCAACGATCAGGATCAAGCTGTGTTGAAACAGCCGGAAGCGTTCAGTCCCCAGATGGTGAAAGCAAACGGAAAAGAGATTAACATCCAGATGGAAGGGGAAACGAACTTCCCCGATGATGTCAGCGGCAAAAGCTTTAAGGAATTGACGGACACGATCAGGGAAAATGCCCGGTCATCATCAACCTCTTGATCGGCGTCATTCCCGTCATGATCCCCGCCATGCACAAATCAGGAATATACCCCGGGGCGGATGCCGGAAACCATCAGGTTTAATCATCGCCACACGACACCTTAAGAAAAAGGGTTGAGCAAAGCTGTTGATTAGTGAAGAACGAATGTAAATCTGCCGACACAGTAACTGCTCAGGCATTATTTTCGCCCCTGGTTATGAAGCACCGCTGTTCCCCGGGATCATTAAAACTGCCCCCGACAAAAGGGCAGCTTTTTTCTTTATAGTCAAATCATCTATCACCTTTGGAGAAACAAACCATCGACCATTTGAAGGATTTTATTCTGCTATCTATTCTCAAATCGGAGAACTACTTAAGTCGCCTCACAGTTTCCGGCCAATCTATTCCACTCGACGAATGAACATCCGATAAGCCACCCACATCCACAAACCATGGATCACGAATCCCATCCCGTGCGCAACAAAAAAATGCTGTCCCGCAGGCAATCCCGATAAAAAAGCTGCAGAGGCCCAGTAAGTGGGGAGCCACCACGCAGCCCATTGCCACTGCGGCGGGAGAAAACACACGGCGACGGGCCCAAAAAAGGAAAGCCCCATCAACTTGGAAATGGCCAACCCCTCCACTTTGTTTTGCGCCCAGGCGCCCAGGAACAATGTGGCGAGCGGCGCTTCCAATGACAACATCAAGAGGGAGGGAAGCAAACGTGCGGAATCGAATTGGACAAGGTTTGCGAGCAGAATGAATGCCCCCGTGAAGAAAAAACCAAGTAAAACGGGTAAAACCAATCGATACACCAGATATCCCCTCTTCGTCATTGGAGTGACCGCCAACACCAACAACATGCCCTCATCGCGGTCATCCAGCAACAGGAAACCGGCCAGCATTCCGATCGTCATCGGAGTGACGAGTGCGAGAAAACTCATAATGAAATCCAAATGGGGCCGGATGGAGAAATGGAATACGTGCTGAACACCCCATTCCATCCAAGGAAGGACGACCCAAACGAAGATCAAGAGAAAAAGAGGGGAGGCGAACGACATCAGCAAAACCCAATCATGTCGCAACCGCCGCACATCCCCGAGAATAAGATACAGCCATCGGGTCATGCCCGCACCCCTCCCCATTCTTTTGTGAATGCTTGAAATAGCGAGCGTTTCGCCCCATAGAATGAAACTGCACACCACGCGATGAGCAGAAGAAAATCACGCAGCGGAAAAGAAACGAAAGGCTTGGACAGGGCCCATTCCAGGAGGCTGAAAGCGGCGCTTCCCGGCCAGATATCGGCCCACAACCCGCCCGCCAATCCCCAATATCCCAGCAGAGAGCGATCGGGAGCAAAAAAACTTGTGAACCTACAAGAAAAGCGTTGATTGTCTGTACATGCACAACCAGTATCATGCCCCAGCAGGTGAAACAGATGGAACTGAAGAAAATGCCAATGACCATGAGAAGGCTTTTTCCGCTGAAGCCGTGAACCCCCATCGCAATGGTCATACTGGACAAGCTGGAGAGAAACGCCAGTGAAACCAATTTCGCGCTTAAATATTCTGACAAGCGGAGCGGCGTCACCCACAACGGCTGCAAAATCTTTTGCACTTTTTCCAACAGCACAATTCCTCCGACGAAATAAAACCCCAAAAAAGAAGGATCGCTATACAAAATAGTGATGGTCAAATCTTCTTGGTATTTTTCCGGAACGAAGCGCAGGAAAAGGATATACAGCGTGCTGATGATGGCATAAACGGCATAGAAACCATGGCGCCACTGGAAGCGAACGTCTTGGATCAAGGCCTTTGACCACCTCATGCCAACTTCCTCCCCGTGACGGCGATAAAAATTCGTTCAAGCGTAGTTTCTTGGGTGTGGATGGTCTCCAAACCGTCATGGGACAGCAGGCGGAGAAAGGCGTCATTTTGGGCAAGACCCGACAGCGGAAACTCCCGCGCCAGCAATCGATCCCCGTCTCGGTATTCGACGCGCACCATTTTGCGCCCGTACTTCAGTTTCATCACCCGCGGCGCATCAATTAACGCGATCTTCCCGTCCACAATTAAGGCTACTCGGTCGCACAGTTCTTCAGCGATGGCCATATGGTGGGTGGTGAGGAGAATGGTTTTCCCCTCTGCTTTCTTCTCCAATATCAACTTTTTTACCGCTTCCGTGCTGACCGGATCCAAGCCGGATGTCGGCTCATCCAGGAATACCAATTCCGGATCATGCAGAAAAGCGCGGCAGACATTGAGCCGTGTTTTCATCCCTTTGGAAAAGCTGGATACGCGTTGATGGACAGCGTCCGATAAGCCCACTTGTTTCAGCAAATCCACCGGGGAAAGCGTTTTATTTCGATAGAGGGAAGAAAAAAAACGCAAGTTTTCGAGTGCGGTGAATTTGTGGTAGAAATAGGGCGTCTCAAACGCCACTCCGATCTTTTCAAGGTATTCCGCACCCGTTTCGCGCAGCTCTTGCCCTTCCACTTTTACACTGCCAGCATAATCTTTCAGAATGCCGATCATCACCTTTTGCAAAGTGCTTTTGCCCACCCCGGAAGGGCCGAGGAAGCCGAAGATTTCCCCGCGGGAAACGGTGAACGACACATCGCGGAGTGCCGTTTTTTCCGTGCCTGGGTAGCGGTAAGTGAGCCCCTTTACTTCAATCACGATGCGCCTCCCCTTTCTCTGCACCGGTGGTCAGATATAAGGCGATGCTTTCCGCCAGTTTTTCCATCGTCTCGGAAAATACGTCCTTCCCGATTTCCCGCTGGTGGATGGGAAGAAGGAAAAACGCGCGAATCATCCCCGCGATCAATTCCGGCTTTTCCGGGCGGATGATTCCTTCCCGTGCCCACGCATCCACCAGCGGCGTCAAATCGTACAGATCCCGTTTGTTGTGATTTTCCAACAATTCAAGGGGGAATTTTGGCATATATTCCTTTTCCATGTAGAGCCGGCGAACAATCTTGTTTTCATAAACTAGTTTCAATCCTTCCAAAAGCAGGTTTTTCACTCGTTCAAAACCACTTGACTCCTCTTTCAACGCTGTTTCCAAGAGCCTGGTTTTGATCTTCTCCTCTTCTCGCTCAAGGATGGCGAAGTATAATGCCTCTTTGGAAGGGAAGAAAAGATAAAAAGCCCCCTGTGAAATCCCCACCGCCCGGGCGATTTCCCGGATACCCGTTTTTTTCAGGCCATAGGTCCCGAAGAGCTCACACCCCACTTCGAACAGTTTTTGTCTGATTTGTTCTTTTTCCGCTTCACTGAATCCGCGCATGGTCATTCCTCTCTTATGGTTTATCCCCTTTTTATGAACATATGAACAAAATTATTATTTGTTCATGATTTAACTGCATTATATCGCTTGGTGACCAGGAAGGCAAGGAGATTAAATTAAAAAGGCTGCCGGATCATTGGACAGGATTGAGAGAGCGATGCATGACGGAAAGGGGATCAGGATCGCTTCACTTGTCACAAATTGGACCGTAAACTACAGAAACACCGGTTACACTTGTCCAGAAAAGGTCCGGTTATTTTTTCTAAATATTAAAGAAGGATCACAAACCTCCCTGATGTTACTGCTTTATTGCGCTTGGACTCACATCACTCATCCTTGAAACAACCAGGATTTTTTAATAGAAATGAATAAAGAAAAGCAGGAGAACTTGATTGTTTGATTAACAAATGTGAAAAGGAGTCTTATATCGAAGCCTAAATTTCCTCATTCACTTATGCCAAATTGTTGACAAAACAAAAGGGGCTGTTTGAAAAAAGGGTTTTCCTCCTTGCAAAAAGCGATTTCGAAATTTGTAAATAAGTTATGGGAGGATCTAAAAAATGACACACATGAACAGCGATCCACCTGAAAAAGAGGATCTGACGAATTTAAAAGCGATTCTGGTCTTCCTCCTGGCGCTCGGGGTCGGAGCCGGTTTATACGCCTGGCCGAAGCTCACTTACGCCCCGAAAAACCACATTTGGATTTACGAACCCGATGTGATTCCGATAATATTCATCGGCTTGACCATTGTACTTACATTTATCGGCTCCCTGCTGAAGGCGCGTAAATTTTGTATCGGTTGCCTTGTCTTCATCCTGTTGCTTGTGTTTTACTACCACTCTACATTTGCCGATGGTCCGTATCTGAAGGAGGATCGAATCGTATTGGACGGAAAAGCCTATCGATGGAATGACATCAAGTATGCCGTTCTGGACACATCCCTGGACAAGGGACATCCCCATGTCTATTTTGATCTTCACTTTCATGACGGGGAAATGTGCACAGTGGGCATGAGAAGTGTATTAGCCACGGATGTAAACGGACTGAACCGGGTTTATCATCAACTGCTGAAATACAGGATCCCGATTCAAAAAGAACCTTTGGATGAAGACAAGATTAAACATATCAAGTTTGATTTGTCGGACAGGGAAGAAAAGATCATCTTCTCCATGTATCAATGAAGAAGGGGGACAAAAAAAGAGGAAGCCTTGAACTCCCTCTTTCTTCCAAACTTATTTGCTGTTTTTCTCCGACACCAAAGCTGCGATTTTATCAAAGGTTTTGGATTCATTGGAGCTGGACACCATCTGAATCCCCATCTCCTGAATTCGTTTGTATGCTTCATCCAGCTTCGCCTGCAATGTGGCGATCGTTTCGTTGGCCATTTGCAATTGATTTTTGAGGTTGTCCCGTTCCTTTTCCAGAATCCGTTTGTCCGCTTCCACTTCTTTTTTGAACGCCGCTTCGCGAATGGCCAAGACTTTCTTCATTTCCGCATCTGCCTTTTCCTTGGCCTCTTTTTTCACTTGGGCGATTTTGTCTGGGATGGAGGCTACTTCAGCTTCCAGCTCCTCCATTTTTTCTTCCCGTTTTTGAATTTTTTCTTCGCGCTCGTCGAGCGATTTCTTATATGTATCCAACTCTTTTTTCCTTTTTTCCAATTCCGCTTCAAACGTTTTCCGCTTGCTGGCCAATTCGTCTTCCAGTTGGTCGTGCGCTTGTTTTTTATGTCTGGCGAACTCGTATTTAAACTCTTCTTCTTCCCTTTTTTTCAATTGCGCCAGTTTCTCTTTTTGTTCCTTGAGGAGCGATTCATGCTCTTTGCGAGCTGTTTCGATTTGTTTGAGGATCTCGGCCAGTTCGTAGGAAGCTTTTTCTTTCTCTTCTGCCAACTCTTTTTCTTGCGACAACTTCAGTTCCTGATGGGCGTTGACCAGTGCAGCCAGGGTATGGGCCTGTTTTTCAATCCCGTACAGTTCCTTCAATTCAGCTTCTTTCATGGAAATGGCTTCTTTTACCGTTTTCAGGTTTTGCGTCTGCTCGAGAATGTCCTCGCTGATTTTACTCAGCAATCGGGTGACCGATTTGGACAAGTCCATAATTTTGACGTCGATGTTCTCTTCCATGAGATTGTCCGCTTTTTTGATGGTTTCTGCCGTTTTTTTCGCCTGAGTTTCACTTACAGGGTCCAGTTTCCCTTTTTCCAGTTCAGCGATTCTTTTTTCCGCTTCCCGAAGTGCTGCCAAAATGGTTGCCTTGGTGCTTCTCTCTGTTATTTTGGCCATCTTCGCTCTCCTTTTTGTGAATTCTTGTTGTCAAAATTATGATACCATACGAACAGACGTTTGTAAATCTTTTTGTCTTAAAAAAATGCCTTCCCAAGCGATCACTTGAGAAGGCATAAATTCTTCACTCATTCTGCTGAAACCATTTGGCCAATGCTTCTTTCAACGCGGGATTTCCCTCATCCTTCTGCCGTTCCTGCTGTTTCAGATACCTGGAAATCTCTTTTCGCGAAACCATGCTCTTTTTTTCCTTGCTTTTGCGTTCCTGGAAGGAAGCGTATTTTTCGCGGTAGCCGCAAGCACACACAAAAATCCGCCCATCCCCTTCTCCGCGCAGCTCCAGCTTTTTCCGGCATTCCGGACAGCGCGCATTGGTCACGCGGGCAATTCCTTTGCGGTAACCGCAAGCGCGATCCTGGCAAACGAGCATTCTCCCTTTTTTGCTGCTGACTTCCAACAGCCGTTTGCCGCAATCAGGGCAGCGGCTGGTTGTGAGGTTATCGTGTTTAAAGTTTTTTTCGCTCTCTTTGATCTCCCGGACAACCGCCTGCGCATATTCTCTCATTTCGGCAAGGAAGGATTCCTTGTTTAATTTCCCTTTGGCAATGGCGCCCAGCTTCTGCTCCCATTCGGCGGTCAAAGCGGGCGACTTCAGCTCCTCAGGAACCAGGTCGAGCAGCTGTTTTCCCTTGGATGTGATGGCAATATGCTTGCCTTTCTTCTCGATCAGGAAACTGTCAAACAGCTTCTCAATAATGTCCGCGCGGGTGGCCACCGTTCCCAGCCCGCCCGTTTCCCCCAGCGTCCTGAGCAAATCTTTCCGCTGATTTCCCATATATTTTCCGGGATTCTCCATGGCGGCGATCAAGCTTCCTTCCGTGAACGGTTCCGGCGGTTTGGTCTCTCCCCGGGTCAATTTGACAGACCGGATCGCCAGACGATCTCCTTCCTTGATTTCGGGCAGAATCTGCTCCGGCATCCCTTCGGTTTGCTCCTCCTCCTGCCACTGGTCACCGTAAACTTGTTTCCATCCCTGCGCCCGGATCACTTTTCCGCGGGCAATGAAGGTCTCGCCGCCGATATTTGTCTGAACGGTGGTCTGCTCATACTCAAAGGGCGGAAACATCACGGCAAGGAAACGTTTGACGACGAGGTCGTAAATCTTTTTCTCCTTGGCGCTCAGTTTGTCCAAAAAGACCGGTTCTTCGGTCGGAATAATCGCATGATGGTCGGAAACCTTGCTGTTATCCACGAAGCGTTTGTTTGGCTTCAGCGATCGGGAAGCCTGGTGGGCCAGCTTGCGGTACGGGCCGACCCCGCAAGCCTCCAGCCGGTCCTTCAGAGTGTCGACGATATCGGTGGAAAGATAACGGGAATCGGTTCGCGGATAAGTCAACACCTTATGATTTTCATACAACCCTTGCAGGACGGACAGTGTTTCTTTCGCGGAAAAACCGAAGCGCTGGTTTGCCTCCCGCTGTAATTCCGTCAAATCATTTCGGTGACGATCGCTTCTTGCCCCGTTAACCGGGAAAGTAGACGCTCGCATTTCTCTTTGGCAAAACTTCGCCAGTCTTTGGTTTTGCCGTCCTGCCAGACCAACTTCAGGCCATTGGCCGTGACCGCCTCCAACCCGTAGAAGGCTCTCGGCTGAAAATTCCGGATCTCCTCTTCCCTTGCAGCAATCATCGCCAGGGTGGGCGTTTGCACCCGGCCGCAGGAAAGGCTGGCATTATGTTTGCACGTCAAAGCCCGCGACGCGTTGATGCCCACCATCCAGTCGGCTTCCGCCCGCGCCACGGCTGAGGCATACAAGTTTTCGTACTGTTTGCCGTCTCGCAGCTGCCGAAATCCTTCCTTGATCGCTTTGTCCGTCACCGAGGAAATCCAGAGGCGCTTCACCGGCTTCTTGATCCTGGCTTTTTCGATGATCCATCGGGCCACCAGCTCCCCTTCGCGTCCGGCGTCGGTGGCGATGACGATCCGCTTCACATCCGGTCGTGACATCAAATTTTTCACCTGCTGGAACTGCCGGGCCGTCTTTTTGATCACCACCAGCTTCATACGGTCCGGGAGAAGAGGCAGGTCTTCCAACCGCCAAGTCTTGTATTTCTCTCCATAGGCTTCCGGGTCTGCCAACGTGACCAGATGGCCGAACGCCCACGTCACCACATATTGATCCCCTTCCATATAGCCATTTCCCTGTTTGTGACAACCCAGCACTTTCGCTATATCTCTGCCCACGGAGGGCTTTTCTGCCAATACCACTGTTTTGCTCATCGTAACATCCTCTCACCCAACATCCGCAGTACATACTTCTATCTTAACCCTATTTCCCCGCAGATCAAGGGCGAAGATGATCTCAGGCACCATCCCCCTGCCTGTGAGGAGACTACAGGACGATTGAATGCAGGAGGAAAAGTCCGGTGCCGCGGAATCACACAAAGTTGTCCAAAGCTCAAAACTTGTTTCACTCAGCATGAAGCAAATAGTATGCACCACCCGAAAATCAAGGGAGAGAGAAAGCATGGCAAAAGGATGTGAAGATGGCTGGCAGTCTGTCCGGAGTATGCAAATAACGGTGAAGAAGCGATGTATTTAAACGCCGAATCGCTTCCTTAAAATAGCGTTTTCGGCGTTTTTTGCTGAGGATTTTATTTCAAGTGCCTCAAAGCGGTGTCCGATTCGATCTCAGACGAAGGCCGCAATGGATCAGAGAAAATGAAGATCCTCATTTTGTGCGCAAAGCATCCTCTTTCTTGTTCGTTCCCGCTGCCAGATCCCAGCCTGCCTTCGCTAGGAAAATGAAGAGAACAACATTCAGAAGCGAGGTGAGAAACATGGGAACATTATAAGGGACTCCTCCGCGGGTCATGCCGTACAAAACGGTGGCGGTGTTGATAAAACTGGTGGCACTCAATCCGACGGACAGCCAAAGCAACCTTTTGTCCTTAAGAAAGATAAATGCCAGCAAGGACAGGGCCACTGCGGGGAACAGATACCTTTCATGCATACTGACGGAAAAGGTGAAGACACCGGCAATCTGAATCAGCGCCGCCAGGAAAGCATGCTTGGCGCTGCGTCCTCTGTAATAGAGAAACCCGGTGAAAAGGGTAATGAGGACAATGAAAATCATCCCCCAGGTATAGTAACTGAAAAACAACATCACGGTTGTATCCGGCTTGTAATTGGCCCCGATCAGACTGAAGAAGTTATAAGCATTGACTGAGGCATACGGATATTCCCCGATGGTCCCGGCGAACAGTTTGACAATCCAAAGCGGACTTTGCCGGAAGGAAAAGGGCAGGATGATGACCAGAGCCGTGGCCAATGCAGTAAATGCGGCAATGAAAAAACGCTTGACACTCTTCAGCCGCACCAGCTCAAATAACAGAACAGGCAAAAAGATGATCCCTTGCGGTTTCATCAGGACGGCTGCGGCAAAAAGCGCTGCCGAGCCGTACACCCTTTTCTCCGTCAGCAACCATACCGCCACGACTACAACCCATGTGAAGAAGGAATCGACCTGCCCCCAAAAAGTGGAGTTGATGAATACTGCCGGACTAAAAAGATAAAACGCCGACAGCAGAAGGTCGGTCTCCACCGAAAGATGCTTGGCGGCCAGCCGGTAAAGGAGAGCAGCGGTGAGCAAATCGGCCGCGATGGACGGCAGCTTGATCAACAGGGTAAAATAGGAACCCAACGCCGGAAGCGAGACTGCCTTGCCAACCAGATACAAAATGTAAATGTACAAGGGTGGGTAATCGCTGGAACCATGAAGATAAAATCCACTGAAGTTTTCGGCTGCGGCCAAGGCCCAACTTTTGAAGAGATTGAGATCAAACGATTGCCCCCCGACCCATGGAGCGAGAGCCACCCTCAAGCACAAGCCGGCTCCCAACAAGCTCCACAACAAGGCCTTCTGCTGCTGAGGCGCAATCTTTCCCTTTTTGCAGAAAACACGATCGCAAGCAAAGGCAAAAGCGCCGAGAAACAAAAGGCTGTAAAGAAAAACACAAGTTCTTTCCGTTGATCGGAATTCGCCCCGCGAAAGTTGCCAAAAAAATGTTTTCCGTCCGGTGATGGATTGCCACCGTTTCTCCACATCGGATGACTGGCGGGAATCTTTTGGCCCGGGTGCGCCTGATGCATCCGGTGGCCTGAATGTTTGTGCCAGCCCGCGTGGCCAGCCGGAGGCAGATCATTGGACTGAGAGGCATCGCCACGGGCTTTCCATACGGAGAAGGCACATAACAAAATCGATGCGGCCAGGATCAGGAACAAGCCGATTCGCAACTTATGACGAAACACCGCGATTTTCATCCCCTTTTTTCAAAGCCAAATGGATGGGTTTGATGCCATTTCCACGCACTCATTATGATCGTCTGCAAATCGCTGTATTGAGGTTTCCAGCCCAAGTGCTCCCGTAAGGCCTTGCTGTCGGCCACAAGCATAGGCGGATCTCCTTCCCGGCGGGGAGCGATCGTGCTGCGGATCGCCTTTCCGGTAACGCGTCCGGCCATGTCGATGATCTCACGGACGGAATAGCCCGACCCGGTTCCCACGTTATAGCAATTTTGCGGGAGATGGCCTTCACCAAGCGCCTGAAGAGCCAAAATGTGAGCTACCGCCAGATCGAGAACATGGATGTAGTCGCGGATGCAGGTTCCGTCAGGAGTCGGATAATCATCACCGTAGATGGCGACCGACTCACGCTGTCCAAGTGCGGTTTGAAGGACAAGGGGGATCAGATGGCTCTCCGGCTGATGATCTTCCCCGATCGCCCCGTCGAGCGCAGCACCGGCCGCATTGAAATAACGCAGGGCGACCCATTTTACGCCTCGGTTCGCCCCAGCCCATTGCAAATATTTTTCCGTTTTCAACTTGGATTGCCCATAGGGATTGACAGGCCGCAAAGAGTCATCTTCCCTGATCGGGGCGGAGTGAGCCGATCCGTAAACCGCTGCCGTCGAGGAGAAAACAATGTTCCGGACTCCTTCGCGGATGACCGTTTCGAAAAAGGAACAGGATTTCATCGTATTTTCCCTGAAATACAGGTCCGGCTTTTTGACCGATTCAGAGATAAGACTTTTGGCGGCAAAATGGATCACGGCATCGATCCGATGCTTTTGCACAATCTCTTTTACTAACGATTCATCAGCAATATCCCCTTCATAAAAATAAGGGGTTTGCACCGCCTCACGGTGTCCGGTGGACAAGTTGTCCAGCACGACCACATGGATCCGGCGCTTTTTCAATTCCCGAACAGTGTGGCTGCCGATGTAACCGGCTCCCCCTGTCACCAAAACGGATTTCATCGTAACACCTCTCCCTCCATTTCCCTTTTCAAGACGTCCTCCAGATAGGAGAGAAACGGCTCTCCGAGAAAAAGAAAAGTAAAACCGTAACGGTTTCGCTCTGTCTTGGAAAACTCCCGTTCCCGCCGCTTCCATTTGAGCCAGGCCAGCGGCAGCAAATAGGCCACACTGAACAGATAGACTTTCTCTCCTGTCCATACCGCATGATGAAGCGGCAGTATAAGGAGGCCGAGAAGCATGAAAAAGGCGTTAAAGCTGGCGGTCACCAAATGGGCGGCGGGCCAGACCCCCGGCTTGCGCGCCACTGCCAGCTCGTACAGGTAAAAGATCAGCCAGAAGGCCGTTAAATATAACAGATGCCATGAATGGGAGCTTGACGTCATCAGAGCAAAACAGCAGACATAGATCGCATAAAGTGTCAGATGATATAAAATGGTCCAATTCCTTTTTTTCAAACTGATTAATACCATGCCCAGGGCGACAAACACCAGATAAGTAAACAGGCCCACTTGATTGCCAGGATCAGCTCCCAACACCGGCAGGGTGATAAAGGCCCCGATCCAACCGAGCAGGGAAATGGCCAGTGAATCATAAACGAGTGCCTGCCATAACGCCAACATGGTTACCAGCGACATGAGGAGAATCGCCATGCCGAATGACAAAAAATGATAAAAATCAAAAGCGGCATAGACGGAAGCATATAAGGTGGCAGTGCCTGCCCCGATCAGCCCCTGGGCGAAAATGGGCAACTGCTTCCGATAATAATGGCGCCCGCCTGCCAGGAGCAAAATTCCGAAGGCTCCCCCCATGAGGACGCGAACGATTTCGTTTACCCAATGATGATCAAAAGCGTACTTCACAAAAAAGACCAGGCCGATGACCAAAGCGACGGCTCCAATTCGGTTGAGCCAGCGCCCGCCGATCAGATACTCCCATTCTTTCCTGTTTCGCTTCGGACGGCTCGGCTTCTTCGCTTTTGCTTCTTTTTTCGGCACAGACTGAACCGGAACAGACGGTTTGTCCGGAACGGGAATACCCGGTTTGGCTGCGACGGGCTGGCCGGGCATCGGTTTTTCCGGTTTCGCAGCCGGTTGTGAAGCTTCGGCCGGCTCCGCTTGCGGCTTCATCTGTTTCTCAATCCGTATCACCCGTTTTTTCAGCTCGTTGACGGTGAGAAACAAATAAATCCATCCGGCCGACAGAAGAAGCAATATGAAAAAATTCAAGCGTTGTCTTACCCCCTTTTTCATCAACATTTATCCTATTATAATTGATTTACGAATTTTCTGGGTAAACTATTTCCTTTTCATTTGAATTTTTCCAGCCAGGGCTCGCGAGTGCTTTTTGTTACAATATTCAGAGGAGAGCGAAGGAGGAAAGATCATGAATTTGGTTGAGATGAGCTGGGTGCATGAACACCTGAACGACCCCCGGGTTTTGCTCGTTGATTGCCGGTTTACGCTCGGCAGTCCGGAAGCGGGAGAAAAGGCTTACCGGCAGGAGCATTTGCCGGGTGCCTTTGATCTGGAAAAGGATCTGTCCGGCAAAATCCAACAGCACGGAGGACGCCATCCCTTGCCGGACCCCGAAGACCTGGCCAAGACTCTGAGCGCGATCGGAGTGGACGAGAACATTCATGTCATCGCCTATGATGATCAGGGAGGATGTATGGCTGCCCGCTGTTGGTGGCTTCTGACATATCTGGGCCATCCGAAGGTCAGTGTGATGAATGGCACGTTTCAGCTGTGGAAAGAACGCGGTTACCCCGTTACCGCCGAGGTTCCCTCCCCCACACCGCGCAGCTTTAAACCGCACATCATAGCGGAAATGGCTGCGGATCAGGACGAGGTAAAACAAAAAATGAACCGTCAAGATACTCTGCTGATCGACTCGCGGGAACTTAACCGCTATCTCGGTCTGGAGGAACCGATTGATCCCGTCGCCGGCCATATTCCCGGGGCCGTAAACTTCTTCTGGAAAGATGTTTTGCGTCCGGACGGGCAATGGAAAAGCAAAGAGGAACTGAAACATCATTTTTCCTCTTTGCCCAAGGATAAGGAAATGATTGTTTACTGCGGTTCCGGTGTAACAGCCACGCCCAATGTGCTCGCACTGAAAGAAGCCGGATTTACGCGGGTGAAACTCTATCCGGGGAGCTGGAGCGACTGGATTTCCCATAAAGAAAATCCGATTGCGACAGGGCCGGAAAAAGGCAACGGTTGAGGCAGCCAATGAAAACGCCAAGAAGGGGCATGATCATTGCCCCTTTTTTACTTCATCATCTTTTTCAGCAACTTCAAGCCGCTTTGGCTGAAGTGGTAACGAAACGGGAAATCGATTTTCGTCGATTGTTTTACAATGCCCTTTTGGTGCGAAAAACAATCAAAACTGAATTTGCCGTGATAGCTTCCGATTCCGCTCGGGCCCACGCCACCAAACGGCAGGTACGGCGTTGCCAGATGAACCAGTGTATCGTTAATCGCCCCTCCGCCGAACGAAACGGATTCGATCACTTTTTTCCCGGTTTCCCTGTTTTCCGTAAAGAGATATAAAGCCAGGGGTTTCGGCTTCTCACGAATCACCTGAATAACCTCGTCAATCTCCTGATATGAAAAAACAGGCAAAATCGGCCGAAAATTTCTTCCTGCATCACCGGCATCTCCCATGTGACTTCGTCCAGTAAAGTAGGGGCGATCAAAAGTTTCTCTTCATCCTTTTGCCCGCCATAAATCACTTTCCCGTCGTTCAGGAAGCCGGACAGACGGGCAAAATGCTGCTCATTGACAATGCGCGTATAATTGGGGTTGACCAGGGGGTTTTCGCCGAAAGCACGGGAAATTTCCGTTTTCATCCGAA
Source organism: Thermoactinomyces daqus (assembly GCF_000763315.1). Taxonomy (GTDB): domain Bacteria; phylum Bacillota; class Bacilli; order Thermoactinomycetales; family Thermoactinomycetaceae; genus Thermoactinomyces_A; species Thermoactinomyces_A daqus. The sequence goes on along the minus strand of NZ_JPST01000021.1, from coordinate 54,412 downwards.
TTATCAACGCTTCTTTCACTTTTTCATGAACATAGAGAAAATCCGGCGCGACACAGGTTTGCCCTGCGTTGATGAATTTCCCCCACACCAGCCGTCGCGCCGCCAGATCAATATGGGCGTCCTCCGTGACGATGACCGGGCTTTTTCCACCCAGTTCCAAGGTGAACGGAGTGAGCGATCGGGCCGCTTTTTCCATCACGATTTTCCCCACACGGGTACTGCCCGTAAAAAAGATATGGTCAAACGGCAGATCCAACAATGCCGAACTGGTCTCAACGCCACCTTCCACGACTGCGACGAACTCGCTCTCAAAAATGCCTGTCAGCATCTGGTTTATCACTTTGGCGGTATGCGGCGCCAGCTCGGAAGGCTTCAGCACGACACAGTTGCCGGCAGCGATGGCACCGATCAGCGGGGAAACCGTAAGTTGAAACGGGTAATTCCAAGGAGAAATGATCAGGCTGACCCCGTACGGTTCGGGACAGATATAGCTTCTGGAACCGAACAGCATCAAAGGAGTTTTGACCCGTTTCGGCTTCGTCCACGTTTTCAGATGTTTCATCACATACTTGATTTCTTCATAGATGACGCCCAATTCCGTCAAATAGGTTTCATACTCGGACTTATTCAGGTCTTTTCTCAGTGCGGTGATAATATCCGGTTCATAGCGGCGAATCGCATCACGCAAGAGGCGGAGTCGTTCATAACGAACCGGTGTCTCTCTTGTCTTCCCTTCGTGAAAAAAAGCCTTCTGTTTGGCAAGCAGCTCCCGCAAATGATCCACTGGCCGTACTCCTTCCCATTCCGAATTCTCTCCAACCATGCAAACGCAAACCGGAACTATGTTTCCTGCAAAAAATCGGAAATGCCGAATTTGCTCGACCATTCCCCCGCCAATCTCGTCCGGTAGGCGTCGCTGAGAAAGCGGGACGCTCCGTTGTAAATCAGCTGCAAATATTCTTTGCTCGGCTTGATCTCTTCCTGTTCTTTGTTCACAATCGTATAGGTCATTGCGCGAACCAGCTGCTCCTGAAAGCAAACGTGGACATCCATTCGCTTATATTTGCCGCTCGGAACCCCCTCCCGCTCATCCAACGGTTCCAATGCTTCAGGCGTGATCCGATATAAGACGCCTTCCACCTCTTCGCCCGGCGCAAAAACCAGATCGGCCACCCCTCCATTCCGTTTCTTGCTGAATGCACTAAAGACCAGCTGATAATCCTTCAGGACTGCTGCTCCCGCCACTTCATAATGATCCTTTCCGACCGTTTGGGCAAAGCTCTGCTCGTCCATGCACGAACCATAGGCAAAGTAATAAATCACCTGAATTCCTCCCTTGTAAAACAAACCATCATCGTTTAAATTTAAGAGAAGATTAAAAGGCGAACCCTATATTTTGAATTTTAATTCATTTCATTCGAAAGGTGAATCAAATGGTTACAACGGAAGATAAAATTTTTGCGGTTTTATGCCATGCCAGCCTTTTCTTCTTTCCTTTTCTGCTTCCTGTCATCTTGATGATGGCGAAAAAAAATTCGCCTTTTGTGCAGCACCACGCCAAAGAAGCGTTCGCATTTCATCTGTTCTCACTGGTCGCCGTGGCGGTGAGCGCGGTTCTGACGCTGGTGCTGATCGGATTTTTGCTGATTCCCCTCATCTCGCTCTTTGCCTTCTGCGCAACCATCATGGCCGTCATTCGCACGATCGGCGGGCAACTTTACCACTACCCCGTCACAAGCGGAATCGTGCATCGCCATTAGAAAAAAGCGGGCATTCCCAAATGGGTGCCCGCATGCTTCCACCGCCTTCAGGGACGGCCGGCAACCTTCTTTACCATTTCCCCCGTTCCGACAGGTACATGCCGGATGGCCAGCCAGGCCAACAATTGCGTAAATCCGATGATCAGCACAAACCAGCGAATCTGAAAAAGATTGGGGAAGGTACTCATCCACCAGATAAAAAAGAGAATCCCCGTGATCCGGCCAAGATTCAGGGCCAATTCCCGTGAAACCACACATTCAATCCGCCGCCGCGCCGCTCTCTCCGTGGCACCGATCACATCAAAGACGGAGGCCATGAGCGGAGCCGCATAAAAAGGATAGAAAAAGGCAGCGCCGACCCCCAAAATCCACAGGGATCCACTGCTGAGAGAGACGACGAGGGGAAGGATGAGAATCCCCATCATCGCCGCCCCGATCAGGAGAAAACGGTAACGAAGGGCCGGTTTCATATAACGGCTGACAATAAAAAATCCAAGACAGGAAACCGCCGATTGTACCGTAAAAAAACCGCCCAATTCCCATTCATTTTTCGTCACCACAAAAACGAGCAAACTGATCAAAAAGGTGAAAATGCCTTCGCGCAACCCTTGCGCCGCCATGGCCAAACTCACCCAGTACCAATTGCTGCCCCGCGTCCCGGCCAGTTTCAGAACGGGAAGCAACTGATACTCCCCGCGGGTGCGGCGGGATTTAAAAAAAAAGCTGACCATCACGGCACTGATGAAGATGGCTAGCGAAACCGCAAAAATGATGCGGTAACCCGCAAACTTCCCCATATGGCTGATGATGTAACCGGAAATAAACGGGGCCACGATCCCGGCAACCGATGTGAGAAAACCATTGACTCCGTTAAACACATCCCGATTCTTCCGGTCGGTGATTTCAAAATAGAGAACATTAAACGCCAGCCAGAAAAACCCCGATCCCACTCCCATCAGAATTCCCAGCCAGAATATATAATCGACGGCTTTCGTGCCCAACCATAAGACAGACAGATAAAAAACTGACAAACCGGCTACTCCCAAGCGAATTGCAATCACCCGCTCGATATGCTTGGTCATCCAGCCGGCCAACACAAAAGTGGTAGCGGCTGAGCCATAATGAATGGTATTGAACCAACTGATCAGAATCCAGTCGTTTTTTAGTTTCCATAAATAAATATTGACAAACGAACTGGACAGAGCGGATGCGATGGCAAACAGACCACTCATGAGCAAAAGCAACCAAGCTTCCCGATCAAGCCGGTCAGTTCTACCAAAGATGTGCATTGTCTCTCACCAGTCTTAGCTTAACCAAGAACTCTCCTGCACCATGCACTTTTTTTGTAAAAGCGGATGACGGCCAGGCATGTCCGGTTTTCACCACCATCATGCCGGCCGTCTTTTTTACTGCTCGGAATCTTGATTTTCTTTCATCTGCTTATATTGAATAAAGATCGCGGCAAACACAAACCCGCTTAAAAGGGCGAGGATATGGGCAAACAGAAAATGATAATCGAAGACCAGATTGATGATCAAGATGACGAGCAATCCCCTGCCGAGGAGCGGATGAATCATCCCGCGGATATACAAAAAAAGATAAACACCGACAAGGCCGTATATCGATTCAAAAGCGCCGGTGTAAACCCCTTCGGTTCCCATCAGATAAACGCCCAGATTTCCAAAGAAACCCGTCACCAAAAAAAGAAACAAGAAGGGCAGCTTTCCAAAAAACCATTCCAACTGCGGAGCCAATATGTATATGGAGAGCGCAACCACGAACAACTGCATGAAATCCACATGAACAAACAGTGAAAAAATTAACCGCCAATATTCCCCTTCATCAATCCGCCAACCGACAAAAGCCCCGTATCGTCCCCAGGTCGAGGGATCGTTCGCTTTTCCTGACAGGAGGATCATGACAAAAACAATGGTTTGAACAAGGATGATGCTGGTCACAACGGGGAAAACCTGCGGAAAGCGCTTAAGGGGAATCAACGTGTGGCGAAGCATCCCGGTCGTCCTCCTTTTTTTTGACCGCTTCTGCAATGGCCTGTCCCATCTTTAATTTGATTCCCGGCTCAGGCGAAATCATCCATTTGATGCTCTTTGGTTCAAACAGCAGAATGACGGTGGAGCCAAATTCAAACCGGCCCAATTCCGCTCCTTTGTCCAGCACTTGCGGTGACTGATAACACTTGTGGAAAGCCGCGCACTTGCAATCGGGGTTGGTGACGATATTGTCATCATATTCCACCTTGATGCTGCCGACGTTGGTTGCGCCAACCTTGACAAGCGCCATCCAGCCGAATTGGGTTTCTATGTAAGAAACGATTCGTTCATTGATCGTAAACAGACCCGGAAACAGGTTGACTCCTGTTTCATTCACCGGATATAATTCCCCCGGAATATAGGAGCATTCACGAATGACACCTTCAACCGGCATATGAATCCGGTGGTAATCGCGCGGACTTAAATAGATGGTAAGAAACTGTCCCCCTTGCAATTTGCGGACGAAGGAAGGGTGATCATTCAAAAGCTGATCAAGCGAATAGTCTACCCCTTTCGCCTGAATCAGAGTGCCTTTCTCAATCTGCCCGGCCTGGGAAACGGTTCCGTCAACAGGGCTCACGATCACGTCATCCCCTGCGGCAATCGGCCTGGCTTCAGGTGTCAGTTCCCTGACAAAAAAATCAAGCAGGTTTTGGAATTCATGCAACGGTTTGCGAACCGGCTCGAGATCAATATCAAAATAACGGATGTAGACAGGTATGAGATGGCGGCTGAGCGGATGCCGGGCAAACTTCCCCATCAGCCGGGATATTGCTTTTTTCGGTAAGCACCGCCAAAACATCGTTGATACCGTTTGCTTCATAAAAGCCTCCTTTGGTTTTGATGAGCTTGGCAAAAAAAGGGAGAAATAAATCACCTGCCCCCGGGCACTCTATCTAACAGGAGGTGATACGAATGGATCAACAAAGCAAAACCAATGCACAACAAGTTCGTGCCCAAAACCAGGCATCCAAACAAAGCCCGGGTGGATATCAAAGCTATAAAAATGAGTTTGCTTCCGCTGCCGGTACGAGCGCAAGTGCTGCAGGTGCTGCAAACAAGGGTTTCCAAAATGAGTTTGCTTCCGCTGCCGGAGCAAGCGCAAGCGCTGCAAACAAAGGTTTCCAAAACGAATTCGCTTCCGCTGCCGGACAAAACACCAAAGCAGCTGCTTACAAAAACGAATTCGCTTCCGAAACTAGCGCACAACAAGTTCGCCAACAAAACAGCCAATCCATGGCTCAAAAAAACAAACAATAATTGCGTATCACTTCTTTACAGATAAGTCCCATCTGCTCAGGTAGATGGGACTTATTTCTGCTTGTTGGCACCGTTCCATTTGCTCTTTTTGGCACGAATGCAAGTATCTCTGCGGCAAATAAACACCGCGTATTTTCCGTCTTTGCTCCGAAATTGCCGGTTGTTCCTCAATTTAAAAGCCCATCCGTTTCATTTCTCCCAGGTTGACCAAAGCAAATGTGTCAATCGACATTCATCACCGTTAAAAAGTAAGTCCCGAACGGGGAAACAGGCGAAGTCTCTTCTTCCCATACACCCCGCTTATTTTTTCATAAATTGTTCGTAATAGGAAGTGATCAGATACTTGGCGATCGGTCCGGCTGCAGTGGCTCCGTATCCGCCTTCCGGGACAACAACCGCCACCGCGATTTTCGGATCCTTTGCCGGAGCAAAAGCGATGAAGACCGAGTTGTTCACTCTTCCTCTGCCGGGAATGTCCTGCTCTGAAGTTCCCGTTTTGGCGGCAACTTCAAACGGCAGATCATCAAACAATCCGGCAGCCGTACCTCCGGCATGCGTGACATCCATCATCCCTTTTAAGACGGTATTGTAATCCTCCGGCTTGATGTTAACCTTATTCAACACCTTCGGTTTGATCACTTTCTCTTCATGGGTATTGGGGTTGACAATTTTATCCACCAGCTGAGGCTGAAGCCGCTCTCCTTTATTCGCCAGGGTTGCCGTATATTGGGCCAACTGCATCGTCGTATAGCGCTGGGCTTGACCAAATGAAGCCAAAGCCATCGCGCCCAAACCCGAATATTTTTTGGCCGTGAGCAGGTAGTCTTCCGAACCGTCCTGCTCTCCTGGGAGAGGAACACCTGTTTTAACCCCCAAGCCAAATTGATGTGTAAAGTTGCGAAACTCCTGAATCACCTTCATTCCATCCCGTTTGTACCACCGGGTTCCCAACCAGGCCATAAAGGTATTTGAGGATTTTTGCAACGCTTTTTCCGGTGTGAGATATCCGTAATCGTGGCCGCCCGAATTATGAATCGGCGGCGTCGCCTTAGCGTAATAAAATGAAACGGCATCCCGCCATACGGTTTCCGGGGAAATCAATCCCTTCGACAGCCCCATCAGCACCATCAGCGGTTTAAAGGTTGAACCCAAAGGAAGAACCGATAACGGATGTTTGGCATACTCTTTATCCGGATGACTGGAATTACGCGCATCATACGGTGCCTCGCGGATAGTGCCATTCCGGATCACATAGCTGAGATTGCGGTAATCTTTTTCCGTTACCCGATCATTCCATATGTTGGGGTCGTAATCAGGGTAACTGACCATGGCGCGGATTTTCCCGGTCTTGACTTCCATTGCGACAGCGTAGGCATTTTTGGCGTACGGAGCCCGGTTTGAACCACCAGACGTTTGCAGTTTCTTCAGTTGGTCGGCGATGAACTTCTCCGCCCCCAGTTGCATTTTCTCATCCAGGGTCAGATAAAGATTGTCTCCCGGCTTCGGTTCTACCTCTTTCAGCACATCGACCAGTTTGCCGGTCGAATTGACCCGGACCAGACGATAGCCGTTTTGCCCGCGCAATACATCTTGGTAACTGTACTCCAGACCGTCTACCCCGACCTGTTCCCAGTCCACATACCCGCCTTGATTTGACTTGCCATCCGCTTGTTTGTATTTGTCCATCGTTTCTTTCGCGCCGGCGTAGGGGCGTACATACCCGATCGTCTGTACAGCAAAGGTATCGTTTCGGTATTGGCGAAGCGGCTCGGTGAAGATATTGACTCCGGGGAACAGATCCGGATTCTCCGAGATTTTGACCACCTCTTCGGAAGTGAGCCGGTCCTTGATTTTTTTCGGATAATACGGCGGCTGTTTCCGCATCACATGCTTGCCGTGAGCATCCCGGCCGATATCCATTGCACTTAAGACATCGGCGAGCGGCATGTGCAGCGTTTGGGCCAGATGTTTCGCCGTGGCCATTTTTTCTTCGGGGCTGCTGTCCGGTTCCAGATAAATGGCGGAATAGAGCGACTGGTTTCCGACCAGAAGCTTGCCTGACCGGTCATACATTTTTCCCCGCGGAGCCACGATGGGAATCTGTTTGAAGTTATTTTCCACAGCCAACTGGTTGTACTTTTCTCCTGACCCGAGTTGAATCCAGCTCAGGCGCAGGGTAAGGATGACAAAAAGCAAGACGACGATCAACCATAAACTTTGCAAGCGCTGTGAAAACAGCCCATTTAAAGCTGATCTTTGCTTTAATTTCTTCATTGCAATGATCAACCCTTCATTTGTCTAATGCTTAATTTAGATACGAGTATTAGTTTATCACAAAAAATGCCGGGACAGAGAAGCGGTTTTCCAACCTTCTTTGACGATAATGTCCCGCAGTCACATATGGTGCAGGCTGCGGGACAAACGAATTTTTCAGCTCCAGAATTTCCGGTAAAACTTTATGGCCTGATATGAGTTGATCACACCGATGCCGATTTTTCCCGATTTGATTGAAGTTTGTGTCAGAATGTAGCGGATCTGTTCCGGATTCAGCGATGGATTGAGATGATATAAAAGTGCGATCGTTCCGGTAACATGCGGAACTGCCATTGACGTTCCACTCATTTCCCGTTTGGAATTGTTTAACCAGGCAGAGGGAATTCGATCTCCAGGAGCAGCGAGGTCAACCCCTTTGCCGTAATTGCTGAAAAAAGAGAGATTTCCGTCTTTTGAGACAGAAGTGACCGCAATCGTCTCCGGATAGCGCGCCGGGAAATCAATTTTCGCCGTCAATCCTTGGTTTCCGGTTGCGGCCACCATGATAATCCCTTTACGATGGGCAATTTGTATTGCTTGTTTCAGTGATTCGCTTAATTTGTCCATGCCGAAACTCATGTTGATGATTTGCATTTTATTTTCAATGCACCAGTTGATCGCGCTCAACAGATCGGACAAATTGGCACTTCCCTTGCGGTTGAACGCTTTGACCGCGTACAGATGCGTGCGCGGGGCCACGCCCACAATTCCTGTTTCCGCCATTCTGCCGGCGATGATCCCCGCCACATGGGTGCCATGGCCATTATAGTCTGTCGGGGAAAAATGCGGGGATAAAATATTGATTCCCCCCTTGTAGTTATCGCGGATTGCCGGATGATCGGCAGCAATTCCCGTGTCGATAACCGCTACTCGCACCCCGCGCCCCCGGCTGATCGGCCAAACCTTCGGGGCATCAACCATGGCTACCCCCCAGGGAATCTTTTGTTCATAGGGGGGAGTGACCGTCCCCACAATCGGTTCGGTTATGGTTATGCGAATATCCTGTTCTGTATACTCCACCGCCGGATGTCCATCCATCACATGCGAAGCGGAAGGCGTAAAATATTCACCGATGACGATCCCCAAATGAGTGAGAAAACGAATCGGCCGTATCCCTGACCGTTTCATATCCTCCACATAACGATCGAGCTGGGTTCCGTCCCGGAGATAAAAAATTTTTCGAACCCGCCGTCTCCGATGTATTGCTTGATCTGATGAAGGGAGCAGCCATTTTGGATTAGACATCGCTTTTCACTCCCATCTTCACTCATTGCCCAAAAAGTGAATATATTTTTTAACAGGCGGAAAGGGAGGTGGCATGAGATGGATAAAAAGAAGGAAATCCCCCCGTTGCCTGAAGAGCTCCTCAATCTGATCGCTGGCGATGATCCCGCCGATTATTGGACGCAAATCCACAAATGGGTGGGCAACCTTTCCAAAACGACAATGAACGTGGAAGAGATCTTGCATGCACTCCATTCTTTAAACACGGCGCTAAGTGACAAAGGTGCCTTCATGAAGATGATCCAATCTTTGGCGAATCTGAATCGGACACAGACGCAAAAAAGCACCAATTCTCAGGGAGGAAACGCCGGTTCAAACAAAAACAACGTTACGAAAACTCCGGCTAAACAAGGGCAAAACAGTAATGACAACAAGATGGAAAGCGGGCAAAACCTGACGGGGGACAGTCTCTACGATATTTTCAATTCCCCGGCGATGAGGGAAATTGTCAGAGAAGTGATGAAACAAAAAGGAAAGAAGAAGTGGTAAAAATTATTTTTTCTTGTTGTTTTTCTTGGTGGCCTTCCGGATCTCTGCCGGAACATTTAATTGAAATTCCTGAAATAATGCAGATGCTCCGTCCGGCGAACTGAGACGTTCAAGAATATGCTGCATGAATTCATCCGAGATCGGTAAACCCAGCAACTGGCGCATATACTCAAACAGACCATTCATCCCCTGTTTCTGCACGCTCTTTTTTGCATTAAACAAAATTTGATCCAGTTTCTTTTCGGTCATGACTTCGGAACCCGTCAAGGTATTGATCCAATCGGCAAACTCTTTTTTTGAAGGACGTGTAGCCAACTTGCTTCCCTCCCATCCCAGCGCACGTTTATCTTAGTAGTATGAAATGCGCAGCAACATTCACACGTTATTCACCCATGCAAATAAAAAAAGGGCAGAAACCCTGTCGGCTTCTACCCTTTTTTTATTCACACCCGCATTCTCTTGAACAGCCGGTCATCGTAAAATCGACATCCCGTCCGATGTCAATCACCTGCTGCCAAAATTCGGCCACGCAGGCAAGAGGCTGGCTGACCCCGTTGGCATCAGCGAAAAAATAACTTGTTTCCCTGTCCTCACCGTCTTCCAAAAAGGTGACATAAAGCACGCGGTAACCTGTGCGTCCCTTTTTCTCATCGATGATGTCGAAGTGGGCTTCCTGGCTTAACAGCAGCTGATCAAAAGGATGTTCCTCCATCCCTTCTCCCTGTTCGGAGCGGTAACGGAAACGGCAGCGGTCTCCATCCTCATTGATCACCGCTTCCTCCAAAGTGCCGTATACATAAATTTCGCTTTGTTCCAAATCAATTTTTCCAAACAGCAGCTCACGGTACTCCTGTTGGTACTCGTGAATCAGGCGTTCCAGTTCACTTCCGGTCATCTCCCGGGCCGAACAGGCAAAGTTGATATTGCTGCCGTGTGTAAACACTTTCATGTCTTTTTCTCCTTTTAAAGTCCAAGTCCCACTTATTATATCGAACTTTCAGATTTCCCATCAAGCCCCGGCATTCTTTCTCTGTTTCTCCAGTTCCCGCAACTCCACCCTGCGGATTTTTCCGCTTGTCGTTTTGGGCAGCGAGTCGACAAATTCGATTTCCCGCGGGTATTTATAAGGAGCGGTCACCGTTTTTACATGGTTCTGCAAGGTTTTGACCAATTCTTCCCCCGGTTCCACATTTTCCTTCAGAATGACAAACGCTTTTACAATGGAGCCGCGCACGGGATCAGGGCTGGCAACGACGGCGCACTCTTTCACGGCCGGATGTTTGACCAGCGCATCTTCCACTTCAAACGGCCCAATCGTGTAGCCGCTGCTGATAATAATATCATCGGCCCTTCCTTCAAACCAGAAATAACCTTCCTCATCTTTTCGCGCCCGGTCGCCGGTGATATACCAATCCCCGATGAATGCCGCTTCTGTGCGCTCGGGATCCCGGTAATACCCTTTAAACAACGCCGGGGAAGAACGATGCACGGCGATATGCCCCACTTCTCCCGCCTTTACTTCCTCGCCCTGATCATTGATGATTGACACGCGGTTTCCCGGAGTCGGTTTTCCCATCGATCCCAGTTTCGGGGGAATATCTTTCAATGTCGCGATGAGCAATGTATTTTCCGTCTGCCCGTATCCATCACGCACCCGTATACCGAAAACTTTTTCAAATGTGTCAATCACTTCCCGGTTTAAAGGTTCCCCTGCGCTGACGGCAACCCGCAGATGCGAGAGATCAAACCTTTCCAGCTTTTCCGTTTTCGCCATCATGCGATATTCTGTCGGCGTGCAGCAGAGTACATTCACCTTTTGATCCTGCAATAACCGGAGATATTTTTCCGGATGAAACGCTCCTTGATACACAAAAGCGGTCTCCCCCGCCCCCAGCGTCGAGACGAACGGGCTCCAAATCCACTTGGCCCAGCCCGGCCCGGCAGTGGCCCAAACAATATCCCCTTGGTGAAGATCAAGCCAGGATCCGGTCGCTGTCTGCTGGTGGGCGATCGCCCAGCTATGGTGGTGAATCACTCCTTTTGGTCCCCCTGTCGTGCCGGAAGTATAGGAAATGAAAGCGATATCATCCGGGCGCGTCTGCGGCAGCCGGATTTCGGAATCGCCTTGCAAACCGCTTAAGGAAATCCAATCTTTATGCGCCTGCCCGCGCACATACCGCTTAAAGGACAAACCAGTATCTGACGCAGCTTCATCAACTCTCTCCGTCAAGCTTTCATCGGCGATGACCGCTTTCACTTCAGCATGCTTCATCCGATACGCAATATCACCGGCCCTGAGCATTTCGGATCCGGGCAAAATCACCAAACCTGCTTTGAGACAAGCGAGATAGGCGATATACGCTTCGGGTACCCTCGGCAACAAAATATGAACCCGGTCGCCTTTGACCAATCCTTCCTTTATAAATGCAGATGCCAATTCATCTGACTTTTCTTTCAATTCCTGATATGTAACGATTCGCTTGTCCCCATTTTCATTCATCCAGCGAATGGCCACCCGGTCTTTGTCAGCATGCCGGTCAATATCATTTGCAATGTTATAAAATTCTGTCATCCTTACCCCTCCCGAGTAATAAAAATCTGTGATCATGACATCGAACAATCAAAATTATTCTATTAAAAAACCAAAAATCCCTTCTTGCAGCAAAATAATTGCGGTGACCGGACCGGCCACCGCATTCAGAAACCAGCTTATTCAATTGAGATTAACCAACGAAGCCTCCGCCAAGTTGTTGCTCAGCCATCGAAACGAGGCGTTTGGTGATTTCTCCCCCGACAGAACCGTTGGCGCGGGAAGTGGTATCAGGACCAAGTTGAACACCAAACTCTTGAGCAATCTCAAATTTCATTTGATCAAGAGCTTGAGCAGCACCAGCGACCAGCAATTGGTTGGAACTACGGCTGCGAGATTGTTGTGCCATGTGTTTTCACCTCCTTGGCTTTGTTGTTCTTATCATGCGTTTTTTGCTTCAATCAATACGTAGGAAAAATTGGATAAGATGGAGGAATTGCACCAGAAGGCCATCATTTGAAGGTGCTCCGCAAACGCTTTGCAAAAAAAGAAATCGAAGGCAATGGGTCAATTGAAACACAACCATTACGAATAAAATGCAATGTAAATCATATATTTTTGTAAGAAACTTTTCATATCGCCAGAAAGGTGGGTCGGAATGAGCAAATTCAGGCGCATTCCAAATCCTTTTACTCATCAGGAACGAGTGTGGTGCCCCTATGTCAGTCCCGATGACCCTTGTATCCCGATACGTAAAAAAAGGTATGTCGTACCTCCAAATCTGTTTTTAGGTTTCCAACCACCCTGCCTTCCCCAATTCCCTCCAAGTGAAGCACTCATCCACGGAACCCTATGGCCGATTCTGTACAGCCCCTACCATAAACCAAAATGGCAAAAAGGTGATGATTCATGAACCAAAAACACCAGCGTGAACTGCTGCGGCAGTTACAGGAGATCGATTTTGTTCTGGTGGAACTGAATCTTTATCTCGATACGCATCCCAGCGATCTGGAAGCATTGCAGCAATTCAACTGGTACGTGAACGAACGGAAAAAAATAGCACGTACATATGAAGAACACTACGGACCTCTGCGCAACTTCGGCCAAAGCATGAATCAGTATCCCAACGGCTGGAATGAAGGTCCCTGGCCCTGGGAAATCTAAGGAGGCTGATTTTTGTGTGGATTTACGAAAAAAAGTTGCAATATCCGGTTCGCGTTAGCAAATGCAATCCCCAACTGGCCAAGTACCTCATTGAACAGTACGGAGGGGCAGACGGAGAACTCTCAGCCGCCCTTCGTTACTTGAACCAACGCTATACCCTGCCTGACAAGGTGAAAGGGCTGTTGACCGACATCGGCACAGAAGAGTTTGCTCATTTGGAAATGATCGCCACCATGGTTTATAAATGAACGTATGCATTATGGATACCTTTGAAAACGCTTGTTTTTCCGCACACGGGGAAAAAATGCACAGACATCCGACATGTCATTCTGATCGCCTCAATCCAGATGGAACGATTTCAATTCCTGCCCCCACTGATTTTCATAGATCAATGACTTCAAATCCATCCGCGACTTCCAACCCAATTCTTCCAGCATCGGCTTTTCACGAAATTCCACCGGATATCCGATGCACAGATAGGCCACCAGCCTGATTCCCGGAGGAAGCCCTAAAATTTCTTCGACTCTCTCACGGTTGAGAATGCTGACCCAGCCAACGCCGACGCCTTCCACCCTCGCAGCCAGCCACATGTTTTGAATTGCCAAACAGGTGCTGAACAAATCGGTTTCCGGCATGGGCCCCCGCCCCAAAACAAACGGGGCATCCCGGTTTCGGTCACAAGTGACGGCCAGATTGACAGGCGCCTCCATGATTCCTTCCAGCTTCAAACGGCTGTACAATTCTTTTCGATCTGTTTCGGAAATCTGTTTAAGCTGATCAGCGTTCATCTCTTCAAATGAACTCTTAATCTGTTCGCGAATCTCTTTTGAATGAACCAGGATAAAATTCCACGGTTGCATAAACCCGACGGAGGGGGCATGATGGGCTGCTTGCAAAATCCGCAGGAGCACCCTTTCCGGAACCGGGCGGCCCGAAAAGTGGCGAATATCCCGCCGGGCACGAATCACCCGATAAACAACTTCCTGCTCCGCTTTGGAAAAAGTATCGCTCAAGAAAACGCCTCCCCATCCAAAACTGGTAATGACCGACAAACCCGGCTTTCTTGCAGAATACATTAAGCGGCATTAATGTCTCGGTTTTCATGAACACCTGCATTCCGGACATGTCCAATCCATCACCTGTTGCCAATTTTACAACGAACATTAGATAGATTCAAAAAAGGCGCAAAGCTCGCACCATAAGTGGAAAGCCCGGAAAACTTTGCGATAAATCGAACCATCCCGGGCTTTTTAGCTTGTATCCCTTATACGTTCTCCTTATTGGACAGGATGGCGGCAAAAGCAGTGCTTTCTCCCCAGCCGCTTAATGCACTCCTTGATTGAACTCATTGAGGCATTTTTGCAAAAGGGTGACTCCTTGGCTCATCACTGCCCCTCCACCGATGGCAGCCGCCACGCCAACTGCTTCCAATATTTCCTTTTCCGTGCATCCTTGATCAATGCACCCTTTGGAATGGTAAACCATGCAGTACTCATCCTGAGCATGGAGACTGATGGCCAATGCGATAAGATGCTTGTATTTCAGGGGAATTTCCCCCTCCTGAAAACAATGCGACGTAAATTCATTGTAAGCCCGTACAAGATGCGGCATCTTTTCCGCGAATTTGCCAAGCCCTTCCTTATAATGGATTAAATGCTGTTGAACCGAATCATGTTGAAATGTTGATTGGGCATTCATGATCTTCACTTCCTTCGCTTTGGTATCCTTATTTAATGTGAGAAATTAACCCTCTTTTTATCCTTTGAATTGGTCAGGACAGTACCGGACCATTATTCTTTTTCGGCATGGAAAACGAACTGTGCAAATGCCAAAAAACCTGCCTTTTGTTATAAAACAATTATGAAATTACCAGGAACAGCGTTGTACATTCGCGCAATCCAGTCCCCGTTTGTTGGGGTATAATAAAAGTAAGAAAGAATAAACCAAATTTTTTCAATTTTTTTATGGCAGATTGGTAAAACAAAGAATCTTAATTAAATTTTGCGGGAGGTAGAGCGGATGGGCGCATATGTGGTGATTGATCCCGGCCACGGCGGTAAGGATAGCGGGGCCACAGGCTTTGGTTTAAATGAAAAAGACGTCGTTTTGGAACTATCAAAAAAAATCAATGACCATTTCGGAAAGTATCAGGATGTAACGGTATCTTTAACCAGGTGGGATGACCGTTTCATAGAATTGAACGAACGAGCGGATTTTGCCAATAAACGCAATTGTGATCTGTTTATCTCGATCCACAATAACTCAGCCAGTCCATCAGCCAATGGCTTTGAATCTTATATTCATCCGAACGCCTCCAGTTCAACAGTGCGTTACCAAGACGAGATCCATAAACATATCATGCAGTATCTGACCCAATATCAAATTCATGATCGAGGCAAAAAACAGGCCAATTTTGCTGTATTGAGAGAAACATCGATGCCCGCCATCCTGCTTGAAAACTTATTTATATCCAATCAAAGAGAAAACGAATTGCTCCGGGACTCCTCATTTTTGGATGGTTTAGCAAATGCCATTGTTGAGGGTGTCGCTTCAGTATTTCAATTGAGAAAAAAACCGGCGATGTACCGGATTACCGTGGATGGCCAAGCTGTTTATGATACAGCCTATGAATCCAAGATCGTTGATGCCGTATTGGAAGCAGTTCGCAAACATGCACAAGAGATCCAGTTGAAAAAGCTGTAAAAACCGGTGTTGGTGGCAATCAAAAAAAAGCCGCCCGGAATCATTCTCATCCGGGTGGCTTTCTGCAATTCTTCTTGATTTCATGACGAAGGCAAAACCGGGGGCCGGATCCGGAAGATCACCAACATCGCGAAACAGAAGCAAACACTGTTCGGTTGCGCAGGATCCCGGCCGCAGATGGCACGCTTGCCGGCCTGTGAAGCAAACAGACTTTGTCAGCAAGCGATGGGCGTATTTCCCACAAGCGGAAAGAATCAAATCCCCTACTCTTTGTCAAGCAAGGAAGCTCCGGCGATTACGGGATGCGTCATCTCATAGGGGTCCAGGATCAGATCCAATTCTTCTTCAGTTAAGACATCATATTTCAAGCATAATTCACGAACGGATTGGCCGGTAAGGATGGCCTCCCGTGCAATTCTTGCGGCAACTTCATAGCCTATATGGGGATTGACTGCGGTAATCACACCGACGCTGCTTTCCACATATTCCCTTAGCTTTTCCTCATTCGCTTCAATTCCCGCCAGGCAGTAATCAGTGAAAACACGGAAAGCATTATTCATAATCGTGATGGATTGAAGCAAGTTAAATACGAGAACAGGTTCCATGACGTTCAATTCAAGCTGACCGGCTTCAGAAGCCAGACAAATGGTATGGTCGTTGCCAATGACCTGAAATGCCACCTGATTGATGACTTCAGCCATCACCGGATTTACTTTGCCGGGCATGATGGATGAACCGGGCTGACGGGCCGGCAACCTGATCTCGGAAAATCCCGCACGAGGTCCGGAAGCCATCAACCGTAAATCATTCGCGATTTTGGACATGTTCATCATACATACTTTCAATGCCGCAGAAACTTCCGTATAGGCATCCGTATTCTGCGTGGCATCCACAAGATGTTCAGCACTTACCAATGGGAACCCGCTGATTTCAGAGAGATGTTTCACTACACTCCCGATATAGCGGGGATCGGCATTTAATCCTGTACCGACCGCAGTCGCCCCCATATTCACCTCATATAAATGTTGTCGTGACTGTTTAATTCGCTTGATGTCACGCTCCAGCATCCGGCTGTACGCTTCAAATTCTTGACCCAGACGGATGGGAACGGCATCTTGCAGATGGGTTCGCCCCATTTTTATGACATGGTCAAATTCTTTTGCCTTGGATTTCAACACACCATGCATAGATTCCATTGTATCAAGCAGTTTTTCCAGGAGACTCAGTGTTGCAATCCGAATGGCAGTGGCAAATGCATCGTTGGTGGATTGGGACATATTTACATGCGTGTTCGGGCTTAATATAAAATAATTCCCCTTTTGCTCGCCCAAAAGTTCGAGTCCCCGATTGGCAATCACTTCATTGGCATTCATGTTGATGGAGGTTCCGGCTCCCCCCTGAATCGGATCAACCACAAATTGATCATGCCACTTCCCGTCGATAATTTCTTGAGCCGCGGTGAGAATGACTTTTCCCAAGCGCGGATTGAGCCGGCCGATTTCCATATTGGCGAGGGCGGCAGCTTTTTTTACCATCGCAATGGCGCAAATCAAGGAGTGGTGCAGGTGATATCCGGTGATCGGAAAGTTTTCTTTTGCCCGCAATGTCTGAATGCCATAGTAGACATCGGCGGGAATTTTCTTTTCTCCGAGAAAATCTTTTTCCGTTCGATAAAGCTCTTGATCACTCATCCGCCTATCAACTCTCTTCTTCGTATTTAAGGGTTATGTCATTTGCAATCGGCGATTCCATCATCCGCTTCACCTCTTGCAAATCATTTGTCTGACCAAGAACCCACATCATTTTCGGAACAATGGCCTCGGTATTCATATCTCCGGAAAGAATAATTTTATTTTGAGCCGCTTTTCTGTCGACTTCATACAGGGTCAAATCTTCCCCTTCTTCCAGACATTGAGTGGTGATCACAACCGCAACCCCTGAAGCGATCAGCTCCTGCAATTTCGGAAGAAGGTTTCTGCCCTGAAAGGGGATTCCCCCGCTTCCGAAACTCTCAATAATAACACCCTTGTATAAATGCTTCAGATAATCAAAGAGCTCCGGTTTCGCACCAGGAACCAATTTCATCAAAAACACATCCGGACACAGTGAAGGATTAAACTGAAGTTTACCGTGCCTTGGCGGACGAACAGGATTGTTATAAGTCACTTTTGATCCGTTTATATAAGCGATATAAGGATGATTAATGCTCTCAAAAGCATCATAACTCTTGGTTCTCAATTTAACCGCCCTGGTTCCCTGGATAACCCTGCCGTCAAAAACAACAAAGATTCCCCCGATATCTTCACAGGCGAACCGGATCGCATCGGCAATATTTTTCTTGGCATCGGTTCGATTAAAACTGATCGGAACCTGGGAGCCGGTGACCACAATCGGTTTTGCCGCGTTTTGCAACATATAGGAAAGGGCTGCAGATGTATAGGCCATTGTATCCGTTCCATGGGTGATGACAAATCCGTCGTAGTGATCGTAATGATCAGCGACGGCCTCTGCTATTTTCACCCAGAACTCAGGTTGCATGTTGGTACTGTCAATATTCATCAAAAGTTTGCTTTCAATATGGTAATCCGGGTGTTCTTTCGGCAAGAATCCCAAAAGTTCTTCAGCTTTCATTCCGGGAGCCAGCCCTTCTTCCCCTTTCAGGGAGGCGATGGTTCCACCGGTGGCCAGCAACAGCAGTTTTTTCATATCCTCCACCCCGATCTAAAAGACAGCGTTCAGGCTCCATCCTTAAAACAGGCAAAGATAAACTTTTGAATCGCAGTCTATAATGTACGCTAAACGCGAACTCCAAGAGTAATTATAGGGAGAGTATCCGGGAAAATCAACAAAACTTTATTCATTTCGCGTACTTTTGTGGTATCTTAACAAAAGAAGAAAATTATAATGAGGTTCGATATAAGGGGGAAGGCCATGATTTTAAACAGAGTGATAGAATTGAGAAAGCGAAAAAAGTGGTCACTGCAATATACGGCCGACCAGCTGGGAATCGCCAAAAGCACCTATGCCGGATACGAATCAGGATATCGCCGTCCCTCATTGGAAGCGATCAAATTAATGGCTGATCTGTTTGAAACCTCGGTCGACTATCTGCTCGGCCGTGTAGATACAGAAACTTTTCATCCCGAGAAAGAAAACATACAGGAACTCGAACTCACCCAATTATCCGAAATCAAACTGACAGTAGACGGCAAACCCCTTTCGGACGGGGAAATAAACCAGTTAATTGCCTTTATCAGATCAAAGCGGGAAATCGAAGGCTTGCAGACTCCTGATGCGCAAACGCAAAAAAATTGGTAAATCCCTCTGTCAAAGACGCATCTCCACCGCTAAGCAAGGGTTTTACTGCTCGCAAAAATCTAAATCGTTCGCTTTTGTCCGTCAATGATCCTTTCAAAAAATTCCGATGCAACGCAGCTGCATCCGCCCTGTTCAAGAAGCGGCGGTACAGGAACCCTTCCCGCGTATGTTCTCTGGAAATAAAAAAATGACTTGAGCCCAAAAAGGAGTCTCAAGTCATTTCGTGTTTATAACGGAAATCCAAGAGCGGTTTTACCGGAAAAACCCGGTGACCCCCCTGAAGGGGGCATCACCAACCTACGCGGATAATCAAGCCTTTGGGATCATTTACTTCAAGATAGGAAGCTTGTCCGTTCACATCGTCGTAGGCAAAGCCGTAGGCGAGATGATCAATGCTGTGATCATGCCAAAATTTGGCGTAGTAGTTGGCCGGAGCTGCCTGATAATAGCGGCTGACATTGTTCCAGTCGCTTTCCGTGTAGACATGGCGGTTGATGGCAGCACAGGTTTGCGCATCGGAAGCAGCTCCGTCGCACCGTAAAATATCTTGTGTGGGTAAGTTGGAATAGCCGGCAAAGTAATTGGCATTGGGCCCGCCCGCTGCAAAGGAGCCGTGAATGGGGGCCACGATCCGGTAAGGAGCTTGCACCGTAGCGAGCGACTTGAATTCAGAAGGAACTTCATTGACAAATTTTTCGAACAATCCTGAACGGGTTTCCGTTTCCAATTCGCCCACTGTCCGGTCATATGAGCCGGATTTGTTCACAAGGCGATGCTGAATGGGGAAGCCGAATCCATCCACCCGCGTTGTGTTTCCATGATATCCCGAATCATTGACGGTAAATTCGACAAAATCAAAATAAACATCACGGTTGGGATCAGTTGGATTGTTGATATCGGGACCGGCAAATCCGTTGTCATATGTTTTGATGTAGCAGGGGGAGCCAACACACAAGAACATTCTCCCGGAGGTGATTTTGGGTAGATTTATCCATTCTGCGTCACTGATTTTATGGTAAATGTTCGCATAATTGTTCCCATTTTTCGTCAAGTGACCGGGAGCATCATTCAAGGCAGTGGAAATAGGTTGCAGGTTGCCGTTTAAATCCAAGTAACTCCAACGGCCGGTGGATGGATCGATGCCCAGAACCCCCCAATAGATTTGGTCATCGGCATAAGCTCCGTTCGTTCCATTCATGACCTTGACGGACAGCACCCCGTTTCCGGTCGGGAACGGGATGGACGAGGCGGGAATCGAGTAGATGGAATTGGAGACAGCCGCGGTGGACTGCGGTATGGACGGGAATATTACCAGTGAAGTGATGATCGCACACAAAGCAACGATTTTTTTAACCATTCGCAAGACCTCCTGTCGGACATGGATTTAAGATGCATAACGAGGACGGCCGGGAAACTCTCAAATCCATAATGTTATTAGAAAAAAACGAACTTCCACACCCCCTTTCAGGTTGGAAAATTAAATTAATTAATAATATTATTTCATATAATTTTATTTATTTCAATAATTAATTTATGAATTTAACCCCAATTCGGTCTTTGTGCATTCATGAAGAGCTTAAACAAGCTGTCCTGACCCTACAGACAGCTTGTTTCCTTCCCGCACATCAAAAAAATGTTCAGGAAATCATTAAGGCATTTAAAGCGTCATTTGTTTATGTACAGGACATCCGGCACATTTTATTGAAAATTCACGATCATCCGGCCTTATTGATCTTCCCTGATGGGAAGCCATCCCGGAATTGCTGAAAAACCTTCCCACATGGGATCGGGAATGACCAATTTTTCTTTATCTTGAGCGGACAAGCTTTTACGAATTGCATTGACTCTCCCTTTTTGCACTTTTTGAACCCATTCAGGTTCGACAATCAGTGCACGGCCCAGCGCTACCAATGGAATCCCTTTTTCCAATGCTTGCAGGACCTCATCCGGATGCCAGACAGACCCCACGCCGATCAACGGGATCTTGTCACCAATGCGCTCATGGATACGAAGAAGCAAAGGTTCAGTTTCTTCTTTGTTGCGGATTGAACCTTTCCACAGTTCTCCGATCGAGAGGTGAATATAATCGAGATTTTCCTCTGCCAATTTATCAAGCAATTGAAAGGTATCTTCAATTGTAATCCCCGGCTCTTCCGCTTCCTCCGGTGAAATGCGATACCCGACAAGAAATGGATTTTTCGCATGTTTTTTTACCGTGTTTAAAACGGATTTCACGACGGCTAGCGGAAATCGCATTCTTTTTTCCAGCGTCCCTCCCCATTGATCTGTCCGTCGGTTTGAATACGGAGAAAAGAATTGTTGTATAAGGTACATATTGGCTCCATGAATTTCAACCCCGTCAAAACCCGCTTCAATCGCCCGACGTGTTGCTTCCCCGAAAGCTTTGATGACATTGTCAATTTCTTGTTCCGTCATTTCTCTGGGGGTAACGGTCCAATCCCTTGCTGCCCGAACAGCACTGGCACTTACCGGCGTTTCTCCTCCAATCGTCTGAGGTGAAACCATGCTCCCGCCATGAAAAATTTGCAAGATCGCTTTGGAACCTTTACCTTGAATGGATTTGGCCACTTTTCTCAGGCTGGGAATCATTTTGTCAGAATCCGCACTGAAACCTCCGGCAACGGCTTTTCCTATTTTTTCGACATAAGCACAGGCAGTAATGAGCGCGCCCGCACCGCCTGAACGTTTTTCATAAAACGCAAGCTCGTCCTGTGTAACCATTCCGTTTTCAAATGCCGAAGCAGTTGTCAACGGAGCCATCAGAATACGATTGCGAATGGTAATTCCGGAGGGAAAAGTAAAGGGTTTGAAAATCGGCTCGTATTTTTTTATCAACTGTTAAACCTTCCTTTCACGAGTAACGGAGTACATCCCCTGAGCAAACAATAAAGGGTTCAATGTACCGAACATTGAACCCGCAGCCTGTTGACAAAGATCCAAAGCAGGGGTCCCAATGTATTTGATGCTTCTCTTTTCTCCCGCTTCTTCGCCGCAAAGGTCGCAGCTGAAAAGCACTCGTCCCCTCTGCTTAATGGTGTCATCCTCCCCGCGGGGAAGCAGGGAACTTCCCCACAGGGAATTGAGAAAACCGGCAAAGGATTGGCCTATTTTTGCACGAAGTCAAATTGCTCCCATGTACTGGCCGTCGGACGGTTTGCCACCAGTACCGAATCCAGATTCAGATCCGCACTCAGATACTCGTTATTTCCAATATTTTTAAGTGCCTTTTTTCCGTTTGCCTGGGTTTCCACCTGGAAAGTTTCCCATGGTCCGACCGTTTCTTTATCGGCGTAGACGGAGCCATCCGGCTTGACGGAAACGTATTTGTAATCGGTCGAGGACAACAGCGCCACTTTGCCATTCCCCAGATCTTTGACTTCAAACATTTCCCACACGCTGGCACTATCGCGGTTGGCGCGGAGCTTGTGGTCACCGACAAACTTGTCCACTGTCACGAACTTTCCGTTGGCAGCCGCTTTCAAAGCAATGAAGTTTTTCGCGGGAGCTGGCTCATAATCATTGTTTTGGCGCTGATAAACCCGGACATAATCAATTTTGTAATCTTGCGGGAAGATGGTGGTGTTATCCGGGGAACCAGGCCAATCCCCGCCCACGGCCAAATTCAGGATGATAAAGAAATTATGGTCAAAGACCCACTTGCGTCCATCGAGATCTTGCGGCGTCCTTACCTGATACAATTGGCCATCCACATACCATCTGATCACATTTGGTTCCCATTCCACCGTATACGTATGGAACTGGGTGCTGATCGTGTCGGACGTGTCATGATAGGCGCCGATTCCCGTCGACCCGAAGTAATTGGGTCCATGCAGGGTTCCATAAACCGTGGATGGGGTTTTTCCCACGTATTCCATAATGTCCAATTCCCCGCAATCGGGCCAGCCTGCCTGACTGTAATTGCTGCCCAGCATCCAAAAGGCCGGCCACATTCCCTGCCCCTTCGGAAGTTGCGCTCTCATTTCGATTTTGCCGTATTTGAAATCAAATTTGCCTGAAGTGTTCAGTCTTGAGGAAGTATAGTTAAAGGTCCGACCATTGTATACCTGGTTTTCCCGTTTGGCTTCAATAACCAAATATTTGTTTCCGCTGTTGTTAGGATCACTTTCAAAATGAACGTTATTCGGGGTATAGAGTTGGAGTTCGTTATTGGGTCCGGGGCCGATTTCAAAATTCCACTTGGAACTATCAACGCTGTTGCCGTTAAATTCATCTCCCCAGACTTGCACCCATGAGCCGGCCGCTTCCGTCTGCTTGGGTGAAGTTGTCATAAACCCGCATGACAAGGTGGTTACCAGGGACAGGAAACATATTCCTGCAGAGAATGCCTTCTTCAAGAACATGCGTATACCTCCTTTTATGCCGGAAAAAATCAGAAAACAAGAAACAGGGTATTCCGAAAAGCGACTTGGATGTCAAACAGACGCATTCCCAAGTGGAGAAGCCTTCTTTGAAGATTGCAATTTCAGGTTGAATCGCATAAATATTCAAACAATCGCATCTGATCAACTTTCCGCGGGCATACGCGCTGCCACCCGTAAAACGTCTCTGACAAACGGATCATCAAAGCCTTACGGAGCCACCGTTATGGTGAAAGACTCCCAAGCGCCACCAACCGAACTGCGATTGGCGATCAACTCCGGCGAAGACTGGTTCAGATCAGCACATACATACATATTGTTCGCCAAAGCCCTCAGGGCATAGGTATTGTCACCCAGAGGCTCCAATTTGAATTTCTCCCACTGTTGAACGATATCTGCTGATGCGATCAGTTTTCCCTGCTGATTCAAATCCGCTTTCACATATTTATGGTTGGCCATCGACAGGAGGGAAACGGTTCCGTCCGGATTGTTGATGATTTTGAATTCTTCCCATTCCTTTACGGCATCGCGATTGGCAATAAGCGGATTGTTCCCGTAATTATCGGCACTCACATATTTGCCGTTGGCAACCGCTTTGATACTGTACACGGTTTCCGGAACGGGAGGTGCGGTTGTGTATTTTTTAACGATATTTTGGAGCGTTGTGTTGGGAGTGAAATTGTCTGTGCTGAATTTTTTCCATTTTTCGATGATGGTGCTTTTGCTGTCAGTATCCAAATTGGGAGACGGGTTGTTGTTGTTGATATAATAACCCCAGTTTCCGCCGCCCTTCACTTTATAACTCCAGTTGGTCCAAGATGCATTGAGGGCATTTAACCTGGAAAGCCATTTTTCATACAAATCGTTTTGACCGAATGAAAATTCACCGGCATATAAAGGTATGTTCCATTTGGCTTGGTAATTGGCCAGATCGGTCAGCCATCTCTCTATTTCAGAATTGGTCAAATTCCAGTCATCATAATTTGTAAAG
Source organism: Thermoactinomyces daqus (assembly GCF_000763315.1). Classification (GTDB taxonomy): domain Bacteria; phylum Bacillota; class Bacilli; order Thermoactinomycetales; family Thermoactinomycetaceae; genus Thermoactinomyces_A; species Thermoactinomyces_A daqus. The sequence continues at coordinate 30,149 of NZ_JPST01000021.1, read as the reverse complement.
TTATAATGATGTGTCTCGTAAACGACGTTGGTCCATCCATAGGTGGACGGCGGATAAGCCGCATACCAATCGAAGAAAGCCGCAATAATGAGAATGTGGTCCGGGTCGACCGCACGAACTGCTTGATAGAGCCGATTATAGAACTGCATCTTTTGCTGGATCTGGCTGGAGTTTTCTCCCTCCCCCATCGTGACCAGCGGTTCATTCAACAAGTCGTAAGCAGCTACAGTCGGATTTCCTTTATAATGCGCAGCCAGTCGCTGCCAAATTTGAACGGTCCAATCCTGGAAGGTGGCGTTCTTCCACAATTGATTGTAATTTTCGCGACCGCAGGATTGCCACGGACAATCGGCGCCGGGTGTACCATGAAGGTCCAGGATGACATAAATTCCGCGGCTTCCGGCTTCAGAAACAAGCCAGTCCAATTTTCTGAATGTGATGCTGTCCGGTTTCATCGTACCGTCCGTATTCATGAAATCTTCCCAATACATCGGTACGCGAACCACATTCATGCCCAAATTCTTGATATTGTCAAGGTCGCTCGCCTGAATCCAGGTGTCGTGGTATGCGTTCAGCAGCTCTTGCGTATCCGCCTCTCCGAAACGGCTAATCAGTTTGCGCCGCAAGGTGTACTCGTCAACCGCTCCTGCTGGCGACATCCAGTCTTCCCGCAACAGCCAACCTCCAAGGTTCGTCCCCCGCAAGTTGACTATGTCACCGGTACCGGAGTGATTCCGGATTACTTTCCCGCTGGCTTTCAGAAAGTCATCGGAATCAATTGCCGCGTTAGCCTTCGGGATTAAAGGCACTCCCATAAACGTCCCAATCAATATCGCCAGGCAAAGAATGCCCAATAGTGTTTTTTTCAACATTTTTCTCCCTCCCTTGTATAAGCTGGGCTGATGCTCTTTCCCATCGTCAATCTTTACCATGTGACGGTATAGCTTACTTTTTGATCACCAAACTGAATCGCATTTGGAACCGCTTGGGGATTGTTCTCATAGTCGAAAAAGATGTCAACCCAATATTGGGATTTTTGGGAAGCGAGATCCCCTCGCCCGGTTCTGTCCTGGTTTGACATGGAAATGGCGCTTCACTTTTACAATGACATCGGTTGAATCGAGCTGAATGAGTTGGGTGGGAATTAAAAACGCTTGATCCGTCTTTTCCGTGGAAGGTATTTCTTTTGTGATAAGGCCGTCGTGCATTGTGATGGCAAACGTTTGTTCAGAGGATAGATCTGCAAAGATGAAATTCCAATTTTTCCTTCTACCTTCAGACCCGGCTTTTTGCTTCTCGCCGTCATCCACGCTGGACATGACGAGGAGCTCCGCATGACGATCCCATGCTCTTGCCTTTTTCCGGGCAATTTGGTAAGCCTCTTTCAAGGAACACAACCCGTCCGTTGCACAAGGGTTCACTGACTTCTCCGCTTTCAGTTTTTGGCTGTACAGAAAACCGGCGGGAAGAACGGTCAGCGCCATTGCCGCCAACAGAATTCGTTTAACGCAACGCAATGCCCCCTCCTTTTATTTGTCTAGACAACATGATATTAGAATATTATCAATTATTATTATTTCAGTCAATATAAAATTATAAAAATTATAAATGTTAAATTCTGTGATTAATTACGAATCAAATTAATAAATGGTATTTGACCATTGACATCGGTCGTGCTTTATCATATTATTTGTTTGCGCAAACAAATATGCAGGAAGTGATGGTACATGATCGAGAACCTTTTAAATAGATGCCTCTACTTTACGACTCAAAGCCTGGCTCGCGAGATCAGAAAGATGGCGGAGGAAACTTTTGCTCCGATCGGCTTGTCCCCGACATACGCTTTTATCGTCCTTGTGGTGATTGAACAACCCGGTATTACCTCAACTGATCTGGGAAAAATATTACATGTCTCTCCTTCGACCGTCACGCGCTTTGTCGATAAATTGATTTTAAAAGGCCTGGTCGAGAGAAAAACGGGAGGGAAACTGTCGAAACTGTACCCTACCGAAGCCGGGGTGCAATTTCAAAGCAAAATTCAAGAATGCTGGGATGAGCTGCATAAAAGATATTCAGAAGTTCTCGGAAAAGAAACAGGCGATCTGCTGAGCAGTCAAATTGTGGAGGCAATGCGCAAATTAACCGAGTAAGATTTTTAATCACATATTTGTTTGTACAAACAATAAAAGATAGAAGGAGGAGACATAGATGAAAACGCTGGTGATCGTTGTTCACCCGAACATCGAATCCTCGCGAATCAATAAAAGATGGAAAGAAGCGGTTTTGAATGAACCGGGCATAACCGTTCACGATCTCTATGAAAAATACCGCAATCAACCCATTGATGTGGAATTTGAACAGCAATTACTCCTCGCCCACGATCGTATCGTGTTCCAGTTTCCGTTGTATTGGTACAGCAGTCCCCCGCTCTTAAAACAGTGGTTTGATGAAGTGCTTGCCTATGGCTGGGCTTACGGCCCCGGCGGAACCAAATTGAACGGTAAAGAATGGGTATTGGCCATTTCCGCCGGTGCACCTGAACATGCTTATCAAGCCGGAGGTTCCAATGCATTTTCAATGAGTGAACTGACCAGACCGTTCCAGGCATCTGCCAATTTTGTAGGCATGACCTTCCTGCCTTCCTTTGTCCAATATGACGCAAACAGAATCACTGACGAAGAAATTGCCCAAAGCGCAATCCGCTATGTACAGCATATTACCAATGTCGAATTAAACCCAAAGGCTCGCCTTCGCAACTAATAAAAATACTGAAGGAAAACCCGGAAATTAAGCTTACCAATCGAGCCCTCACCAGAGGGCTCTTTTCAACCAAATCATCTCAATAATCTCAATGATTTCACTCAACCGCCGATCCTTTTCTTCCTCCGTTTGCTTTGCGGCAACAATATGAATGGTCGTATTCCCGATCCGGTAAGTTCTGTCAAAGCCCGTTTCCCTCTCCCTCACATGGATCACCTCGGTAAATGGTATGCAAGAATGGCAAAGGGACAGCCATATAAATTAGAACAGAAAGGGAGGGAATCGTATGGATCGGGTTTGCATGTATCTTCGCAAGAGTCGCGCCGACTTGGAAGCCGAAGCCCGCGGAGAAGGGGAAACACTGGCGAAGCATAAAAAAACGCTGCTCCAGATCGCCGAGCAAAAAAGCCTGAACATCGTGAAGATCCGGCAGGAAATCGTATCCGGAGAAAGCTTGATCCATCGGCCCGAAATGATGGAACTTCTCAGAGAAGTGGAAAGCGGCTGCTACGATGCCGTTCTCGTCATGGACATGGACCGGTTGGGGCGCGGCAACATGCGTGAGCAAGGGATTATCTTGGAAACCTTCCAAAAGTCCGGGACAAAAATCATCACCCCCCGGAAAATATACGATCTTCAGGATGAATTTGATGAAGAATACAGTGAATTCGAAGCATTCATGGCCCGCAAGGAATTGAAAATCATTACCCGCCGGCTTCAGAATGGCCGGATCCGCTCTGTTCAGGACGGAAACTATGTGGGTACCCGGCCGCCGTATGGATATCAAATCAAAGAGGATCACTCCGGACGCTACCTTATACCAGATCCGGAGCAAACCCCCATTGTCAGGCAAATTTTTAATTGGTATACCGAAGATAGGCTGGGAACCGTAAATATTGCCAAACGACTGAATGAGATGGGCATTCCTTCTTACAACAAGACAAAGTGGAACTCAAACGGTGTTCTCAATATCATTCGAAATTCAGTTTACATTGGGAGAATTCAATGGAGAAAAATGGAGAGAAGAAAAACACCGGATCAGAGCGGTCGCAAATACCGGAAACGACCATATACCGAATGGATCGATGTGGAAGGAAAACATGAACCGATCGTTTCTATCGAAACTTTTAACAAAGCCCAGGAAATCCGGACCAAAAGAAGAAATTCACCCTATCATTATTCATTTAAAAATCCTTTGGCCGGTCTTGTTATTTGCGATCAATGCGGCGGTACGATGCTGTTGAAGTATTCGCGTTATAAGGTGGCTCATCTCATCTGCGACAATAAGAAAAGAGGAGGCGGTTGCAATAACAAAAGCAGCCGGCTCGATTATGTTGAATCCCGCCTGTTGGAGGCATTGTATGACTGGTTAAAGGCGTACAAGATCGAATTGAACCTGAACGAGGAATCTGCAAACCACGAAACGACGGCTTATGAACTGGCGATTCAAAACCTGTCACTGCAGCAAAGAAAACTGGAAACGCAAAAAAGCAACTTGCATGACTTATTGGAACAAGGCGTATATGATGTGCAGACATACATCGAGCGGTCAAACAGCATTGCTAAGCGATTGAAAGAAATCCGCGAAAAAATCCGGGAAAACAAAATGAAATTGGAAATGGAAAAGAAAAGGGAAAATGCAAAACAAAACGTTATTCCAAAAATCACTCATCTCCTGGATACGTATCATCATGTGGATGACCCGAAAGAAAAAAACATCTTGCTGAAAAGCGTCGTCGATCATTGCCTGTATCACAAGGAGAAGCATCAAAAAAACGATGAATTTACACTGATCGTTTATCCCAAACTGTAGTACCCATCGTACATACGTCAATAAACTCACGAAAGATGCAACGCCCGAGCAATTGCGGGAGGCGGGATTGGGAGAGCATTTTGTCGATCACGGCTATTCGCTTTTTTACCACAATGCGGCCGGCACCCCTTGGACAGCCACCATCCAGGCCAAAGGCGATCCGATCGCCGATTTGTACGAAGATATTGCGGCCGAGGAAAAGGCGCGGGCCACTTATCAGTGGTTGATCGACATCTCGGATGATCCGGATATCAACGACGCTCTCAAGTTTTTACGGGAACGCGAAGTGGTTCACTCGCAACGTTTTCGCGAAGCAGTAGAGCTGATTAAGGAGTATCAGGGGCAGAAAAAGTTTTTTTAGGTTCCTGTGCACACAGGTTCAAAAGAAATCCCCATCCGTTATGTGGATGGGGATTTGTTGTGTTCTGATTTCATCGTGCAAAATCATCCGGTCCACCAATTCATTTTTGGCCAACTGACATTAAAGGCGATTGCTTTCATTCATCACAGGTCAGTATTAGCAGTCATGATATCATAATATTCAGTAAATAAACAAGTTACGGCATTCCCTTGATTTGCCCTTCCATTCATCCTATAATAAAAAGGTAACAACGAAATGCAAAAACAATAAAAACCCAATATACATTATAATATATAAAATCTGCTGTGTCAAGGCTAAAAAGGTTAGAGAAAGGAAAGAAAAAATGGACAAACACGAGCAAGAATTGAGAGCCGAACAAAAACGTGTCCGCCATGTTGCAGAGAAAGCCGGACAGCGCCTCCGGCTTCTGAAAAAACAAATGGATCAGGTTAAGTCCAATGTGGTGGAAATCCGTAAAGGTTTTTGGGATGATGTGCGGGTTAACTTCGACGACCCGGAGGAAGCATTGGAAACAGCAACAGCCATCAAGCAGCAAGCTGAAGTGCCGGGACAAAGAGAGCGGTCGCACCAGCATATGCAAAAGGAACTGGATAAGCTGAAGCGGCTATGTTACTCCCCCTATTTCGGGCGCATCGATTTCCGCGAAGATGGAGAAAACGAAACCGATCGTGTATACATCGGCATCGGGTCGTTCCAAGACGAGAACAACCGTTTTCTCGTCTATGACTGGCGTGCCCCGATTTCCAGCCTTTATTACGATTTTTCCCCCGGGCCTGCCCAATATGAAACACCCGGAGGCATCCTGAAAGGCACGATGGAACTCAAGCGACAGTTCCTCATCCGGGACGGGGAGATCAAAGCGATGTTCGACACCGGTGTCATCATCGGAGATGAGCTTTTACAGGAAGTGCTGGGCAAGCAAGCCGATCATCAGATGAAAAGCATCGTCGCCACCATCCAGAAAGAACAAAACCGCATCATCCGCAATGAACGGAGCCGGCTCCTGATTGTTCAAGGTGCGGCGGGAAGCGGAAAAACTTCGGCTGCCTTGCAACGGGTTGCTTACCTCCTGTATCGGTATCGTGATCACTTGCGTCCGGAACAGATCGTCCTGTTCTCCCCCAATCCCCTGTTCCAGTTATGTTTCTACGGTTCTCCCCGAACTGGGTGAAGAAAACATGGCACAAACCACATTTCCGGAACTGCTGGAGAAGCGTCTGGGGCATTCGTTCCGTCTGGAAACCCCGTTCGAACTGATGGAATACATCCTGACCAAGGAAGGCGAGCCCGGCTATGCCGCCCGGATGGCAGGGATTCGCTTCAAGTCGTCGCTCCAGTTTATGGAATTGATTGACCGCTATGTTTCCCATCTCGGCCAAACCGATCTGCTGTTCCGGGATGTGAAATTACGCGGCGAAATCATTATTCCCAAAACGAAGATCAACGAGCATTTCACCTCACTGGATCCGAAGCTGCCCATTCCCAACCGGTTGCAGTTGGTAGCGGAACAGCTGCTCGCCGCATTGGCGGAAAAGGCGAAAGAGGAACGGCACAAACCCTGGGTGCAAGAAGAAATCAACTACATGAGCCAGGAGGAATACCAAAAAGCCTATAACCGTTTGCAACAGGCCAAACGTTACAGCGAAGATACGTTTGATGACTTTCAGCGCGAAGAGGAACTGTTGTCCACCCGGGTGGTCGACCAACATTTCAAACCCTTGCGCAAATCGATCAAACAACTGCAGTTCGTTCGCTTCCTTGATATTTACAGACAGTTATTCACAGACCCGGAATATGTCCGCTGCTTTTGGCCCGACTTTCAGCCCCCGCGGCACTGGACGGAGATTTGCCGGCAAACGTCCAGTCGATTGCAGAAGCGAACCCTGGCTTACGAAGATCAAACCCCTTTTCTCTATCTCAGGGAACAATTGTCAGGGTTTCATGTCAACCGCTCCGTCAAACATCTCTTTATCGATGAAGCGCAAGACTATTCCCCGTTTCAATTCGCCTATTTGAAAAAACTGTTTCCCCTGAGCAAAATGACCATACTCGGGGATTTGAAACAGGCCATCTTTTCTCACACTGACAGTGAACTGGAAACTTTCCAAAGTTTAACTTTCCTGTCGGACGGGGAGGAAATCGAGACCATTGTGCTGAACCGGACCTACAGATCAACAAGGCCGATCGTGGAATTCACCCGGGCGATGATTCCCGGAGGCGAGGCCATCGTTCCTTTCAATCGGGCCGGAAAAAAACCGACAGTCACCCAACTGGCTGACAAGGCTGCGCTTCGGGAAGCGGTCCGAACACAAATCCGGGAACTTCTGTTGGCACAGCATCAGACTATCGCTGTCATCGGAAAAACAGCCGCCGAATGCCAAGAGATTTATCAGTCGCTCAAACCGCACTTTGACATCCAACTCATCCGTGAGGAAACTGCCGCCTTCAAGCCCGGAATCATCGTCATCCCCTCCTATTTGGCCAAAGGGATCGAATTCGATGCGGTCATCATCTGGAACGCTTCCGAACAACAATATCATGCCGAAAGCGTGCGAAAACTTTTTTACACCGCGTGCACTCGGGCCATGCATGAACTGCATCTTTTCACACCCGGCAAGCCCAGCCCCTTTATCCTCGATGCGTCGCCGGAAACTTATGATCTGCGCATTAAGGCATAAAAAAGCAGGCTCCCTTGCTTCAAAGAGGAGCCTGCTTTTCCACAACACTCTTTTCTTATTATGTAAATACATGTTAAAATAAAATATCCAATTGCATATTTCAACCTGCGATGGAATGGTTCGTCGCTTTTTTTATCCTCTTAAACCAACTATCTTGATCGGAAAGGGTGAGAAAATATGTCAATGCCGCAAACTTCCCTAAAATCAGCACCATCCATCCACTCGCGCCTGCCCGGACTGAAAGCTCCGCTCGTTTGGATTGCGATCCTTGCCTTTATTGTCTTGGGAGCTTTCGTGTACAGGTACGGCTGGCAAAAGGAATTATTATTCATCATCGGCGTTTTGCTCGGTGTTGCGCTCTACCACGCGCGGTTCGGTTTTACTTCCGCTTTCCGCGAACTATTATCCGTCGGACAAGGGCAGGGATTGCGCGCACATATGCTTATGCTGGCGATCGCCAGCGTATTGTTCGCTGTCATTTTCTCGACCGGCACGACCCTGACCGGAGCAGCTCCGCAAGGAAATGTGGAACCGATCGGAATCAGCCTCGTTTTCGGTTCATTTTTATTCGGAATCGGAATGCAATTGGGCGGGGCATGTGCCTCCGGCTGCCTTTATCGTGTCAGCGGCGGGACTCCGTCTTTCATTTTAACCTTGATCGGTTTCATTGCCGGTTCGGTTTGGGCGGCTTATCACTGGCAGTTCTGGTCCAAAGACCTGCCCTCTCTTCCGCCCGTCTCGCTGGCAACATCCACAGGTCTGGGTTACGGAGGAGCCGCTCTTCTGCAACTGATTCTGTTTGCTGGCATCGTCCTCTTCACCTATTGGATTGCCAAAAGGAAAAATCCGCCGCCCCGTAAACCGGTGCCAACCGCTCAGGGCTGGAAACGAATTATCCGCGGATCATGGCCGCTCTGGGTTTCAGCCATCGTGCTGGCTGTTTTGAACGCACTTACCTTGTTCATCAGCGGCCAACCCTGGGGCATTACCTCCGCGTTCGCTCTATGGGGTTCCAAAATCCTGCAATCCTTCGGTGTGGACGTCTCTTCCTGGGTTTACTGGTCCGGTGCCAAAGCAAAGGCGCTGCAAAGCCCGATTCTGGCGGATAAAACATCCCTGATGGACTTCGGCATTATCATCGGCGCCTTTTTTGCCGCAGCGGCAAGCGGTACGTTCAAAGTGCAAAAAATCCCGTTCAAAATCCATCTCGCTTCGCTGATCGGCGGGATCATGATGGGCTATGGAGCACGACTCGCCTACGGGTGCAATATCGGCTCCTATTTCAGCGGCATCGCCTCTTTCAGTCTGCACGGATGGATTTGGGCCATTTTTGCTCTTCTAGGAACCTATGCCGGCCTGAAACTGCGTCCTCTGTTCGGATTAAAAAACCCGAAACAGAGCGATTCATTTTGCTGAAACGAAATACAATGATACAAACCCCAGGCTTGCATACCGCAACGGCCTGGGGTTTTTTCTTCATGTTGAAGACAGAAAACCTTTCTTTTTATCGTTTATCTATTTCAATTTAATCCAAGTTTCATTTTTAGCTCACGGCGCTTTTTGTTCAATTGTTTCAATTCTTCATAAAGGTCGTATTGCGCCAAAAATTCGTGACGTTCTTTCGCCAATAAATATTCTTGCTTAACGGAACAGAGCCGTTCTTCCAGTGCTTTTAACTGCTCTAACATAACGAAGCACCTCAATTCTTTTAAATTGATATCAAAATGCTCGTTCGGAGAATAGTTACCCTGATAGATTTCAATCTAAACCCAAAAAAATTGTCCCAACGCGCAAAAATATTTGCTGAAAAATTGTAAAACGGCGAATCTGAGTCAAAAAACTGACAAAAACTGGAGCATACTTCCTTTTATCAACATTGACCCGCGTCGAATTTTTGATAAAATGAAGGAAGTCTACCTTGAGCATCTCCTGGCGGCCGATCAGACAATCAACTATTGGCAGAATCACAGGGCGAAAGGAGTTTTTTCTGTGTCTGTTAATCCTCAATACATGCCATCTTTTTTGGAAGAATTTCGGTCGATGAAACTGGAAATGATGATCCGTGATCTCCATAAGTTAACCCACGAGGAGCTCATGCGAATTCAAAAGGAAATTGACCAATTACTCCATTCCGATAAAGAGTAGGATGAGCCGCGATGAGTCAACCGACAGAAAAGCTCTTAATCCAAACCTACAAACATATCAACGAATCCCGGAATCTGATTGAACAATTGATCAATCAACTCGGACAGCAGCAACAATTTATCCATCATTTACCTGACGACATTCAGCATCTTATTCATGTCGCCATGGAACTATCACCGGATCAGCGAAAGACGTTGCGACGGTTCCTGGAATCTTTGAAATTTGATTAACCCCAACCCTTTCAAATTGTATTGAAAGGAACTGGGGTTTTCATTTATTCCTGCGGCTTCTCAAGCTGAAACATTTTTCTGGCCAATACGGAAGCGCGAAAATAGCGGTACATTTTGGCGGCATCGACCGAAGCGAACAAACCGGTTCCAGGAATGATTTCCTCATTTCTCTTTATTCGTATGTAATCATGTTTTTGCAAACGCTTAAGTATCTTCAAGCACTGCTCGCGATCTCCCACATAATCCCGAAACAAACAGGTGAGTTGCTCTATATTTACCCAGTAAGTCCGTTTTTCCCGTTTCAAATCAGGGTCCAGTTGCGGATAGACCAGCAATCCCCATAAAATTACAATCGCCGCACGATCCCTTAATCCCCATGCGCGGTGAGGAGGTTCTTCCCGGGCTTGAGCCGCTTTTGGAACGGCAATTCGCGTCATTAAAAGGGAACTCATTTCTTTAACCGAAATACGGTTCAATGATAACTCCCCTTTCTGCTATTTCCTATCAAAAATATCCAATTTTTGATCTTAATAAGGGTTATAGTCAAAAATACGCTTTTTCATACACACTCCCCAGAAAATGATTTAATATATAATTTCATGATCATATCATTAAATTTTCTTATTCTAACGCTTTAATGTGACCTTTTTCGTTGTAAATATCATCAAATAAAAAAGTTTTTAAGAGGGATAGTGGAAAAGATTATGTCTTTTCTGTTATATTTATAAGTAAAGATTTTCAGGATAATTATGTTTAAGAAAGGAGTTTCTATCGAATGATTTTTGAAACAAAAAAAGGAAAATATACAAAAGAAGAAAATGAAACGATCATTCGTGCGCTGAATGAAGGGCTGAAGGAAGGAAAACGAGAACGTGAAATCCTTAAAGAATTATCGATTCAATTAAAACGAGGATATTCGGGAATCATGTCGCATGCGCGTAAGCTGAGATCAGAATACCCGGAGCGTTTCCATTCTTATGAAGATTCAGGGGAAAGTAGCAACCGGTTGAACAGTTGGAATGAGGAAGAGGAAGAAATCGTGATCAACACGGTAAATACATTTTTGGAAGAAGGCAAATCCCTCTCAGCGGCGATCATGGAATTGGAAAAAAAACTTTCCCGAACCCAGGGGGCCATCTATCAACGCATCTACACACTGCGCCGCAAACATCCGGAGCGGTTTAAGCACTTACCTGCCGAGCGCCCTCGCCGCCGCCGCAAATTCAATGAATGGGGCTCACAGCATCCCATGATCCGTTCTCTTGATGAAGCGTATCCAATCCATCCGAAAGAACTGGCATCGACCGCGGAAAAACAGCTGGCAGCGGCAATCGATCATTTACATAACTACGGTTCGACGCCCGACTCCTCCCTTTCATCCGGCAAAAGGGAACAGCCCAGCACATCTACATTGGAGGAAGAGATGCTGTTAAAAGCATTTGAGGAACGCTATGGCCGCCCGAGCGGGGAAGCGAGAAGCAAACTGATCGAGCTGATGAGAAAGTTTGGCTGCACCCGCGTTTCCATCGCCATTTTCACCTTGGCGGAAGACAAGGCATTTCCGGCGCATATCATTGAATTTTTGGAGCGCAGGCTGCATCATCACAAGTTTATCTGACAAAAAACACGAACCCGATCGGTCCGTGCATCAGAGAGGCTCTTTTAAGCGTACCGGAATACTGGCATTAATGATGGTAGTACGCTCTTTTGACTGTGGAATCACTTCGACATGTCCGACAACATCATAACCGAAGTCATCGCACAATTCAATCAGCCGGGCTCGAAACTGCTTCAGTTTTTTTTCGTCGATATCGGAACGTTGATAGCTGAGTACCAATGACAAACGGTCATCGGCGGTTACGGCGGTAGGTTCTTCTTTCTCACGATTAAACATATTTAAAAAGGCCACCTGATTCACCCCTGTCCAAGTTTAGGCGATGTGGAACAAACGCTTGATTCTTGTGATCAACGTAGTAGAATCCAATTCCAAAAACGGTACGTCTTCACCGGTCAGTCTGCGCGAAATATTGCTGAATGCTTTTCCAGCCAACGATTTGCTGTCAAGAATGACTGGTTCTCCCGTATTGGAGGAGCGAATAATTCGCTTATCTTCGGGAACCACTCCCAGAAGATTAATTGCCAGGTGGCTTTGCACTCTCTCAACGCTCAACATATCTCCGTCACGCACCATGCCCGGCTGGACACGATTCACGATCAAGTCGATCATTTTGACATTGGCTGATTCGAGGAGACCAATCACCCGATCCGAATCGCGGACAGACGGAATTTCCGGATTGACGACCAGGATGGCGCGATCAGCCGCGGCAATCGCGTTGCGAAACCCTCCTTCGATCCCGGCGGGGGAATCGATCAATATGTAATCAAATTCATTGCGGAGCTCATCGACGACAGCCTTCACCTGCGAAGGTGTCACCTCTTCTTTGTATCGCGTCTGTGCCGCCGGGAGCAGGGCAAGATCCGGATATTCCTTGTGCCGAACCAGAGATTGCCTTAATTTGCTGACTCCTTCGATCACATCGACCAAATCGTAAACGATGCGGTTTTCCAGGCCCAGCATCAGATCCAGCTTGCGAAGCCCGATATCGGTATCGACCAGGCAGACTTTGTAGCCAAGCTGAGCCAAGCCCAATCCGAGGGAAGCAACCGTGGTCGACTTGCCAACCCCACCTTTTCCACTTGTCACTGTAATTGCCACTGACATGCGGTTCATGCTCGATACCCCTTTCCTAACCCTCTTTTTGTTCTTATGTGTAAACGAGATGAAATCGGTGTTTCTCCTTTTTTTCGTGATATAATCCCCAGTCATTTTTCCGTGAAATCGTGTTGCAACGGGTTATGGAACCTCACTGACCTCCCGGTTTTCCAAATGGTCGGCCGGCAGAGTCCTCACGCCTTCCCGAATCTGCTATGTCTTTTTCGCCGAGTTGTGCCAAAAAACATAAATATTCAGGGTTGACCTTCCCAAAACCCGCGGTTTTCAACAAGTTTCACCATTATTGTAGCAAAACCGCAAGAATAAAAAAAGTAAGAAATCAGCTTTTTACCAACTTTATCCTAAAAAGCTGATTTCTTACCGTTTGGCAGAGTCATTTTGGATCGATTTTTGCGCAAAAAGCTCCAGTTCCTTCGAAAGCAAACGCCAAACTAAGAGGGCTGCCGTCATATCATCCAGGTAGCCAGCAACGGGAATCCAGTCTGCAACCACATCCGTCGGCAAAATAAAATACAAAAGGGCCGCACCCACCAGTCCCTTTTTCGTTTTGCTCACATGCGGATCCCGAAAATATTGATACATCACCTTCAGCTTCTCGATCAACGCTTCAATGCCACCGGCGCGCTCCACTTTTTGATTAAACTGATCCAGGACCGTCCGTTCCCCTTCATCGGTTAACGAACGCTGTTTTAATTTCTTGAGGGTTTGGACGATCTTCCGGTTCTTTCCCTGCAATCAATCCGCCTCCTTTGCTCAATAAAACCTCTCGTTGCAATGGTTGCAAAAAGTGGCCTCATCGGATACCTGATGGGCGCAAAACGGGCAAAGAAAGACAACCGCAGGGATTTTCCGTTCATCGGCGCTCGGCTGAATCGGAGAAACAGGCCCGAGCAAGATCGTTTCCTCATGAGGCCGTACAGCTTCAGGCCGTACAGCTTCCACTTCCGTTTCGGCGATCACCAGGTTCACTTTCTCTGCCTGTCTGCGCGGAACGATATCAGCCTTTTTCACTTCTTCCAGTTCTTTTTGCAGTTCAAAAAGCTGCTCTTGCTGACTGCGGATTCCCTGAAGCGAAAGATGAATCGACTCGTTCAGTCTCAGTTCCCCCGTCTTTTCCCAGTGTGTATACACTTCCCAGCCCAGCTTTTGAACCTGTCGTTCAATGTCTTCTTTTTTCCCTTTGATACGCAGAGCTAACCGGCTGATTTCAATCATTTTTTGCGATTTTTGGCCGGCGGTTTCCACACCTTTTTCCAGCTTTTGTTTCAAATCCTGTAAAAAACTCAAACGAATCGCTCCTTATCCAGACATCCCTGATGTCTATTTTAAGGACTCTTCGGCTGGCCCACAAGCAAAAATCAGGTGAACACTTCTTCAAGCTGACGACTTCATTAAATTTTTCTTCGACAGCGACATTTTTTCTTTAAATCCGTGCTTGAGCCATAGCGCATTTAACAGCAGGAGAATTCCCGTCAGCAGGAAAGTGGCTGGAATACCGATCGGCCCCGACAAAATCCCGTAGGTGACCGGACCGAGCATATTTCCAAGGGCTACCGCACTCTGGTAGAATCCGTACGCGGTGCTTACCTTCTCTTCCGGAGCATTTTTGCGGATCAAGGTATTGAGAGAAGGGAGCAATCCTCCGACGAACAGCCCCAACAGGAAGCGCAGGAGCAGCAATTCCCACACATTCTGTACGAACATATGCGGAATAAAGATAATCCCCGCACCGATCAGAGCGACAAACAAAACCCGTTCTGAACCGAACCTGTCGCCGAATTTGCCCAGGAATGGGGAGGACAGCATATTGGCAAATCCGGTCATCGCCGTCACCAAACCGGCAAAGAAGGAAATATAGCCTCCCGGAACCTTCAGCTTTTCAACGAACAAAGACATGAGCGGCGACGGACCGATCATGGCAAATTGCAACAGCATCCCAACAGAAAACAAAATCAGCAGCGGTTGCTGCCGCAAAATGAAGGCTCCGTCTTTAAAGAAGCTTTCATTTTTCTGTTTCGGACTTGCCTGGAACTCTTCTTTCACCTGGAAGAGAACCACAAAGCTGGCAATGGCCAGGACTGCCGAAGTCAGGAAGAAAATATCGCGGTAACCGATCAATTCTGCCAACAGGCCGCCGATAAACGGCCCCAGGATTGAACCGGCCACTTGCCCGGCCTGCATCATCCCCAATACGTAGCCCACTTTTTCTTTCGGTGTATTGGTGGCCATCAGAGATATCGAGGCCGGAATAAAGCCCGAAATCATCCCGTTGAGCATGCGCAGGAAAAAGAGCTGGATGGGTGAGGTGGCCAATCCCAGCAAAAAGATGGTCACCGCCATCCCAAACCCCGAGCGGAGAATCATCGGCTTGCGCCCGTAACGGTCAGCCAGACTCCCCCAGATCGGCGCGACAATAAATTGGGATAAAAAGTTGACTCCAAAAATGAAGCCCGCCCAAAGCTGAACGGTCTTCGGATCCTTTAGCCCCATTTGCTGCAGATAAAGCGGCAAAAAGGGCATAATCATGGAAATGGCACTCATCACGAGAAACTGCGACACCATCAAAATATATAGGTTTCTTTTCCACCAGGCCATGGAACCTTCATCTCCTCAAGTCACTATTATATATTTCGGTGAACGAAATATCAAAAGAAAAAAAACTGCCTTTGGAGTTGGCAGTTATCAACAAATTTATCAGGCCTTTACGAATGAACCGGCCTGCTGAACTCAAGCGAAATGTTCATGCGCTGTGACGGTTCCACGCGTTTAACAAACGGCAGTTTCTCGATCCGGCGGATCACTTGGTCTGACGTCTTTCCGTCCACATAAAGATAAACATATTTTAATCGTTTGGAGATATAATGAATATTTCCCAGGCGTCCCAACGAACGAGCTGCTTTTAAATCTTTTACCCAAACAGCTAAACCTAATCTTTCCACAATATCCATTGATTTTGTAGCTCCTTTTCTAAAAACATGTCCGAAAGGGCGCTTACACGTTGGTTTGGGGTAACAGGCGAAAAATTCACCCAATATTATCGTACCATTCCGGAAAACGGAATTCAATCAACAGACCACCAAAATTAGAATGGACAGGTGAACAGGAGCGGCCATTTACCGGCCGCATGCGCGCCGCAGTTTCTTTACACCCGGTTCGGGATCATTGCCCGGAACCTTGATCGACGGGGAGACTGAGCGGGCGATCGTCAGGGAAACCGCGTGGAGCAATTGATCCAATCGTTCTTCCGCTTCGAAACAGTCGCGAACAACGGGGTACTGGCGCAGTTTCTTCTGGTAAGAAAGCGCCGCCTCCTTAGCTTCATGATAATTGGGATGAAAAATGCCAAAGCGCTGTGCTTCTTCGTATCGGTCTTTCAGTTTCTGAAACTCCCTGATCATTTTTTGCGCTTCCGGATCCTCTTCCATCCTCTTTTTGCATTCCAGGTAATGCTGCACTTCTTGGGAATTATTTATCTGATCTGCCAAACGATAGGCTGCCAGCAATATTTCCGTCATGTCCAGTGTATTCATCATCGATTCCCTCCACCTTTATTGTATAGCAGTTTCCGGATGAATCCCACTGTTTGGCAGAAGGAAAAAATAGAACGGCTTCCCTGCCCGGCCATGAACGGCAACCTGCCAACTGCCGGACAGCTCACATTTCACAAGCACGCAAAGGGACAAATCCATCCATTCACTGCTCCACCATGACTTGTACGCGGGAAATCCTCCCAAGCGGATAGAACTTTTTTTCCTTTCCCACTTTTGCGTGCATCAGCCAATCTCCCCCGCAGTACTCAACCTTTTGCGGACTGACTGTGATCAGGTCGCCCTGATATTCCATCTTCAGCGCAAAACCATAATGAATGCTTTGTTTTACCATCTCTTTTACCATTTCGCGCCCGTATGCCCGCAGGCCGCTCGTCCAAATTTTGGGCAGTTTGTCGGCATTTGAGCGCATATCCAGCCCGGAAGGCCAATGCGTTTCCACACGCCACTCCTTTAAGGGAGACAATAACCGGCCCCAATCCACATGCTTGATGTTTCGTTCATCGTTGCCGTGGAGGGAATGGTGCATTTGTTGCACTTCCTGCCCGCTCTCCTGCAAAGCAGCCTGCGCCGCAGCAAAATCGGCAGCGGAAATGATCAGCCGCTCCCCGGTAAACTCCGGTATGTTGATTCCTTTTTTCTCCAATATCCGGCGGCATCGGTCCAGTCTCTCCGGCGATCCATGCAGCAGGAAAGCAGACTCAGCCAGAATCGACGGAGCTTGGCGAAACCAGTGAATCACCTGTTCCTTTACAGGTTCGGGCACCTCCGTCCCGCTCCAGGCGGCCAGCAAGCTGAGCAAATCCTCTCCGGTCAGGCCATACCGCCTTGCCCGTTGAACGGAACGCTCATTCAACTCATAGATGAGCATCCGGTCTCCGCCCATGAAGTCAGCGGCCTGAGCCAAGACATAACGTTGCGGAAGAGGAAAGTAATAAGGAAGGTATATTTCCATGTGGGGTTCAATGTAAAAAGGCACTTCATCCGGCACCTGACCCTTCGGCGGGAGTTCCAGCCAGCGAAAATAAGTTTCGCCTGAGCCTGATTGTCCTTTTTCCATCCAGCCCATGGCCACGAGCGGATCGATCAATTGCTTTTCCAGATGCTCCAGGAGCGCAGGAGAAAAAAAGGGGAGATCCCATTCGGACAAAAAGCAAATGATCTCTTTCAAAGCGTACCAGTTCTCCGCCTCCAGGCATTCGAGCAGTTGCAAATAACCATGCAAGCCGTTCCTTTCGGCGGTGAGCAGATTAAAAACAGCCTGATAGAGGATTCTCATCATTTGGTCAAAAGAGAGCTGAAGCCACTGTTGCCAGTTCATCTGCCGCACTCTGACGGATTGGCTTGTTCGCTCTGTCAAACCGAGCAGCTGACTAAGTTCGAGCAAAAAGGAGATCCATGGCGGCAACTCATCCTGTTTCCCCCATTTTGTCTCCTTCAGGGAAGATGCATCCAAATCCAGCTCCACATCCAGCTTTTGCGCCTCTTTTTTGGGAATCTGCCCCGTTTTTGTCAACAACAGCGGTTCCTGTTCCAGCATAAACAAAAAGTGGAAAAACGCCTGCCAAATCCCTGCCGACGGTTCGGAACAATGCATAACGGAAGCGGCGTTTACCGGCTTTGGCAGGGAGCCGGCAGCAAGCGCCGCAATCCATGCCCGCCTCAGCTCAGCCGGAAGATAGTACAACCGTTCGTGAAACTGATTTCGCACGGGAAATATCCAGCCTCCCCGAAAAAATTCCGATATTTTCCTCCGGCAGGCTTTGAGCCCGAACTTCTGCTGCTCCCTGGGAATCTCCCTTTCTCTGATCACCCCGTTTTGGCTGGCGAACAAAAAATAAAGCAAAACGGCCCGCTTCTCCGACGGCATCTGCTGGAAACAGCGGCGCAAATAAGCCGGATCAGTCATGCGCCCGGCGAGAGCCCCGGGGTCAGGATCGGCCACCGAATGGAGATTGCCGATCCGCCTGATTTCTTCTTCGTTCAGCGATTCCAAACAAATCCGCAAATCATCTGACATGCCGGCACTCCCTTTCCATATCGATCACCTCATACCGGTATCCCTGCTCGGCAAGATAGCTCTGCCGGCGCCAGGCATATTCCTGGTCGACCGTATCCTTCGTCACCAAATGATAAAAATAAGCTTTACTCCCTGTTTCCTTGACGCGCAATATGCGTCCAAGCCGTTGTGCTTCCTCCTGCCGGGAGCCGAATGTGCCGGAAATTTGAATCGCGACACTGGCATCGGGAAGATCAACCGCCATATTGGCCACCTTGGAAACGATCAGCACCCGGATACGTCGCTGGCGAAACTGGCGATACCACGCCTCCCTTTTATCTGCGGGCATACTCCCCGTAATCAAAGGAAATCCGTACCGTCTGGAGATTCTATCCAGTTGACGCAAATACTGTCCGATGATCAGGATCTGCTCATCCCGGTGCCGGTTGATAATCTCCTCGATCAACGGAATTTTTCGCGGATTTTCCGCCGCCAATCGCACCTTCTGCCGCTGGTCCGCCTTTTGATAAGCGGTTTCCCAGTCAGGGTCAAAGGGAATGCGAATCTCCCGCAGCACCGCCTCAGAGATCCATCCGTTTCTCTCCAATTCTTTCCATGATCCTTCGTAAAGCTTCGGCCCGACCAGGGAAAACACATCCTCTTCTTTCCCATCTTCCCGCACGAGTGTCGCCGTCAGTCCCAACCGGCGTTTCGCCTGAAACTCGGCGGTCAGGCGAAAAACCGGAGCCGGCAGCAGGTGAACCTCATCATAAATCACAAAGCCAAAATCACGCGAACGCAACAGTTCCATATGCGGAAATGATGCATCCTTTCCATCCCGATGAGTCAACATCTGGTAAGTTGTCACCGTCACCGGGCGAATCTGTTTGACCGTCGCCGTATACTCCCCCACCTCATCCGCCCGTAAATCCGTCTTATCCAATATCTCACGCACCCATTGTTTCGCCGACGTGCCATTCGGCGTCAATATTAGAGTCGCCTTCCCGACCCGCTGCATGATCGCCAGCGCGACAACCGTTTTTCCCGCACCGCATGGCAATACGATTACTCCCCCGCCATACCAGTCCGCTCCTTCGGCAAAATACGCTTCGAGCGCATCCTGCTGATAGGGACGCAAACCGCGAAAACGATCATGTTCAGAAAGCGAAAAGGAAAGCGATTCCCCTCCGGCAAAGCCGGTTTCGTCCAGTGGCGGATATCCGGCGGCAACACATGCCTGCTTTACGGCTCCAAGTGAATGCATGGGAAATATGAATGCCCGCTCACTTTCCGGTACGGGTACAGTTTCCCGCTTTAAATGCGTCAGGATTTGTGGGAAAATGGAAGGAGATGCACCAACCAGTGCAAAGGTGTGCTCTTTTCTTCGTTGCAGTCGAATCTGCCCAAACCGGTTGATCGTTTCTTCCACCCGCCGCTCAAATGCACCAGTCAACGGAAATTTGCTGTGCGAGCGCAGCCATTCCAGCAGACTTTTGGCCGACATCCCGGAGGCTGCCGCTTGCCACAGGGTAAACGGCGTTAAACGAAAAGTGACAAGCTGCTCCGTTTCTCGTACCTTTTGCGCAAAGCGGTTGAGTTTCAAACTCAGTTCACTTCCGCTGTCCGCTATTTTTTCCAATAAAACGGTACCGTCGTGCTGAATGATCAGCCCCTTTTTCAGCAAACTTTTTTCTGACATTCTTTTCCCTCCATCTCTATTTTTTCCTAACGGCTGAAAAGCTATTGATATTGCAAAATACTCTGTCGAATCATGCAACTTTTTCTCTTCTTCATCGTCTATTTCATACAACAAACCAAGCTTGGAGGAGAAAGGATGCGCAAGCTGATCGCTCTGATGCCGATTCTTTTGCTCATGACCAGTTGTCAAATCGCAGATGCCCCCGGACTAACAGGAGGACTGAAAATGGAAGAACCCAAAGAAAATATAACTTTTCATACCATCGAACCTTCCGGGCTGCCGGAAGAGATTCAGAAGCAAGTGAATCAAAAACTGGCGACACCGAAGAAACAGGCTGTTCTGTTTCACGAAGATAGCCGACATTTCGCTTTAATCACCCTGGGCGAACGGAAAACGGCCGGGTACACCATCACCGTTGACCAAGTTGTCCGCCGGGGAAATACCGTAACGGTATATGCCACGGAAAAAACTCCGGCGAAAGGAAGCTTTGCCGCACAGGTGATCACCCACCCTTCGATTATCATCACTTTTTCCGCCAAACAGCCGGTGCAGCATTTGGAAGTGAAATGGACACAAAGCTGACAAAAAAAGGAGGCGAATTCCCTGTGAAAAGGGTTCCGCTTCCTTTTTTCAAGCAGTTTTATATCCCTTGCATCCCTAAAAAAGCGATAAGTACAAATGATCGATGATGTCATTTTTTCGGCTGTTCAGGCTGATGCGGTTGTTCATATGGATCCTTGACCGGTTCATATGGTGTCATGATTTCCGGAAAATACGGCTGGGAAATTTCAGGTTCGTGTGTTGGATACGTTACATCCGGTATCTTAAAACAAATCATTTCAGCTTCCCTCCTCGTTATCCGTATTGTTCCCACTCCTTCCGGTTTTACGTTTTCACTTTTTCCCATTAAAAAATCCCTCCGACCGGCAGCCGGGGGGGGAACAGTTGGGAGGGGAGGAAGCGTGCATGCTTCCCGTATGATCGATCCATGCATCGCAAACGGTATATATCTCTTTCCGAAAAACGGAATTCGGGTCAACCTGTCACTTTCCGGCTGGAGCCCGTTTGTTGCGACGATCCATCATGACCGCTTTTGATTTTCATAAGCTCTCAGCCATGGGGACTCCGGCGATTCCGGCGACTCCCATACCGGTTTTTCCGTGCCGGAATACGCTGGTTGTGGAGGAGGAGGCATCATCCCCGGGCCTTGCGGAGGGATCGCCGCTCCCGGAAAACCTTGTGCGTGAACCGGAGGTGTGGGAATCATCCAGGGATGCCATGCACCATAAGGCGGCAGATAAGCAGAGGTCATGCTTTGCCCTCCGCAACATCCGGAACCGGCAGGCGTATAATGGTAATGATAATACGGGATAAACCCGTATGTGTAAGCAGGATAATTTCGGAAGCCAACCGGACCCGGTTGGTAATATCCGTAATCCATGTCTGTCCCTCCTTTGATCTGACGATACACCACCAATATATGCCCGCCCGGCCTGCCTTATGAGAGAAACCCTCTTCCTACAGCCCCTGCACCAGTCCTACTCCGGTAAGCGGATCCCGCCCCGCCGGCGGCAGATCGATCGCCCGGTGATACAGCATGGCTTTCAACTCGGCCGAAGTCGCCCTGGGAAAAGCAGCCCGATAGATGGCCAGAACTCCCGTCACATGGGCTGCGGCTATCGAGGTTCCGCTCAACACCGCATAACGGCTGTAGAAATAAGTGCTCAAGATCCCCGTTCCCGGCGCTGCGATATCCACTTTTCCGGTGGCTGAATACGAGTCCCGACGGTTTAACTTATTCAGCGCCGCCACGGAAATCACCGGGGATATCCTTGCCGGGATCGAAACGGTATCGCCTTTTCCGGACGCATTTCCATTGTTCCCTGCGGCAGCGACAATCAAAATCCCCCTGCTTACGGCCGCCGCAATCGCTTGCGCCAAGGCCGGGTGAATCGTTTGCCCGCCGCTGATGCTGATATTCAGGATATGCATCCGATTGGCAATCGCCCATTCAATTCCCTTAATCAAATTGGAAATCGTTCCGTGTCCTGCAGAATTCAATACCTTGATCGCGTAAAGAGATACCTTCGGGGCGATCCCGACCACGCCAAAGTGGTTGTTTAATGCCCCGATGATTCCGGCAATATGGGTCCCGTGGCCGTTATCATCTTGCGGAGGCAGAAAAGGTGAAAGAACATTTACGCCGCCTTTAATGTTTGAAACCAGATCCGGATGATGAAAGTCGAGCCCGGTATCAATGACCCCCACCCGCACTCCCGTACCGTTGTTCAATCTGCGTTTCCCGAGGACCCTTGCGACATTCCAGGTCAGCACCTGGCTGTTGACGGCCCTTTTGTCATTGATCCTGCGGGAGGCTGAAAACACTTTTTCGATCTTGAAAAAAGGCAGCCGCAGCAAGCGGTCTTCCTGTATACTGATTAAATCCGGGTCCTTTTTCAATTTGAAGGCATTTTTCGGGGATTTAAACGATGCCGTAACGGTGGAAGAATATTTTCCGACATGGTGAACCTGTCCCCCGGCTTGTTTCACGATTTCAGGTTTGGCAACTGAACGAAAAACAAACGTATAACGTCCTTCCGGTGAAACAGCTGACATAAAATCACCCCTTTATTCTAGTTATGAATAAAAGGGTGATTTTGCTTGGACTAGATTGGTAAGTATTTAGTTGATTTTAAGTTTCGCCATCCGGCTTCTTTGACTTGCTTGAGGGAATTCTGCCCGCCCTCTTCACCGCATCTTTTAATAGAAATTCAATCTGTGCATTTACACTTCGAAATTCATCGGCCGCCCATTTTTCTATCATATTGTAAAGCTCTTGATCGATTCTCAGCAAAAACCGCTTTTTGTTGGTACTCATGTAAACAAGGTTCCGGTATTAATTACCGGAGTCGTCTCTCCTTCAGATACCAAGGCGACCATCAGATTATTCACCATCGCAGCTTTTCTTTCCTCATCCAGTTCGACGACGCCCTTCTTTTCGATGTGGTCCAACGCCATTTCCACCATGCCGATCGCACCTTCTACGATTTTCTGCCTGGCTGCAATCACCGCCTGCGCCTGTTGGCGGCGAAGCATCGCCTGGGCGATTTCGGGAGCATAAGCCAAATGGCTGATCCTCGCCTCCAAAATTTCCACTCCGGCGATTTTCAGCCGCTCTTGCAGCTCGGTGCACAGATTTTCCGCCACTTCCTCCGGCGCTCCCATCAACGAAGGAAGCGACTGGTCATGGCGATCATAAGGGTAACGGCTGGCCAGGGAGCGGATGGCGGTTTCGCTCTGGATCGCCACAAAAACGTTAAAATCCTCCACATCGAAAAGCGCTTTAGCGGAGTCGACCACTTTCCATACAATCACAGCGCCGATCAGAATCGGGTTTCCATCAGCATCGTTTACTTTCAGTTTATCACTGTGAAAATTGCGTACGCGCAGGGAGATTTTCTTTTTTGATGCGAAAGGATTCGCCCAAAAAAACCCATCTTCCGCAATCGTACCGGCATACTTGCCAAAAAAGGTGAGAACGCGGGCCTCATTCGGCTGAATCATAACGAATCCGGGGAGAAGCAGAACGGCCACCACCAGAAAAATGATCCCAATCCCGTAGATGACGAGTCCGGCTCCGGCCAAAAGCAAGAAAATTTCGAGCAACAAAAACAAAAATCCATTTGCCTTCCATGCAACTCTCTCTTCAGTGCGTGTCATGCGCTGCCCCCTTATCAATTTGTTATCTATATGATATCATTATGATAATAAAAAATCCATTCCTGCGGCCGAAAAAAGCTCGGCGAAGGAATGGAAAATGGTCATTGAGTAAGCGGTGTCAGAGATGGCAATGCATCAGTGCGGGTTTGGACAGTTGAGATGAAGAGTTTGGCAAGCTCATCATATCCCGTCTGGTTCGGGTGTACTTCATCGCTGAAATATTCTTTGCGATTTAAAAAAACATCAAACGGGTTGATCAGTTTGGCTCCGAACTGGTTGCAGATTTTCTCCAAGGCACGGTTAAGGGATTGGATGAGAAATGAGGCTTTGCCAACGCCGATTTCATAAGCTGGCAAAGGAATATAAAATCCGAGCACACGAAGCACCGCCGCCGGATTTTCTCTGCGCATCAGCGTAAGCATCTTCCTGACATTATCCTGAAGTTTATGGGTTGTCTTCATAATTTTTCTCAGAGTCAACTCATTATTTTCATAAAGCGAAATGAAATCGCATCCCCCGGTGGTGATGGTAATGTGCGTCATTCTAGGCAACAGGCGAATCATCGCAGGGTTGCTCACCAAGGATAGCAGTTCGTCAGAGGTCATACCGGAAATTCCAAAATTCCGCACATAACATTGGTTTGAATGCCGCAAATGCTGAAAATATTGGGCAACAAAATGTGCGGAAGGGTTACTGGCTCCAATCCCCTCCGTGAGAGAATCTCCCAGGGCCAGATAAGCGACAGGTGAGATCCGCTGTTCGTTCATGCCTTTCCTTCCTTCCCTTCTTCCATTTCAAAAGCCACCGCATGCGCTATACAAGGAATGGCTTCCCCCTGTTGGTATGAAACGGTACTCAATAAGGCACCGGTCGCGACTACCAGGATGCGCTTCCACTTGTTCCGCATCATTTCTCTCAACAGATGCCCATAGGTTACGACAGCACTGCATGCACACCCGCTGCCGCCGGCAAATGTTTCTTGCTTCTGGGTATAAATCATCAACCCGCAATCCGCAAAATGTTCCCCCATCTCAAAGCCAGCATTCTTCAGCAGCTCCCGCGCGATGGGCAATCCCACTTTGGCAAGATCCCCGGTGACGATTAAGTCATAATCTTCAGGGGATCGGCCGGTATCGGCAAAATGCGCTTGAATCGTCTGCGCGGCCGCCGGCGCCATGGCAGAACCCATATCCATCGGATTTTTCACGCCCAGGTCGGTTACTTTGCCAACGGTGGCATAGCGAACAACCGGGCCGTCACCCGAACGCCCCAACAAGCAGGCGCCTGCCCCTGTCACGGTCCATTGGGCCGTCTCCGGCTTTTGTCCGCCATACTCTGTCGGATAGCGGTACTGCTTTTCTGCTGTACAATTGTGGCTGCTCACACCGGCGATCACATGACGGGCATAGCCGCCATCGACCAATACCGCCGCCAAAGCCAAAGACAACATCGAAGTGGAACAGGCGCCGTATACGCCGAGAAACGGAATCTGGTTCGTTTTGGCGGAAAACGAGGCGGAAATGTTTTGGTTCAGCAAATCGCCGGCAAGATAAAAATCGATTTGTTCCGGGGTCAGGCCTGCCTTTTCTATGGCAAGGGAAACGGCATCCTCAAGCATTTTGCGTTCCGCCTTTTCCCATGTTTCTTCCCCGGCATACAGATCCGGATAAATTTTATCGAAACTCTCCCTTAACAATCCTTCCCCTTCCATCGGGCCGACTGTGGCAGCACTGGACAGGACGCGAACATCATTTTGAAATTCCCATGTGCTTTTTCCAATCAGCTTGGTTCCTGTCATTTCGTCTCCCCCATGTCATCTCACCAGTCCGGTCAAGGTATAGATCAAACCGATCACAAAGGCGGACAGCGTTCCAAACACAATCACTGCCCCTGCCAGCTTAAACATGTTTCCGCCTACTCCGAGAACATAGCCTTCAGCCCGGTGTTCCAGCGCCGACGAAGCAATCGAATTGGCAAATCCCGTGACCGGTACGGCCAATCCGGCGCCGGCCCATTGACCGATCCGGTCGTAAACTCCCAGCCCGGTCAAAAGGCAGGAAATAAAGATCAGTGTGGCTGCGGTCGGATCGCCGGCCTTTTCCGGTTTAAACCCAAACCAGTGAATATACATCAGCATGAGCGCCTGGCCAAGTACGCAGACCAATCCGCCGATCACAAAAGCTTTCAGGGAATTCATCCATATTTTAGGCTTGGGCCGATGTTTGTTTGCGATTTTTTCATAAGCCAATTCCTTTTCCTTCTGTCTGTGCTTTTCCATCGCCATCGCCCCCTTTTTTCGATCTGTCCGTTTTTAGAGTGCGCCTTCCCACTCTCTTTATGCATCATAAAAAATGCCTCCCTGCTATTCTGACTGCACTCCGTACGCTTCGCCGAGCAAGGTCTGCGCTTCCCGCATGCATTCGACTTTGATCCACTCGTTCAGCAACTTTTCTTTATAGAGAAACCCGTGCAGTTCCGCTTCAATCTCACGATGGTCCGGTGTTTGTTTCACCGCAATGATTCGCCCGCCCATTCGCCTCAGCGCTTTTCTGCTCTCGCTTTCTTTTTCCGCCAGACGTTCTGACATTTTCCTTATTTGTTCCAACCAAATTTCCTTCAGTTTGCAGGGGAAACGGGCCACGGTCCGGTAATCGGCCTGCAAGACAAGGGCAGGCACCTGCAAAATGGCCGTTTTTTTGACCAAGGTCAGGAAAGACTCATATTCTTCGCCGGAAATCATCACAGCACACGTCCTTCCCTTGACGTAAAAAGCCGCCGGGTCAACCGGCAGCTTTTTACCTTTCGGGTTATGACTTGAGATCATTTGATGCATTCGGATTATGCGTTTCTGAAATTTCGTTGAGAGCCTGGCTCGCTTCATCTTGATGTTGCTCGCGTACAGCCATGTCCCCAATCGACACGACACCGACCAGGCGGTTGTTTTCCACGACCGGCAACCGGCGAACTTGTGCTTCAGCCATTATTCTCGCCGCTTCATCCACCGTCATGTCCGGAGTTCCCGTCACCAGGGAAGTGGACATAATGTCAGCCACCGAACCGGAATTGGGCTGTTTGCCGGCGATTCCGCGCACAACGAGGTCGCGGTCGGTAATGACTCCTTTCAAGACGCCGTTTTCCACTACGGGAACCATCCCAACATTCGATGCCCGCATTTTGGAAGCTGCCTCAAAAACATTGTCCTGCGGCGTAACGTATTCCACATCAGTCGTCATAATCTCACGCAACGTGTGCATCAAAGATCCCCCCTGAGCCTTATGGTAACCAAACGGGGGATTCTCATTCTCCCTTTCCGCTTCCAAGAAACCGCATAGCCGTCCGAACCCACAATTCCGCCCCGATTTTCATCGCTTCTTCATCGAAATCAAAAAGGGGATGATGGTGGGGAGCCGTGATATTCCGCTCCGTGTTGCCGGCGCCCACAAAGCAAAATGCTCCCGGCCGTTGCTTCAGGTAATAGGCGAAATCCTCCCCTGCCATCACCGGATCGATTTGCCAGACCCCCTGCTCCCCGACAATCGCCTTGGCGGACTCGGCCAATATGTCAGTGGCGGCAGGCTCATTGACAACCGGAGGGTATCCCCAGGTATAATCAAACCGGTAATCTGCTCCAAACATCCGGCAAACCCCCTGAATCACTTCTTCCATCCTGGCCACGATCGCTTCGCGCGTCTCTTGCTTAAAGGCACGGACCGTTCCCCAAAATCGGCAACGCTCAGCAATCACATTAAACGCATTGCCGGCTTCGATTTGACCGACCGTGATGACGCCTGAATCCAGGGGATTGAGACAGCGGCTGATAATCGTCTGTAACTGGACAATTACATGGGATGCAATCACCACTGAATCAACCGCTTCATGCGGCAGTCCGCCATGTCCGCCTTTGCCGATGATCTCCACTTCAAAGGAATCGGCGGATGCCATCAGTTCCCCGCTGCGAATCCCAATGACCCCGCAAGGCAGAGGAGTCCACAGATGGACGCCGAAAATGGCATCAACCCCGTCCAGCACACCAGCGTCGATCATGGACACCGCACCGCCCGGCAACAACTCCTCCGCATGCTGAAACAAAAACAAGATGGAACCGTCCCATTGCTCCCTGAGCTCTGTCAAGACGGCAGCTGCCCCGAGCAAAGTGGCCATATGCCCGTCGTGTCCGCAGGCGTGCATCACTCCCGGAACCTGTGACCGGTAGGAGCAATCCTTTTCATCCTGAATCGGCAGTGCATCCATATCAGATCTTAAGGCGACAGTTCGCCCCGGCCCTTTTCCGCGGAGAAGTCCGACAAGGCCATGCCCGCCGATTCCCGTTCTCACTTCCAGACCGAGGCTTTTCAAAATGGAAGCCACTTTTTGCGCGGTTTCCTTTTCCTTAAATGAAAGCTCGGGGTTACGGTGAAAATCCCGGCGCCACTCAACCATCCGTGGATAAATTTCCGCAATTCGCTCTTTTATCCTCTCCATTTATCTCTCCCCTTTTCATTGGCACACGAACTGAAGCGGCAGCGGATATTTTTTGAATACTCATGTTTCTCTAATTTCGGACTTCTGTCACCCCCGATCGGTTGCGCTTACATGGGTAATCGTACTATCATAAATAATGATTCAATTCGGTGTGAAATGCAAAGGGAGGCGCCCAGATGATTTTTAACCACATAAAAACCAAAGGTATCAAGAAAGAATTCGGCGAAATGGAAAAAATCATGAAAAAATTGGGGTTTGTCCGCTGGTCCTGGGATTATGAGAAAGTCACTTATGATTTGAAATATACGTCTGATCAAATTGATTATTTCTTGCGCTTGCGGGCAGATGTAATCAATGACAAACGTCTCGAACACCCGAAAGCACTTCTGGAAATCGGAACCCCGGTCTTTGTGCGCCACTTTTTCCCGCACGGTATCGATGAAACAGCAGAGGTTCCCGAATCGTTACGGCAACAGGTAAACGCCAAACTGGAAGAACTGGAAAAAGCGTTAAACGGCTGACCATCGTTGCTGCAAAACGATGACGGTCTGCCGGCACCCCCGGGATGAAAACGGAGTGAAATACCGGGGTGGCAGGAACCGCAGGGATGCCGCCTGCTGCACCAAGGCAAAAAAAGAGGGTGCTTTCGATCCTCACCCTCTTTCCTCATTTTATTTTGTTTTCCGCAGCCTTCGAATCGTGAAATTCCCCCAGCTCCACCCCGTCCACTTTGATGTTCACCTCTACCACTTTCAGGCCGGTCATCATTTCAACGGCTTCTTTCACCCTTTGTTGCAGATTCCGGCACACCTCGTCAATTTTCACCCCGTATTCCACAATCACCCGAAGATCGATTGCCGCCTCCAATTTTCCAACCTGAACGTTGACCCCTCTAGTGATGTTTTTGCCGCTGACGCGTTTGGCCAGTCCCTCGGCCATCCCGCCTGACATGCTGGCAATGCCGTTTGTCTTGCTCGCCGCAAACCCGGCGATCACAGCGACCACATCATCGGCAATGCGCAGCGTTCCACCTTGAAGATCTGCCATTTGTTTTCCCCCTCGTTGTCATAAAATCGCATCGGAACATCACACGGAAGACAAGCAGTCCCAGGCCTAGCTCACTTTGTATCCTGCGATTTTCACCATCGTTTGTACCTGAGGATGGGTCAGATTCACTTTGTACCCGTAATATGTTTTGGAATCCATCTCAATTTCCACAGGTATAATATATTTCCCTTTTAACAATTTTGAAAACAATTGGTTGGCTTCCAGCTCATCCAAATGAAATTTGCGAATAAAATCATTCTTTATCCAAGTGCTTCCATAACTCTTCCCAATATTATTGGGATCGTGATACCACTCATAAATTTGCACGACCGCGTTATGAATGAGCCGGTCGACACGGGAGAGATTTTGGAATTGGTGAATATTGAGAAATTCAAATAAATTGTGGGTGTTATCGCAGAATTCATGCAGCCCGGCCGAACGGGACAAACTTTCATCACAGAGGCAAAAAAGTTCCACCCGTTTTCCCTTTGACCATAGCCGGTCCAGGAGGGGGATCATGTCTTGATCTGCACTGACGATAATGTAGGTGCTGATCTCCGGGATCTGGTAAAGCACTTCCATGGCGTCAAGGCAAAGCTGGATATCTGCCGCGTTTTTCCGGTCCCTGCCGTCTCTGCCGTTTCCGTATACCTGATGCACATGAACTCTTTTTTTCTGGAGGCTCATCATGGACAAATCCAACTGCTCAAAATCGGCATATGCCTCAATCATCCGGATCGATTCTCTGCCATAATGGTCTTGCAGGCGCAAAAACAGGTTGTGTGATTCATCGGGATGGTCAGGATCCATGTGATATTTCTTCAAACCGTAGTAAACATTCTCTAAATCAATAAAGATCGCTGTATCTTTTACCCTGCCATTCAACCATTCTACCTCCCTCAATAAATTAAG
>NZ_JPST01000020.1 GCF_000763315.1 Thermoactinomyces daqus | reverse complement strand
TAATTTATTGAGGGAGGTGAGAAGTGATGACAGCGGCGGAGATCCAAAAGGCCAAATCATTAAGTGACCAGGTTTATGAATATTTGCGGGCACAAATATTATGCGGGAACATGAAACCCGGAACGAGAATTGTGGAAAGCGTGTTGGCCCGGCAATTGAAGATCAGCCGCAGCCCGATCCGCGAGGCGGTGCAACTGCTGAAAAAAGACGGGTTGTTGCAGCAGGAGAACGGACGGATTCTGGTATTCCGCCCTTCGGCAGACGACTTTCAAGAGTTGTATGAATTGAGGCTGGCTGTGGAACCGATTGCCGTGGAGCTGGCAACCGGGCGCATCCAGGCGCATGAGTTGGAGCAAATCGCCGGATTGTTAATCTCTGCTGATCAGTGTTTGCAAAGAGGGGAAATTGACAAGGTGATTGAGCTGAATTCCCTGTTTCATGAGCAATTGATCCGCTTTTCCCGGAATGGGCGGTTTCAGCGGATGATGACGGAAATAGCCAGCCTGGTTCGGTATTATCGTACCTTTGTATTTAAGGTATATAAACGGAATATTGAAACAAATCAGGAGCACTGGGCCATTTATCGGGCCGTGAAGGAGGGAGACGCCGCTTTGGCCCGAAAGCGCATGGAAAGCCATATCAAAAACGATCTGCACTTTATTCTCATGAGAAGCGGTGAGAGAGGAGGAGTGAAGGAGTGAATCATCAACCGCTTGACGGCATTCGGGTGATTGAATTGGGTTCTTTTATCGCCGGGCCTTTTGCCACGCGCATTTTGGCCGAATTCGGGGCGGAGGTGGTAAAAGTGGAGCCCCCGGGCGGGGATCAGATCCGCAAATGGGGACTTGCGGCTGAAGGCGAAGAAGATTCTTATTTCAGCAAAGTAATCCTTCGCAACAAAAAATCGGTCGTCGTTGATCTGCATTATGAAGAAGGCAGAGAAATTGTCCGCGAACTTCTTCGCCAGGCAGATGTGGTCGTGGAAAATTTCAAACCCGGAACCCTGGAGAAATGGAATTTGTCGCACCGGGAGATGCGCGAGCTGAACCCCGGTTTGATCATCACCAGCGTCACCGGATACGGACAGACCGGTCCGTACCGCCACCGGCCCGGCTTTGGCAACATTGCCGAATCGTTTGGAGGGCTTCGCTACGTTACCGGTTATCCAGACCGACCGCCGGTCAGGGTCGGACTGTCGCTCGCCGATTCGATCTCCGGCTTGTATGCAGTGATCGGAACGTTGCTGGCTTTGTTTCATCGCGACCGTAATCAGGACACGACCGGCCAGGTTGTTGATGTGGCATTGTATGAATCCGTTTTCAGTCTGCTGGAGTCCATCCTGCCGGAATATGTCCACCTTGGAGCGGTGCGCGAACGGACGGGAAATCAACTGGCGACCACGGCTCCTTCCAACATTTATCCGACCAAAGATGGGAAATGGGTGGCGATCGGCGCCAACAGCGATTCCTTGTTCAAGCGGTTGATGACCTTGATGGGCAGAGAGGATCTCGCGCAAAAGCCGGAGTTGTCCGACAATCGGGGGAGGGTGGCCGCTGCCGGCCGGATCGATGCGCTGATCGGGGAGTGGACATTAAGGCATACGTGTGATGAAGTGGTTGCCATGCTGGAACAGGCCGCAGTCCCGGCTGGCCCTGTTTATGGAATCACGGATATTTTTCGTGACCCTCATTATCGGGAGCGGGAGATGTTTCTGCCGGTTCCGGATGCAAGCGGCGCGGAGATTATGATGCCGGGAATCGTGCCAAAAATGAGCGGGACGCCGGGATCTGTCCTCCGGGCAGGGCCTGTCAGTGGTGCCCATACGAAGGAAGTGCTTTCCGCCTGTGGCTTTACGGAGGAACAAAGGGGTTATCCATTGTGGCTGATCAGGCTCATGTGCTGTTGCGCGATGTGACGCTAAGGGACGGGTTGCAAAACGAATCGGTGTTTGTGCCTACAAAGATAAAGCGAATCCTGGTTGATCGCATCATTGCCTGCGGGTTTCGCTCATTGGAAGTAACCTCTTTTGTGCGGAAAGACCGTGTGCCCGCTCTCCGTGATGCCGACGAACTGGCACAGAGCCTGCCCGTATATCCGGGGGTTGAATATCGGGCGCTGGTTCCCAACCGGCGGGGGATGCAGCGGTTTTTGGCCGGGAAAACAGAAACGGCCGTCCTTTTTCTTTCTGCCAGTCCCCTTCACAACCAGGCCAATGTTCAGCGGACCACGGAAGAATCGCTGGCTGAAATCATCAGTCTTATTCGTCTGGCCGAAGAGAACGGGCGCCGGGCGGCCGGGGCAATTGCTACCGCTTTTGTCTGTCCCTATGCCGGAGTCGTGCCATATTCCCGGCTGGAGCGGATTGCCGAAGCGCTTGCCGAAAGCGGAGTGAAGGAGATGTCTCTGGCCGATACATCCGGGCAGGCGACGCCCGATTTGGTTTATGAACGGTGCGTCAGCCTAAAAAAACAGTTTCCCATGCTGGAGCTGAGCCTTCATTTGCACGATGCTAAGGGTTACGGGCTCAGGAACATGCTTGCCGGGATCGAGGCGGGGGTTTGTACCTTTGATGTCGCGCAAGGGGGATTGGGCGGTTGTCCCTTTGTTCCGGATGCACCGGGAAACCTCACTTCAAGAAGTGTTCTGGAATGTTTGGCGGAACGGGGAATTGCCACGGATTTGGATTACAAAAATGTGTGCCAACTGGAAGAGTATGTTCTGCGCATCATGAAGCGGAGGAATGAATGATGGCAAATATATCGATCGGCGCCCGCCTGGACAGGCTTCCGATTACCCGTCTCCACAAAAAGGCGACGTTGTTGATCGGCACGGGAATCTTTTTTGACCTGTTTGATATTTTCCTGGCCGGTGTGCTTAGCACCGTTTTGGTTGAACAGTTTCATATTGACGAAAAATGGCTGCCCCTGCTTCTGGCTTCCGGTTTTTTGGGAATGTTTATCGGAGCGATTGTGCTGGGAGGGATGGCGGACCGCTTCGGGCGGAAAAAAGCCTTTATGTATAATCTGGCGATCTACTCGATTTTTTCGTTGCTGGCTGCGTTCAGTCCCAATGTCGGATTATTGATCTTTTTCCGGTTTGTTGCGGGACTCGGCCTCGGGGCGGAACCGCCGCTTTGCGATGCCTACCTCAGTGAATTGCTGCCGGCATCACAGCGGGGAAGATATGTTGCTTGGGCTTATACGTTAGCCTTTTTGGCTATGCCGGTGGAGGGGATTTTGGCAAAAATTTTGGTTCCGGTTCAACTTTTCGGTTTGGAAGGCTGGCGTCTGTTGTTTATCATCGGATCCGCCGGTTCACTCATGGCGGATGCATCTTCCCGAATCGCCGCGCTGGCTGGAAGCGGCGGGCCGCCTTGAAGAAGCGAATCAAATCGCTGTTCAGATGGAAGATGAAGCGAAAGCATTGGGTGAGCTGAAACCGGTACAGTCGACAACGCCCCGGCAAACCCCGGTCGCCTCTTTTTCTGTTTTATGGCAAAAGAGATATCGGCGATACACGCTGATGCTGTGGTTTTTTCATATTTTGCAGACGATCGGGTACTACGGCTTTGGAACGCTGGTTCCGCTGATCTTGAAGGCCAAAGGCTATACGATTCTCCATTCACTTGAATATACTGCCTTAACCTTTTTGGGTTATCCGCTCGGCTCGCTGTTATCCGCAAATGGCTGATCGTCTTGTCTGCCTTTTTGATGGCGGTGTTCGGCATTTCCTTCGGCATGGCAAACCTTCCCTCGCTCATCGTCATCTTCGGATTCCTTTATACTTTGGTCAGCAACGTTTTTTCCAATGCGTTTCATATTTATCAGGCAGAAATATTTCCGACCTCTGTGCGGGCCACTGCTGCCGGGTCGGCCTACAGTTTAAGCCGTTTGATGAGCGGTTTGATGCCGTTTATGTTGCTTCCGGTGCTCAATCATTATGGTTCTGCGGCGATGTTTTCCGTTGTTGCTGTTGCCATGGGACTGATCATGGTTGATATCGGGCTGTTTGGTCCCCGTTCCACCGGACGGTCTCTTGAGGATGTGAACGGGGACGAGAGGGGTTCGGAAACGGGTTTCAAAAACCGGATGTAGAGCCGGAAAACGAAAAAAGTTCAGGCGACCCGTAAGCCGCCTGAACTGCTATTGAATCGTTCCCGTCTGGCCGGGCAGCGGAGCGGTTGCCGTGGCCGGAGCGTAGGAATGGGTCAGTTGCTGCATGTCTGCTTGCGGGAGTTGTGCCACTTGATAATATCCGTGTTTGTTTTGCCACAGGAACAATTCATAAGCCATTTCGATGCAGTTGGGAATGCTGTCGGCCAGAACGCGGCGCACGACCGGATTGGTTACTTCGCAGGCTGCATGCGCTTTGACCGCAGCTGACGATTTCATGGCACTCAGCATTTGTCCGGAAATGCGTTGGTCATTGATCTCGGCCGGACTTTTCATCGGTGCTTTTGGCTGGCTTTGCCTTAAGCCGTAGGTCACGTTGTTTCCTTGCTGCATTTTGTATTTGCCGGTTGGTTGTGCCGGTTCGCGGCCGGTGGAGAAACATTCGACCAGAGTATTGTACTCATTGGCCATAAATTGATACTGGCGATCAAGGATGTTCCGCAGCTCAGGATCTTTCACATGCTGCGACATCATCACATACTGGTCCATGCAGTTGACCGCGCAAGACAAAACTTCGTGAACATCGTACACTTCATGGGCACCATGATTCATGGCCGGTGAAACTTGGGGATTAATGGTGGTATTTTCAATTTTGCTGTCGTTGGGACGCATCGTGTTCATAAAAATATCCTCCTTTCAAACTGTAACCAGTAGTTAATATGTACAAGCACGATGCCGGCTACTCATCGGAAAAAAAGAAATCCCCTGAAAAGGGGGCATTTGACATCGCTGTGTGACAACCTAGAGGCGGGGGTCCTCCAGCAGCCGCTGCATCTCTTCTTTATGTTTCGTTTCATCGGCAATCATATCTTCCAACTGGGTTTTCAGTTCAATATCATGGACCGCCTCCGCCTGTTCAATCCGCTTGGTGTATCGTTGAATTGTGTCGATTTCAGCTTGAACGGTTGCTTCCAACATTCCTTTTACATCCCGATGGCGGGAGAAAGGTTTTGGTTCCACCATGGGCTCGCCGCCAAGGGTGGCTATTTTTTCTGCCAGGTATTGAGCGTGCACCATTTCATCCTGTGCTTCTTTGGCAAAGAAGTCGCGCAGGGTCAGGCGGGCCAGCCCGGAAACGACGGCCGCGTTATAAATATATTGGTTAATGGCGGAGAGTTCATAGGCAAGGTCTTCATTTAATCCGTTGATCAGTTCTTGTTTGGCATCCATTGTCCAATCTCCTCCTTTGATTCATATTACTACACTGCCCATTTTGGAAAAAAACATGCTTTATAGGGCGTCGGAGGAATTGGATTATTTTTCGCCTTCCTTCATCCAGCGGATCAAGGTCTGCAATTTTTGTTCGTACCCGTAAGCAGACGGATGGTAAAAGGTTTTTCCTGCATGTTCATCAGGCAAATATTGCTGGGGAACATATCCGCGCGGATAATCGTGGGGGTATTTGTATCCTGAACCGCGCCCTTGTGCCTTGGCGCCCGAGAAGTGGGCATCGCGCAGATGGGGTGGAACTTCCCCACTCTTTTCCTTGCGAACGGCGGCATTGGCTTCCCCGATTCCCTTGACGACTGAATTGCTTTTCGGAGCGGTGGCGATATAGATCACTGCTTCTGCCAAGGGGATTTGCGCTTCCGGCAGTCCGATATAATCGACTGCATGCGCGGCCGCTGAGGCGATGAGCAGCGCACGGGGATCGGCCATCCCCACATCTTCAGCGGCATGAATAAAGATGCGCCGGGCGATGAAACGGGGATCTTCGCCGGCTTGCAGCATTTTGGCCAGATAATAAAGAGCTGCATCCGGATCAGAACCGCGCATACTCTTGATAAACGCAGAAATCGTATCATAATGGTTATCGCCGCTTTTATCGTAGCGGATCATTTTTCTCTGGATCGATTCTTCCGCGACTTCCAACGTAATGTGGCGTATCCCTTCATCGTCCGGTGGTGTGGTGAGTACGGCGAGCTCCAGCGCGTTTAAAGCATTGCGGCTGTCCCCGCCCGCTGTTTGAATGAGATGCTCCAGAGCGTCTTCTTCTATTTTTACTTGGTAATCTCCCAACCCCCGTTCAGGGTCTTGCAGGGCGGCCAGCAGGATCGCGCGCAACTCGCCGGGTTCCAGTTGTTTTAACATAAACAGGCGTGAACGGGATAAAAGGGCGGCATTTACCTCAAATGAAGGGTTTTCCGTTGTTGCCCCGATCAAAATAACCGTTCCGTTTTCGACATAGGGAAGCAAAGCGTCTTGTTGTGATTTATTAAAGCGATGAATTTCATCGATAAACAGCACGGTTCGTTGCCCGTGCAGATTGAGCCGCTCCTTTGCTTCTTGTACCACTCGGCGCAGATCCGCCACTCCGGCAGTCACGGCGTTCAATTTTTCAAAATATCCTTTTGTATGGTTGGCGATAATGTGGGCCAGGGTTGTTTTGCCCGTGCCCGGAGGACCGTAGAAGATCAGAGAGGAGAGCTGATCCGCTTCGATCATGCGCCTCAGTAATTTCCCGGGTCCGATGATGTGGGACTGGCCGATCATCTCGGAAAGCGTACGGGGTCGCATTCTGGACGCCAACGGCTCGTTTTGCTTTTTCTCTTGCATTCGTCCAAATTCAAACAAGTCCACCATGGTCCCGCCTTTCTATCTCTGGCAAAAATAAGGACAAGTCCCTATGATAGACAATATCACAGCAGCCGGGCCAATGTCATGATCTCCGCCGCCCAGTTCTCCTTTTTCCGTGAAGGTGGCGGAAGTCGGGAAGTCGTCACCCCTGCTTCTCCCGTTTTTGCCGTTTTTCATCCCTGATCGTGCCGGTAAGGTTCATTTTTGTTTGCAATGATTGTGTAAAAAACTTGCTAAAAGAGAATACTCCTATGATACACTTGCTAGTAGGGTACTTTCCCCATCATCCTTGGCCATGCCGTCTGATGATGGCGTCCGGATGGATGAAGGGATTGATTTATCTTATAATGAAACTAATTCTCCCCTGACCGGAAGCAGGGCGCAGTACATATCGGGAATGCGAATGATCAATGAGAGGTGGGATAACTTGAAGATTTCGACCAAGGGCCGTTACGGTCTTACCATCATGATGGAACTGGCGACGCAATACGGGAAGGGGCCTGTTCCGCTCAAAAGCGTGGCCGAGCGTCATGAACTGTCGGAACACTATCTGGAGCAGCTGGTCGCGCCGCTGAGAAATGCCGGATTGGTGCGCAGCATTCGCGGAGCTTACGGAGGGTATAAGCTGGCGAAGCCGCCTGAAGAGATCTCGGCCGGTGATATCATCCGCGTATTGGAAGGTCCGATCAGTCCGGTGGAATTCACCGAGGAAGAAGACCCGGCACGCCGGGATTTGTGGAAACGGATTCGCGATGCGATTGCGAAGGAACTGGATTCCACGACGCTGGCTTCCCTTATCAACTTTTCGCATGACGGAAACAATGATAACTACATGTTCTATATTTAGCAAAATTAGCAGGTGACGTGAAAATGGCGATTTATTTGGATCATGCAGCGACCACCCCGATTCATCCCGAAGTGAAAAAGGCGATGCTTCCCTTTCTGGATGAAGCGTTTGGCAATCCGTCAAGTATTCATCAATATGGAAGGGCCGTGCGAAATGCCATTGATCATGCGCGGTGGCAAGTGGCAGAAGGACTGAATGCCGAAGCGAGCCAGATCATTTTCACCAGCGGCGGGACGGAAGCGGATAATACCGCTCTGATCGGGGTGGCCCTGGCGTGCAGGGAACAGGGAAAAAAGCATCTCATCACATCGGAGATCGAGCACCATGCTGTGCTGGATACGTGCCGTTATTTGGAGCACATGGGCTTTGAGGTTACCTATTTGCCTGTGGACCGGACAGGCATGGTTGATGTGGAAGATTTGAAATCGAGCATCAGACCTGATACTGCACTGATCTCAATTATGTACGGAAATAACGAAGTCGGCACGCTTCAGCCGATAGAAACGATTGGGGCGATTGCCCGTGAACACAGGGTATTTTTCCATACGGATGCAGTGCAGGCGTTTGGGATCGAGAAAATTGATGTCAAGAAGCTGCCGGTCGATTTGCTCAGCATCTCCAGCCACAAGATCAACGGGCCAAAGGGAGCAGGGGCGCTGTATGTGTCCAAGCAGGTGAAGTTGATGCCCCGCTTTTTCGGCGGTGCCCAAGAACGGAGAAAACGCGCCGGAACGGAAAACGTGCCGGGGATTGTGGGGTTCGGAAAAGCTGCCGAGCTGGCGGCACGAAATCGGGATGTTCATTACCGCGAGATGCTGCAACTGCGCGAGGCGTTTCTGGAGGAATTGAAAGAGCAACAGGTGACTTTTGTCATAAACGGGCATCACGAGCGCTTTTTACCTCATATTTTAAATCTCAGCTTCCCGGGAACCGACACGGAAACGCTGCTGATGAATTTCGACTTGGCGGGAGTTGCCTGCGCGAGCGGCTCGGCCTGTACTTCCGGCACACTGGAAGTATCTCATGTGCTAAGAGCAATGCATCTGAGTGAAGAAGTGACCCGATCCGCGATCCGCTTCAGTTTCGGGCGGGGGAATACAGAAGCAGAAGTACGGCAAGCTGCCCGGATCACAGCGGAGATCACGGGAAGGCTGATTCATCGGTAATTGACCAACAGACAGTTAAACAGGGGAGAGAGGACTGTGAGCATCAATCCGCTTAACCAGATGGAAGACTGGGAAAAAGAGATGGATAACATCGATTGGAAATCGATACTGAAGGATATAGATCGTGCCCTGATGGATAATTTGGCAGCCGAACTCGGCTTTCCTTCCTTTGAAAAATTGGAGCACGCTTCCGAACGGGTTGTGGACGATTATTACATTGCTCACCTCTCCGACGGACGGTGGGTATGGTGGAATCCCGTAACCTATGCCAAAGAAGACCCGCTCTATTTTGCTGATAAGCGGGAAATCATGGCGTTTATTGCCAAATTTTTAAATCTGCCCAAAGACCGGCTCGGACAGCTGAAAGCGGGATTGGATCAAGTGATTCAAACCAGGCGTTGCAGCTGTTGCGAACATGAATTTAACCCGGCGGACCCCGAGCGCTACAAGTGGGATGAAAGACGGGAGCAGAACCAATTTTGTTCCCCGGAATGCGCGATGGAGAGTCTGATGGGGGAAATGAAAGATGATTTTCTCTGAGAGATGACCCTCGGTTCGGGGTCATTTTCCTTATCATCGGTAAAAGGTGTAGGATCATGAAGCCATCTCAAATGGAATTGTTTCAAACGAGTTATGTAAAAGGCTCCTTTATCCAGGAGATCTTTTACAATGAGGAAAACGGATACGGAGTTTTTCTCATGCGGGCCACGGAGGCATCGGAAGAACTTCCGCAAGAGGAAATCACCGTGGTGGGGAATATGCTCCGTCCCCATGAGGATGAGATCTATACCTGCTACGGTGAATGGAGAGAGCATCCCAAATTCGGGCGTCAGTACTATGCCCGGCAGGTGAAAAAGGAGTTTCCGCGGACAAAAGAAGCGATCGTCAGATATCTTTCAAGTGAGATCTTCACCGGAGTCGGAAAAAAAACGGCTGAAAAAATCGTGGAGCATCTCGGGGAAAAGGCGCTGGATCAAATTGCCGCCAATCCTGAAGTGCTAACGGAAATCAGGGGGATCTCCCCTGCCAAGGCGCGGACGATTGCCGAGCACCTGCAGGAAAACCAGGCTCTGGAAGAAGCGCTGGTCTATCTATACCAGTTTGGCATCGGACCTGCTTTGGCGCTCAAGATCGTGCAGACGTATAAACATCGCACTATCGAACTGTTAAAAGATAATCCGTATCGCTTGATTGATGATATCGAAGGAATCGGTTTCCGCCGGGCCGATGAGATTGCGCGGGAGCAGGGATTGC
This sequence comes from Thermoactinomyces daqus, assembly GCF_000763315.1. Classification (GTDB taxonomy): domain Bacteria; phylum Bacillota; class Bacilli; order Thermoactinomycetales; family Thermoactinomycetaceae; genus Thermoactinomyces_A; species Thermoactinomyces_A daqus. The sequence goes on along the minus strand of NZ_JPST01000020.1, from coordinate 56,112 downwards.
CGGAAGATGCGCCGGAACGTTTTCAGGCGGCTGTGTTATATGCCGTGAAAGAGGCATCCGTCTCCAAAGGGCATGTTTATGTGACGTGGGATCAGCTCAATCAGGAAGTCAATCTTCTCCTGGGAGGGGCAGGGGTTGAACTTTTTTCCGAAAGCGCCCGGGAAAAATATGTCGAAATGCTGATTGATGATGAACGGATTATTTTGGAGGATGACCGTTATTATCTGCCGTCGCTCTACTACGCCGAATATGGTTTGGCCATGCGGATCAAACAATTGCTGGAGCAGGAATCGGAAACGGATTATCCCGTATCCGAACTGTACCGAGCGATCGGCGAGATCGAGGAAGAGCTGGGAGTGACCTATGCGGAAAAGCAGCGGGATGCGCTTCTCACCGCCCTTTCTTCACCGTTTATGATTTTGACCGGTGGTCCCGGTACCGGAAAAACGACGGTCATCCAGGGGATATGCCGGTTATTTGCAAAACTGCGTGAAATCTCGCTCGACCCTGATCATTATGAAGCCGCGGAGCAGCCGTATCCGATCCGCTTGGTGGCTCCGACCGGTCGGGCGGCCAAGCGGATGTCGGAAACAACCGGTCTTCCGGCGATGACGATCCACCGCCTGCTGGGGTGGAAAGGGGACTTTTTTGAACACGGTGCCGAATCCCCGATTGAAGGCGACCTGCTGATTGTCGATGAAGTTTCGATGCTGGATACCTGGCTGGCCAATCAATTGTTTCGCGCGGTTCCCCAAGGGATGCAGGTGATCATGGTGGGAGATCAGGATCAGCTGCCTTCGGTCGGGCCGGGGCAAGTGCTTCACCATCTGCTTCAGGTGGACAAAATCCCCCGTGTCGAGTTGACGGAGATTTTCCGGCAGGCGGAGGGCTCTTCCATCATCAGGCTAGCCCATGCGATGAAACGCGGGGAAGTTCCGGGAGATTTGCTCATCCCCCAGCCGGATCGGCGTTTTTTTCCCTGCAAAAAAGAGCAGGCCTTGCCGATCATCGTCAAAACGGTAACCAATGCCATGAAAAAAGGGTACACGATTTTCGATATTCAGGTACTGGCGCCGATCTACAAAGGGCCGGTCGGGATCGACCGCATCAATCGGGAAATTCAAGCGGTGGTCAATCCAAAGGATGAAAACAAAAAGGAACTGACCTGGGGCGATTCTGTCTTTCGGCTGGGGGATAAAGTGCTCCAGCTGGTCAATCACCCCGAGCATCCCGTCTACAATGGCGACATGGGAAAGGTGATCGCGATCGAGGAGAATGCATCCCCGGATCAGCCGGTTTTATGGGTGGCCTACGAACGGTTGGAGGTCCCGTATAAAAAATCGCAGCTGGGACAAATTGCACTTGCTTATGCCTGTTCCGTGCATAAGGCGCAAGGCTCTGAGTTTCCCATCGTTGTGTTTCCAGTTTTGCACACGTACCGGCGGATGTTGGAACGAAACCTTCTCTATACCGGGATTACACGCAGCAAATCGTATCTGATCATGTGCGGGGAAAAGGAAGCATTTGCCGACGGATTGAAGCGACAGAGCGGAGAAAAGCGCAACAGCCGGCTGAAAGACCTGATTGAGGAAGAGTGGTAGCCACGGTAACCCGGCCCCGGCAAGACCGGCACTTTCATGGAAAAATGGCAACAACTCCCCTACATGCACGGCGAAGCCTTTCCCAATACTAATGACAGCGGGGGAGGCTGATTTCCTTGCGCAAATCCCAGGAAGTGATCGGGCTTTCCATCATCCATTTAAAAACAGGGGAAAAATTGGGTACGGTTACGGATCTTTTGTTTGATCGGGATCAGCGTTGGCGGGGAGTTGTTTTGCAAGAAGGTGGTTTTTTCAAGAGGAGAAAATATATTCGATCTGACAACATCGTATCAATCGGCAAGGATGCGGTAATGGTGGACAGCGACCAGGTGATTCTTCCCTTTGACCGGAACGCGGAAGAGTGGATCAGCATTTATAACGGCGAAAACAAATTGAAGGGCCGTCCTCTGCTTACCGCCGGCGGTTGTGAAATGGGGATGGTAGAAAATGTCTACTTCATGGAAGAAGTGGGAACGCTGATAGGGTACGAACTATCCGGCGGGCTTATCAGCGACCTGGCAGAAGGGCGAAAAGTGGTGAAAACCACGCATCCGCTCACGTGGGGAAAAGATGTGCTGATCGCCCCGCATGACCGGATTGAAGTTAAGGATGCAAGGATTTAAAGGAAGGGAAGAATCATGCTGCGTTGTCCCAACTGCAATTCGCACGACCTGGGAAAAGTGGGAACAAACCAACTTTATTGTTGGCAATGCTTTATTGAAATGACCACCGAAAATGACAAAATTGCTTCTGTCTACCAGGTGGAGGAAGATGGAAGCTTAACCTCGCTCAACGACCTGTTTTTGGAGGAAAGCAGTCACGTTCAATATTTCGATTAACCGTGCCAAAGGAGGGGAAACATGGCTCGCCAGACAATCATGACCCTTTTGTTTGGTGGACTGTTAGCGATCGGAGCAAGCATGTTTTTGAGAAGAAACAGACGGGTTTCCAAGCCTTTTGTTCAGACCGTTGTCCGCGGCATCCAAAAAAGTCCGTTTCTGCGCCGGTTTGTCGTCGAGGAAACCCTTCGACGCATGTTCCGTCGCCTCCGGATGGCAAGGTAACACAGGAAAACCCCTGGCTGAAAATGTCAGGGGTTTCCATTCATGCGGCGAGCTTCATAAAATGGTTCCGGTTTTCGTATCTTATGGATAAGCCCATCGTTTAAGCGGAGGTGCCGCCAGTGGAACGCTGGAGTGTGCAAAGAGCCTTGACCATTTCGCTGTTCATTCTGGTTCTGCTGGGAATCGTCTTCCTGTTGATGCAAATCAGCCCGTGGATCCGCCTTTTATTTGCTTTTCTCAAGGCGGTTTTGGGCCCATTTCTCATTGCGGTCATTATTTCCTATCTGCTCAATCCGATAGTCAATCTGTTAAGCCACCGCTTATTGCCGCGTTCGCTGGCGGTTCTCCTCATTTATACGCTGTTTATCGCTTCGATTGTGATTCTGGTCATCAATCTGGCGCCCGTGCTCGAGGTTCAGCTGGGCGAATTGGCTGAGCACTTGCCGAAGTGGAACGCCAAGCTGCAAAGCATGATTCAGGAGTATAATGACCACAGCAAGGAGATGTTGCCCCTCAGTCTGCAAACGGCCGTGGAGCGTTCGCTGGGACGGCTGGAGATGAAAATGACCGATTATGTGGGCGGACTGATGAGCGGTATCGGGAGTACGATCAATCAGCTGTTTTTGTTTTTGATCATTCCCTTTCTCGCTTTTTATATGTTGAAAGACATCCATTCCATCGAACGGACCTTGCTCCTCATCATCCCGAAAAAGAGCCGGCGCGAGACGATTCGCGTTCTGAGGGATATGGATCTGGCGCTGGGCAACTACATACGCGGCCAGTTTCTGGTTTGTCTGGTCGTCGGGCTGCTGTCCCTGATCGGTTACGTCATTGTCGGCCTTCCTTATGCCCTGCTGTTCGCCGCGCTGGTGGCCGTCTTTAACGTCATTCCCTATCTCGGCCCCATCTTCGGCCTGATCCCGGCCCTCTTTGTCGCCTTTATTTCCGGATCGATGAAGATGGTGATCGGGGTGGTCATTGTCAATCTGGTCATCCAGATCCTCGAAGGGAATTTTATTTCCCCGCAAATCGTGGGGAAAAGTTTGCAGCTGCATCCGCTGGCGATCATCTTCGCCCTGCTCGTCGGAGGAGAACTGGGCGGAGTACTGGGCCTGATCCTGGCGGTTCCTCTCTTTGCCATGGGAAAAGTGGTCTTTGAGCATGTGATCGATCATTTTGTCCGGCGGGGGGTTTGAAATTTTGTGCAAAGCGGGTATAATAGATCGTGAATTGCAAAGCGCTAAAGATGATGACGGAACCGAGCGATCTTGTCCCCGCCAGAGAGGAAAACCCGGTGGCTGGAAGGTTTTCCCGGAACAGACAGGTTTGCAGCCAGTTCCCGAGTGCAGCTAATCCCTGCCGGTGAGTGAGCATCACTTGCCGTTATCTTATTTTGCTAGAGTGACCGTGATTACATACTGAGCCAGGTGCTCGGGAAAAAATAAAGCGGTAAAAAGGGTGGTACCGCGGGAAGCCTTCTCGTCCCTTATTTGAGGACGGGAGGGCTTTTTTGGTTGCTCATAAAAGCATTCATCTTCTTTAGCACAACCTTGGAATGAACGTTCTGGCAAATTCAGGAGGGTGAATGGTGCTTTTGTTGACGGTCGGGAGCGCGCATGACCCTTCCGGAAACACTTTATTCATGAACCAGAAATCTGAGAAAAGGAGGACTCCGCATGAAAGCAAGTGAAATTCGTCGCAAGTTTTTGGACTTCTTTGCGCAAAAAGGTCACAAAATCGAACCCAGCGCTTCACTCGTTCCGGTCGATGATCCCACCCTGCTCTGGATCAACAGTGGCGTGGCAACGCTGAAAAAATACTTTGATGGACGGGTGAAACCCGAAAACCCGCGGCTTGTCAATTCGCAAAAAGCGATTCGCACCAATGACATCGAAAATGTCGGTTATACGGCGCGCCACCATACCTTTTTCGAGATGCTGGGCAATTTTTCTGTCGGGGATTATTTCAAGGAAGAAGCGATTACCTGGGCGTGGGAGTTTTTGACCAGCCCTCAATGGATGGGATTGAATCCGGATCGTCTGTCGGTCACCATCCATCCGGAAGATGATGAAGCTTACCGGTTATGGCATGAAAAAATCGGCATTCCAGAAGAGCGGATTATCAAATTGGAAGACAACTTCTGGGATATCGGGGAGGGTCCGAGCGGACCGAATACGGAGATCTTTTATGACCGGGGAGAAGAATGGTGCGATCCGAATGATCCGGAATGCTACCCGGGCGGGGAAAATGAACGTTTCCTTGAGATCTGGAACCTCGTTTTTTCCCAATACAACCATAATCCGGACGGTTCTTACACCCCGCTTCCGCAGAAGAACATTGATACCGGGATGGGTCTGGAGCGGATGGCTTCCGTCATGCAGAACGTTCCTACCAACTATGATACGGACCTGTTCCGGCCAATCATTCAGGCTACATGCGAGAAAGCAGGGGTAAGGTACGGAGCGGATCGCGAAACGGATATCGCCCTTAAAGTAATCGCGGACCATATCCGCACGATCGTTTTTGCGGTGGCCGATGGGGTGCTGCCTTCCAATGAGGGCCGGGGCTATGTATTGCGCCGCTTGTTGCGCCGGGCTGTCCGTTACGGCAGAAAACTGGGAATGACGCGCCCGTTCCTTTATGAATTGACGGGCGTCGTTGCCGATGTGATGCGTGACTTTTATCCGGAACCTGCCGGGAAACGGGAGTTTATCGAACGGGTGATCAAAGGGGAAGAGGAGCGCTTTCTGGAAACATTGACAGAAGGACTGCATATTTTAGAAGGGGTCGTGGAGAAAGCCCGGTCCGAAGGGCGTACAGCCATCACGGGAACGGAAGCGTTCAAATTATACGACACCTATGGTTTTCCGCTCGACTTAACCGAAGATTTCGCCCGGGAGCACGGCCTGAGTGTCGACCGGGAAGGTTTTGAAAAGGAAATGGAACGGCAGAGGGAGCGGGCACGGTCCGCCCGTCAGGATGTGAACAGCATGAAGGTTCAAGGAGGACCGTTGGACGAACTGAAGGTGGAAAGCGAGTTTGTCGGTTACGGGGTATGGGAAACCGGGACGGAAATTGTGGCCATCATCCGCGAGAACGAACTGGTGGATCAATTGAGCCAGGGGCAAACAGGGCTTCTCCTTCTTGCCAAAACCCCGTTTTACGCTGAGAGCGGAGGGCAAGTGGCTGACCGCGGAACCATTGTGACCGGTCATGGCCGCCTTCGTGTGACAGACGTGCAAAAAGGGCCGCGCGGTGAACACGTTCATACAGTCGTGGTGGAAGAGGGCAGCGTCTCTGTCGGCGAATCCGCCCAGGCGCAGATCGATGGAAGCCTTCGTCAGGACATCGTGAAAAACCACACCGCCACTCACTTGTTGCACAAAGCTTTGAAAGAAGTTCTCGGAACCCATGTCAACCAGGCTGGTTCTCTCGTTGCACCGGATCGCCTCCGCTTCGACTTTACCCATGTCGGGGCGATGACGGCGGAAGAAATTCAGGATGTCGAACGGCGTGTAAACGAGCAGATCTGGGCAAATACTATAGTGGAAACCATGATCAAACCGCTTGATGAAGCCAAAGCGATGGGGGCAATGGCTCTGTTTGGCGAAAAATACGGTGAAGTGGTACGCGTTGTGAAAGTAGGGGACTACAGCCTGGAATTGTGCGGCGGAACCCATGTTCACAGCACAGGGGAGATCGGGCAGTTCAAGATTGTCAGCGAAAGCGGAATCGGATCGGGCACACGCCGAATTGAAGCAGTAACCGGCCGGCATGCCTATGCCTACGTGGAAGCAAAATTAAATCTGTTGCAGGAAGCTGCCGAATGTTTAAAAGCAAACCCGCAGGATTTGGTCGCCCGCATTGAACAATTGCAGGAGCGGATGAAAGAGATGGCGCGCGAAAATGAGTCGCTCAAAGCGAAAGTGAATCGTGCGGCTGCTTCCCAATTGGAAAGTCAGGTTCAGGAAGTGGCGGGCATTCCGGTTTTGGCCGCCCAAGTGGAAGCAGGGGATATGGAAGGGCTTCGCTCCATGGTTGACGACTTGCGCCGGCAACTGGCAGAAGGGGTGATTGTGCTCGGTTCCGCATCGGGCGGAAAAGTGCAGATCGTCGCTTCCATCTCGCCGAAGTTTGTCAAGGAAGGCCTTCATGCCGGCAAGCTGGTCAAAGAGGTGGCGACCTTATGCGGAGGCGGCGGAGGTGGCCGTCCTGATATGGCTCAGGCTGGCGGAAAACAACCCGAACGTTTGCCTGATGCACTGAAACGGGTATATGAATGGATAAAGGAGCAAAAGTAATTTTAAAATGAAAGGATAATGTCCGAGCAAAGGCGAAGAAGTAAAAAGCTGGTCATCCAAACGAAAGAGGTGTGAGATTATCCATGGATGAAACGATGAAATTCAATTTTCGGGGAGATCAAAATGTCGATCCGAAAGACGTCCTGTTTCATGTATATGAAGCCTTAAAGGAGAAGGGTTATAACCCGATCAATCAAATCGTGGGTTATCTCATTTCCGGAGACCCGGCTTACATTCCTCGCCATAAGAATGCTCGCACAATGATCCGCAAGCTTGAACGCGACGAACTGGTTGAAGAACTGGTGAAATTTTACCTCGAAGCAAAAAAATGAAAGGAAACGACCATGGGTTTGGATGAGTTTTCCTTGGATATAGATGGTTCATCCAGAGTGCTCGGACTTGATATCGGTGATCGCAGGATCGGTGTAGCCGTCAGCGATTCCCTCGGGTGGACGGCTCAAGGAGTGAAAGTGATCGACCGAAAGCATGCAGATTGGCTCTCCGAGATGGACAAATTAATGGAAAGCCTTCATGTGAAAGAGATTGTGGTCGGTTTGCCGCGTAACATGAACGGAACCATCGGCCCGCGCGGGGAGCTGTGCATAAAAGTGGCGGAAGAGCTCAAGGAGCGCTACTCTCTTCCCGTGCATCTCTGGGATGAACGCTTATCTACAGCCGGCGCGGAACGAACGCTGATCACGGCGGATGTTTCGCGCCGCAAACGAAAAAAAGTAATCGACCAAATGGCCGCAACTTGGATTTTGCAAGGGTTTTTGGACGCGAAGAGGAGGCAGACACATGACGGATCACACCCATGAACCGGAATACTTGATCATTCCCAATGAAGACGGGGAAGAAGAGAAATTTGAAATCATGTTTACGTTTGAGCATGACGAAACAGGAAAAAAATATATGTTCGTCACACCCGCCGAGGAAGACGAAGAAGATGACGGAGACGATTACCAGGAAGTGCTCGCTTTCCGCTATGAAGATGAGGACGGCGATTTCCGGATTGAAATGATCGATGAGGACAATGAAGAAGAATGGGATATGGTGGAAGAAATGTTTAACACACTCTTTAGCGGGTTAGAATTAGAAGAGGAAGAAGACCATCGTGAATAAGAGGGATTGACGATGAATCAATCAGGACCCAGAGAAGTCTATATCTTACGGAATCGCCTGCACCCGGGCGAACCGCTTCAGTACCCATCGGACAATGGCAATCCCGTCCCTTATCGCGTTCTCAGTGAAATGGAAGTGAACGGTGAACATTACGCTGTTTTGCAAAAACACGATGATCATCCGGATGATGCATATCTCTTTCGGGTCAAGCAGGGGCAGATTGTGGAAATTGATGATGAAACCGAGTGGGAAAATATTGCCGAAGCTGTAGACGAAATGTTATATTTTCATGACTTTCAATAAAAACGGGGAGATCTCCCCGTTTTCTTTTTTAAAATCTATGCTAACATTAAATAAAGGTTTTTCGGGAAAGAAGGTATAAAGGGGAAAAAGGAGTCTTTAAATAATGAAATGGTTCTGGCGCATCTTCTTTACGCTGGTGTTGCTTGCCGGTTGGGGAGTATTGGGATATCAGTTTGTGTTTTTTACGTTGGGTTCACCCAAACGGACAGCACCGGTTGAAGTTGAATTACCCAAAAATACCTCACTTGTACAAATCGGCGAAATTTTGCAGAAAAAACATCTAATAAGAAGATCCTATTTTTTTCGTTACTATGCAGCTTATAAACATAAAACCAATTTGCAAGCAGGAGTATACCAGATCGAACCGACCGAATCCCTGGATGACATGCTTGCCAAATTTCAAAAGGGCGAACAGAATACAGTGAAGGTGACGATTCCAGAAGGATGGAATGTCATGCAGATCGCCAATGCCTTGGAGCAAAAAGGCTTTGATAAAGAGAAGTTCCTGTATTATCTAAACAATAAAAAGCCCAAGTATGAATTTGAAAAAGAGATCCCGAATAACCCCGCCCGAAAATACAAATTGGAAGGGTATTTATATCCCGCTACATATAATTTTTATAAAGAAGAGTCACCCGAGGAGATTATCAATGAAATGCTGGGTGAGTTTGCCAAACATATGGAAGAACTTCATGCGCGGGACATTTTGGAGTCCAATCCGCCAATGAAGGGAATGACAGTTGATCAGTGGGTGACGGTTGCTTCGATGGTGGAGAAAGAAGGAAAAGTAAAGACGGAGCTCCCGATCATTGCCGGCGTGATTTACAACCGTTTGAACAATAATGATCCCAAGGATGATCATCTGGGAATCGATGCCACCTTTTTGTATGTTGAGATGTTGACGGGCCAAAAGATGCCCATGCATAAACTGCGGAAAATCCCCAATCCCTACAACACCTATTTAAACAAGGGATTGCCTCCGGGACCGATCAGCAACCCGGGTGTTCAATCATTGCAGGCGGCCCTGAGTCCGAAAAAACATCCGTACATCTATTATGTTGCCCGCAGTGACGGGACAGGCCTCCACTATTTTGAGACGACCGTGGCCGAGCATAATCGGGATATAGCCAGAAGCAACGCCAATGAACGTAAATTAAAAGAGAAATCTTCAACAGCTCAATAAAAGCTCCCCCCCTCCAGACCGGAGGGGTTTTTTTGCCGGTCTATCTTGTGCCGGAAAGCGGTGTCCCCTTAACCCCCTCTTTTTGCTTCGTGTGTTAATCCCCAGAGTGTGCCAAAGTCATGACAGTTTTTATCCATCCAAAAGTATACCTCGTTCTTTTCCTGTCCATGCTGGAGAAAGAGAAGAGCGGGGTGGAATCTATGAGAAAAATACGAAGGAGCTGGATCGTCAGCCTTTTGTTCATCATCGCTTTTATGGGGATTATCTTCAGGCTGTATATGATTCAAATCGCATCCACCAGATCGTTTTCCTTGTTTGATGAGCAAGTGGACCTGATTGCAATGGCGCAATCGCGACAGAATAAGGAAGTCGTCATCGACAGCGGACGCGGGGAGATCCTGGACCGCAACGGAAAGTCACTCGTGGGGGAAAAGAATTGGCATTTGCTCGTTTTTCCCCAGTCTGAAGAACAAATTGCCTATCAGCAAAAAAAAGTGAGAGCTATTACCGATCTTATCCACTATCCGATGAAAGAGTTCATATCGCTGGTGACCCGGTTGCGGACACCGATGATTCTGACGCGGGAAGACGGCAGGGAGCTGATCCTGACACCGGATCAGAAAGAAAAGATCGATGCCCTTCACCTGCCGGCCGTGCGAACGGTCATGTCCGATCAGCGAATGACCTTGAATCAGCTTGGGCAACAGGTGATCGGTCAAGTGGTTCGCAGTCCGTTGCTGATGAAAAAATGGTTTGAACCGGAAGTGGAAAGCGGAAAATGGAACAGCCAGTCTCTCTTGGGGATTTCCGGATTGGAAGCGGCTTTTGAGCCTTTTTTGCATGGAGAAAATGAAGATCTTCTCGTCTATACCACCACTCAAACCGGCAGGCCGCTGACCGGAGTACAGATGCTTCAAAAGAAAATCGGCGGAATTAATGAAGATCCTCCGAAAACCATTGTGACCACGATTGACAAGGAACTGCAGCGGCAAGTGGAAGAATTGATGAAAGAGAAGCGGATGGAAGACGGTGCAGTGGTGGTGCAGCAGATTGCCGACGGGGATATTTTGGCCATGGCGAGCAGCCCGAAAGGGACGACGATAGAGGATGAGAAAAATCCCTGGGAAAACCGGGCCGTGATGGAAGCGACACCGGGATCGATCTTCAAGACGGTGGTCGCGGTCGCCGCGCTTGATACAGGATTGGTTAAACCCGACACCGTTTTTTACTGCAATGGAAAACTGGACCGGTATCACTTGCACGATGACAATCCCAAAGGGCACGGACGGGAAACCTTTGCCGACGCCTATGCCAATTCCTGCAATGTCGTATTGGGAACAGTTGCACAGACACTCGGTGCTCAAAAACTCTCCTCCTATGCCAAGCGGTTGGGGCTTGCGCAAGAGGTGATCTGGAACGGCCGCGTTTTTGATGAAGCGCATTTTTCCCAGTTGCCGGAAGAGCAGACCGGGCTGATTTTCGCTAAAAACACGCAGGCAAATGATCCGGGTGTTCTGGCACAAACCGGAATCGGGCAGCATGATGTCAAGATGACACCGCTTCAGGCGGTCAATATGATCACTTCTCTGTTTCACAGGGGAAAAACGCTGGAACCCAGACTGGTGAAGGAAATTTGCGATCAGAACGGGCGGGTCCTCTACCGCTTTCGCAACCAGTTCATCCCGGGTGCAAAGCCGATCAAAGCGGATGCGCTGAATGCCGTCAAAAAAATGATGCGAAAGGTGGTGACGGACGGGACGGGCAAATCTGTCTCCCGTGCCCCATGGCCATTGGCGGGCAAGACGGGAACGGCCCAGGTCGGTGTAAAGAAAGACAAGTATAATAAATGGATGATCGGATTCGGTCCCGCCGACCATCCGCGATATGCGGTGGCTGTCGTCCTTCGTTCGGTTCCGGACGACGGAGATCCGCGAGCCATGCAAATCTTTCAACAGGTAATGGAGTTGCTGGCTCAGATGGAAAAAGCGGAAAAAAAGATCGATGAAAAAGATGATGGCCAGAAATAAGTGAAGCAGACGTGATTAGTGGTAAGCAGGGAATCCGCTTGAATCAGAACGTCACTTTTCCATGGAATGAAGGGCGGGACAATTGGAGATTGCATGGAATAAATACATTTTTAAAGAAAATAAAACTGATTTTGATGTGAGAAGAGCATTTGAATATAAAATCAACCAGTGCGAGTTTTTGTTGTTTTGTTATTTCGATCCGATTATGATATAGGTAGTGATAGGATAAGGTTAAAGGAGTAGAAATAATGAAAATCACAGTTAATTTGACAAAAGCCGAACTGGACCTGATTGAAGAGGCTCTTTTGCAATATCAAAATCTTTTGCTCAAGTCGAAAGATCAAGATGAAATGGTCAATGATGAACTGAAACTGGCCCGCCGTGTCCTGGAGGAATTCGGGATGGAGGGACTGGAAGAGGAGACTCAGCCGCAACAGCAACAGCAACAACAAAAGGCTTTGCCGATGCCTCCGTCCAACCAGTATCCCACACCCCATAACCAATACAGCCCGCCGAACCAGTATCACGGTCCCAATACATTTGTGGCGCCGAATCAATACCCTTTTTCCCGTTAAGGGTGGAAATAACAAAAAGCTTCCCGCAAGAGGGGGGCTTTTTGTTATGCACTTGTTCCGGGCATGCGTTTCAACGTGGGTATGTACGAACAGGCTGAAGGCCGGTGGGAGAGGAAGGGGATTGGTCACCCCCTTCAACCCGAATTCACCGATTTGCGCCTATGAAACGATCCATCCTTTCCTTGGCCGGTTCCGGCAGATTTTTGATCTGATTGGTCAACTGCTCTTTGCAATATTCATAGATTTGATAATCCAAAGCGTTTTGTTCCTTGATGTGCCGGATTGCCTGATCGGACAACGGGATTTTTTTCGGCTTGTTTTTGGTGATGTTTTCTTTGCTGTAAGGCTTATGTTTCCATCCCATCAGCCGGTTCAGCATAAAAACGGATTCAGGATACATTTCCGTAATGCCGACGAAGAGATAATGCTTGCGGATGTTTTCCATCGCCAGTTTGATGTCGGGATCATTTTTGCCCGAGATGAAACGGGTTTGGTGATTATGCAACGGAAGGCTAATCCGCGGATCGCGGCTGAAGATATACTCTTCCAGACTCATTTTATTTACTTTATTGTGAAGCCTGTTGCTGGGACTGGAGCGAATAAAGTAATAGGATGAAATGATTCGTTTCAGTGGATCGCGCAACATCGTGATATATTGAAATGGCCGGTCAAAATGACGGTGTACTCCGAAGCGGCAATGACCATAGACGCAGCGGATATGGGAGATTTTGGACTGTGGCACGAGGTTGAGGACACGTGCCTGATGATGAGCCGGATATTTATAGATATGATGCGGAGCAAAATGCTGGTCGATAATTTTGCGCAAGGTCAGCCCGCCGGTTTTCGGAATGTGAGAGAAAATGAGGATCGGTTGAGACATCTGGTTCCCGCCCCTTTCCCTGATATAATGACTATCAACGAACCTATTCGTAATATATGGCAAACAGAAAAGTTTGCCTCTGCTAGATGTCTTGATTCATGCGCCTGATCAAAAATGGATACTCGTTTTTTTGCCATGGTGTTCATTGAGTTTTTTTGGGTGGAATCATAAAATAATAAAAAAAGAACCCCTTCTTAAAAATCAGGATTTGTCGATGTGGGTTACTGGCATAGGGAGCTTTTGGGGATGAAAGATAAAGAATTGAGGAAAAAGTTGCAGGAAATGCGGGTAGGAGAGGTGTTGCGGTTTTCCGCAGACCCTCCTGATGAATCATTGGAAGTGGAACGCATTATGATCGGAATGGAGGAAGGATGGGCCGTTTATCATCGTAACGAACGAATGATCATGCACGATCAGGAAGAAACGGTTCAATACTTGAGTAAATACTGGAATATCAATATCAAAAAAGTAATGGATTCGAGATATTCAGAGCTGGGGGAGATCATTGACCTCGGTGAATATTGAAAGATGCACAGCCCGGAAAGGCCGGAGGAAACCCTCCGGTGTCCCCATGCACTTTCACGGAGAAAACGGCCGGATGAAAAAGACCCGGCCGTTTTTTCTGTGTTTACTGTTCCGGATGAACCGATTGCGACCGCTGAACCCCTTTTTTCGCCAAATAGATGAGGGTCAGCAGAAACAACCAGCAGAATCCGGTATAAATGGCGAAGCTCCATGCCTGATTCAGCAGCATGGTGAGCAAAAACAACACCAAAAGCACGGCACCGGCCCATGCAAGAACCGAAGCTTTTCCGGTCTTTTTTCTCCGGAGGCGGGCGTAACTGAGAAAGATGGTGATCCAGGTGAAAATACCGCCGAAAATCGAAATGCCGAAGAGTGTATTATAGGCTTGCGGATCAAACATATTGAGGAGAACGGCGACACCCAATCCAAAGGAAGAGACAATCAGAGCCATGAGCGGAATTCCGCGGCGGTTGACCTTTCCGAAAACAGCAGGGGCATAGCCGCTCTTGGACAGTGAAAACATCATCCGTGTACAAGCATACAAATTGGCATTCATCGTGGAAAGCGCAGCGGTGAGGATGATGAAATTCATCACTCCTGCAGCATAGGGAATATGGAGCGATTGCAGCACTTTGACAAACGGGCTTTCCTGAATCTGTTCGCCTCCGATTTGATTCCACGGCACGATGCAAACCATGACCAGTGTGGATAGAAGGTAAAAAATAACGAGTCGGGCCACCATCCATTTCATGGCCCTGGTCAGTGCCTGCTTTGGTTTTTTTGCTTCTCCCGCCGTGATGGCGATGATCTCGGTTCCCATAAAGCTGAACATCGCCATGGCGCTGCCCATCCATACCCCTTTCCATCCATGGGGAAGAAATCCGCCATAAGCGAGCAGATAGTGGGTGCTTTGCGTGCTGTTTCCGAAAATGAGGGCGATGCCCAACAGGATAAAACCGATGACGGCCACCACTTTCAGCGTGGAGAACCAGTATTCAAACCAGCCGAAACTCTGAACAGAAATGGCGTTAATCCCGATGATCAGCAGGGAGAATGCAATGATCCAAATCCAGGATGGCAGGCCGGGAAACCAATATTTCATATAAAGCCCGATCGCCGTCGCTTCACCGCCGATCACGATCGCGTTTGCCGCCCAATACGTGAATCGAACCGCGAAACCAAACCAAGAACCCAAATATGTTTCTGCATGGAGGCCGAAAGAGCCCGCGGTCGGATGGATCACCGAGAGCCGGGACAAGCAAAAGACCATGGCCAGAACGATCAACGAGCTGAGAAGATAACTGAATAAAACACCCGGGCCGGCATAATGGATGGTCAGACTGGAACCCATGAATAAACCGGTTCCAATCGCACTCCCCAATCCAATCATGATCATCTGCCGTTCAGACAATGACCGCTGTAATACATCCTCGCGTTTCTCAAACTGATCTCTGCTCAAACTCAACTCAACCACCCTCAACATAAATGAAATTATTTTATAGTAAGCAAGAAACAACTCGCTCTGC
This sequence comes from Thermoactinomyces daqus, assembly GCF_000763315.1. GTDB lineage: Bacteria > Bacillota > Bacilli > Thermoactinomycetales > Thermoactinomycetaceae > Thermoactinomyces_A > Thermoactinomyces_A daqus. The sequence continues at coordinate 41,005 of NZ_JPST01000020.1, read as the reverse complement.
TCTATTTTACGGGATGTGTCCGCAAATTGCATAACAATTTCTGGTTTGGTGATAACAGGCCGGAAGCGAATTACAAATTTGAATGACCAGCCATAAAATAGTATAATGATTCGTAAATTACATAAATTAATGTGTATACAGTATTGTTTTCGTTATTTCCCGATTCAACATCTTTCAGCGGGATAAGATTTAGTACAAACATATTTGATGCTTTGCGACGATTTCAAAACGATGGGAGGAGGGGGCTTTTTGCTTAAGCTCATTGGCATCCTGGTTGTGGTCATCGGTTTCCTGTTCCGATTCAATACGTTGCTCGTTGTCATGGGAGCGGGAATTATTACCGGATTGGTATCTGGAATGTCATTTAATGATATTATAGAGAAATTTAGCGAAATTTTTGTGCAAAACCGGTATATGTCGATGGCGATTATCTTAACGCTTCCGGTTATAGGCGTTCTCGAACGTTACGGTCTGAAAGAACGGGTGGAGATGATGATCGCCAAAGCAAAAAATACAACGGCCAGCCGCATTCTGCTCGTTTATTTATTTATAAGGGAGTTATCGGCGGCAATCGGTCTTAACATCGGAGGGCATGCACAAACCGTTCGCCCGTTGGTCGCTCCGATGGCGGAAGTGGCAGCGCAGGTGCGATATGGAAAGCTGCCGGATAAAGTGATGCAAGAGATTCGCGCCTATGCAGCTGCGATGGAAAATACGGCCTGGTTTTTCGGAGAGGATATTTTTATTGCCACCGGGGCGATTTTATTGATGAGCGGGTTTTTTCATTCGGTTGGCATGAATGTGGGAATCTGGGATATGGCTTTATGGGGATTGCCCACCGCGACAGCTGCATTTTTGATCAGTTGGTTTCGCCTGTACCGGCTGGAAAAAAGACTGGGCCGCTTTGGCAAAACAGCACAAGCGAAGACGGAGAAGGGCGGTGCCAATAAATGAAATCACTGGTTCCTATGAATGACCTGTATGCGCTGATCGGCCTGATCGTCGCAATGATCGCGATTCAAGTGGCTTTAAACAAAAAGCATCCGACCCGATGGACATCGGCCCTTTTTTGGGGGATTTTTGCCTTTACTTTCATCGCCGGCGATTTCGTTCCTCCTTTGATCATCGGTTATCTCGTCATCGTGATGGTGATTTTGGCTGCTCTCGGAAGAGTGAAAGCCCCGTCCCACTCGGAAGGGTCCGGCAAGGATGAACGGATTCATCTGGCCCAACGCCTGAAGTGGAAAATTTTTATACCAGCGCTTGCCATTCCGGTTGTGACGGTGATTGGCACACTCACGTTGGACAGGTTGAAATGGGGTTCGGCCGTGCTGGTGAAGAAAGAGGATGTCACACTGGTATCCCTGGGGCTGGCCACGATTATCGCTTTTGCGATTGCCCTTTATGTGACGAAAGCGAAGATGAATGTTCCGTTTCAAGAGGGGAGCAAATTGCTCCAGGCGGTTGGCTGGGCCGTGTTGCTGCCGCAAATGCTCGCCGCTCTGGGAGGCATTTTTGACAAAGCGGGTGTGGGTAATGCCGTGTCCCATCTGGTAAAAGGGTATCTGCCCGCAGATAACGGGTTTGTCGCCGTCGTTGCTTATTGTGTCGGGATGACTCTTTTTACAATGGTTATGGGAAATGCTTTCGCCGCCTTTGCCGTGATCACCGGAGGAATCGGTTTACCCCTGATCGTGCATGCACATGGGGGCAATCCGGCGATCATGGCTGCACTGGGCATGTTTTCCGGTTACTGTGGAACACTGATGACGCCGATGGCTGCGAACTTCAATATCGTTCCTGCGATGTTGTTAAACCTGGATGATCAGAATGCGGTAGTGAAAAAGCAAATACCGACCGGTATCGCTCTGTTCCTGGTCAATATGTTTCTGATGTATTTTCTCGTTTATCGCTTTTAAAGGGAGGCATTGCGGATGGAGACGGTTTTATTGACGGGATTTTCCCCCTTTGGAGGGGAAACGGTCAACCCTTCATATGAAGCGGCCAAACGACTACAGGGAAAATGGGTGCACGGGTATCAGGTGGTGGCTGAAGAATTGCCAACCGCTTTTGGCCGTTCGCTCGAGCGGCTCTGGCAACTGATCGACTATCATCAGCCGAGGATTGTCATTTGTGCGGGACAAGCCGGCGGGCGCGATTCCGTCAGCATTGAACGCGTTGCACTGAACATCATTGATGCGCGGATTCCCGATAACGAGGGACAGCAACCGATTGATACACCGGTCGTTGAAGGGGGCCCGGCAGCGTACTGGTCCAGCCTGCCGGTCAAGGCCATCGTAAAAAGGATCAGGGAAGAAGGGATCCCCGCACATGTTTCCCATACGGCCGGAACGTTTGTGTGCAATCATGTGTTTTACGGATTGATGCACCGGCTTCAACAGGAAAAAGGAGTGCGCGGCGGCTTTATTCACATCCCTTTTTCGCCGGAACAGGCTGTCCATCATCCGGGACAACCGAGTATGCATCTGGATCTGATTGTAAGAGCTTTGGAAGTGGCGATTGAAACCACCATCCGGACAGAGGAGGACATTCGCGAAGCGGGTGGAACCATCAGTTGATTTTTTCCCGGATCATTTGCTTGCGGGAACCGCAATTCTTTGGTGGTTGGGAGGATGGAGAGAATGATTGGGGTTCGGAGGCGATTTTGTGTTAAGATAGTCCAGACAATCGTTCGTTAAAGGAGTTTTATCGGATGAAAGAATATTCTCTGACCCAATCACAGCAGCTGCCAGCGAGAAAAACCCTTTTAGTTTTGGGAATCATCTTTGTCGCGCTGAACTTGCGCCCGGCGATTACTTCCGTCGGTCCCTTGATCGGGTGGATACGCGAAGATTTGGGCATTTCCAACGGGATGGCGGGATTTATCACAACGCTCCCTCTGATTGCCTTTGCCCTTCTTTCATTGCTTGCCCCCCGCTTTTCCCAATGGTGGGGAAATGAATTATCGGTGTTTTTCGGTTTGCTCATTTTGACCGGCGGGATTGTGATCCGTTCAACGGGAACGGTCTTCGCCGTTTTTTTGGGGACAGCTTTGGTGGGGATTGGCGTTGCCATCGCCAATGTGCTGTTGCCCGGCATTGTGAAGCAGCGATTTCCCGGACAAGTCGGGTTGATGACCAGTGTTTATTCGACTTCCATGTGCGCGTTTGCGGCGCTGGCATCCGGGGTGAGCATTCCCCTGGCAAAGGGGTTTCATCTGGGATGGAAATATTCCCTGATGTTTTGGGCCGTTTTGTCTGTCCCTGCCGTTCTCATTTGGATTCCCCAGTTGCGTGGCCATGGCAAACCGGCCGCGACCTTGCAACCCGGGATCCCGGAGAGGTCTGCCGGTTCCTTGTGGCGTTCGCCCCTGGCTTGGAAAGTGACATTTTTCATGGGGTTGCAGTCTTTTTTATTTTACTGTACCGTCGCCTGGCTTCCCGAAATTTTGCAAAGCCATGGCATGAGTGAAGAAATGGCGGGATGGATGCTCTCCGTTTTGCAATTTGTCAGCCTTCCGGCGACATTTCTCACTCCGGTGCTTGCGGACCGGATGCCGCAGCAAAAAGGCATTGCCGTGCTGATCGGCTTGATCCAGTTAGGTGGAATAGCGGGCCTGTTTGCTGACGGAACGGCCGCTCTGATCAGCAGTATTGTGCTGACCGGAATTGCCCAGGGGGCGAGTATCAGCTTGGCTCTCTCCCTGTTGGGGCTTAGAACCACCGATGCCGTCCAGGCGGCCAAGCTTTCCGGAATGGCTCAGTCGGTCGGATACTCCCTGGCCGCCGTCGGGCCCACCCTGCTCGGTTTCTGGTATGATTTGACTCATTCCTGGGAGCCTTCGTTGATACTTCTGGCGCTGGCCACAATTCTTATGATTTTGGCGGGGATTGGTGCCGGCCGCAATGAATATGTACTTTCTGAAAAAAATGGGCCGATAGCTGAGTAATTGGCGTCCCGTGAGGGGGATGCCTTTTTTTGTGCTCATCACCAGACGTAATCAGTCAAAAGCTATACTTGTGACGATCACGTTGAACAGCCCGGCGTGGGGAAGCGAAATGTTTGAGAAAGCCGGCCCGCCAGGCTTCAACCTCGGCATGTTCCCCTCTTGATTTTTGCCGTGAATGTGGAGAGTTATGTTCGAAATTGCTTTATCATGGTACTTATAGTACCATATAAGTATTAATGGTACTATAAATTTTGGATGAATGAAGGAAGGCGCGATGAATAAACAGGAGAAAGCGAAGCAGAAGATTTTGGACTATGCCGCGAAAAAGATCTGGACCGAAGGGTATTCCAACGTCTCCATCGCGGATTTTGCCTCCGAACTCAAAATGAGCAAATCGACTTTCTACAAATATTTTTCCAGCAAAGAAGATTTGCTGAATGAAGTGATTGAAAGTTTTTTCGGTGGGATCGTGCGGGAGATTGATGGGATTACCTCAGACCCGGCCCTGGATTTGACCGGGCAAATCAAAAAATTGTTGTTTGTGATCAGCGGACGGATCTCGCGAATTGAGGTTGCCGCCCTCCATGACATGAAACGGGCGGTTCCCGATGCCTATGCCCGGTTTGAGGCACAGCGCAAACACGTGATTTTGAACAAGCTCATTCCCCTGTTTGAGGAAGGAGTGAAGCAGGGGATCTTTCGAGACGATCTTGACCAGACCTTGGTGGTGACGATTGTCATGAATGCGATTCAAACCGTTGCCAATCCGGAATTTTTGGCCCACACCCCCTATACGCTGAAGGATGTATTCAGACACATCTCTACGCTCATGATTGAGGGGAACCTGACAGATGCGGGCAGACAGCGCTTTTTTGCAAGCGCCGGGCTTTAAGAATCGGCTGGAGAGTGTTACTCCTCACTGACCATTAAAAACGTGGGGAGGCACGATCTGACCTGATATACACTTCACATAAAGAGGGTGAGTTCGATAGAGCGATATGTATTGAGCTTCCACGACATCGATCATGCCAGTCTTCCATATGTCGGGGGGAAGGGAGCAAATCTCGGGGAGTTGACTAAAGCCGGTTTTCCGGTTCCCGCCGGATTTTGTGTCACCACTTCTGCTTATCGGCGGTTTATTCATGAAAGCAGTGAAATGGATGGGTATTTTCGGCAGCTGGAGCAGTTGGATGCCGGACAGCTGGAACCAATTCGGGAAATCGGGCAAAAAATCCGTGAGCATTTGCATACCTTGCCCATTCCTGATGAGATCCGCAATGCCCTGATCGAAGCTTGGCAGGAAGCGGGGAACGACGCCGCCTATGCCGTCCGCTCCAGTGCGACGGCGGAAGATTTGCCGACGGCATCGTTCGCCGGGCAACAGGAAACGTATTTGAATGTGAAAGGGGAACAGCAACTCCTTCAGGCCGTAAAGCAGTGTTGGTCTTCTCTGTTCACGGATCGGGCAATCATCTACCGGATCAAAAACGGTTTTGATCATCGGAACGTATTGTTGTCAGTTGTCGTGCAGCAAATGGTATTCCCTGATGTTTCCGGGATCTTATTTACGGCTGACCCGATTACCGGCCACCGCCGCACCGTTTCGATCGATGCCAGCTTCGGTCTGGGAGAAGCGCTGGTTTCCGGGATTGTCTCTGCCGATCTCTATCAGGTGTGCTCCGGAAAAATCGTCAGGAAAAAGATTGCCGACAAGCAAAAAGCGATTTTCCCGTTGCCGGAAGGGGGAACCAAAACCTGCGACTTGCCCCACGAGCAGCGGAACGAACAAGCTCTCGCTGACCGGGATATTTTGGCGTTGGCGGAGCTGGGAAAGAAAATCGAGGCCCATTACGGAAGCCCGCAGGATATCGAATGGTGTCTGGCTGACGGGAGATTTTTTATCCTGCAAAGTCGCCCGATCACCTCTTTGTTTCCGGTTCCGCAGGTTGAAGAGGATGGAAAGTTGCACGTTTTCTTCTCCTTCGGTCATCAGCAGATGATGACGGAAGCGATGCGGCCGTTGGCGGTTTCGACCATGCGGACGGTTTTTCCTTTCGGAAAGCGGGATCCGCACACGGGGGAAAGCACAGCCGCTTTGGAAGCAGGCGGGCGGATCTATATCGACCTGACTCCGGTTTTATATTCCAAAGTTGCCCGGAAAATCATCCCGAAGCTGATGGTCAATATGGATGAACGGATGAGTTATGCGTTGTCCGAGGTCATCCAGCGGGAACGTTTTTTGCAGGAAGCGGTTCCCAACAAGGAAGTGGGCAGAACCGTCCGGCGTATTATTCCGCCTTTGCTCGCCAAGGTGATCCGGATTATTTTCTTCAGCGATCCCTCCAAGGCAGTGGATAAATGTAACGAGATGATGGAGCGGCTGGTGGAAGAGAGCAAACAGGAACTCGCCTCGCTCACCGGGGCGGAGCGGATCAAAAAAATCCGTGAAAATTTGGGAACGCTGTTGCTCAGGATGATTTCCCATTTCGCCCCTTACCTTTTCACCGGAATCGTGACACTGAAATGGATCGAGCATTTTTCCGTTCGCTGGCTCGGTGATGCCCGGGAAGTTCCGCTGTTGAACCGGTCGCTGCCGGGCAATGTGACGAGCGAGATGGGACTTGCACTCGGGGATTTGGCGGATGCCGCGAGGCCGTACCCCGAAGTGATCGCAGCGTTGAAAAAAGCCACGGACGCGACGCTTTATGATGAGCTGGGGAAAGCGGAGGGTGGAGAGGATTTTTGCGCCGCCTTTGCGCATTTTTTGGATAAATACGGGACGCGCTGTCCGGGTGAGATTGACATTACCAGACCGCGCTGGCATGAAGCGCCAACCACGTTGGTACCGGCCATATTGAGCCATCTGCAAACGGTGGAACCCGGAGAACATCGAACCCGCTTCAAGCAGGGGATCATCGAGGCGGAACAAGCGGAAGAAACACTGCTCAGACGGCTTCGCGAGAAGAAGGGCGGCTGGCTGAAAGCGAAGTGGATGTCCTTTCTGATCCGCAGATATCGCAATGTGATGGGAATACGTGAGCATCACAAGTTTACCATGATCCGTCATTTCGCGTTGTTTAAGCGGGCGATAATGGAAGAAGCCCGCCAGCTGGCGGAAAATGGGGTGTTGGAGCAGGAGACGGACGTGTTTTACCTCACTCTCCATGAATTGACTTTGCTCCTGGAACAAGGAGATTCCGGCGAGGTGCAAACCAGGATCAGCCAGCGCAAAAAAGAGTATGAATGGCAGCGAAAACTGACCCCTCCCCGGTTGATGACAAGCGAAGGGGAAGTGATTACGGGAATAAGGAACGATATTGAGGTTCCGGAAGATTCCCTGGTCGGGACACCGGTCTCCTCCGGGGTGGCGGAAGGGTATGCCCGTGTCGTTTTAAAGCCGGAATCAGCGGAGTTAAAGCCGGGTGAAATCTTGATCGCCCCATTTACCGATCCGGGGTGGACCCCGCTTTTCCATTCGGCCAAAGCTTTGGTCATGGAAGTGGGAGGTTTGATGACCCATGGTGCCGTGGTCGCCCGCGAATACGGCATTCCCGCTGTTGTCGGAGTCGAAGGGGCAACGGAGAAAATAATACATCAGGGTGGACGGAACATCGGGGTATGTGCAAATCCTGGAGGATCATCCGCAGTCACTGACGGATTGACAGAAGATGCCGTGGACGATCGGCTGATGCGGCTGGCAATCTGAATTAGGGGCAAAAAGAGGAAGCAGGGTCTCGATTCCTGTTCAGGCTTTGCCGGCAACCTTCGGCCGGGTGTGTCCACGGCCGGACAAAATAAATTGAAGGGGCGGGGGACAGATGCAAATTCGCGAAATCAGACGCCGGGATGCCGGTTCTTTTTTGGCGTTCCTCCGGCAACTTGACCTGGAAACCGAATTTATGCTGCTGGAACCGGGTGAACGAACAGAAAAAGTGGCAGAACAGGAAAAGTGGATTCAGGAAATCCTGAGTCATCCCAATCAAACGGTTTTCATTGCCGAAGAAGGAGAAAAAATCTTCGGTTTTATTGAAGTTTTCGGCGGAGGATTTCGGCGGAACCGAGCCACGGCCCATCTGGTGCTGGGATTGTTGCGGGAAGCCAGAGGTCAAGGTTGGGGAAGCAAACTGCTGCATGCCGCAGAAAACTGGGCCCGGCAGCATCGGATCCACCGCTTGGAATTGACGGTGATGACCTACAACGTTGCCGCCGTCTCGTTATATGAAAAAATGGGTTTTCAGCGGGAAGGGACGAGAAAACATTCTCTGATTTGACCGTTTTGTCGACGAATATTATATGGGCAAAATACTGGATTAGCTTTTAAACAGAGCCGCATTATGAGAGATGAAGAGGGAATCCGGCCGTATATGCGCATCAGCAATCCGTGCGGCCATAGATCGGCCGAAATCCCGACCGAGCGAAATAACTCTTCCTGCCAGCCGGACGATATCTGTCTTTAATATTGATAAGTATATTCTTATAATTTAGAATGTATTATGATAACGTTGTGTTTTTTGTTCTCCCGCAGAGATGGCGCAACCGGAAAGGTTTGGAGATCGGGAGGTTGAAAAATGAAACTGTTATACCATGTCGAAGAAAAATCCGGCTATCAAAGCGTGATCGATGAGTCTTGTGATGTCCTTGAATATAACCGTTTCGATTTCCTGCGTTTGGGCCGGGGAGAAACCTGGCGCGGGGAAACGGGAGATTATGAAACGGTGCTGGTCATCCTCGGCGGAAAAGCCACGTTTACCGTGGAAGGGCTAACATGGGATAGGGTCGGTCAACGGGAAAATGTGTTTTCCGGAAAGGCGACGGCTCTCTATGTACCGATCCGTACGGCGTTTTCAGTGACGGAAGCCGGAGGCGGAACGCTTCAGATCGGGGTTTGCAAAGTGAAGGCGGAGCAAAAATTTAAACCGTTTCTGGTCGAACCGGAAGAGATCGTCGTCCATCACCGTGGCAAAGAGACTTGGAAACGGGAGGTACACGACATTATCGCCGACAATGGAGAAGGGCGCGTCCAGCGGATCGTGCTCGGCGAAACCTACGGTGAACCCGGCGGGTGGTCCAGCTATCCGCCGCACAAACATGACGAAAACAACGAGACGGAAGTGAAAATGGAAGAAATCTATTATTTTCAGATGGAGCCGCAGCAAGGTTTTGGTGTACAGCTCGTCTACACCGAGGACGGTGAGGTAAACGAATCCTTTATCATTCGTCACGGAGATGCGGTCGCCCTGCATAAGGGATACCATCCGGTGGCCGCGGCGGGCGGTTACAAAATCTACTACCTCTGGTTCCTTGGCGGTGGTGATGGACGCCGCCTCAAACCTTTTGACCAGCCGGCACATAAATGGCTGCTGCAGGATTGAAAGCGGATCCGACCGGCTATTTTCAAGTGCGAGATGGCAGAGAACGTGCTCGCCTGTAAGTTGAAGGGAAAGATCGAGACTTGGCTCTTTGCAGTCAAGTCTTTTTTTATGCCCGATGATCACAACCCGATGACGGAAACAAATTGAACCAAATCACTGACCGGGACACGTAACCACAACGGACTCTTTTTCATAAATATGAAGCAGATTTGAGCAAAGGCAAAAGATGCCGGTTCAGTGATGTTCCGGCGCAAGCATTCAAAGCATAAGCGGAGGTTGCTGATCATGGATGATTTTAAAAAACAAATTCAAAAATTAAGCGTCGACAGTTTTAAGCCCGGGGAGTTGGAGACTTGGGAATACCCGGAATATCCCTATTATTATGATGCGGAAGTATCACAAAGGTGCTGGAGATGCGGAAACCGGGTGTATGAAATAGCGGAAGTATTGTGCCAAAACGGCTTTGTGCGGGATGTGAGCGAAGATCGTCCGCACCAATTAACCGATGAAGTGCGGCAAAAATTTGCTTCGCAGATTGAATTTCTGGATACGTTGGCCGACTCCGGCGCTTCCCGTTTTGAGTCCTATCGCCGGGCCAAAGTGTTGGCAGTCGGCTGCGGCCCGATGTTGGCCTCATTAACGCAGGCCTTGCTGGAATCCGGATTGCCCCGGTTGCGTCTGCTGGTAACCGGCTCACATCCAACCAATCGCGAGCGCTTGTTTGAATTGGCGTCGCATGCCCGCAAAACCGACCCTGAGGTGGAACTGGAGGAAATTTGCCGGGACAAGGAGGGGCCGGATTTCTGGCGGGAAGCGGTGGATCCGTTTGATTATGTTTTATACGTGTCGCCAGGAAGAGGGCTTGATAAACTGCGGCTGCTTCATGCCATTTGCCGGGAGGAGAAAAAAGTGTTTCTCCCGGCCGTCGGTTTTGCCCGGTTCGGGATGGCGGGGCCGGTGGTGGAACCGGGCGCGGAGGGATGTTGGGAATCGGCGTGGCGGCGTCTGCACCGGAACGCGATTGGCAAAGAAACTGGGCAAAATGCATTCCCGTCGACCGCCGGGGCGCTGTTGGCCAATGTGATCGTGTTCGCCTTGTTCAAAACTGTTACCGGCGTGGCTCAGGCGGAAGAGAAAAATAAATTATTTTTGCTGAATCCGGATACATTGGAAGGAAGCTGGCACTCGTTTTTCCCCCATCCATTGGTGGCCGGACACAGGGAACCAACATGGGTTCAGGAGCCTGTTCAGCAGCTGGAAGAGAGTGCGGGCAGCGGGGCAGGAACGGATTTGTTTTCTTATTTCAATCACCTGACATCGGTGGAATCGGGAATTTTCCACGTTTGGGGAGAAGGAGACCTGAAACAGCTTCCGTTGTCCCAGTGCCGCATCCAGGCGGTGAATCCGCTGTCGGACGGGCCGGCAGAACTCTTGCCGGAAATCATCTGTTCCGGGCTGACGCATGAAGAAGCGCGAAGGGAAGCCGGTTTGGCCGGAGTCGAGGCATATGTATCTCAAATGACCGGTTTGCTCGTAAAGGATGGCATCATCCAGCCGCAGGAATTTGTCGGTGTCGGCGCAGGAACAACCGTTGCCGAAGCGTTCTGTCGCGGATTGCAAAAGTGCCTGGCTGATGAACTGGTGAAGCAACTGATGGAACGGCGGCCTGTTGTTGTTCCAGTGCAGTTGCCGGAGGTCAGCGATGAACGCTCCCAGTTTTTTTTGCAAGCATTGACAACCTTGCACGGGGAAGAGGTGATCGGTTTGGGCGAAAGCGTATGCGGGCTTCCGGTGGTTTGGATCGGTACGGGAGGCAGATGGATTGGCAGTGCCGGCTTGAATGAGACCATGGCCTTGCGAACGGCATTGCAACAGGCCGTGCAAAGAGAACAAAATCAAACGGAGTGCGGGGGAATCAAAACAGCAGAAGTTTCATCTGTCCTATTACGGGATCAGGAACCGCATCACCTGCGGTTGCCTTCCTGCGGGGAATCCTCATCACAATTGTGGCAATCTGCCTCTCAGATTCTGACACAGAACGGCTGGGAGGTTTTCGTCTTGGATTTGGCACTGGAACCCTTTTTACAGAAAGCACTGGCAGGAGTGTTTGGCGTGTTGCTAAGGAGGGGGGAGACAAGATGAGCGCGGTGGTGTTGGTAGTCGGAGATGGACTTTTGGCGGACATGGTGTGTGAAGAGATCTCACTCCGATACCGGATCGTTCGGAAAAGCAATTTAACAACAGGCGTGCCGGAAACAGCAGAGATGGCTTTGATGCTGCACGATTCCTGGGATCCCTCCGTTTATGCCGTGGCCGAGGAGGTGTTTTCATCTGCCGGGATTTCCTGGTTGCGCGGCTTCGCTTTCTTTGGCGAAGGTGTGGTCGGGCCGCTGGTTCGCCCGGGTGTGCCGGGATGTACCCGCTGCGCTGATGCAAGGAGGATGATGGCGAGAACGGATCGCACTGAGATATTGGAACTTCAGCAACGCCTTGCAGACATCGGGGGACTTAAACGTGACGCATGGGCATCGCGCTCCGCCCTGTTGCAGATGGTTCACGTTCTGACGGAGGAAACACACAGAGTTTTGCAAGGAAAAGAGTCCCATTTACAAGAACATCTCTATTTGCTCAATCTGAGAACGCTCCAAAGCTCTCGTCACTTTTTCCATCCCGACCCGCTGTGCCCGGTTTGCAGTCGATTGCCCGATGATTCCCCGGCTGCGGCGCGCCTTTCCCTGAAACCGAATCCGAAAATCAGCGCGGACAGTTACCGCTGCCGTTCGCTTGATGATCTGAAGGAATGTCTGGCCAGGGACTATCTGGATCACCGTACCGGTCTCTTTAATGGAAAAATGATCGATTCTGTCACGCCGTTCGCAGTTGTGGGGGTAAACATGCCCTTGCTCCGGGGAGATGAGACATCGGCAGGCCGGACCCATTCCTATGCGGAGAGCGAAATGACGGCGATTTTGGAGAGCCTGGAGCGGTATTGCGGCATCACCCCCCGTGGCAAACGGATGACAGTTCATGACAGTTACCGCAATCTGGAAAGTCAGGCGCTCAATCCGCTGAAGGTGGGGGTGCACGCGCCGGAACAATATGAGGAGCTGATTTTTCCCTTTAAACCGTTTGATCCTGACCGTTCGATGGATTGGGTATGGGGCTATTCATTTACCGAGGAACGTCCGATTCTCGTGCCAAAACTGCTTGCCTATTACAGCCTGGGCTTTGAGGATGGCTTTGTTTATGAAACGTCCAACGGGTGCGCTGTGGGCGGAAGTTTGGAAGAGGCGATCTTTTACGGCATTTTGGAAGTGGTCGAACGCGATTCATTCCTGATTACCTGGTACGCGCAATTGCCGCTCCCGCGTCTTGATCCGTATTCTGCGGAGGATCGGGAATTGCGATTAATGGTCGATCGCATCAGAGCGGTGGCCGGGTATGATGTCCATCTGTTTAACGCGACGATGGAACACGGGATTCCCGGTGTGTGGGCATTGGCCAAAAACCGGAAACCAAAGGGCATGAATCTCCTCTGTGCGGCCGGCGCCCATCCGGATCCGGTCCGGGCAGCAAAAAGCGCGATTCACGAGCTGGCAGGCATGATGCTCAATCTGGATGAGAAGCTGGAAGCGAACCGTGACAAGTGCATGCGAATGTATCGCGATCCTTACCTGGTGCAACAGATGGAGGATCATTCCCTGCTTTACGGGCTGCCCGAAGCGGAAGAGCGCCTGCGGTTTTTGCTGGATGAAAATCGGCCGCTGCGAACATTTGCTGAGGAATTCCAACGGGAGGAGTGGTATCCGGATTTGACTGATGATCTGAAGAGGATAATAAAAAAGCTTCGCCGCGTGAATCTTGATGTGATTGTGGTCGACCAAACGACACCGGAATTAAGGCGCAATGGCCTGTTTTGCGTGAAAGTGCTGATTCCGGGAATGTTGCCGATCACGTTCGGGCATCATCTGGTGCGCTTGACCGGGTTGGATAGGGTATTGCAGGTTCCGGCCGAACTGGGGTATGCCAAACGGCGGCTGACCCCTGATCAGCTCAATCCGCATCCGCATCCGTTTCCATAAACCGCATTCGGGAGAGATAAGGATGAATCTGGATGAGTTTCTGCAGTCGCTGCATTTTGATGTCGACAAAGTCAGGCCGCCGGACTGTAAGGTGGACTGGGAGGATGCACCGCTTCCCTATAAACTTTATCAGGATTTGCCTGCGATCCCCCTGTCATCGGAAGTTCCGCTGTCGCTCATCGGAGGAGAAGCGCCCGTGCAGCCCCGTCTTCGCGAAATGGGACATTTTCTCTGGTATGGATACGGGCTCACCCAATGTTCCCAGCCTGCTTATGCACTCGATTCCACGGGAAAAGGCCGGGGACCGATGCACCGCAGCCGCCGGTTTGTTCCCTCAGGAGGGGCGTTGTATCCAAACGAATTGTATCTCTATTTGAAGATGGAAGAGGTGCCGGACGGAATCTACCATTATGATGTGGCACATCACCGGCTTGTCTTGTTGCGCGAGGGGAATTTTGATTCCTATTTGCTCCGGGCGCTCGGCAACCGCTGCGATTGGTCGTCATGTTTTGCCACGGTTTTTGTTTCAGCCGTCTTTTGGAAAAATTTTTTTAAATACAATTACTTTTCCTATCGGCTGCAAGGGTTGGATGCCGGCGCACTGATCGGTCAGTTGCTGGAATTGGCAAAACGGTTCGGCTTCGTCTCCGGCGTCTGCTTCCAATTTCTCGATCGGGCTGTGAACCATCTGCTCGGGTTAAGTGAACAAGAGGAAAGTGTATATGCCGTGATTCCGCTGTCACTGCAGCCGGTGGACGCTTGGTTTGCCGGGGGATCGGACGGAGACGGGCAGGTCAGGGACAGGGAATTGTGCCGGGAATTGCCGGAAATACGGCACCGGCTTTTCATTCGCTCGCGGAAGGTAAAACCGTATCCGATGCTGGTGAAGATGAATCAGGCGGCGATGTTGGAAACCATGCCGTCGTTTCAACGGCCGGCCGGCGGGAAGCGCGTCAGCGGTGAGGGGCCGTCACTCACTTTGCCTGAGGCGGACCGATTGTCATATGATCTGGCAGCGGCCTGCCGAAAGCGGTACTCACCTGGCATGGATTTCTTTTTGGGCAAAGTGTGCCAACATCAACTGGCTTCTCTGCTTAAAGAGGCAACCGTTTCCTTCGCCTATCGCAATGATTTGGATGCATCACAGGAAAAAGCCAGGCCTCGTATCTCGCTTGCAGGCTGTTTTTATGGCGTTGAAGGCATCCCGGATGGTGCCTATCGCTATGACAGCGAGGCTCATGCTTTGCAATTGCTGCAGCCCGGAGATCATCGGTTCAGTTTGCAACAGGGAATGACCTTGCACAATGTCAATCTGTTCCAGGTTCCCCTCTGCCTGCATGTGACCGGAGACCGGAATCATTTGAAGGAGGCACTTGGATACAGGGGATATCGCATCCAACAGATGGAAGCGGGCATGCTGATGCAGCGATTATTGTTGGCGGCGTCGGCGCTCGGGATGGGAGGACATCCGCTTCTCGGATTTGATGTGAACCTTAGTGACGGGCTTTACGGGATGAAATCGCGAGGAGAAACATGCCTGTTGCAGATTCCGGTCGGTCCTGTCCGTCCTCATCCGCAACTGCAAGGAAATCTTCATGCTTAGAGAAGAATAGGAGAAGAATTGCACAGGAATATATGCCTGCGGCAGGTTATGCCAGGACATAGCTTTATCGCAGAGATTGCAAAGATGGCTTGCACTCGTCGCGTCATGTTTTCCGTTTAATCCTTTGTGTGCGGTTCTCCGGCGTTGATGACGGCCAAAGTTTTGTGCCAATCCACATTCCCGGGCCTCCCGGTTCTCCCTTCACTTTTTTGCGCTTTCTCTCCTTGTCGCTAACCAAGAGGAACACCGGTTCAGCTGTGGCTGTGATTGTCGATTGTTTGCCAAACCATGATACAAATGATCAGCCATGCTCCTCCGGCGCCAAAACCGGCGATGACATCACTGGGAAAATGAACCCGCAGATAAACCCGGCTCAAGCCAATCAAAAAAATGAGCATTCCTGTAAAGGCCGGCAAAGGCCAAGAACATTTCCCTTGCTTTTGCCGGCTTCGCCAGATGCAATAGCCCAGCATGCCGTAAAACGAGGCGGCTGCCATCGCGTGCCCGCTGGGAAAACTGTATCCGCCGGCTTCGACCAGATGCGGGAGCGTAGGGCGGGAACGGTGAAATATCTCTTTCAGGAAGAGGTTTAATAATTCGCTCCCGGACAGGCTGATCGCCAACATCACGGCTTGCCAGTGCTTTTTGGAGCGGAAGAGCAGCCAGGCCACTGTTCCCAATAACAAAGGAACCTCTACAAAGGCCGAGCCCAGAGTGGTAATCCAGACTGCTGCTGTTGTTACTCCCGGTTCGGTAAAGCGGTAGATCCACTCACCAATGATGGTGTCAAACAGCTTTAATTTACCGTGTATGAGATCTTCAGATAATGCGGCAAAAGTTCCCAAGAGCGACATGAACATCAGCATTTCCCAGAGGAACTGCTTTTTCTTTTTGCTGAGCGAAGAGAGGAAACTGATGAGGATTTTATCCGATTTGGCCATCGCTGATCAACCTTCTTGCATTTTATATGTTCTTACTGTAGACAAAGGACACCGGCGAAAGATAAAAAGTTCATACTTAACCCGTTTTCATGAAGAAATTCCTCTTTTTTGCAATAATCCCGGGACAGAAACCATGCCTGTCATCAATCGGAAGAATTTTTTTGTTTTCACGTGAACTTATTTTGTTCATTTGGTGTCTTTGCAGATGTACAAACGGAAAGAAAAAAGAAGGAGAGGTTGGCTTTGGATTACAGACTGTTTCAATATATCAATGGATTGGCGGGGCATAACGCAGTGCAGGACCATGTTTTTGAGGCGCTCAGCTCTTATGGTCCCTACGTTTGTGTGCTCGTCGTCGTGATCATGGCACTTCGTCCAGCTACGCGCCTGGCCGCCGTATTTGGTTTTGTGTCACCCTGTGTGGCGATGGCGGTGAATTTTTTAATCGGAGTTATATATAATCGGCCGCGTCCGTTTGTCACTCACCATGTCCATTTGTTATTGCCTCACGATCCCAACGCCTCTTTTCCCAGCGACCATACGGCCGGAGCGGTGGCGATTGCGATGGCGCTTTGGTTCTTTAGCAGAAAAGCTGGGGTGCCTATGTTTCTGTTGGCTTTGCTGATCGGGTTCTCCCGCATTTATGTAGGACATCATTATCCGACGGATGTTCTGGGAGGTCTGGCAGTCGGCGTTGTGAGTGCGATTATCGTCCATCAGGCGGGAACCAAACTGGTCAAACGTTATCTTCCTTCAATGGTAAAAGAAAAAGAAGAAGCAGCCTGATCAAAAACGGGATGTCAACGGCCTGGTTCTGGATTTGAACCAGGCTTTTTCCGTGAAGTGCATTGCAGTCCGGTCATGGTGCGCGCTTTTCTCCTGATTCCCCAAGATTTTCAAGGAGACTTGAGTGTACCGGGAACTTTTATCTCCCGGTTGTGCCGGTCTGTGTACCTGGGTGGTATTCATGCAGTACGGATTTGCAGGGGATAATTCTCGTAGATCCTTTTTTTTGCCAGGTGAGTTGCCAGTGTGAACTTTTTTGCTTGATGTACTGTCTTTACGTTAAAAGAAAAGGATGACCGGAACGGGAATGGAGGTAAGAGTGGAGGGAGTGTGGTGGATCAAAGTTTAACCCAACTTATCAAACAGGTGAAACAGGGAGATAAACAGGCATTTGCCCGGCTGGTGGACCGATATAAGCGTCAGGTTTTTTATCAGGCCTATGCTATGCTTAAGGATAGGGAAGATGCGGAAGACATTGCACAAGAAGCTTTTATTAAGGCCTTTTTTTCCATGAATCAACTGGAAAGCGCCTATGCGTTTACAGCTTGGTTAAGCCGGATCGTTTATAATCTGTGTCAAGACCGGATCAAACAAAGAGAAAAACAGAGGCGGGTGATCAGGGAATGGATTCATGAACAGAGAGACCGGATCAGTCATTCGGGAAACCAGATTGAGCAGAAACAAGTGCAGCTCGATTTAAAACGCGCCCTCCAAAGGTTGACTCTGGAGCACCGTACGATTCTGGTGTTGAGGGAGATTCAGGGCTTGTCCTATCGGGAGATCAGCGAAATCATCGGTGTTCCGGAAGGGACCGTCAAGTCTCGCATACATAACGCGCGCCTTTCTTTACGCGCGGAATTGGAAAAAGAGGGGGGTTTAAAGTGAATCATGTGAAAGAGATGCTCTCTGCTTATATGGATCATGAACTGCCAGCAAGCGAAAAAGAAGAAGTGGAGAAACATCTGCAAACATGCTCCGATTGCCGGGATGCTCTAGATCGGTTAATGGAGATGAAAATGCTTTTGGCGCAGTCTCTGGAAGAGATCGAGATTCCGGAAGCTTTTACCAATAAAATCATGTTGACCATTGATCAGCGGGAGCAGGTCATGATCAGCAGGGAAGATACAAGAAGAAGACCGTCCCTGTTTTCCAATCGGGCGTTGCAACGGGGTGTGATTGCCAGCATCTTGCTTTTGTTTATCGCCGACGGCGTGCTGATGTCAGCATTTGCGTTTCTGTTGTCCTTTCAATTCCTCAGCTTTTTCGTGGGCTTGTCGCATGCGGTGTTGACGTTGATTACGGCTCTCCCCTATATTGGAACCATTGTTTCCGTCACTTCCTTGCTGGTCATCCCGCTTTTCGGATGGTGTCTGTGGCAACTGTTAAGCTCGAAAAAGGTGGAACTATGGTCATGAAACAAAAAGTGCTTCTGTTGTTGTCCCTCTGTCTATGTATTCTGGTGTGGGCTCTGCCGGCCAGCGCGAACGCACTCCATCCGGTTTTTCAACCGGGAAATACACTTTTCTCCGATGATAATATCACGATCGGACCGCAGGAGTCGATTGAACACGTGGTCGACCTTGGCGGAAATGTGACCATTGCCGGAAGAGTGCATGAGGTAGTCGTCATCGGCGGCAACCTCCATCTTCAAAAAAGTGCCCGGGTACGGGATTTCATCTTGGTAATCGGCGGTTCTGTCACACAAGAGCCGGGAACGATTACCACTGACAGTTTATTTCACATCGGGACGAACAACCAGATTGTGAACAGTTTGCTGATCACCGGCACCACCCTGTTTGGCTTATGGTTTTTCCAATTGTCACTGAGCTTGGTCCTCATCCTTCTCTCCATCGGTGCCGCGGTATTTTGGCAAAAGAGGATGGAAGCGTTTATTCAGCCCATCCGGCTGGATTTTAAGAGGCTGATGCTGATCGGATTTGCTGCCGGTCTCCTGCTTGTTGCCGTGGGAAGCGTGCTTATCCTCAGTATCATCGGACTGCCGCTCGCGCTGGCTTTGTTCCTTTTGGTCATCGTTTTTACGGTGATCGGTTTGACTGCCGTTTCCATGATGATCGGGGGGCAGTTTCCGTCTGCACATGAACGGCAACCATGGTTAAATGCAGCGATCGGGTCGGTATTGATCGTGGCTCTGCTCAATTTTCCCCTGATCGGTTTTTTCATTTTCCTGGGGCTTTATTGGCTGGCTTTGGGACTTCTGACTACCTGGCTGTGGGAAAAAAAGAAGATGTTGTTCAAATAGAAGCGTTAAAAAAGCATCCGGGATCGCAACATTTATCCGGATGCTTTTTTATTTCCGATGACATATCTCCATACGCCTCAGAAAGTGATCCGATCGAATTTTACTTCGCGGGCCGGACGGATGGACTTCGGCTACCAAAAGGGGGAGATGATATGGATCTTGAATATCCTTAATATGGATTTAAAGAGAATATTTAAATGTCAGGTTTGTTTTAATAAAAAGGGTGGGAATGTTTAAGAGGCTGAAGCAAGAAAAGCGGGTCTTGCCAAGTTCTCAGGTCGGAGGGAGTCAGGATGCATCAAGTCCATTTGCTTGAGATCGAATTTGAAAATGACGGACTGAAGCAAGTTTATACACCGGTTCTGATTCAGGATGAGCATGAAATGATTCTGATTGATTGCGGGTATCCAAATTCCGGGGATCATCTTGAAAAGGCGGCGGAACAAGTCGGTGTTTCGTTATCGGGCCTGACCAGGGTCATTGTGACACATCATGATCTTGATCATGCGGGGGCATTGTCCGGTCTGAAGAAAAAGTATCCGCACATTGAAATTATTGCGCATGAACTGGAACGGCCTTACATCGAAGGAAAGAAAAAGTCTCTGCGACTCGAACAAGCAGAAGCCATGCTTGCCGTTATCAAAAATGAAGAGAAGGCTGATGCTGAACGATTCATTTCCTTTTTGCAAACTTATGAGCCGGCAACAGTTGACCGTACGGTCGTGGCTGGTGAGCGATTGCCCTGGTGCGGCGGCATTGAGATTGTCCATACGCCGGGTCACATGCCGGGGCATATCTCGCTGTATTTGCTGTTCAGCAAAACGATGATCGCCGGAGACGCCGTTGTGGTGGAACACGGAAGGCTGAACATTGCAAATCCGCAGTACACGTTGGATATGGAAGAAGCGCTGCGTTCTGTCCGGCGATTGCTTGACTACGACATTGATCATCTGATCTGTTATCACGGAGGCACATTCCATGGCGATATTAAAAATGCGTTGAAACAACTGATTCAGGATGATGCTTTGTAGCATTGGATTCATCCGGCAAACCGATGCAGAACCAGCCAATCTTTGCAGACCGATGGTCCGGGAGCGAAGCTTGTTTACGATAAGTACAAATTGTTGAAAGACTTAATGTAATGTATTTCCACCGTTTCCAAATTGATGATCTCGGACTTATTGATTATAATCACGGAGAGAGAAGATTGGCTGAATGTCGTTATTTTGATTGGAGTGGTTTTGTGTTTAATATTATCGTAGCTTATGATCAGAACAGGGGAATTGGCAAAGACAACAAATTGCCTTGGAACATTCCGGATGATCTGAAGCACTTTCAACAAATGACTCTCGGGAAGACGGTTATAATGGGAAGAAAAACGTACGAGTCAATTGGCCAACCTCTGGAAGGAAGAGCAAATATCGTACTTACCTCAAGCTGGGGTAATGTGGAACATGATCCATTGAAGCAACAAAACATTACGATATTCAAAGATCCGGAACCCATTCTCAACATGAATAACCAGGAAGATATGTTTATCATCGGCGGACAAAAGATCTTTGAACTCTTTCTTCCGCACGTAAAACGGATCTATGCCACGGAGATACATGACACTTTTGACTGTGATACGTTTTTCCCGGAATTCAAACACCTTGATTTTAAAGAAATTGAAAGAAAGCCAGGATCAGTGGATGAGGAAAATCAGATTCCTCATGATTTTGTTGTTTATGAAAGGAGTCCGGAATAACCGGACTCCTTTCATAATTATTCTTTGCGTGCCCGGAAGACCTCTGACCTCTGGCTTCAGCCATGGGGATGAGAGTGCGTCAGACGTGGGAGTGAATACGCAACGATCTTTTGTTCTCTTTTTTTGTACCTGTTTAATTGGAAATCATTGTTGTAAATCGGCAATGGATGAAGAATGTTTAAACTGTTCAAAGTGATCGAAACGCCATGTACGACTGACCAATCCCTTCCTTTTGGATAACCCCTTGCAAAATCGTTCGAAACTCCGGCATGACCCAACGGTGAAAAAATATTTCTTATCTGAACTTTTCTTCCCACTGGGAAGTCTTTTTTTATTGGTTCCGAAAACTGATTAATCGGATCACGTGATGGATTAGTTTCCTATTTGAGAAATAATAAAGAAAGGTGAAAAAGAATGCAGCAAATGATAAAAAAACATTGGATACAAAACAAGAAGGAACGCAAATGGGTATATGCCGCACTGGGGTTCGCTGCGGCCATTGTCTTTATCGGGCTGTGGAGAATAGCTCATATTTCCCTGTATGCCTTGCATACCCTTCAATTTAAATCTTCATTTAAGAATATCGGTTCGTTGGCGAGAATTGTGCTTTTTATTGTTTTAGCTTATTATGTTTGTCTTTTCATCCTGCAAAAACGATTGGCAGAACGTTGGGGTTTTCTTAAAAAATGGGTGATATCCATGTCTCGCGTGGCTCGAAGTTTGCATACGCCTGTTGCGATCATTGCAATGGGGCTGATCATTCTTCATGTGGTGGGAGCTTTTCTTTATGGTTTTCGGTTCGATTTCAACAATCTCAGCGGGTTGCTTGCATTGTTCGCTTTGCTGCCTGTGCCCGTTTCCGGCTTGTTTCGGTATCGAAGATTGGATCGAAAATGGCATTTGCGGTTAGGATTGGCTTTCGCTGTTTTGTTTTTGATTCATGCATTTTTGTAAAAGTCAATGTCCGCCTGTCACATGGGAACCGTCTTGGCTGGTTATTCTTCTTTCGGTTGTTCCGATCTGAAGAAACCGGCTTTTTTATGTCGGTAGAAAGGGCACGGCTGCTTCTTAGATAAAACCTCTGTTGACCCGGATGGTTTGACCCGTGATCCATGAATCTCTCAATTTCCTCCCCTGACTTTCCAACCCTGTCATCTCCATGGATAAGCTTTTCTTCCTTTCCCCTTTTTCGGCAAAAATAATTTTTCTCTTTTCGATCCATGCTTTCTATTCTTATTTTGCGAACAATCATCCACCATTTATGGCTTCGATTGAAGAGGCCTTCCTGCCTTGTAATCCCCGGCGGGTCAGGAGACTAAGGTCCGTCACGCCGATACATAATAGGGATATATCCCATGTTACCTCATCATGTCCGTGATCATACATGGACCATGATGAAATGGGCCGAAATGGACACTTGATTTTTGAACAGGCAGAATCATACAGTTGCAGATATTGCATGTATGTTGCACTTCCCTGATAATACACTTGTAACTTTGAAAGACAGGTGGTATGGAAATGCATACATTGGGATGGATTGGATTGGGTCATATGGGAGCACCGATGGCCATGAATCTTTTGCAAGCAGGATGCAAGGTGAATGTTTATAATCGTTCCCGGGAAAAAACAACGCCTTTGACAGAATCGGGAGCAACCCGGCTGAATTCACCGAAAGAAATCGTGGAGCAATCGGATATTATTTTCATGATGCTGTCAGACTCAAATGCGGTTCGGGCTGTATTAACCCAGGAAAATGGAGTTTTGGCAGCCATGAGGCCAGGTAAAGTGGTCGTGGACATGAGTACAATTTCCCCGGAAGATACCATGTCCTTTGCGAGCATGGTATCAGAAAGGGGCGGCGTGTACCTGGATGCACCCGTGTCCGGTTCAGTGGGAGTTGCAAAAGCAGGCCAATTAGTAATAATTGCGGGAGGGGATCAGCAGACGATCGAAATTTGCCAGCCTTATTTTAATATTTTAGGTAAGAAAACCATATATTTTGGTTCTAGCGGAAAAGGCAGTTCGGCAAAATTGGCGATTAATTTGTTACTGGGCGTGATCGGACAAGGTATTGGGGAAACCTTAGTATTTGCAGAGAAATCAGGATTGGATAAAGAGAAAGTATTGGATATGATCTCCCAGTCCGCATTGAATACTGCGCTATTCCAAGGCAAGAAAGATATGTACCGCAATGAGGAATTCCCTTCTGCATTTATGGTGGAACTCATGTCCAAAGATTTAGGACTGATCAAAGCTGAAGCAGATCGGATGAACATAACATTGCCGCTTGCTGAAGCAACAAATATTACTTATCGTTCTGCAAAAGAAAATGGAAAAGCAAAATTAGATATGGCGGCCGTTTATTTGGAGTTAAAAGAAAAAAATACAAGATAGAATCAAATAAATGCTCCCTCCGATTTGAGAGGGAGCGGCTCCGAGATCAGAAACCGAAAGGATGAGGTTTGACATATCACGTGTCCAGACGGGTTCGTCATTTGACGGAAGTTAACTCAAGTTGTCTTCCGAATACATTTGCGTTGAGGCATCTGCATTAATTGCAAACTGCTTTCCCCTTCTTCTCGTTTAAACTTCCCGATTTCGCTTCCCGTATCCGAAAGAGTTTCCGGTACCCCTTGACCATTTCTGCGTTCTTTCACCAACTTTGCGTACTTCAGTTATCACATCTCATCAAAAATGATTCAAAATACCCGATCTTTCCCCAAAGCGGGTAAAAATCGGGCTTTGGCTTTACCTCATCGATTTATTCAGAAACTGCCAGAGCTTTCTCCCCAACCGTAACTGCGCGGGCCCCAATACGGATATCTGTATGGATACCGATTATATCTTCGCTGACGACGCCAAGGTGAATAAGGGTATCCGGGAGTCATTGGATAGAATGGATACCCCGGAGACCAAGGATAACCGGGAGTTGGATACCCGGGGGGCATGGGGTACTGCGATATCCAGTAAGCGTAATCCATCAAACCACTCCTTTGTATGTTTGCATGATCATTGTATGATCGTCTACCGGCAAAGGAACCAAGTGATTTTCCCAAATTACGGCCCAATCCAAATCCGGCTCCGGTTTGGTTAAGCATAAAATTTACCAGAGTAAATGAGAGAGATGAAAGGCATAATTAATCAAAACTTTCAAAGTGAGGTCATTTCCAATGAAGAAACTGGATAAGAAAACAAATCATGACTATACGACGGAATTTACTTTTGAATTGTATGACCGGGAGCGGAATGGTCAACCAGTGACAAATTCGATCTTGGAATCGTATGGACGGTCGGAATTTCAAATGAGCGTGATCAGATAAAAAAAGGCCGCAAGTAAGAACCTGCAGCCTTTGCATCGCTTTTCATTTGTCCAAAATGCCTGAGAACAAAAGGGGGTGGGTTATTGCAAATAAGGTTTGGGATTGACAGTATGCCCGTTTTTCCAAACCTCAAAATGCAAGTGATAACCGGTCGCTCCAATAAATCGTCCGTTGTTGCCCACCTCGGCGATTTTTTGGCCGCGGCTTACATGCTGACCGGCATGAACGGTTACAGTGCTTAAAAACATATGGGCGTACCGTGTTTGCAACCCATTTGGATGTTGTATATCAATATACACCCCGTAACCGTCCGGGTCGGAAGTACTTACCCTCAAAACCACACCACTTTCCGCAGCGAAAATGGGGGTTCCTTTCGGCCGCGGAAAATCGTCTCCTTTATGATAGTGATTCCCGCGGAACTGCATATAATTCCAGTACACCATACCCGGTGTGGTCGGCCAGCCCAATTGGCCGCTGCCTGAGTTAAAGTACCCGGCATATTGTTTCAAAACGGCATTTTCTTGCTTTTCATATTCTTCCAATTCGCTTTTGTGTTTGTCCAGCTCAGCTTCATATTGCTTGACTGCTTCATTTGCCTTTTCCATTTCCGCAGTCAGGCTTTTTTGTTTCTCGTTCAATTCAGCTTGCTGTTTCTCCAAATTTTTTTGCACAGTCATGTATTCGTTAAACACCTGATAATCACTTTCGACGATCAAACGCAATACCTCGTATCGTTTGAGGAAGTCACTGAACGAATCGGCTGCAAAGAGCTGGGCCATATAACTGTTGCTCCCTTGCAAATAGATCCGTTTCAGCTTGTTTCCCAAGGATTGCCGTGATTGTTCCAACACTTTTTTGTTTGCTTCGATGCTTTTGTTCAATTTGGCGATCTGATCATTCAAAGCGCCTGCTCTTGCTTCAATCTCATGAATCCCCTTTTGCTTCTCGTCGATCAGTTTTTGGACTTTGGCGATTTCCGCTTTGGATTCACTCTGCTTTGATTTAATATCTTTCAGTTTTTGTTTGCCTTCCTCCGCTTTGGAGGTCGCGTATGCAGTCGGGATGGTTTTTTCCAAAGGTCCGGGAGTCAGACTGATCGTCAGGCAGACCGTCAGCACGGATATGATCAGTTTTCTCTTCATCAACCATCTCCTCTTTCCTGTTGGTATGTAATTGATCTGATTCACCCATTTCTATTACCCTATCATTTTATCAATAAAGATGAAATAGATCGGGTTTTACTCGAAAAATTACCATTTTGTTTGCATTTTATTTATTTCATAAAGGAAAAAACAGGAATTTGTTTTGTAATCAAGTTTATCAGGTAGAAACTTATGCAAAAATTGGATATACAATTCCCGTCCGGTGGTGAAGTGACGCATTGAATCCCGCAGGAATATTGACAGCTTGTTTCCATATGAAATCAAGGGTTGAGCCGGGGATCGTGAAAACTTCAGAAAAACATGTTGCAGTTGAAAAGCGGATGGTGAATGAGGGGAAACCGGTGATTTTTATGGAGTGAAAAGCGAACAGGCTATGGGATGAAAAGGATTTTGTCATCATGGTGTTAACAAAATCCGA
The DNA here is from genome assembly GCF_000763315.1 of Thermoactinomyces daqus. Taxonomy (GTDB): domain Bacteria; phylum Bacillota; class Bacilli; order Thermoactinomycetales; family Thermoactinomycetaceae; genus Thermoactinomyces_A; species Thermoactinomyces_A daqus. The sequence goes on along the minus strand of NZ_JPST01000020.1, from coordinate 15,364 downwards.
TCTTTTCATTGTTTTTTTAATTGATATAATAGTGGAAGAAGATTGGTTGCTATTTTGTAAACCTTAAATTTCATCGGTCAACCGAAATGTTTGTCATTGGCGAACACCCTGAGCTTCGACAAAGACCCAAGAGATGTTCGGAAATGCCGAAGACCACAAAAATAAAGGGGAAACCGGATTTTTGATGAGAAAGAGATCCGGTTGAACAGTCAGAAACTTGGTCCAATAGAGGAGATGCTCGGAAAATAAAGGATAAACCCAATAAAAATTAAGGGGTACAGCGAACGCCGTCTCAATCCATACACCTCAGGCAGGAGGATTGAAACGATGTCCACCACATTCAGCGCTTGGTGCGCCTTGGGAGTCTCAATCCATACACCTCAGGCAGGAGGATGAAACTTTCTGGCGAACTTCGGCACTTCTGATAGAAGAAGATTAATAAAAACACCAATGAAAGCCTATCTCCATTCATGAAAGGAGAAGTCCGATTTTACAGGAGGATTCCATGTATCGTTTACGCTTGATGGCAGACTCGCCATATCACCGGAATACAGTTGGAGTGTTGTCAAAGCGATTCCATGCGTTTGTACTGAGGTCAATCCAAAGCCAGTCTCCCGTTTTGTCTCAACTTCTTCATGACAGAAAGAAACGGCAGGTATTTTCGACCCATCTGTTGTTGAAGAAAGGGGAGATGTGGATTAACACGCCGAATCGGGAACTGATTTCTTGTATCCAACAGCATTTGTTGCTTCATCCGGAAATTGACTTGATTGATTGGAAAGGAATCGTTCAGGAGTTTCATTGCCAAACATACTCCCGTTCTTTCATAGAGGAGAAGTTTTCACCCAATTTCACCCTGCATTTTTTGACTCCGACCACCTTTTATCAAAGAGGGAACTATTATCCCCTTCCTGAACTGAAACGCTTATTGTCCAGCGCAGCCAAAGCGTATGAGATTTTCAGCGGGGAACCGGTTGACTGGGGGGATCTTGAACCGCTGGTTCATCTGATCCGGATCGAGCAGGTGGAGGTGGCCACCGAGCGGGTTCATTTCGGAGAATTTAACGTCATCGGATTCAAGGGGAAAATAGCCATGAATATTAAGGCTTTGCCAAAGGAAAAGCAGCAAATGGTTTGGAAATTGATTTCCTATGGGGCACTGATGGGGTTTGGCTACAAGACTGCGTGGGGATTGGGACAAACCATGCTGGATCCCTTGGAGAAGCGACACATTTCCGAACACAGGGGGGCTTCGAAAAAATCCCCGGAGTTGTTCGGAAATCCCAAAACCCGCATGGGATAAGAAAAATCACCTTCAGAGAATGATTGCTAGGGGGTCTGGATAGCCGAATTTCCTGTTATGACAAGGAGATGTTCGGAAAGCCCTAGAGAGAGCCAAAGACGTTGAAGGTTTCAGCGAACGCCGTCTCAATCCATACACCGCGGGCATGAGGATTGAAACTCTTTTCTCTCCAAAGGCAATTTCCTCAATAGCATGATCCGTCTCAATCCATACACCTCTGGTAGGAGAATTGGAATATCATCAACAGAAAAACCGAAACGCATTCCTCTGAAAGAACTTCAAGCTGCTGCAAAGACCGGGCGAATTCAGGAAGAAGATATCGTTGAACGCAAGCAGGAACTGGAATGTTAATCCGAGGGCACAAATTTCCATAAAACAACAGGGGAAAACCATAAGTTTGTAAAAGCCGGGGAAATTTTGTTCTGAACCGGGCTTTTTTTGTTCTGTTCAGCTTTCTCCATGATCATGGTTTATCCTAACTTTCGGAGATATGTACAAGCCAATTAGCATAATCTTTTATCTGTGTCTGTCATGTTTACTGATTCAATCAGTGATGCGTTTAACATGTACCTAAGCCGGATTACGTTTTCTTCAAAATGAAGAAAAAGGTTTGTGAAAGGTGGCGATTCGAATATGAGATGTTTTGGTGAACCCGAGCCGTTTGATGTGGTTGCGCTTAAAGATCCGTATGAGTTCGACCTGGATATCGATCCACCGCGTTCGTAGGGGAGTTGTTACGTGAACTGTATTCAGAAGAAGAGATGATCCAGGATTTAAGTGTGATCAATAAAGAATTAAAAGCGCAGGAGACCGAAGTCGAAAAATTACAGGAATGGTAGCACATTTCCATGTGAAACGGTTTCCTCGGGGCTGCATTACTGGTCAGGACATCCCGGATCAGCAATCAGCCCATCCGTTGTTTTCGGTGTTCGCTGCTTCTACCCCCCCAAATTTTTCACATTTTCAGGAAAAAATAAATCAGGATATTGACACTACCATCTACCTAGTAATACTATATAGATGTACTAAGTGTTACAAAGTAGAGGGGATGCTCGCTTTGGAAGATTTGACCGAGATGCTAAAGGGTATTTTGGAGGGTTGTGTACTCGAAATCATCAGCCGGAAAGAAACTTATGGCTACGAGATCGTGAAAAAGTTGAATTCCCTAGGTTTTGAAGATGTTGTTGAAGGAACGGTATACACGATTTTACTGAGGCTAGAAAAGAACAAATTAGTCAACATTCAGAAGAAGCCTTCTAAAATCGGACCGCCACGAAAGTTCTACACACTCAATGAGGCGGGTCGAAATCAACTCCAAACCTTTTGGCGTAAATGGGATTTTATCGCATCAAAAATAAATGAATTAAAGGAGAATAAAGATGGAAATTAATATTTTTTCGATTTTACAAAGATGGAAACAAGAAAAAGCGGAATATAGACGTTACAAAAAACGGATTAATTCTCTGCCAAGGGATTATCAGATCGTGATGAATGAGATTGAGAATTTCTTATGGACTTCTGCAGCCGATCATGACTCTGCCATGTTCATGTTTAAAGTGCTACAAGATGTACTGGAATTTTTTGAATCAAAAGCACAAGAGGGTATGGATGTACTTGATGTAGTGGGGCAGGATGTCGGTGGTTTTTGCGATGATCTGTTGCATGAGCTTCAAGGGCAAACTTGGAACGGAAAAAGAAAAGAACAATTGAACGAGAACATTCGTAAAAAGCTCGGTAGAGGGGAATAGGCTTTTTGGGGTCAAAGATTAAGTTGAAGATTTTACGTTGCAGATCGTTTCCTGCATTCGGTTTTCAAAGAACTACTACTATTCGAACAAAGGTCTTCCAGGCTTGCGAGAGGGGTAAAAATCCTCTTCCCTCGCCTGACGCTCGCTCTCATCCCCATAGCTGAAGCAGAGCTTTCGCAAAGACAGAACAATGGAGAGATTCATGATGGGACAAAAAAGCAGAGGATTCTCCAAAGCAGGGTTGCGTCGAATGCGTGACGTGCTGGAACGGCATGTCGAGTCCGGGAAGATTCCTGGACTTGTCGCCCTGGTCAGCCGGTGCGGTGAGACTCACGTCGAAGCGATCGGGACAATGCGCCATGACGGTGGCGCGCCGATGCGCCGGGACACGATCTTCCGGATGGCCTCGACATCCAAGCCGGTTACGATGGCAGCGGCGATGGTCCTGCTCGACGAGTGCAAGCTGCGGCTGGATGATCCAGTAGAGCAGTGGCTGCCTGAACTCGCCAACCGGCAGGTGCTGAAGCGAGTCGATGGCCCGCTGGACGAAACCGTGCCTGCGCGAAGGCCGATAACCGTACGGGATCTGTTGACCTCTACGTTCGGGCTTGGAATGGATTTGACGTCGCTAGACTTTCCAATCATGGCTGCAGTTTTTGAGCATGGTATATTCCCTCAAAGAATGACAGATTATCCTGAGCCGGACGAGTGGATGCGCCGCCTTGGAATGCTTCCGCTAATGTACCAGCCTGGAGAGCGCTGGCAGTACCACATCAGTCACGATGTACTCGGCGTACTTGTCGCCAGGGTAACAGGGCAGCCATTCGCTACGTTCCTGCACGAACGGATCTTCGATCCATTGGGGATGAAGGACACTGGTTTCTATGTGCCCTCCAACAAGATTGACAGGTTGCCAACCGCCTACAGCCCTGATCCGCAGACCGGAGAGTTTATCGTATGGGACGAAGCTGCAGGCGGACAATACAGCCAGCCTCTGGCGTTCCAGTCAGGCGGCAGTGGGTTGGTCTCCACCGTCGACGATTATCATTCGTACTTCCAGATGCTGCTGAATCACGGAATGCAAGGGACCAAACGGATCCTGTCCCGGCCTGCCGTCCAGCTGATGACCACCAACCGCCTCACACCCGAGCAACAAGCTGCCCGAGACGCACTGGCCAAAAACAACGTACATGTATCGTTCGGACAAGGGCAGCATGGCGGCTGGGGATTCGGGATGGCGGTGCGCACCTATCGTGGCGACTACGCGTCCATCGGTCAGTTTGGCTGGGACGGTGGTACCGGCACCTCGGCGTACGCTGACCCGGACAAACAGCTCATCGGAATCCTGCTCACCCAGGTCGGGATGTCCACCCCGGATTCAGCGCGGCTGATCCACGACTTCTGGACTATGGTTTACCAAGCAATCGAAGACTGACCGAGCCCGTTCCCCTCTTTTCATATTCTTACAATTCGCTTTTAAAGCGGAAATGGCCAAAGTCAGAACGGGGGGCTTTGGCTTCGGCCTTAAGTTGCATGGCGGTGTTATTATGAATTTGAGGTTTACACCTGATTGTGTTCCTTCAAGTGAGCAAACCAATCGTTTCCGAATATGGATGTTGCAATTTCACTTAATATTTTGCTGATGCTCTCATGAATGACATGATCGGCCAAATAATCCAAAGGAGTGGAAGTTTTGTTGATGATCATGATTTTTGAACCTGTTTCATGTGCTAACTCCACCAATCCGGCAAAAGGATAAACTTGAAGAGAAGTGCCCATTACCAGTACCGTATCTGCTTGTTCTACTTCTTGAACGGCTGAATCCCAAGCATCCGAGTCCAGTGGTTCGCCGAACAGAACGATTGGCGGACGAATCGGCGCTTTACAATTCTCATCTGTACAATAATAAGTGCATTGGCGATAAGCAGTGGCGGGATACTCTTTTCCACAGCGGGAGCAGACCAGATAGCGCATATGACCATGTACTTCGATAACCCTCTGCGTTCCTGACAGTTGATGGAAACCATCGATATTTTGCGTAAGAAGCGCTTTTAAAATTCCTTCCTTCTCCAGTTTAGTGAGCACATAATGACCAATATTGGGTTTATGTTTCAATAGGTCTTCAATGCGCATTTGGTAGAATTCAAAAAAGTCATCTGTTCCGATCGCTTGCGGACTGGCGATTTCGTAAGGATCTCTTCCGCACCAAAGCCCGCCTTGTGAACGAAAATCGGGAAGGCCGCTTTCTGTCGACATACCCGCACCAGTAAGGGCAACCAGATGGTTGGAGTTTTGGATCAACTCAATAAATTCTTTCATAAAGTTCACTCCTCTTTTACAGCATCGTGATTACCTGTCATGATTTTACCCCAAATCCAAAGGTTCCTTTAAATCGTCGCCATCTTTATAAAAAGGCCTTGCTTCTTTTTCTTGATCCCGTAAGCATTCATCGTTTCTCTTTCCCATTGACCAGATTGATGAATCGTCCTTTGGTATGAAACCATACTGTCCAACGGGTCACTGATCGGTTGGGATATGAAAAACGAAGCGTGGTTGGTTGTCTGTCAGTCTTTGCCTGTGTGCAGGGCAATCGGGTTGGGTTCGCCTCCATCAAGGAACTTATGTTCGCATTCCTGGCCGTTTCGTAAAATGGGGGACTGTGTGTCTCTTTTTTTATGCGCTTTTTTCATTCCCCTTTTGATCATGACGCGGAAGAAGTCTGACTCAGTTTTTTATGAGGGGTGCACTGTGCGCCATCTACCATCGCAGTAAAGGATGAATGAAAAAAGAGGCGGTTTCCTAAAGACCGCCTCAAATTTCCTTTAGTATTTAATTCCGTTGGGACTTCATATTGAAGCAACTTACATGGTGCTGGTGTCAATCACGAAGCGATATTTCACATTTGAAGCCAATACGCGTTCGTAGGCTTCATCAATTTGGTCGGCTGAAATGACTTCAATCTTAGGAACTACATTGTGTTTTGCGCAGAACTCGAGCATTTCCTGCGTCTCCCGGATTCCTCCAATCAGTGAACCTGCAAATGAACGGCGTTGACCGATGAGAGACATTACGTTTAGTGACAACGGTTCCGCGGGAGCACCAACGTTAACCAGCGTGCCATCCAGTGTGAGCAGTGACAAGTACGCATTCAGATCGATTTTTGCACTTACCGTGTTAAGAATTAAATCAAATGTTCCGGCCAGTTTCTCGAATGTTTCCGGATCGCTTGTAGCGTAATAATGATCTGCGCCTAATTTCAGGCCATCTTCTTTTTTCTTCAATGTTTGCGACAGAACGGTAACCTCGGCCCCCATGGCATGTGCAATTTGAACTGCCATATGACCAAGACCGCCCATACCGACAATGGCCACTTTTTTACCTGGTCCGGTACCCCAGCGTTTTAGCGGCGAATAGGTTGTAATACCGGCGCAAAGTAATGGTGCTGCAACGTCAAGCTCAATGTTGTCAGGAATTTTTACTACGAAGTCTTCCTTTACGACAATGTGGGTGGAATATCCGCCTTGAGTAGGCTCGCCGTATTTATCCACACCGGCATAAGTAGGAACCATGCCATTGAGACAGTATTGTTCTTCTCCCTTACGGCAGTTCTCACACTCTCCGCAGGAGTCCACCATACATCCGACCCCTACCCGGTCACCTACTTTGTACTTGGTGACCTCAGCTCCTACATCCGTGACAATGCCCGCAATCTCGTGTCCGGGAACGAGTGGATAGTTTACAGGTCCCCATTCGCCGCGGGCAGTGTGGATGTCGGAATGACAAATGCCAGCATATTTAATTTCAATCAGGACATCATGCGAATCAAGATCGCGCCTTTTAATTTCAGCTGCTTGAAACGGTTTGTCCGGACCATAAACAGCTCGAGCTTTGGCAGTGATCATTTGCAAACCTCCAATAATTTAAATATTCTTGTAAAAAGAAGCGATGTTTACTTCAAATTCTAAGTAAAGAATGCTTCCAACTATTCAACTGGAATCAATTACATCTTGTCGTACAAATCACTATCATGTAAAACTACAGATGATGTTTATTCATTATATGTCAATAATTTATAATAAAAATGTAAACAAAACAAGGCGTATTACTCGTTAATTCGATCCAATTTGTTGTTTAAACAACAATTCGATAAAAATTATCAATCACCCTGGGAAAGTGTTGGTGCAATTTCATGGTAAAAGTGGACAGAAGAATTATCAGAACCAGAGAAGCGATTAAAAAAGCATTTCTTGAGTTGATGTCAGAAAAAAATTTCGATCGCATCACCATTCAGGATATTGCCGACAGGGCCAATATCAACCGTGCAACCGTTTATCTTCATTACTTGGATAAATTTGACCTGTTGGATAAGATCATTGAAGAGCATATCAAGAATATGAGTAACATTTGTGAGTCGGAAGCGGAATTGGATTGGATTGAATCGACAGTACACTGCATGGAATATCTTGAAAGGAATTATTTATTTTTCTCGACGATGCTGGCGAGTGAAGGAGCTCCCTATTTTCGCAGCCGGTTCCTTCAGTTTAATATCGAGGAATTCAAAAAAGACGTTGATATAACCAAAGGCAAAAATCTCGGTCAAAATGCAGATGTAGTGGCCCAATTTGTTGCAAATGCTTACGTGGGTGTCGTGGAATGGTGGCTGAAAAACGGAATGCCTCATCCACCACGGGAAATGGCAGAGAAAGTAGGGGAACTTTTAGCAAGGATTTTGTAAGTTTCAGGGGCCATATGGATACGAAAAGTCGGAAAGTGGAATACGCCATCAAGTAAGGATTTGAAGTTACGTTTGTCGGTGAAGATTCGACTCGGGCAGATTTACCGTTCCTGTTAGATGTGCTTGGAAGGGCCGTCCGCTTGGGCGTGAAGCGGATTAGCATTTCCGATACAGTGGGAGTGGCCACGCCGGAATCGGTGGCGCTTCTCACCCGTATCGTCAACAGGCTTTTCCCGGTGTAGTCGTTTCGATGCACTGCCATGATGATTTTGGACTGGCCACGGCCAATGCGCTTGCCGGTGCTCCAAATGAACAAAACACCCCCATAAACACGCCCCGCTGATTTCAAAGTATAAGGTCACTTTGAGAAAGAATAGGGGAAGGGTTTTGATCCGAAATGAAGTTAATTGTTTTGATGTTCCTGTTCATATAAAAGAATGGAAACAACGCCTGAACACCCAGGTTGGATGCGCAAGCGCTTTTTGTTTGGTTCAATTGCTCAGCTTTTTGTATTTCCAAAAAATGTAGGCTCTTCTGGAGATGACGGTCCCCAAAGAGAGGGCCAGCAGTCCAGAAGTAATGAGATTTGCATGGGACCAGATGCCGGTAAGTTCCTGGCGAAGCAGGAGTTTGATGCCAATTAGGATAAGCCAGACAATCACCCCAATTAGGGAGCCCTTGGCGATGATTTCTTTGGAATGGGGGTCGACCCGGATTTCAGTCAGTGCCCCTCGCGAAATGCCAAGCAGGATACCAATCACAAATCCGAGCATAATGACGAGTATATGGAACATGTCAGCAACAAAATCCTTATGCATCACGTTATAGCTTAAATAAAGCATGATCAGCGGCAGTATCCACATATTGACCACTTTGATCCGGCGCTCTTGCAACTGGCGTTTCACCAACCAGATCATGACCAGTATAATTACGACAATCAACAAGGTATTATTCATACCGATCCCTCATTTGTGTACTTTGTTTGATTGGATATGGAGACTTGTTTTCTGTTTAGCAATTCAAACATGACGGGAACAACAAGCAAAGTCAGGGGGGGGAACTGAACAGCCCGCCGGTGATAACGATGAGCCCGCCTTCAGCAAAGTCAAGGGCTAAGGGCAACAGGGCAAACATCGTGCATAAGGCAGTCATCCAAATGGGACGGAAGCGGACAGTTCCAGCATCGATCAGGGCTTCTCTAATCGATTTTCCTTGTTGCCACTGCGTTTTTGCCCGGTCGATCAAGATGATGGCATTGGTTACCACAATGCCGATCAACATCAAGGCACCAATCAGGGAAGGGATGGATAACAGCTCACCGGAGAGAAATAAACCGAGAATACTTCCGATCAAGGCCATAGGCAACGAGAATAGTATGGCAAACGGCGAACGGCCTTCAACAAAGGTTACGACCATCACAAAATAAACAATTCCCATCGCGATCAAGAGCGCCATTGCAAATTGCGGAAAGATTTGTGATTGTTGTTCAGCTGCTCCATTAAAGTTGACTTTCGCATGTGCTGGCAAATAGAGCCGATTGAGGACTTTTTTGGCGGCAGTGGTGACGTTGCCAAGTTGATTGTCAGCCACTTTGTCTGTGATGACCGCATAATTGGTGCCAATTAAATGATAGAGTACATTAGGTTTGTTTATCTTTTTCAAAGTAGCGACTTGGGAGAGGGGGATAAGTTGGCCGTTGCTGAACGGGATATAAATCTTGAGTAAATAGACGGAATTGTTTATATCATACGATTTGATCGAAATCTACGACGGCAACTTTTGATCTCCAAGTAATATATTATCTTGTTTGATGGAAGCGAACAATGCCCGGATTTCCAATCCTACTTGCGCTGTGGATACTCCATATGGGTCCGCCTTGGCGGGATCGATTTCCACGAGTGTCTGTTCTGTTTCGTCTGTCAGTTGCTCTTCACATCCGATAACCCGGGGATTTCCTGCAGTGCGTTGATCACCTGGTCTGAAATCTGTTTCACCTGGTCGGTCATCGGCGCCTGGAACGGACGGGTTAGGGGTTGACGGAAAAGAAGAAGACCGCAAAAATAAAGGGGAAACCGGATTTTTGAGACGAAAGAGATCCGGTTGAACAGTCAGAAACTTGGTTCAATAGAGGAGGTGCTTGGAAAAGAGATAAACCCAATAAAATTAAGGGGTACAGTGAACACCGTCTCAATCAATATACCTCTGGTAGGAGGATTGAAACCTAAAAGCATCCATCACAAATATAAACTCATCAATCACCAGTCTCAATCATTACACCTCTGGTAGGAGGATTGAAACTTCTGTTTCATCGATTCTTTTGATTCTGTTTCATTGTCTCAATCAATACACTTCCGGTAGTTCAATGGGGCACTGATGGGGTTTGGCTACAAGACTGCGTGGGGATAGGGACAAACCATGCTGGATCCCATGGAAGAAGCGACACATTACCGAACACAGGGGGCTTCGAAAAAATCCCCGGGGTTGTTCGGAAATTCCAAACCCCGCATGGGATAAGAAAAATCACCTGCAGAGAATGATTGCTAGGTGATCTGGATATCCGAAATTCCTGTTATGACAAGGAGGCGTTCGGAAAGAACCGAAGAGAGTCAAAGACGTTGAAGGTTTCAACGAATGCCGTCTCAATCAATACACCTCATGTAGGAGGATTGAAACTTCGACGATGGTTCGGGTAGGGGATGGTGGAATAGTCTTAATCAATACACCTCCGGTAGGAAGATGGATTAATAAATACACCAAAGACAGCCTATCCCCATTCATGAAAGGAAACGGGTCAAGTCCAAAGTTCACCAAGTGCACAGCAAATATCGTGACCGCTTGCTTGGGATTATCGCTGAGTTGCTCCACGATCCCGGTCCCCACCGGATCAAGGATACTGCTGAACGTTATGGTGTTTCTCAAGAGAAGAGACGAAGGGATCGCAATGATCTGATTGAAAAACTCAACAAGGTTAACCAGAAAGAATACATCCTCCGTGGCCGGGGGTATTACGCAGGCAATTTTGTGCAGGCAGTTGCCAATCTATCCCCTGAAGCTTGCGCCAAGTGCAGCCTTTGTTGAAGGAAGATGGGGAGAAGGCGTATCGCGAACTTCTGGAACACACCTATTCTGTTTTAAATCCGGAAGATGTTCGCAGGTTGAAGGAATGGTCCGATTTCTATTTTGTGAGCGAGTACGGATATCCTCAGATCCGAGGTCATTTTTATCATTCGCTGCAGGAAGTGTTTGAAGCACAAGGAAAATATTCGCTATTTTGTCCCGTATGCGGTCTATTATGCCAATGCGAACCGTTCATTCATCTTCGCGTGTGGGCATGAAAGAAGAGGTTTGGATTTACAAAAAAAACCACGCTCAACAATATATCAATCAGATGTTGGAAGCAGAGCACGGAAAAAGTAAGGATGACTATGTGATTCGGATTTATGACAAGGAAGTTTTTAAGCGAATTCGGGAAAAACAATGGCATCCTGAACAGAAGATTATCCCGTTTGAGGGAGAAGGGGCTGTAGGTGAGATTCAATTTTCAAAAGTGTCCAGCTGGTTGGAGATGAAGAAATGGGTTTTGGGGTGGGGAAGTGCGGTTGAACTGATCCAGCCGGTCGAGAAACGAAGGGAGCTTTGTGAAGAAATAAAAACATGAACTTGATGACATACCTCAAGCTCTTTTCGTAAGAAATGGGCTTGGGGTTGTATATTTCAGGGAGATAAACAAATTAAGGAAAATAAATTTATCGATCAGCCAGATTACAAAGTTCTCTATGTTGACCGTTTCGAGTTGAAATTCTCTGGATGCGTTGGTTCTGAACGTAGGAAGCCTTTCTTCGGAATGTTTTTATTCCCATTTCGACAAAAAAGGCGATTGACCTTCTTTTGTCAACAGCTTCAGGAGCTTCCCTTTTATGGAAAGCTCCTTTTTCTGCTACATTCCCATTATATGGTATCCTGCATCTACATGAAGCACTTCACCCGTTATTCCTCTAGACAAAGAGCTTAACAAAAATAATGTGGCGTCCCCTACTTCGCTTTGATCAACGTTTCGTCTAAGTGGGGCCTTTTCCGCAATAGTACCCAAAATATCGTTGAATCCTGAAACGCCTTTTGCGGAAAGAGTACGAATCGGGCCAGAGGAAACAGCATTAACCCGAATGTTATATTTGCCAAGATCCTCTGCTAAGTACCTTACACTTGCCTCCAATGCCGCCTTTGCAACACCCATCACATTATAGTTTTTCACGACACGTTCGGCACCGAGATATGACTGCGTAACAATGCTTCCGCCATCCGTCATTATTTTTTTCGCTTCCCTGGCAACCGCAACAAGCGAATATGCGCTGGCGTTTTGAGCTAAAAGATATCCTTCGCGTGAAGTGTCCACATATTCGCCACGTAGTTCATCCTTTTCTGCAAATGCAATGGAATGAACAAGACCATGGATAATCCCTACTTTTTGTTTAATCTCAAGAAAGGCGTTTTCAATACTTGCATCATCGGAGACGTCGCACGAAACTGTGAGAAGAGGAGTGATTTCAGCCTCGGACAATAATGCAGAAAGCTTCTGGAAAGAACGTTCTTTCCTATATGTAAATATTAAATTTGCACCTGCTTCATGTAGTGATTTTGTAATTCCCCACGCCAGGCTTCTCTCGTTCGCCACACCCATAACTACTACGTTCTTTCCCGACATCAAGTTATTCATATGTTTCCTCCTTGGAAAAGCTCGACCTCCTTGTACATTATAATCTTTTTATGGCAAAATTGTTCAGTCCTTAACGTGTTCTCAAATCATCTGCAGAGCTTGCAATACATCCGCTTTCAGATCATCGATATGCTCGATGCCGACCGAATAGCGCACGAAATTGGGCGGAATCCCAGCAGTCCTCATTTGCTCCTCGTTCATCACTCCACCCCACATCGCCGCAGTGTGTACCACCAGTGAATCGACCCCGCCCAGGCTGACTGCGTTAAGCGACAGTTTCAATGCAGAAACGAAACGCGCAGTCGCCTCATAACCTCCTTTGATTGCAAAGGCGATCATTCCGCCGAAACCGCTCATCTGGCGTTTCGCTAACTCGTGTTGGGGATGGCCGGGAAGACCGGGGTAATATACCCGTTCAATCTGCGGCTGCTCCTCCAGAAACTTTGCCAAAGCGAGGGCATTGGCGTTAATGCGTTCAATCCGCATCGGAAGCGTACGCAAACCACGCAATAGCAACCACGCGTCCATCGGCGAAAGAACCGAGCCAATGGAGATATGGGTATGCCAAATACGTTCGGCCAACTCCTCGCTGGTGCAGATCACACCTGCTGTCAAATCATGGTGTCCCCCTAAATATTTGGTTGCGCTGTGAACGACCACATCGGCACCCAGCTCATGAGGACGCTGATTGATCGGCGACGCAAACGTATTGTCGGCTACGATGATGATACCACGCGGGCGGGCCAACTCCGCCACAGCAGCCAGATCAGTCACCACCAGAGTCGGATTGGCCGGCGACTCCACCATGATAAGCTTTGTATTAGGCCGAATTGCTGCGGCAAAGGCTGAGACGTCTGCTTGCTCAACTAGTGTCACTTCGACACCAAATCGCGGTAGCATCTCGTCCATGATCTTCGCTGTACTCATATAATGCCGCGTCTGTGCAATCACATGGTCGCCTGCGCTGACCAGCGATAGAAGGGTCGTAGCGATCGCCCCCATCCCGGAGCCGGTTACCAGTGCGGTTTCTGTGCCTTCAAGCTCAGCCATCACCTTCTTTACGCGCTCATGCACCGGATTGCCATAACGGGTGTAATACTGTGGATGGCGAGGAGTTCCCGCCATGTCCGCGAACTCGATGGAATCTTGTGCACGGAACGTGGCTGAGTAATAAATAGCCGGAGCCACCGTCCCATCTTTGGTCACCTCATCATCGGCGTGTATCACCAAAGTTTCGTTTTGGAGTTTGCCGAGGATCGGATCTTGATGATCATTCCGTTTGTTCATACTCTCTCTTCCCCTCTAGGTACCCGTTTTCTTCAAAGGACGCTCAGCCGTATATTCTGTTTCATCAAATACGCTAGTTTTTACAACGAACTTATTACAGATATCTCCAATGCCACATTGCTGATTAAGCTTATTAAAATCTCCCTCACTCAATTCGAGTGCAATCTTCATTCCTATTAAGCATCATAATTTTATCTGAATTATAACATTTATTTAGATGTTTTTGTATTTGTTTGATAAAGTAATACAAAATTCTGCTTTTTATAGAGTATTGTTAGGACAATCACTAACTACCCGCAAATATCCACAAGAGCGTAAAAAAGAGCTGGAGAATACTCCGGCCGAGCTTGATGACAAATCTCAAGCTCTTTCCGTAAGAAATGGGCTTGGGGTTGTATATTTCAGGGAGATAAACAGATTAAGGAAAATAAATTTATCGATCAGCCAGATCACAAAGCTTTTTCCTCTCTTCGAGAGGAGCAAGGCCAATTTTTTGATGTTTTGTGTAACGGCAATTAGGGGGCATTGCTCCTTAACTTTGGCAAGCCCCCTGTAGCGTGCATAACGAAGACCATGAAGTTCCTTTGCGTCAGGAAGCTGAGCTCAATGGTTTCGCCACGTCGTTTGTATAGTTGTTTTCCTCTTTCACTTAAACGGTTTTTTCGAACCCACTCCTTGGAGTTTTCCCACACATGGCGAGTAACGACCTTTTGATGGGATTTGGAGCGAGTACAACGGGAGAGGAACGGACAGTTCTGGCACACATTTGGGTTTGACTTGTAATCGCGGTATCCTGTACGATTTGTGGTGTTTTTTTATTGTCCGATTTTCGGTCAAGGAAAAACTGGCAACCGCGGAACCGCAGGCTGAATTGGGCGTTTACGCAGGATGGGGGTTTTCCGGTTGTACCTGATGAAGAGCGCAAAGCAACCCGCCGGATATTGACCTGAATTTACCGTCGGTCATGATGACGCCGTGCTGTCCTTTACCATCCGATATCGATTTGCATTTAGATGCCATAAGACAAAAACCATTCAACATATAAATGAAAAGGAATAAAGACAAAAGAATCACCCCGGAGCCCAGCCTCACATAAGATGGTATGTCTGCGTTGATGAACGGGTGGAGGTGGAGCCGATTGCTGTTAACTGCGGTGGCGATAATGATCAAAGAGGTAATCGCCTTTATTTCTTATATCAAGAACAACGCTTTCCCACAACCCCTGACGGAGGAGGAAGAAGCCGAGCATTTGCGGCGCATGGCGGATGGTGACCCGGATTCGAGAAATAAATTGATCGAGCACAACCTTCGGCTTGTAGCCCACATAGTGAAGAAATTTGAAAACACCGGGGAGGATAATGAGGATCTGATTTCCATCGGAACCATCGGTTTGATCAAAGCGATTGAATCGTACCAGCAGGGGAAAGGAACGAAGCTGGCAACCTATGCGGCAAGGTGTATTGAGAATGAAATCCTCATGCACCTGCGTTCGTTGAAAAAAGCGCGAAAAGATGTTTCCCTGCACGATCCGATTGGCACAGATAAAG
The DNA here is from genome assembly GCF_000763315.1 of Thermoactinomyces daqus. Lineage (GTDB taxonomy): Bacteria > Bacillota > Bacilli > Thermoactinomycetales > Thermoactinomycetaceae > Thermoactinomyces_A > Thermoactinomyces_A daqus. The sequence continues at coordinate 30 of NZ_JPST01000020.1, read as the reverse complement.
AAGGCAACGAGTTAACCCTCACTGTTTATC
>NZ_JPST01000019.1 GCF_000763315.1 Thermoactinomyces daqus | reverse complement strand
TTACAGGAATGCTCCTTTGTCGACTGTCGACAATTTACCAGGTTATATTATACTTTATATAAATAATCTTTTGAATAATTTAAATAAAAATAATGGACACCTCTTTCCTTAAGGTGTCCGAATTACACTCCTTTTTCAACCAGTTCATACACCTGCCGCCAGTCGGTAATCCGCGGCAAAGAATAAGGGAAATCGCGGTTATAAACGGCATCGACAATCACTGTGGGAATCTTGTTTTTCACCAGATTGAGCAGATGATTGGGTGCATCTTCAAAGAAGAGGTCAACCTGCACTTTTTTTGCCTCTTTTGCTTTATCTTGCGCCCCCATGATTAGGTTTTTCCCGTTGAATGGGAAGCCGTGCTTTTTCAGCCAATCTTCCGTCACTTTCCGAATGTTTTTCATCCCTGGACGGGCGGTGATGAAATAAATGGTGTGCCCGTTTTGCGCCAGGCGGTTCAACACTTCCGCCGCGTTCTTTAAAGGAAGGCCCAGCGTGTAAATCTCTTCTTCCAGCTTCCTCCATAATTTGGACGCTTCTTTTGGCGTCAGCCCATACGCCTTGTCCAGATAAAATTCCTTCACATCCTCAACGCGCACATTCCGCTTCAAGACCCGGTTATGCACCTCAACAGCCGCTCGTTGCGTATCTTTGATTGTTCCGTCAATGTCCACACCGATGATCATTAAACTCGCCTTCCTCGTATGAATGTCCATTTTAACCTTTCCCTGTCGGAGAAAAATTATTCTATTTAAAAATCAGTCCCTATTGACATGTTATCATACGTTTGCCGGGGGCGGAGGCGTGAATATGACAAAAAGCCCGGAACAAAATAAAAAACCCCGGATTGCATTGAATCCGAGGTGTCGTTCATTCTCATGCAAAAAAAAGGAGCCCCGTTATGCCGTGCTCCGTTCGTTTTGAACCTGCTCTCGCAGGTGGGTGTCCTGCACCTGAGTTCACAGTTCCGCTCTGAAGGCGGCTTCTGTTAGCTCAAATGACGCAGACTCCCTTTCGTTCGGGTGTTGGCTCAAAACATCCCGGCGGACACGCACATCGCAGGACTCATTTTGTGATTATATGTTACCAGATATTTAAAAGGAGATCAAGCTATCCCCCACTTTTTACAGGAAATTCTATTTTTGCGGTTGTCTGATTTTAATGTGCAATTCCTCCAGCTGCTTTTCATCGACGGGGCTCGGGGCCTCTGTCAGCAGGCAGGTTGCACTTGCCGTTTTCGGGAAAGCGATGCACTCGCGCAAATTGCTCCGCCCGGCAAGCAGCATCACGATGCGGTCAAAGCCGAAGGCAATTCCTCCGTGCGGCGGAGCGCCATACTCAAACGCTTCAAGCAGAAAACCGAATTTTTCTTTTGCTTCCTCATTTGTAATGCCCAGCGCCTTAAACATTTTCTCCTGTACTTCGCGCCGGTAGATTCGTTGGCTTCCCCCGCCGATTTCGTAACCGTTCAGCACCATGTCATACGCCTGCGCCCGCACTTTGCCCGGGTCTGTATCCAGAAGCGGAATATCTTCCTCGAGCGGCATCGTAAACGGGTGGTGCATCGCATAGTAGCGCCCGTCTTCCTCCGAATACTCCAGCAGCGGAAACTCGGTGATCCAGACGAATTTATATTCATTTTCGGGAATGAGGTTCAATGCTTTTCCAAGGCGCAAACGCAGTTCGCCCAAGACGTTTGCCACTGTCTGCGGACGGTCGGCGACGAAGAATAACAGGTCGCCTGTTTCCGCTTTGGTTTTGCCAGCAATCGCATCGATCTCTTCCGGTGTGAGGAACTTGGCTACAGAACCTTTGACCCCTTCCTCTTTAAAGGACAGCCAGGCCAATCCCTTTGCGCCCAACGATTCAGCTGTTTTCCCCCACTGATCCACTTCCTTGCGGCTCCAGCCGGCACATCCCTTTACATTGACCGCCTTTACCTGGCCGCCGTTTTGGATGGTACCGCTGAACACCTTGAAGGAGGAATCGCGCAGCTCATCGGACAAATCCACCAGTTCCATTCCGAAACGCAGGTCCGGTTTATCCGACCCGAATCGCTCAATCGCTTCCCGGTAGGACATGCGCGGGAACGGAACGGGCACATCGACTCCGATCGTCTCCTTAAACAATGTCGCAACCATCTCTTCCATCATCGCCAGGAAGGTTTCCGGCGGAATAAATGACGTTTCAATGTCGATCTGGGTAAATTCCGGCTGCCTGTCCGCGCGAAGATCCTCGTCGCGGAAACAGCGGGCAAATTGAAAATAGCGCTCCATCCCCGCCACCATGAATAATTGCTTAAACAGTTGCGGTGATTGGGGCAATGCGTAAAACGAACCTTCGTGTACCCGGCTGGGAACGAGATAATCACGCGCTCCTTCCGGCGTGCTGCGCGTCAGCATCGGGGTTTCCAGTTCGATAAAGCCCCGCTCATCCAGGAAACGGCGCACCGACTGCATCGCACGGTGGCGGATCAGCATGGTCTCCTGCATTTTCGGGCGTCGCAGGTCGATATAGCGGTATTTGAGGCGAACCGCTTCTTCCACGTCGCTGTTGTCACGAATCGGGAACGGCGGTGTTTTGGCCGGATTAAAAATATGCACTTCTTCCCCGATGATTTCAATGTCGCCGGTCTCCATTTTCGGATTCACATTTTCCGGATCGCGGGCCGCAATCGTCCCGGTGATGGAGACCACATATTCGCTTCGCAACTGATCTGCCAAACGCGCAGCTTCCGGTGAAACTTCCGGCTGAAATACGATTTGCACAACGCCGGAGCGATCACGCAGATCCAGAAAAATCAAGCCTCCAAGATCCCGCCTCTTCTGCACCCAACCATTCAGGGTGACTCTCTCGCCGATTTTTTCCTTGGTGCATTCCCGGGCCTGATGTGTACGAAAGACGCTATCCATGCTGTTCCCTCCTCAACTTCTCTCTTTCAGGTATGGTATGAGTTCTTCCAGTTTGACCGTTTCCTGTTCGCCTGTAGCCAACTGCTTGACGTTGATCTGTCCCTGCTTCAATTCCTCATCACCCAGGATCGCCACAAAGCGTGCCTGCAAGCGGTCGGCTGCCTTAAATTGCGCTTTCAGCTTGCGGTCAAGGTAATCACGATCGGCAGTCAGGCCGGCATGGCGCATCTCGTTCAGCAGTTTCGCCCCGTAGAGCTTCGCTTCATCGCCGAGAGTAACCAGATAGCAGTCCAGTCCCGTTTTGACCGGAACATCCACTTTCTGCTCCCCGATCGCCAGCATCACCCGTTCCAGGCCGATGCCAAAGCCGACGCCCGGCATCTCCGGCCCGCCAAATTCTTCGACCAAACCGTTGTAGCGGCCGCCGCCTCCGATGGTGGAAGCCTGCGCGCCGGGAATATCGACCATAAATTCAAAAGCGGTATGTGTATAATAATCGAGTCCGCGCACGAGGCGGTCATTAATGACGTACTCGACGCCAAGCATATCCAGGTATTGTTTCAGCTGCTCAAAATGCTTCCGGGAAGGTTCATTCAAGTGATCGAGAATCGATGGCGCCCCTTGGGCGATCTCTTTCGTTTTCGGATCTTTGCTGTCGAGAATGCGCAGCGGATTTTTATAGAGCCGCCCTTGTGCTTCCGTCGACAATTCCGCTTTGTACGGCTCAAAGTATTCAATCAACTTTTCCCGGTATACGGCCCGGACTTCCGGATCACCAACGCTGTTGATCTCCGCCCGGACTCCTTTTAAACCGAGCGACTCAAAAAAATGAATCCCCAGCGAAATCACTTCCGCATCGAGGGCAGGGTCGGAGCTGCCGAAAACCTCAACGCCAAATTGATGAAACTGGCGCCGCCTTCCCGCCTGCGGATTTTCATAGCGAAACATCGGTCCCATGTAATACCATTTGGTTGGCTGCGGTTCGGCAAAAATCTTCTTTTCGACAAATGAACGTACAACCCCCGCTGTTCCTTCCGGTCTCAATGAAACGTCCCGTTTGCCCCGGTCCTGAAACGAATACATTTCTTTTTCCACAATATCGGTCGCTTCGCCCACACCGCGCTGAAACAGTTCCGTGTATTCAAAAATCGGGGTGCGAATCTCCTTGTAGTCATACAAACGGCAGATTTCCCGCGCTTTCGCTTCTGCCCATTGCCAAATCTCCACCTCACCAGGCATCAGGTCATCGGTGCCGCGGGGAATTTGGTATTTCGCCGAAGCTTTGAATTTCATGGCAAACCCTCCTTTTCGGTTCGTTCCACAAATTAAAAAATCTCCCGCCACTGACCTCTGTTTGTCAGGGACGAGAGATTGGTTAACGATTCCCGTGGTGCCACCCTAGTTGGAAAACGACACAAAGCCGATTTCCCACTCGATTCCCGTTATCGCCAGGATGACGTCTAAGTCTACTGACCGCTTGAGCGGTGTTCGGTTAGAACCTCCAGGTGTCTTTCGCCGATTCGTAACAAAGAGAACCTTTCAGCCCATGAGTTCTCCTCTCTAGTTGTCCGTCAATCGGGTACTTTTCCCTTCACAGGCAAGAATATAAGTCATTTAGCGGATTTGTTTACTCATTTTAAAGACCCGCCCCTCGTTTGTCAAGGAATTTTTAACATGTCATTAAGATTTCACGATTGTCCAGGTCTGTTCTCTCAGGAGAGACGCTTGACATGTGGTATAGTTTAAACAAAACCTGTCCGAATTAAAATGAAGGAGGCACAACTGATGAAACTGATGATCATGCTCGGCAGCATCAACATGGCACTGGCCATCGCCCTGGGAGCGTTTGGCGCACACGGTCTGGAAGGAAAAGTGAGCGAAAAGATGATGCAGATATGGAACACAGGCGCACATTATCACATCATCCACGGCCTGGCACTGATTGCAGTCGGTCTGATGCTGGCCAAAACGAACGGAAATGCGACTCTGCTCACTGTGGCCGGATGGCTGCTGTTTGCGGGAATCGTTTTCTTCTCGGGAAGCCTGTATGCTTTGGTGTTGTCCAATGTGAAAATTCTGGGGGCAATCACCCCGATCGGCGGTGTGTCATTTATTGCCGGATGGGTACTTGTCGCCGTCTCCGCCGCCAAATATCTCGGTTGAACAATTGCTTCACCGCTTTTTCCATTTGTTCTTGTCAAACGGGCCGGGCTCGAAGACAAAGCCCTTCCATTCCCATGAATCAAGGGGAAGGTATGACTTGTCCGCAATGTCGGCCGTTCCCTGCAAGTTCATTTGATCCCGGTTTCGGTCTTCCTTTTGGATTCGCCACATGAGTCGTTCCCACTTTCATGCCATTATTTTTATATAGCATACCCGAATCCGGCCGGGATCAGACCTCAAAAAATCTCTGCCACGGAGAGCGGATGCCGACAAACAGCATCCGGCCCTGATCTCAGCCAAAAAGTAGACACGAAAAAATCACCCGGTTATGGTAAAAGCTGATGTCCGTTTTACTGGCGTCAGCCTATTCAATTTCAGCTGAATCCGCTCTTATTTTGCAATTTTGTTTAAGTTCTTTCAGTTAAATGCCAGCTTCCCCCAATGAAATTCCCTCGAAGGAAGAGTAAGTCTTCTGCTTGAAATTCAAAAGCTTAAAGAGCTAAGTATGTTGAAACTCCCTTACGACCTGTTTAACAAGTCCCAGCAAAAAAGTTGAGAAAGTACCGATTACGTTATGCTTCGGAAAAATAAGTGAAATTCGCCGTCATCCGCCAGAAGTTCGATATACATTATTATCTGCATATTCCGGGCTCGTTCTTGATCACAAACGATTTAGTGAAGCTTCTCATGATCATTGTTCATAACATCAACATTTTCTCTTGGTTAATCTGAAGCGAGGTAATTAATAATTTCTTTAATAGTTAGATTTTTTGCCAAAACTGCAAAATAAGAATCTGCAGGTAGATTGATCTCTTCTAATTTAAAATTCCGATAACCCAGAGCCGTAGGTTCCGGTCATCCCCTTATTCATCAGATAGACGATTTGCTTGGCTAATACAATGTCTGTAGTACGATTCATATACAAATTACTATATATTGATATTCCCTGATTTTTAGCCAATTGCTCCAATAGACTGGTCATTCTTGGCGAGTTCTTGCCCCATACTTCAGAAATACGTAAAATCCCCACTCGATCAGACAAGATTTCTTTCAGCTCTTTTTCACAATTCCATTTATATTGTCCATATGAACTTTCTGCAACAGTTTCATCATCTTCATAATGAGGTTTGTCAATTGAACCATCAAAGACATTGGTTGTAGAACAAAAGTACATCAGCCCTCCCTGCTCTTTTTGGTATTCTGCCACTCTGCAGTGAAAGATTAATTGCTTTTCAAAATCGCCTCTTAGTGCAAGAAACGTAATATCAGGCTTTACATCTTCTAATATTTGATCGAGCTTGTCTAGATCTCCAATTTCAAGTTGAAAACACTTCTCTTTTGGAAGGATAGGGAGGTTTTTATTATATGTGCCATAAATAATATAGTTACCAAATAATGACAATTGATTGATTAATGCTTTGCTTACAGTTCCGCTAGACCCAAAGATCAAAATCCTTTTCATAAAATTTCTCCTCTGGTTAATGAATATTGAGAAATTTTTATAAAAATTGTACGTTTAGACATATTTAGATACAAATCAACCGACTCCTTAACGAACAAGGAGTCGGTTGATTTATTTTCTTGCTTATCTTTCCAGATACAACAGCGTTGCTGTCACCAAGTGCAAACTAAATTCGTTTCTTGGGCAAATGACAGCAAAATCAATTGATACTTCCGCACCCCTTAAAGTAATTTCACAGTTTTTTCTCTAACCACTTTAAGGAGATCATGTCAGAAGTGACAGAGGTCTTTTTAACCCTTCAAGACTTCTTCGACATGTTTTACCACATTGTCCACGTTAAAGCCGAATTTCTCCATAACCAATCCGCCTGGTGCCGATGCGCCGAAATGATCAATGCCGATCACGCTTCCCTGATCACCGACATAGCGATCCCAGCCGGCCGGATGCGCTGCTTCCACGGCGACACGGGCCCTGACGGACGGCGGCAGGATCGAATCGCGATACTCTTTCGGTTGCGCCTCAAACTGCTCGCGGCAAGGCATGCTGACAACCCGCACCGCAATGCCTTTTTCCTGCAGTTTGGCCTGAGCCTCCACCGCCAGGCTGACTTCTGATCCGGTGGCGATGATGATCGCTTGAGGCTGTCCGCCTTGCGCTTCGGATACGACATAAGCGCCTTTCTCGATGATCTCTTTATCCTTGCCTACGGTACCGGGCAAAATGGGGAGATTTTGCCGAGTCAGTGCCAGAACGACCGGATGTTCCGTCTGGGAGAGGGCGTATTGCCAAGCAGCAGCCGTTTCGTTGGCGTCCGCCGGACGAATCACTCGCAATCCCGGGATCAGGCGCAGCGACGGAACCTGTTCGATCGGTTCGTGAGTCGGGCCATCTTCGCCCACGGCAATGCTGTCATGGGTGAAGACATAGACAGCCGGCAGTTTGGAAAGAGCGGCCAAACGAATCGCCGGACGCAAATAATCGGAGAACACGAGGAACGTTCCGCCGTATGCGCGCACACCACCGTGCAGCAGCATTCCGTTGAGGGCTGCCCCCATTCCGTGCTCACGCACACCGAACCAGATATTCCGGCCGCTGTAATCTTCAGCGTGGAATGTGCCTTCCTCTTTCATCAAGGTGTTATTGGACGAAGCGAGGTCAGCTGATCCGCCAACCAGCGCCGGAACGCTTTTTGCCAGAGCCTGCAAAACCGCTCCGGACGCCGCCCGTGTGGCTATCGGTTTATCGCCGGTGTTGAACTTCGGCAGGCTTTGCTCCCATCCTTCCGGCAATTCACCGCGAATGGCCCGGTGCAATTCTCTGGCCAGATCCGGATAGCGCTCTTCATACTGCTTCATCAAATCCTGCCATGCTCCCTCTTTTTCAGCCAAACGGGACTGAATATCGGCAAAGTGTTGCCGCACTTCGGCCGGAACATGGAACGGCTCTTCGGAAGGCCAGTTGTACGCTTTTCTTACGCCGGCAACTTCTTCCTGCCCAAGCGGCTTCCCATGCGCTTCCGAGGTGCCGGCACGGTTCGGGCTGCCGTAACCGATCACAGTACGGATCTCGATCAGGGTCGGGCGGTTCGGCTCTTGTTTTGCCTCTTCAATCGCCCGTCCGATCGCTTCGATGTCATTGCCGTCTTCCACGCGCAGGTATTGCCATCCGTAAGATTCATACCGTTTTTGTACACTTTCCGTAAAGGAATGAGCCAATTCGCCGTCCAGGGAAATGTCATTGGAGTCGTACAGAGCGATCAGTTTTCCCAGACGAAGGTGTCCGGCGAGCGAACTGGCTTCGGCGGATACGCCTTCCATCAGATCCCCGTCGCTGCAAAGAACATAAGTATAATGGTCGATGACGTCCAATCCCTCGCGGTTAAATTTCGCGGCGAGATGCGCTTCGGCCATCGCCATGCCGACCGCCATGGAAATCCCCTGTCCGAGCGGCCCTGTCGTCGCTTCCACCCCAGGTGTATGTTTTACTTCCGGATGTCCCGGTGTCAGGCTGCCCCATTGGCGGAAACTTTTAAGATCATCCATGGACAAAGGATAGCCAAACAAATGCAACAAGCTGTATAGTAAAGCAGAACCGTGCCCTGCTGACAAAACGAAGCGGTCACGATTAAACCAGTTGGGATTCGCCGGATTGTGGTTCATGTGTTTTGCCCATAATTCATAGGCCATCGGCGCGGCGCCCATCGGCAATCCGGGGTGGCCTGAATTGGCTTTTTCCACTTGATCGATTGACAGCATGCGAATAGTATTAATCGCCAGTTGTTCGATATTTTTCAAGGTTGGTTCCCCCTTATGGTTCTACTTCCTATGTAATAAGGAATGATACTCTTTTGGGCAGTTCTTGGCAACTCCCTCCGTCCTTCCGGAAAACCGGACACCACCCAAAGGGTTGCCGTTTCTTGAGTTTTGTTGCGGGCCGGGTTGCGGTGTTCCCCTGACCTCCCGTCGTTCCAAATGGGTGGTCAGGGCCTCATCCGCCCCCCTGACGGAGTTTTCATTCCCGTTTTGCCCGAACAAAACACATCTTTTTACAGAGGCGAATCCAAAACAAAGTCCCAAGACAGAAGCCCATCGGATCCTGATGCTTTTTGCTCCCGGTTCTTTCGCCACAAAAGCCGCTGGTGAAAAACACCAATCCCCTACTATTTAAGTTTGTCGTCAGCCTGCACTGATTATCCCGTTTTTTTACTTTCCAATAAGAGCGTGACAGGACCATCGTTTACCAGTGACACTTCCATCATGGCGCCAAAAATTCCCGTTTCCACTTTTACCCCGTACTCACGCAGAATTTCGTTAAACCGCCGGTAAAGCGGTTCAGCCAGGTCTGGTTTTGCCGCATCCATAAAATTGGGGCGGCGGCCTTTGCGGCAATCGCCATACAGGGTAAATTGGGAAACAGACAAAATGCTCCCCCCGACATCGAGGAGAGAGTGATTCATTTTGCCTGTCTCATCTTCAAAGATGCGCAGATTTACTACTTTATCCGCGAGATAGCGCAAATCCTCTTCGGTATCCCCCTGGGTAAAACCGACGAGCAAAAGAAGCCCGTGACCGACCGCACCTGTACACTCGTTATTCACCGTGACGCTCGCTTCTTTTACCCGCTGCAGAACGATTCTCATCTTACCTTCCCCTTACTGTATGATCCGTCTGACACTGTAAATATCCCGTACCCGTTTGACGCGTTCAACGACCGATTGCAGGTGATTGATATTTTGAATCCCGATCCGAATATGAATGGAAGCGATTCCGCGGCGATTGGTTTTGGCGCTGACCGCGGAAAGCTGGGTATTGGCATTATTGACCACTTGCAGGACATCGTTGAGCAGCCCTTGCCGGTCAAAACCGGTTACCTCTATATCAACCGGATATTGATGTGACGTGTTGCTGTCCCATTCCACTGCGATACGCCGCTCTTCCGGTACCGACTTCAAATTGGGGCAATCCGAGTGGTGGACGGTAACCCCGCGCCCTTGGGTGACATACCCGTCAATATCATCGCCCGGAACCGGATTGCAACATCGCGACAAACGAATCAACAGATTGTCAACACCTTTTACCCTGACACCGTGATCCACCTTGCGATGATGGCGCGGAAGGGATTTGACCTCCGGCAGCACGACCGGTTTTTGCTCTTTCAATCCATCAGTCAAACGATGAACCACCTGGGCCGTGGAAATTCCGCCATAACCGACGGCGGCAAAGAGATCATCCGCTTCATGGAAATTGAATTTGCTCGTCACTTCTTCGATCCGCTCCGTCGTCAGCACTTCGGATACGTCGAAATCATGCTTGCGCAGAAGCGCCTCCACCATCTCCCGGCCTTTGGCGATGCTTTCTTCCCGGCGTTGTTTTTTAAACCAGTTGCGGATTTTGCTCCGCGCATGGGAAGATTTTACGATATTCAGCCAATCCTGACTAGGTCCGTAACTGTGCTTGGAAGTGAGGATTTCCACAATATCGCCCGTTTTTAGCTGATAATCGAGCGGCACGATCTTTCCGTTCACTTTGGCCCCGATACAAGTATTTCCGATTTCCGTATGAATGCGGTAAGCAAAATCCAAAGGCACGGAACCGACCGGCAGCTCAATCACATCTCCCTTCGGTGTAAATACAAACACCGAATCGGAAAACCAGTCCATTTTGAGGCTTTCCACAAACTCCTGGGCATCCCGCGTTTCCTGTTGCAGTTCCATCATCTCGCGGAACCATTTCAGCTTTTCCTCAAATTTGCTGTTTTCAACCGTCGTTCCTTCTTTATAAGCCCAATGGGCGGCAATCCCGTATTCCGCGGTACGGTGCATCTCCATCGTCCGGATCTGCACTTCGATCGGCTCGCCTTTGGGTCCGATCACCGTGGTGTGAAGGGACTGGTACATATTTGCCTTCGGCATGGCGACATAATCTTTAAACCTGCCGGGCATCGGCTTCCAGATCGTGTGAATAATGCCGAGAACAGCGTAACAATCGCGGATCGATTCCACGATGACGCGGACGGCCATCAGATCATAAATCTCATTAAATTCCTTGTTTTGCGATACCATCTTGCGGTAAATGCTGTAAATGTGCTTGGGCCGTCCCGATATATCCAGCACATTGACATTATCCCGGAGCCGTTCTTTTAGCGTGTGGATGATCTCATCCAGGTATTTCTCCCGTTCGGCCCGTTTTTTCTTCATCAGGTTGACGATTCGATAATACTGTTGCGGATTGAGGTAGCGGAGAGAGATATCTTCCAACTCCCACTTGATCTTGGATATGCCCAGGCGGTGGGCCAGGGGGGCGAAAATTTCCAATGTTTCCTTCGATTTTTGTCTTTGTTTGTGTTCCGGCATGTATTTAAGGGTTCGCATATTATGGAGGCGGTCGGCCAACTTAATGATAATCACGCGAATATCCTGTGCCATCGCCACAAACATTTTGCGGTGATTTTCCGCCTGGTGCTCTTCATTGGATTTGAATCGCATCCGCTTTTTCAGTTTGGTCACACCATCCACCAACTGACGAACCGCCATGCCAAATTCCGCTTCCACCTGTTCCAGGGTCACACCGGTATCTTCCACCACATCGTGCAGGAGAGCCGCAATCAATGTCGTGACATCCATTTTCAAGTTGGCCAGAATTTCCGCGACTTGCACCGGATGATGAATATAAGGTTCGCCGGATTTGCGGTATTGCCCGCGATGGGCCTGTTCCGCAAACCGATATGCCCTCTCCAACTGGTTGACTTCCTCATGCGTCAAATAGTCAGCTGATATATTCAGAAGTTGCTCGATCGGCATTTGTTCAGTCGGCATGTTTTTCTCACTTCCGTCACCCTGAAAATAATTTTCCTATTATTATCTCCCAAGCCTTTGGGAAAGTAAAGAGAGGCTTTCTGGAAGCAATGGCACGGAAAAAAGAAAAAGCCGGCTGACAACCAACCGGCGGGCAGGGTTACTGACGAAAGTTGAGCTTTTTAAAGCCTCCCGTCTGCTTGCGAATATAGAGGTATATGACCGATAATATGATGGCAGCGATTGTCATCATGCCGTACTTGGCATAATCTTTGGTCACCAGCATGATGACCGGGGCCACCACCACCCCCAGATACGCAGTCCACTCAAACGAGGAGAGCAACAACTTCCAGACTTTATATAAATAATCGCGAATATTGAAATCAGCCGTGTTGAACATCTCTTTGAACAGCAAAACAAGCAACCCAATCATCCAAACGATGACAGAAACCATAAACACATGAGAAAATCCCATGATAAAGGTCATAAATCCTTCTTGAAACCCTTCCACTTGATTTCCTCTCTCCTTAATTATTTGAAATAACTACATCAACATATTAGAGTAAAGTTTCACTTGCTGCAAATGAAATATATGAAAAATTATTAAGAATCATCCCTGCTGAAGACGACTATTTCCCCCTTCCGCTTCATCACATAACCATTGGCAGGGACAATAACGGCAATGTCTGCCCGGTTTGGCCGGGAGGATGTTTTCTTTTCCCGCGCGCAACCAGTCCATGCTTTGGCGGATCTCGGAAGCCGTGCTCCTCTCCCACTCCTCCGTCACTTGCCACGTGAACTCCCGGTTCGGTGAAAGAAAATAGAGCGTGGCCCACTCAGGGGAGAACCCCCATTTGCGCCTGCATGCCCAAACATACAGTTTCAGCTGCGGCAAGTACTCCTGCGCAATTTGCTCCAACTCCCCGGCAGGAGTGCGATCCGTTTTGTAATCGACGATTTCCAGGCTGCCATCCGGGCGTCTCCAGACAGCGTCAATCACGCCATGCAGGCGAAGTCCGCCTTCTTCCAGAGTAAACTCCGTCTCTGTCATGGAAAAAGAGCCGCTTCTCCTCTCTGTGTAAAAACGGCTGTGAAGAAAAGAGGTCAGATCAGGCTTGATCTCCTCCATCACCCTCTGCCGGTCGGCGTCCGGAATCCCGTGCTCTTCCCATACCGTTTGGAACGTTTCTTCCCAGGACAGCCGCCCTCTGTTCGGATCGGATAAAAGCTCGATTATCCGGTGAACGATGCTGCCCCGCTTTGTTGCCGGCAGACCAGACGGCGCTCTGGATGATCCGGTCTCCGGCGAAGCCGGTTCTCTCAGGTCGGGGACTCCCATGACCTTCGCGAACCAGTGGCGGCGCGGGCAATTGAACAGGTTTTTCCACTCAGTCACACTGATCTCCAGCCCGTCCCTTCCGTCCCATCTTTCTTTTTTCAGAAGCAAAAGTTCCGGTTCCTCCCTGACGGATGACCGGGAAAAGTCAAATTCCCCCGCGAGCATCATGTCCAAGGCTGATCTCTTTTCCCGCTCTTCCTTTATTCCCGCATCAATCTCCACCAGGCGCAGCGGGCAACAATCCGGGGAAAATCGCCATTCTCCCCGCTCCGAGTCAAGCCCCTCCAGACCGAGCGCGCCGATGATCCACTCGCTCCATTTCGTCGATCCCGCCTCTTTGGATGCTTTCAACGAGCCGCTCAAAACAAGGCGCCGCTCCGCCCTGGTCATGGCCACGTACAAAAGGCGCACCGATTCTTCCCATTCCATCTTCCGGTTTTTTTCCTTCGCTTCCTGATAACGCGCCGGTTCACATTTCACCCCGTTCTCATCCCACAGCAAGGAGACCAGGCCGGCCTTTTCATCCACCCAGCATTCCGGAAAACGCACGTGCGGTGCGGAATGCAAATCAGGCAAGAAAACAACCGGGAACTCCAGCCCTTTTGCCTGATGGACGGTCATGATTTTCACGCTGTCACCATGTTCAGGCTCAATGGCCGCTTCAGTTTCGCGCGCCTGTTCGTCCGCCAGCCTCCGCATCCAATCGAGATAAGACGGAATGGAAAAAGCAGCAAATCCTTCCAGCCTGCGTGCCTGTTCGCTCAGTTTTTTCAGGTTGGCTGCCACCTGCTGCCCGCTCTCCGTTGCCCACATGACAGTGAGATATCCGCTTTCCCGGACCAGCAATTCCAGCAGATCGGCAACGCGCACAGATCCGGCCATTTTTGTCATCCGTTCGAGGAAACTGCCAAAATTGAAGAGTTTCAGCCTCTCACCTTCATCCAGTCCGGCCATTCGACTCCAATCAAAAATGGTTCCTTCCCATGATTGCATCAGGGCAATCCGCGTGATGGTCGCATCGGACACTCCGCAAAAAGGAGAGCGCAAAACGACCGCCCAAGCATGATGATCCTCCGGATGGATCAGAAGCTGCAGTAGAGAAAGGATATCCTTCACTTCTTGCTGGTCAAAAAATCCCCTTCCCTTCACTACATAACAGGGAATATCCATCCACCTCAGCGCTTGCTCCCACGTTTTTACATGGGTCATCGTTCGCAGCAGAATGGCAATTTCAGCAGGTCGGGCGCTGTTTTCTTCAGTGATCATTTGTTTGATCCGGCTCGCGACCAGATTCGCTTCGGCCTCCCGCTCAGTCAGACCGGGAGGAAGTTCCTCCTTTTCCGAGACCCTGAGCCACTCCACTGCCCCTCCGGAACCTTCGGCCTCCCGTTTGGCCCGCAGCGGCTGAAAACAGTTGGGAGATCCTTGATCCTGATTCATGATCCGTCCAAACACAAAATTAACCATCGAGATGAGTTCGGGGTGAGAGCGAAAATTGTCGGAAAGGACATGTACCTTCCCGTGCGAATGCGATTCCGTCTCTGCCCTGATTTGCTGGAACAGAAAAACATCGGCGCCGCGAAAGCGGTAAATCGACTGCTTCGGATCACCGACGACAAACCATTTCCCCGGGGTTACTTCTCCCCGGTCATCTTTGGTGATCAGATCGATCAGCCGCTTTTGCAATTCATTGGTATCCTGAAACTCATCGATCAAAAGATAGCTGATCCCTGCCTGCACTTCGGCGCGCACCGCCGGATTTCTCTCCAGGCATTCACACAGGCGCCACTGCAATTCATCATGATCCACTCCGCCTCTTTTTGCTTTCCCTTCCTGGTATCGGATCTGCGCCTGTTCCAGCAAACGACAGAAGAGACGAAGCCAGGTCTCTTCTTCGTCCAGATGCAGCATCCCGGAATATAGAGACACCAGTTCCCTGTGCATCTCCCTGCAAGTTTTTAGCGCTGCCGCCGTTTCCGGCGCTTTGCTCCAGTTCACTTTTATGCTGGCTTCGATTCCCTGAAGCAGTTTCAGGCGTTCGGAGACCGTATTCCTTTGCTGCCATTCCCCTGGCAGATCCGGACAGGCCCGGCGAAAAGCTTCCGCTCGTTTGCTCCCGCGCAAACCGCGCAAATATTCCGCCGCTTCCAAAAAGGACTGTTCCCAAAGCGGCAGCTGCTCCCGCCTCTTCTTTTCCAATTGAGTCCGGCAAGCGTCCAGATGCCGGATGGTTATCTCTCTCAGCCGCTTCACTGTCCAGCCGTACTGGAAAAGCCGCTCCAATGCACCGGCCAGCAGCCTCTTTGCTTCTTCGATGCCGAGCGCGACCAGCCAATGGCGCAGCATGCCATTTTTCTCCCCATATGCGGCAAATCCGTCCCTGATCGCCTCTTCAGCCGCGTCGAGCATCAACGCCCGGCTCACCGCTTCGTCCAATACATCAAAGTCAGGGGAAAGACCGGCCTCAAGCGGATAACGTTTCAGCAGGCTGTGGCAGAAGGAGTGGATCGTCGAAATGCGCGCCCGGCTGAGCTCGGCCAAAAGTCTCCGCCATCCGTTCGCCTTTTCCCGCTCCCCCCTCGCCAGCGCTTCCACCCGCTTCACCTTGATCCCTGTGCGTATTCTCTCTTTCATCTCCGCCGCCGCTTTGTCCGTAAACGTGATGGCAACAATTCTCTCCAAGGCATCCGGATCAAGCCGGCTGTGTTCCAAAATCTTCAAATACCGTTCCGTTAACACCCGCGTTTTTCCCGATCCTGCCCCCGCATAGACAATGCTGTTTTCATGCAGGGTATCCACTGCCCGCTTTTGCTCCTCCGTCAAATGAATCGACTTGTTCATCCGTTTCCCGTCCTCCATTTTTCAGCGCGTTCCCCGCTTTTTTGAAAGAATCCACGCATCGACGCGGCAAATATGGCGCGCCGGACAAAAACGGGGACAATCCCAGGTGGGCGAGACGGCAAAATCCCCTTGTTCCGCTTTGCTTAATGACTGGTCGATCAAGCGCTGAATATTCTCTTCCGTTTTCCGCCAGTCATCCGGATCGAGGGATTTTCTCGGATTCAACCCGACGCGTCCGGTTTCCTCTTTGCGCCATAACCCTTTATTTCGCTGGTTTGCCGCCGCGTTTCCTCCGTTTCCTTTCACATAATAAGCGCTGCCGATCGCCAAAGCGGGATCTTGCCCGAATCCTTGCTGATAAACCCATAAATAAAGGGGAAGTTGCAAACTTCTGCCTTGGCCGATCTGTTCGATTGTCGGAACCGTTCCCGTTTTGTAGTCGTAAATGGCATAATATCCTTCTTCATCGCGGTCGATCCGATCCATTTTCCCCTGCAACCGCACTTTTCTTTTCCCGCCGAGCACCAGCGTGACCGGCTCCGGACGCGAAGCGGGATCAAGCCGCCCCGTCTCCACATCCTCCTTGCAAACCGGCAATCCAAACGATAGTTCCAGATGGGCGGGAGCCGCATAAAATCCGGTTTTACGGCGCCATTCTTTTTCATGTTTCCAGATGGAAAGCAGTTTCTGCTTGATCCGGAATTTGTCGATCATGAGGTAAAAGGGATCCCGCTCCCTTTCTTCATCGCGCAACACCTCATCCGCCAGTTGTTCCAGACGGGCCAGCGCCCTTTCTTCATCCGCAAACGTCCATCGTCCCCGGCGATATTCATGAAAGAAACGGCATAAGATCTCATGAATCCGTTCCCCTTCTTCCCGCCAGGATAAACCCCGCTGCGGTGCTTCCTTTTCCGCTGCCTTCCACAATCGGATCGCCAGAAACTGAAAGCGGCATTCCACCAGGTGATTTAAAGCGCCGGCGCTCCAAACCCGCTTTTCCATTGCTCCCGCGATCCCCCGTCATTCGGTAGAGGGCATGCCATCCCTTCATTTCATAGGCAGCGAGCCAGGAAAGTTCCTTTTCGGCAATCAGTTCGCGCCAACGGTCAACCCGTTTCAAGGGCCTGATCCATTCAAGAAACCATTTTCCCCACTCCGCCCATGTCTGCGATTTCGGTATCGCTTCCATCCAAGCATCGCACTTTAAGCCATTTTCTTCAGACACCGGCAAAAAAGGAGAGTACAGAAGCTCTTCCACCTTTTTTCCGCCGTCATCCCGTGCCGAAAAAACAGCATGAATCATTTGTAAAAGGGGATGCGAACTCAGGAAATGCCTTTCTTCCGTGCGGACGGGAATCCCGGCTTCATCCAGCTTTTGATGAAGAAGCGGGGCGTACGCCTCCCGGTCTGATGTCAAGATCACCGCATCGTCCAAGTGGTTTTTCTCTGACAACAGCCATTGTTTCAAGCGGGCGACAACCATTTCCACCTCCGCTTCCATTCCCGGTGCGGCAATCACTTCCAGACCATCCGAATGAGGAAAAACCGGCGGATCGTCGTCGAAAACGTGTTCTGCCAAATGCCTGAGCGAATCACGGCGGACTCTCCCGCTGCCGGATCCGATTTCTCCGGCGATCCGGAACCCTCTGCAGGTGAGTCGCTCAATCAGCGGTTTCACCAATCTGCCCAGCCTCTCCCGCCCTTTCGGAACAATCAGATGCACATGAATCTCCACTTGTGTGACCAACTGGCCCAACAGGAGTTCCTGCAAACGATTCAGCTCATAAAAATGCCGCAAAACCAGGCGGCCGGGAAGCGAAACGGATTCCGGTTCCCGCTGGAATGAGCGCATCAATTCCATATACGGCTCTTCATGATCCCACAAGTTCCCTTCCCAAAGCAGCTCCTGATATTTTTCATAAATGGCGGCCAACTCCCGATATTTCGGTTCGTGCTTTTCCCACAATCGCTTCAGCCTGACCGGGCTGACCCCGGATCGCTTTAATTCGCCGATCACCTGCTCGATCATGCTGACACCGCCTCCCGGTTCGCTCAAAACCGTCGCAAGAGCGGTCAAGGGATGGTCCATATTTGCCCGCTGCACCGCTTCCAGCACGACCCATTGCTGCTCGGACGGTGACATCAGCCGCTGCCCGCGGTCCGGCAAGCAGGCACGCACAAAGCGGTCAAATGTCATCCGATTTTCCTGCATGTTCAAACCCATCCGGCTCAATCCGGGATCAATATAAACCGTATCGGAAATAGCCCATTCCGTTCCGCCGGGCAAATCCGCTCCATTTCCAATTTCAGGATCGAAATGTAAATAGAGCCAACCAGCCATGTGCCTGTTCCCGCCTTCCTTTTCTTCGTATATTTCAGTTAAAACAAGACACGTTAAAGAGAGATGATGATGGAGGTGAAAAAAATGGCAAGGAAAAAAGTGATTAAACAAAAAAAATTGCCGGAAGCAGCAGAGGAAATCAGAGACGACGTCGAATTTTCCAATGAGTTTTACGCCGATGAACCCACCCGTCATGTGATCAGTGCGATTCAAGAAAGTTATAGTCAGGCAGGAATCCCCGAACAAGAATAGAAAAATATTTGTTGTTCACGTCCCATGTCTTACATGGGACACCTTCTTTACGTATGATTTAGAAATAAAATTTATTGCACAAAGAGAAGAAATAGCATACACTTTTTTTTGATGCTATAATATAGAAACGTAAAATCAACTCGTTTTTCCTACTATATTTTTCGGGGTTTTCCCGAAGTTTTAGGCCTTTTTCTGTTCTTTTTATCCGATTATCTTATGAACATATTTGCTACAATCTTTTGTTTATTTGCAAACTTTCACCCTTGAACGGGAGGTTGCTTATGTTAAAAAGCACGAAAAGCACTTTGTATGAGAGACTGGGCGGAGAACAAACGATTGCCGCGGTGATCAATGAATTTTACAACCGCATGATCCAGGATGACCGGGTGAATCACCACTTTATCGGAGTTAATATGGAAGCGCTTCGGCGTCATCAAATTACTTACTTTATGAGTTTTGCCCTTGGCGGGCCCAAACGGTACGAAGGCAGCACCCTTCGCCAATCCCATGCCGGATTGAACATCACATCCGAAGAGTACGAAATCGCGATCAAGCACTTGAACAGCTCCCTGCGCAAGTTTAACGTTCAGCTTGAGGATATCGCCAGGGTGGAAGCTTTTTTGCGCAGTGTCAAACCTCATATCATTTATAAATAGCTTTGCAGGAGAAGCTCACCGGCACAACTGGATTCCGCGATGAGCTTCTTCGTTGTTCACTCCCATTTCTTCACAATCAAACTCACATTGTGCCCGCCAAAACCAAATGAATTGCTCATGACATAACGGCATTCTTTTCGTCTGGCCACATTGGGCACATAATCGAGATCGGCCCCCTCATCCGGTTCCTCCCAGTTAATTGTCGGAGGAATCAGGCCGGTATTCAGGGTCTGAACCGAAGCGATCATCTCAACCGCTCCTCCCGCCCCCAACATATGACCGGTCATCGATTTGATCGAACTTACAGGAACACGCCCGGCGTCATCCGCGAACACCTGCTTGATCGCCTGCGTTTCAATCCAGTCATTCAGCCGGGTTCCCGTTCCATGCGCATTGATATAATCGATTTGACCGGGAGAGAGACCCGCATCTCTTAAAGCCAAACGCATCGCTCCGGCCGCCCCTTCTCCGTCCGCCCGCGGTGACGTGATGTGATAGGCATCGGTGGTCACCCCATACCCTATCAGTTCGGCCAAAATCGGCACATTCCTGCGCAAAGCATGCTCCAACTCTTCCAAAACAAGCACCCCTGCCCCTTCGCCAGCCACAAAACCGTCGCGGTTGCGATCAAAAGGCCTCGAAGCCTTGGCCGGTTCTTCATTTTTCCTGGAGAGTGCGCGAATTTTGGAAAAAGCGGCCAAACCGAGAGGCGTGATCGGTGCTTCCGTTCCTCCGGCCAGAACAATATCCGCCTCCCCATACTGGATGGCTCGCATCGCCTCCCCGATGCAACTGCTCCCGGTGGCACAGGCAGTCACCACAGCAGCAGACGGTCCCCGTGCTCCCAGCGCGATGGCAATTTCGCCGCTAGCCATGTTGGAGAGCATCGATGGAGCCAGGTAAGGGCTGAGACGATTGGGTCCCTTTTCCAATATTCTTCTGTATTCCTGCTGAATCATCGCCAATCCGCCGCTGCCCGAACCGACCATCACGCCAACGCGCTCCGCATCCCATTTATCCTCATGTAATTGTGCACGGTGAAAAGCCTGTTTGGCGGCAATCACCGCATATTGGGAAAATAAATCCATCCTCCGGGCATCTTTGGCATCAAGGTAATCCTCCGGATCATAGTCGTGGATCTCCGCAGCAATCTTCGTGGGAAAATCGCACGGATCGAATCGGGTAATCGGGCCTGCCCCGCTTTTTCCGGCGACCAGGTTTGCCCAAAAAGTATCCGGATCTTTTCCCAGCGGCGTTAAACAGCCATATCCCGTTACTACCACTCGTCTTTTAACCATCGGCCACACCTTTCCCGGAAAAACATTTGGATTCCATTGTAGTTTGCCGGAAAAGAGGAAAAATCATGCAGAAATAAAAAACCGGCCGGGATAGAGCATCACCGGAAAAGAGACTTAAGCAAGGCCGGGATGGAAGCAGGGCATCCGGAACCAGAGCGGACCAAAACCCGGTACCACATAAAAAACCCTTTGCCGGCAAGGGACAAAGGGTTAAATCAAGGCTTAATCGATTTCGATGATTTTAAATTGTATGGTACCGGAAGGTGTCGCAACATGAACGACATCATCGACACGACGCCCGATCAATTCTTTTCCAATCGGCGATTCGTTTGAAATTTTAAATTCGGACGGATTCGATTCAGCGCTTCCAACAATCGTATATGTTTCCCGATCGCCGTCGGGAAGTTCCTGAATGGTCACTTTTGAACCGACGCTCACAACATTTTTATCCAAATTGGAACCGATGATTTTCGCATTGCGAATCATATTTTCCAGCGTAATAATCCGGGATTCAATAAACGCCTGCTCTTCTTTTGCTGCATCGTACTCGGAGTTTTCGCTTAAATCACCCTGGGCGATCGCCTCTTTCAAGCGTTGTGCCACTTCATGACGTTTCGTCGTTTTGAGATGTTCCAATTCCTGCTTTAATTTCTCCAGTCCTTCTTCCGTTAACAAAACCTCTTTATTATTTTGCGACATGTAATTTACCTCCTTCAATCGACAACAGACCGCTTTGGACGGCAGGAATTTCCGCCGCCGGCACGGCTTTTTCATCCCGCGTTGTAAGCGATTACACAACACTTTCCTCGCGCAGTCACCCGTTTTTGCCCGATCCGGCAAAAGGGTTAAGCCAAAAATCAAGCTGCTGAATATATTAGCACATTTGCTTGTTTCGTCCAAGGCATTCGGAAAATTTTCCACACCTTTTATTTTCCCTGAAGACGCCGGGATCTCATTTCCCATACTTCTTCATTAACCAAATACCTTGGCTTTTTCCCTGCAAAGTAATCTGCTAGATTTTGCACCGCAAGCTCAGCCATCGCTCTTCGCGTCTCTTTCGTGGCGCTGCCAAGATGAGGGGCGAGCACAACATTGTCCAGCCGGATGAGCTCGTTGGGAACCAACGGTTCACGTTCATACACGTCCAACGCCGCGCCGGCTATTTTCTTCTCCTACAACGCACGGATCAGTACCTGTTCATCGACGACTGCACCGCGCGCCGTATTGATGAGAAATGCCGATTCTTTCATCTGCCCGAGTTCCCTTGCCCCGATCAGATGATGAGTGGCCGGGGTATACGGCGTATGCAAGGAAACAAAATCGGATTCCGCCAGCAAAGAATCGATATTGGCAAATTGTAACCCCAACTCCCTCTCGATTGCAAGAGGCAGACGCGTGCGTGAATAATAAAGAATATTCATGGCGAAGCCCCTGGCCCGTCGCGCGACTGCCCGGCCGATTCGCCCCATGCCGATGATGCCGAGCGTTTTTCCGGTGACTTCGGTTCCTTGCATAAACGACGGCTCCCAACCCCGCCAACGTCCCTGGCGAACCAGGCGGTCCCCTTCGGTAACTCTCCGCGCAACATCGAGCAACAGCGCCCACGTGAGATCGGCAGTGGCCTCAGTCAAAACATCCGGCGTATTGGTTACGACAATACCTCTTTTGCTGGCCGCTTCAAGATCAATATGATTGTAACCCACCCCGTAGTTGCTGATGATTTGAAGCCGTGGACAAGCTTCGATCACTTTTTCCCCAATCGGGTCGGTTACGGTGCAAAGGAGCGCATCCTTCCCTTGCAGCCGCTGAATGATCTCCTCCTGTGTCCATGCTGCTTTGTTTGACACGATGTCAAGCTCAGCTTCAGTTTGCAATCGCTCCAGCATCTGCCGGTCGATTTCATGCGTAACCAACACCTGATGGTTCAATCTGGCTCCTCCTCATTTCCTTCTACGATTCTTATATAAGTATTGTTAGTAATCGTAATAATATTCGACAAAAAGGTGCGTCTTCCCTTCTGAATACCCTGTTTATTCAAAATAAAACGGAAATTTCCTCTGGCTTTCAATGTTATAATAATAGCAAAAAACCATCGCGAAACAAAGGGGGCAACAATTTGAACTCCATTTTGGATCTGGATGCAACGAGCCTGTCTGCGAAGATCAAAGCAAACCAACTCACTCCCAAGGAAGCGGCCGAAGCTTATATCAATCAAATCCGTGCCACTCATCCCGTAATCAATGCAGTGACTGAAGAGAGGTTTGCAGATGCGCTGGCTGAAGCCGAGCAGATGGCTTCCCGCCCGAAAGAAGGCAGATTGTTCGGTGTCCCCGTCAGTGTCAAAGAATGCTTTCATGTTAAAGGCACAAAAACGACCGGCGGCCTCTCTGCACGCACCCGGATCATCGACAAAGAAGATGCGGAAATCATCCGCCGCCTCAAACGCGAAGGAGCCATTATCCTCTGCAAAACAAATACGCCTTCCCTCTGTTTTTGCCAGGAAACGGATAATCTCGTATTCGGACGCACCAACAACCCCTGGAATCCCTCCTGCAGCGCGGGTGGCTCGAGCGGCGGTGAAGGTGCCCTGATCGCAGTCGGGGGAGCCGCCGTCGGAATCGGGGCGGACATAGGCGGTTCGATTCGATTTCCGGCCCATTTTAATGGTGTCGTCGGTTTCAAGTCAGGTTTCGGTCAAGTGCCTCATGAAGGAATTTTCCCACCGATTTCCCACCCTGTCCAGCAAAGTATGCTGGGAGTCGGAGCATTGGCCAAATCAGTCGATGATGCCAAGCTGATTCATGAGATTCTCTCCGGCCGGCACGTGCCCGCAGCCTCGTCCCGCTTTTCCGTCATCATCCCCGTGTTACCCGCTGCTTTCCCGATGCAAAAAGCGACTGTTGCCTGTCTGGAAAACATGGCGGCACATCTAAAAAATAACGTATCCGTCGATCACGACCCGCCTCCTTATCTGGCAGAATCGGCGCAGTGGTGGCAATGGATCATGTCCGTCGACGGTAGCAAATATTTGATTGGGGAAATCTTGGAAATGCGGATGCGCCACGTGGCGACCGAATGGCTCAAAGCAAAAGCGGGTTTGCCGCACCGCCTGCACCCTTATCTCACCTGGGCCCTGATCGCATCACGTTTGTTTAAACCAACGGCATCCACTTGGCGGAGGTTTATGGGAGCGTTTTCCATCGCCAAAACCACGGTGCAAAACTATCTGCAATCCCGCGTGCTGATCCTGCCTGTTTACCATTCCACCGCACCCGCTCACGGTCAACAATATCGCGAGATTTTTTCTGTACGACGAACATTCCGAAAATTCCTCCCTTTCATTACCTATGCCAATACATTTGGCTTACCGTCGCTAACTCTTCCCGTCGGTGAGGATGAAAACGGAATGCCGCTCGCTGTGCAACTGATTACAGCAACCGGGCAGGAAGAGCTGCTTTTTCGGCTCGGAAAAGATTTGGAACGGACTTTCCGCGGTTACGTGCGCTGCGACCGGTATGATCCCCGCACATAAACATTGATGATCTGTAAGTCACCCCAAGCTTCACTGCCCCGACACAACGCACATGCGGAAAAGAGCGAGAAGAGCTGTATTTTTCTTCTCGCTCAGTGGTTAAACCCGCAAAAGGAGCCCGCCGGATTCCGGTGTTTCTCTTTTACTTGCGGTTCCGCGTCGCAAAGGCTGCCGCAAAATCGCCGGGCCGGGTCGTGAAGTGCTAAAACCGTTCCCTGTACCGCTGATAGAGATAAGAAACAGCAAGCAGAATGACGCCGAGCGCCATAAACGAGACAATGCGGTACAGCGTCTCAATCGAGGAGAGATCAAACAAAAAGATTTTCAGGATGGAAAGCCCGAACAGGCTGATGGCCGACCAGCGCAGCCAGGCCCATTTTCGCCAAATCCCGGTCAGCATCAACAGAAGCGAATAAAAGATCCAGGAAATGGACAGCGCGAGCTGCTTCTGATTCTCGATTTGATGTTGCAAAACCGGATTGCCGGTGTTGAGCTCCCACAAACAGTGCGCAAAAATGCCGCTGATTTCAACCGTAATTAATTCAAACAAAAGTACGACCAACAGGATCCGCGCGAGAAGCACCCAGATTCGTTTGGCCTCCAAAGCCTTCCCTTTCGATTGGTACAAATACAGACAGGCGGCGGAGATGAACAAGGCCGCAAAACGAATGTTTATCACCGGCATCCAATTGATCCGCGCCGGCAAAAACAGCCCTTGAAACATGACCGACAACACGCCCAAACCAAGACTTCCCCAGGCGAAAAACAAAATCAGTTTCTGCCGGAAACTCCTGCCGAGCCACACGCACAAAAGACTGTATCCAATCCAGCTGAGGGAGATAAAAAATCCCTTGTACCATTGGGCCCGGGTATAATCACCAAACGCCGGCGCAAAATAGTCTGATGTCCCTCCCACTTCCAATGTGACGATTTCAAACAGCAAAACCAGGAGCGCTCCCAGCAACAAAACCGGAGCCCACTTCAAGGATGGGAGCGGTTCAGCCTTCCTGCCGCGCCACAGCATGAGAATGACGCAACCGATCTCAACCAGAAAGGCGAGAAAACGCATATTGAAAACAGGAACAAAGGAAGAGAGCGGCTGATCCGCCATTCCCCAGACGGCGACGGAGACGAGCGCGAGAAACATCATGCCCTAGGAGACGGGGACCAACACGCGCACCCGCTGTCTCAGCCCGGTTTCATGAACGAGCAAACTGTATAATGCCCAGATCATATATAAGACAAAATAGCGGTTCAATTCCCAGAACCCTGTCCGGGCAGATCTGTCAAAATAAATGTTGATTTCGATCGACAGCCAGAAGAACAGCATAATGGCGCTGCCGGTATAAAAAATTTCAAACCAGGGCTCCCATCCGGGGGTGCGGCTTTTTCTGATCTGACAGGCCTGAAATGTGACCATCCCGGCCCACAGGAAATAAGAAAATGTTTCCCGGTTCCACACCGGAATCCAATGATGCAATGACAAGATTTCAGCTGTCCAGCCGAGGAGCAGCAAGGCCGCAATCCCGTAGAGCGCCGTTCCAAAATAAAAAGCTTGCTTCACTTTTTCCCTCAAAGCCAGCCAAACCAGCACAAACGACTCGATCGTCCAGACATTGGCAAGTGCCAGCCCATTCCACTTGATCATGCCGGCCAATTTCCTTCCGCCGCAAACCGATCTCAATGCCGGCTTTCAGGTAACCCAATTTGTCTCCGATATCATAGCGGCTTCCCTTCAGTTCCCGGGCGAGGATCGGCTTCTTTTTGCAGATTACCCGCAGGGCATCGGTCAACTGGATTTCATTTCCGGCCCCCCTGCCGACCGTCCGCAAGATCGGGAAGATGGCGGGCTTCAAGATATAACGTCCCATAATCGCCATGCGGGAAGGCGCTTCATGAAGGGAAGGTTTTTCGACCAAATCGCGAACCTCATAGACGCTGCCTCTTTGTTTGCGGGCATCGATAATGCCATATTTATGCACTTCTGACGACGGCACCGATTGCACCCCGACCACTTCGGTTTCCGCTTCGGCAAACACATCGATCAGCTGCTTTAGGGCCGGCTTTTCCGAGACCATCATGTCATCCCCCAGGAGAACCGCAAACGGCTCATCCCCGATAAACTGCTCAGCGCACAAGATGGCATGCCCCAGCCCCAACGGCACCTTTTGCCGGATATAATGAATGGCCGCCATGTTAGAAATCTGCTTCAGCTCCTGCAGGAGATCCGTTTTCCCTTTGTCCCGGAGGGTCTGTTCCAGCTCCACGGAACGGTCAAAATGATCCTCAATCGACCGCTTGTTTCTCCCTGTAACGATGATGATGCTTTCAATCCCCGATTGGACTGCTTCTTCGACGATATATTGAATGGCGGGTTTATCGACAATCGGCAGCATTTCCTTTGGCTGGGCTTTCGTCGCCGGAAGAAATCGCGTACCCAGTCCCGCCGCCGGGATGACTGCTTTCCTTACCCTCATGAAACTTCACTCCCCTTGGTTTTGGTTCCTGAAAACACCCAGAGGCGGCTTCCGATAAAGTTGACCGCCATTCCGCCCCCGGTGGCTGCCAGCTTGGCAATCCAAAGCGAAAGATGATTGACATCGCGCAAGAGATAAAGCAGGCCGGATGACACCAGCAGTGAAAAACCGTTTACCAAAAGAAACTTCATCAACTCCGGGGTGTTCGTCTTGCGCCTGATGCGAAACGTCCATTTCCGGTTCAAGATAAAACTGTTGGCAATCCCGGCCGTATAGGAGAATGCCTGAGCGGGAAGGAACGGCATCCCGCCCAGTGTCAGCAGGCAGAAGACGCCGAAATCGACGGCCGTATTGGCCATCCCGACAGCGCAGAAGCGAAAGAGCAAAACAGCCTCCTTCTTATGGGCGAACACCCTGCTTCACCTCTTGCTGCTCTCTCTGTTCCACATTCGGCCTGTTGCGGAGGATATAGAGGGGACGGTTCTTTGTTTCATCATAGATTCTGCCGACATACTCGCCGAGAATCCCCAAAATGATCAGAATCACCCCGTTGAGGAGCAGCACGCAGGCGATCAGCGACGTCCACCCGGCAACCGTGCTCGTCGTGAACAATCTTTCCCCGAGCGAGACCAACAGATAGAGAAATCTGGCGAAGGAAATGAAAAAACCGAGATATGTAGCCAGTTTCAGCGGTTTATAAGAGAAGGAGGTGATCCCGTCCATCGAGAACCGCAACATTTTCTTCAACGGGTATTTCGTTTCCCCGGCAAACCGCTCATCCCGCACGTACTCAATCGCTGTCTGCCGGAAACCCACCCAGCTGACCAGACCACGGACAAAGCGGTTCTTCTCGCGGATGCCCTTCATAGCCTCTGCCACTTTCCTGTCGATCAGGCGGAAGTCGCCCGTATCGAGCGGAATGTTTACCTCGGTCAACGCGCGGAGCGTCCGGTAAAAAAGAGCCGCCGTCCACTTTTTGAACAGCGTCTCCCCTTTGCGTTTTGAGCGCTTGGCATAGACGACTTCATACCCTTCCTTCCATTTCTCGATCATTTGCGGAATCAGTTCGGGCGGATCTTGCAAATCGGCATCAATAATCACGATCGCATCGCCGAGGGCATGATCCATCCCTGCCGTGATTGCGATCTGATGGCCGAAGTTGCGCGAGAAATCCAACAGCTTGACATGAGGATCAGCCTCTTTTAATTCCGTGATGATTTCCTCTGTGCGATCCTGGCTCCCATCGTTGACAAACAGCAATTCATACGGTTCGGCTAGCGATTCCATCACCTGCGTGAGCCGGCGGTGCGTTTCATGGATAACGGCTTCTTCATTGTAGACCGGAATGATGATGGAATAGCGAATCGCTTCATTCATGTTCGGCCCTCCTTACTTATTGCTCAATTTCGTATAATGTTTCCCCGCCGCCAAAGTGCATGGGGAATCCGTGATCGGGAGATGAGTCCGGCTGCCACTCGGACTTGGGCACTTCCTTGCCGTGCGCCCGGATCCACTCGAATACCCGGTTGCTTTCATTGCCGTCCCCAAATCCCCTGAAACCGTCTTGGGAAGGAATCAGGAAAAACTTCACTTCTTTGGTTTTCACCATCTCTTCCAGTTTGGAGACAGTGAGAATCGGGTCGGAACCCGAAAATCCACCCATCGCCATCACAGGTTTGCCCGTTTCGATGATATACGGGGCGGCTGACATCGCATTGGTCGTGGCAAACAGATACTTTTCACCCGTATTGTGACTGGTCACATATTGCAGCAATTTGGAGTTGATTTGCGTCTCGCGTCCTCCCCTTGTCCTTCCTGAGGAGAACGGGTGAGATTCGCGCGATTCTTGATTGGCAGACATCTGCGGATTGGCAAAGCGTTTCCCCATTGCCATTCCCGGACCAAAGCCCCGCTGCACCGGTCCGGCCTCCGGAATCATGCTGTTTTCACCGTAAATGATCGGAGTCGCTGCCCAGTACAAAGGGGCCACCAGCAGCACGAGCATGCCGGCAAGGGCCACGACGGGGATCCATTTCTCCCTGGCGGCAACGAACAAGACCAGTGACAAGCCGATGCCGGCCGCTCCGATGCCGATCGACCAGCCGACACCAATCTGCTGCTGGTACGGGTGAAGCACCACCAGTTCAAACGCGGTCGTCGCCAAAATCCCTGAAGGCAGCAGCCAGCGTTTCCATTCCTCCTTGTTCCGATATTGCCGCCACAGCGCCACCCAGCCCGTTCCGGTAAGGGCCGCGATCGGCGGAGCCAGCATGACCAGATAGTATTGATGGAAAAAACCGGCCACACTGAAAAACGCCATCACCGGAAGCAACCAGCCGAGCCAGAATAATGTTTCTTGTTGCTGATCCGTAAGCGGCTTTTTACGGCGAACACCGGCAAGCAGACCTGCTGAGGCAAAGGCGACAAAGGGCAGGAGCCAGCTGATTTGCCCGGAAAGTTCGCTTTGAAACAGGCGGAGCGGACCCGGTTGCCCGGTGCCGAACATGCCGCCAGATCCCGAATCGGGGCATTTGGCCCGGTTTGCCATTGGACATTCCGAACGGTCCCGGCATCCGTTTCCCGTTCGGAGCCGTATGCTGATCGCCCGCCATGTTTCGTCCGTTCCCCTGTGCCTGGCGCAAATGCTCTCCGTTCATCCAGCTCTTGCCGCTGGCACCCTTGCCTCCCCCGTGCATTCCTGTGAGTCGGCTCATTCCGTTATATCCGAAAGCGAGCTCCAGCACGGAATTGGTTTGGCTGCTGCCGATATAGGGCCGTTGATCCGCTGGAATGGAATCGACCACGACCGCCCAAGAGAGGGAAACAGCGGCCATAAGTACCGTTGCTGCGGCCAACACCGTCAGTTTCTTTTTCCATCCGCTCTTAAAAGCGAGGAGATAAAAGAGATAAATAGCCGGTACGACCATATAGGCTTCCAGCATCTTCATGTTGAAGCCGACACCGATCATGGCAAATGCGCCCAAAATCCAGGAAATCTTTTGCCGTCGCATTCCTTTGAACAACATCCAGGTGGCCAGAAGCAGGGCAAACACCAGCATGCTGTCAATATTATTGCTCCGGCTGATCGCTGCCGCGACCGGTGTGCAGGCCATGACCAGGCTGGCGAGCCGGGCCGCTGTTTTTCCGAATGACGGTTTGACCAGTATGTACATCATCAGGACGGAGCCGACACCCGCCAAAGCCTGCGGCAAAATCACGCTCCAGCCGTGAACCCCGAAAACAGCAGCGAACATCGTCTGAATCCAGAACACGACCGGCGGTTTGTCAACCGTCACGTAGCCGCCGGGATCAAAAGAAGCGTAGAAGAAATTGTGAAAGCTCTGAAGCATGCTGGTGACTGCAGCGGTGTAGTAAGCATTCGCGTATTTATCCTTCCAAATATCGAAAATGTTCAAAAAAGCAGCCAGCAGGGCAATCACGATCAAGAGCCCATCGATCCGCAGCCTCTGCTTCGTTTGTCCTGTCATGGTTGCGAATTCACTCCTCTTTGTTTGATATCATGCGCTGTCTTCATTTCTCTGCTATCTTATCTGCTCTGGCTGAATTGACGCTTAAGGGTAACTGAATATTGCTTGAGAATTGGCTGAATGTTTGCTGAAAAGGCACAACGGCAGAGGGAAACGGAGCAATTTTTCATAAAAAAAAGCATTCAATCCAGCTGAATTCGCCGGTTGAATGCCGTCAACGTTTGGGAAGCCAAACCGTGAAGGTGCTTCCTTCTCCCACCTTGCTGTCCACATGAATGGTTCCGCCATGCGCATCAACAATGGATTTGGTGATGGAAAGACCCAGACCTGCTCCGCCGTGTTTGCGGGCCCTGGACGTGTCAATACGGTAAAATCGGTCAAATACATGGGGCAGATGCTGTTCGTCGATCCCCGGGCCATTATCCCGGACGGACAATTTGACTTCATTCTTCTCACCTGACAGGGAAATTTGAATGTGGCCTGTTTCAGGATCGGTATGCTGCACTGCATTTTGAAACAGATTTAAAATCACCTGCTTCATTTTATCCGCATCGTATTTGCATTTCTGATCGGGTTCGACGGACAGGCAGAGGCTCCGGTTCCCGGCCAGAATGTGCAGCTGCGGTTCCATCTCCCGCAACATGGCATCCAGGCATCCTTCTGCAAGCTCCATATGAGGCGTCCGATCCAGCTTGGCCAGGAGCAGAAGATCGTGAACCAATTTATTGAGGCGTGCCGATTCACTGTGCATGCTTTTCAGGGCTTTGTCCAGCTGCTCCGGGTTGTTGGCCGCACCGCGCAGCAGCACTTCCAAAAAACCGTGTATCGAGGTTAACGGAGTGCGAAGTTCATGGGAAGCATCCGCGATAAAGCGGCGCATCTGTTCTTTCGTTTCCCTTTCTGCCGCAAAAGAAGCCTCCAGCCGCTCCAGCATGCCATTGAAGGATTCCGCCAGTCGGTCGATCTCCATCTGCCCTTGCCGGGCGGGAAAGCGTTTGGCCAAATTGCCCGCATCGATCTGTTCGGCTATGTTCACCATATTGAACAAAGGAACCAACGTGCGTTTGAGCACAGGCATAAATCCAAGCAACCCCACCAGCATCGCTGCGAGGGAGAGGCTCAAAAAGGTGAACAGTTGCCGGATCAGCAGCTCCTTGAGCGGGCCGGTTGGCGTACTTGCCTGAACTACTCCGAGCACCCGGTCATGCGAAACAATCGGCTGCAGAACCAGCAATTGCTCCACCCCGTCCGGGCCGGCTGTTACCTGATAATCCGCCTCCGGATCATTGCGCAGCGCATCCAGATACTGCTCGGCAGCCAACTTCGGAGGAGCGGCGCTTTCGGGACTGATGGAGACAAACTGGAAATTCCCCTGCATATCAACAAAAGCCAGACTGACGTCAGGGATGAGAAAATACGGGCGATGCAAGTCGTCTCCCGGATTTATGTCCAGACTGCCGGGGTTTGTAACGAGTTGCTCCCAGGCAAAGCGGGGAATGGCGAGAATTTGGCTCTGCATGCTGGTCGCCTTGTTTTTGTAGATCACCCCTTGCATAAAAACATACTGAAAAAGCCCGATCAGCATAAGCAAGCCGGCCAGGACGAGCAATGACCTGGACAGGAGTTGAATCTTAAGCGAATCAAAGGCAAAAATGGTGCGTAAGCCATCCCGCAGTTTCCGATTCATGAAAGATCAACCCGATATCCTGAGCCACGCAAGGTCCGGATCAATTCATGATTTTTATCGTTCAATTTGGCCCGCAATGAACGGATATAAACCTCAACGATATTTTCATCTCCCTGGAAGTCATAACCCCATACCTTTTCCAAAATCATCGTTTTGCTTAAAACCAGCCCATGATTGAGAACCAAAAATTTAAGCAGTGCATACTCCGTCGGGGAAAGTTCCAACACCCGGTCCCTGAACCTGATTTCTTTGCGGCGGTCTGCAATCTGAAACGGCCCGATCACCACTTCTCCGAACAGATCGGGGAACTGATTGCGGAGCCGGGCATGGATCCGCGCCAACAACTCCTCAAAGCTGAACGGTTTCACCATGTAATCATCCGCTCCGAGCGTGAGGCCCTTCACCCTGTCATCCACTTCATCCTTGGCAGTGAGCATGATCACCGCCACATTCTGCATTTTTTTCAACATGCGGCATAATTCAAAGCCGTCGATCCCGGGCATCATGACATCCAGGATGACCACATGCGGCTGGAACTGCTTCATGAGGTTCAGGGCTTCCATACCGTCTTGGGCCGTCCTCACCTCGAATCCCTCATTTTGCAGGCCGAGCTCCAAAAATTGCAGGATATTCGGCTCATCATCGACTGCCAATATTCTGATTCCCCTTATCTGGTGCATCTTACATCCACCACCTTCACCGAAGTCATTCCGCTTCTATTATCTTAGCCCTAACTGAATCCATACTGAAGGGAAACTGAAAATTTGTTGAAAGTGATGCAGGCGACTGAAACAACATTGCAATCCAAACAAGGCATCCTTCACCTGAAGGCAGGAGAGTGGTTTGCTATAATTAAAATTTTCATGATAATGAATATTTTTGTTTCCAGAGAGAGGTGAAACAGCATGAACAAAGAAACCCGGTTTCTGCCAAAAGCCCCGCAGCAAATAAACAAATGGAGTTCCCTCATTCCCGCCGCCTTTGTTTTAACGTGGAGCAGCGGGGCGATCTTTGTCAAATTGGGATTGCAGTACGCCAATCCCTTTACCTTTGTCTTTCTCCGTTTCCTCATTTCAACAGCTGTGCTTTGGATCATCTGCCTGTCTGCCCGATCCCCTTATCCCAAATCCGGCAAGGAATGGGGATATGTCATACTCACCGGCCTGTTGCTGCAAGCCGGGTATCAAATCTTCTACTTTATTGCGCTGAATAATCATCTGGCCCCGGGGATCCTGGCCATCATCCTGGGGGCCCAGCCGATCATCACAGCCTTTTTTGCTGCCACAAAAATCAGATATGGCCAATGGTCAGGTCTGTTTTTGGGATTAAGCGGTCTCGTTCTCGTGGTGGCCGATCACATTTCCGCTCCGCACTTTCCGTTATCCGGACTGGCAAGCGCCCTGTTGTGCCTCGGTTGCATTACGGCCGGAACGTTTATGCAAAAACGGATCAAACTGAGTCAGCCGGTAAACATGGCAATTCAATATTCCGGAGGGTTGCTGGTGATTCTTCTCTTGCTTCCTTTTTTCGGGGGATGGCAGGTTCACTGGAGTCCCGTGTTTCTCCTCAGTTTATCGTGGATGTCGTTGGTGATCTCTGTCGGTGCTTCCATGATGCTGTACTTCTTGATCCAAAAAGGGAATCTGACCAATGTCACCAGCCTGTTTTACGGTGTCCCCCCGGTCACGGCGCTTTTCGATTATCTGATCTTTCATGATCCGCTCTCTCTCCTTGCTTTTTCGGGGATGCTTTTGATTGTTTTCGGACTGGTCCTGATCCATCGACGAGGAACAGCCTTGTGAAGGATGCCTGCCATCAAAAAAGGAGCCCCCAAAAGACGGGCTCCCCGAAGTAAACATTTATTTTTGCAACTGGTATGGAACGATCGTGACAATCACATCGCGCATGCGCAACAGATAGGCCATGATGAGAAATCCCGACTGATTGTGCAGAATCCCGTGCCACCACTTCTTGGTGATAAATTGGGGCATGACCACAGTCACCCTGGCTCCTTTTTTGTCCGCTTTCGCTTTCACCATATCGATAAATTCACTCAGCGGCGTTAATACACTGCGGTATAAGGAATGCAACGTCACCAGTCTGACTCCCGTCTGCCATTCGGCCCATTCTCTTTCCATGCGATCGATGGCTTCCGGGCTTGATCCGATATAGACAGCAACCACGTTATCGGACAACGATTTGGCATAAACGAGGGATTGCTCCACCACTTTCGTTATCCCGGCAACCGGCACGATCACCACGTTGCCGGCCGTTTTGATCTCGCTCAGCTTATGTGACAAGTCGACGCGCAGCTGATCGCCGACCGCGACATAGTGCTGATGAATTTTATGGAAAATAAACACACAGATCGGAATGAAAACAAGACTCATCCATACATGCTGAAATTTGGTGATAAAAAAGATGATCAAAATCAGAAAACAAATCAGGGCCCCGGCAAGGTTGGCCGCCAATTTGCCGATCCAGCCTTTCGGCTTTGACCTGACCCACTTCAGAATCATCCCGGTTTGTGACAGCGTAAACGGGATAAATACCCCTACCGCATACAGAGGAATCAGATTTTCTGTATTTCCCTGAAAAACGATAATCAAGATAATCGAGGCCAGACCCAGGGTAACGATTCCGTTGGAATAGCCAAGGCGGTCTCCCCTTACGGTAAAGGCTCGCGGCATAAATTTATCCTTGGCCAGGCTGTATGCGAGTAACGGGAAGGCCGAAAACCCGGTATTGGCCGCCAGCACCAAGATCAGCGCGGTGGTCGCCTGAATGAAATAATAGAAGCCATTCCGACCAAAGACAGCCCGTCCCAGTTGAGAAAGCACCGTCTCCTTTGCTGAGGGTGCGATCCCATACCAATAGGCCAAAAAGACAATGCCGGAAAAAAGGGACGCTAAAATAAGTCCCATGATCACCAAGGTAAAGGCCGCATTTTTGGGAGCGGGTTCTTTAAAGTTGGGAATCGCGTTGGAAATGGCTTCAACCCCCGTCAACGCAGAACATCCTGAAGAAAAAGCCTTCAGGAGGAGAAACAGGCTGATCCCCACCACCGGTGTTCCGATGCTCGCATGCACATGAGCCGGGGCTGCCCCTGTCAATACCTGATACAAGCCGACAACAATCAGCATAGCCAGGGCAAATACGAACAAATAGACGGGATAGGCCAAAATGGAAGCTGATTCGGTCAGTCCCCGCAAATTCAAAATCGTGATCACGACCACAATGCAGACCGCGATCCCCACTTTATGGGGATGCACCACCGGAAAGGCGGAGGTAATCGCATCCGTCCCGGCCGAAACGCTCACCGCGACGGTCAGGATATAGTCGATCAACAATGACCCGCCCGCAACAAGGCCAATATTCATCTCCAGATTTTCCTTCGCCACCATATAAGACCCGCCGCCCTGAGGGTAGGCATAAATGATCTGGCGATAGGATAAGATCAAGGCCACCAATAATATGAGCACGCCCACCGCGATGGGCAGGGAATACCAAAAGGCCAATGCACCGACCGTAGCAAGGACGATGAGAATTTGCTCCGGGCCGTAGGCCACAGAAGAGAGCGCATCAGAAGAGAGAGTGGCCAATGCTTTCAAATTGTTTAATTTCTGGCTGTGCAACTCATTCGACCTCAATGGTCTTCCAATCAGAATGCGTTTGATTTTGCTGAACATATGATTCCTCCAAAACCTGAAAAACTGGTGAATCATGCAACAGTAAATAGTGTTCCCGGTAACCGGTGGTATTTATTGCATAATATTGACAGGACATCAAAAACTATGTGTCCGCAGCTCTTGCCGCCTTCTCCGAAGTTCCGATTCGCTCTGTGCGCGGTTAATCAAGACAGCCGCTTTTCATAAATGAAGCAATAGAAAAAACCACAAAAAAGAGAAACTCCTTCCGTGGTTTATCACATACCGTTTCCCTCCCATAACGCTTACGAGGTTAGCTGACGGATTCGGGTCATGAGAGTGACCCTACCCGGGAAACACCCGGGATTCACCCCTAAAGCAAATCGTTGCTTTTTCGGTTCCCCCGCTCTGTACAGATTCAGCGCTTAATATAGAATTAATCGTATATTACTCCGATTTACGCCATTAGTAAAGATAAAATTGCCCGCTCTTTTCCCTGAAGAGAAAAAGCGGGCAACACCTGATCAGACACAAACGCAATCCGTCCGATCTCCCTTTTCGTTTCCTGTTTTAATCCTCCACATCGATCAGAAAGATTTTTTGCTTAAACCGTCCTCTTTCCTCCGCTTTCCTTCGGCGCAAATCTTCCAGATCTTTGATTGCAAAACCATGGGATTCCGTCAGCGCATGCAAAATCTCCAGCACGTCGGCCAGCTCTTCCAATGCTTCTTGATCATTGCGGCTGCTTAAGTATTCATTAACCTCTTCGCGCAATTTTTTTTGTAATTCCGCTTTGTATTCTTTCTCATCCAAAACACGGGTCCTGCACTTCTTTCCGGCATGTTCAATGACCCGGGGAATCAAATCACGCACCAGTTTGTTGTAAGCAGGCATAATGCCACTCCTTGTGATCAGGGTTTTGACCGGAAGTTTAAGAATAATATAACATGATAAAGTCATGGGATATCAGCGGAATCTTACCCATTTAACAGGAGTGGATTTTATGCGGGCGGAATCTATCAAATCAAGCAAATTCCTCAGCAAAGTGTTGCGGCATCGGCCTGATCTCATCGGGATTCAACTGGATCCGAACGGATGGGTAAACGTGGAGGAACTCATCCACGCTTGCCGGAAACACGGAGTGCCATTGGACCGCGAGACTCTGGAACAGATCGTCCGAACCAATGACAAACAGCGCTTCGCCTTCAGTGAAGACAGGCAAAAAATCCGGGCGAATCAAGGCCATTCCGTCGCGATTGACCTGAATTTGGATCCGGTAAAACCGCCGGACCTGCTCTTTCACGGAACAGCTCTTCGCTTTCTCCCCTCCATCCGCAAAAAAGGATTACTCAAGGGAAATCGTCATCATGTCCATCTGTCCCCGGATCCCGTCACAGCCCGCCGGGTCGGAAAAAGACACGGAACCCCGGTAGTCCTTCAGATTCTGTCCCGGGAAATGCATCGGGATGGGTATACGTTTTTCCAATCGGCCAATGGCGTCTGGCTGACGGAATTCGTTCCGGTCCGGTATTTGCGGGAAAACCCCCGATAATGGGAAGAATAAAAAAAACCGCCTCTCCGAGACTGCCGGAGAAGGCGGTTGGCTTTTTGCATTAATGGACCTCTTTCTTCCCGAAAAAATGCTTCAAAGCATCATACACCTGGCTTTTTTCTCTGATCACAAAGTGGGAAAAACGCGGTTCTTTGATGTGGCGGTAGGCTGTCATCAGCGTGGAATGCCGGTTGTACTGATTTACTTCACCGTAGCCGAACATATTGGCACGTTTGAGGATTTCCTTAACCAGTTCGACACAGCGCTCATTGTCGGAACTGAGGTTGTCGCCATCGGAGAAGTGAAAAGGATAAATGTTGTAGCGGTCAGGTGAATAACGGGTATCAATGATTTCCAATGCTTTCCGATAGGCGGAGGAACAGATGGTTCCGCCGCTTTCCCCTTTGGTGAAAAAAGATTCTTCGCTTACTTCCTTGGCTTCGGTATGATGGGCGATGAAGACGATTTCGACATGTTGGTATTTGGTTCTGAGAAAGCGAACCATCCAAAAGAAGAAGCTGCGTGCAATGTACTTTTCAAAGATTCCCATCGAACCGCTGGTATCCATCATTGCGATGACCACGGCGTTGGAGTGCGGGGTCACGATCTCTTCCCATGTTTTAAACCGCAAGTCATCGACGGAAATTTGCACTTTCTTCTTCTTTCCATTGAGCGCATTGCGCTTGATCGCTTCCAGCAGCGTTCTCTTTTTGTCGATATTGCCCATCAAGCCTTTCTTCCGTACATCATTGAAGCGAATATCTTCAACGGTCATGTCGACCTGTTCTTTCCGTTCCATGTGCGGGAGCTCCAGCTCGGAGAAGAGAATCCCTTCCAGTTCGGCGATGGAAATTTCCGCTTCGTAGTAATCAATTCCGGCCTGATCACCTGCTCCCTGGCCTTTCCCCGGGCCCGGTTTGCCATCTGTCGGATCTTGGCCGAGCACGTCGCCCACTTTGCTGTTGCCGTCCCCTTGGCCAACGTGTTTTCCCTTGTCGTAGTTATAGCGAAAACGGTATTCTTCCATCGAGCGAATCGGGATTTTGATGATTTGCTGCCCATCCGACATGATGATACTTTCCTCGCCGACCAAATCGGGCAAATTTTTGCGGATCGCTTCCTTCACCTTTTCCTGGTGCCGCATCTGGTCTTCATAGCCCTTGCGGTGCAGGGACCAGTCTTCTTCCGAGACGATAAACAGGGGGTGCTTCATGTTCTTTCACCTCCCATTTAGAATCGCACCGAAGTGCGGGCTTAGCGATTGAGCAAGCTCCCGACATAACGCAGCAGCTCATTGGCGCTGGCGGGTGTGTAGCCGTATTCTTCCACCAGTCTGGCAATCACTTCATTGATTTTTTTCAACTGGTTTTCATCCGGCGTTTTGGTTGAGGTGGTGATTTTGACGACATCTTTCAAATCGGCAAACAGTTTCTTCTGAATCGCTTCCCTCAGGCGGGGATGGGTATTGTAATCGAAGCGTTTGCCTTTGCGGGCATACGCGGAAATGCGGATTAATATCTCTTCCCGGAACGCCTTTTTCGCATTTTCCGAGATGCCGATCTGCTCTTCGATCGAGCGCATCAGTTTTTCATCCGGCTCCAGCTCTTCACCGGTGATGGGATCGCGGATTTTTTGCCAGTTGCAGTAAGCTTCCACATTGTCCAGATAGTTATCCATCAGGACTTTGGCCGATTCTTCATAAGAGTAGACAAATGCTTTTTGTACTTCTTTTTTGGCGATTTCATCGTATTCTTTGCGGGCGATGGAAATAAAGTGGAGGTATTTTTCTCGTTGCTCGGGAGTGATCGAAGGATGTTGGTCCAATCCTTCCTTGAGGGAACGAAGGATATCAAGTGCGTTGATAAAATCGGCATCCGTTTTGATCAGGGCGCTGGAGATCCGGTTGATCACATAGCGGGGATCGATTCCGGACATCCCTTCGTCCAGGTGCTCATTGCGCAATTCATCCAAATCGATGTCATTGGCGCCTTCAACTGCTTCACCATCGTACAGGCGCATTTTCTTCAGCAGGTCGACACCTTGTTTTTTCGATTCTTTCAGCCGGGTCAGGACGGAAAAAATGGCGGCGGTTCGCAGCGAGTGGGGAGCGATGTGAATATGGGCGAGGTCGCTTTGTCCGATCAATTTTTTGTAAATTTTCTCTTCTTCTGTTACACTCAAATTGTATGGAATCGGCATCACGATAATCCGTGATTGCAGAGCTTCATTTTTCTTGTTGGCGATAAATGCTTTGTACTCCGACTCATTGGTATGGGCAATGATCACTTCATCGGCCGAGATCAAGGCAAAACGGCCTGCTTTGAAATTGCCTTCCTGTGTGAGGGAAAGCAAATTCCAGAGAAATTTCTCATCACATTTGAGCATTTCCTGGAACTCCATCAGACCCCTGTTCGCCTTGTTCAACTCACCGT
This sequence comes from Thermoactinomyces daqus, assembly GCF_000763315.1. Taxonomy (GTDB): domain Bacteria; phylum Bacillota; class Bacilli; order Thermoactinomycetales; family Thermoactinomycetaceae; genus Thermoactinomyces_A; species Thermoactinomyces_A daqus. The sequence goes on along the minus strand of NZ_JPST01000019.1, from coordinate 49,408 downwards.
CAAAACGGTAAGCCCGCGGATCGGACTCCGAACCGTAGTCGGTGATGGTGGAGAAGTCGATGCTTCCCGTCAAGTCGGCAATATCCTGAGATTTCGGGTCAGACGGGCTGAATGTACCGATCCCGATGCGCTCATCTTCTGAGAGCAGGACGCGGTACACGGCCATATCCTCGATCCGGCCCCCGTATTCCTCTTGCAAACGGAAGCGGCAATAGGGGCAGAGGTTTCCTTCAATCCGCACTCCGAATTCTTTTTCAAACTCAGGACGAAGTTCGCGCGGGATCAGGTTCAGCGGCTCTTCATGCATCGGGCAGCCTTTGATCGCGTACAAGGCCCCTTCATCCGTGCGCGAGTATTCCTCCAGCCCTTTTTTCAGCATCGTCACAATCGTCGACTTCCCGCCGCTGACAGGACCCATCAGAAGCAAAATGCGTTTGCGCACATCCAAGCGCCGCGCTGCTGAATGAAAATACTCTTCCACCAGTCGTTCGATGGCGTGATCCAGCCCGAACAGCTCCTTGCTGAAAAACAAGTACTTTTTATTTCCTTGGGCATCTGTCTCAATGCCTGCTTTCGCAATCATATCATAAACTCTGGAATGAGCGGTTTGAGCCACACGGGGGTTCTTCTTCACGATGTCCAGGTAGTCGGCGAAGGTTCCTTCCCACATCAGCTTTTTCTCGCGATCGCGGTACTCGGCAATCCGTTTGAGAATATCCATGGAAAGCCTCCTCTCCTTCAGTGAAAGACAAACCCTGAGTTAGACTTTTCTGATTTTATACCTGCCTCGTCAGTATCCCCTAGTGACTATAGATTACTGAAATAGGAAAGAGTAAGGCGATATTTTATATCATGTATATGCTACAAATAGAAAGTTGTTACTTCTATTTTATCAAATTTCAAAGGAAAAAGATAGAAAAACCTTGGCAAAAATCCAAGGTTTTTTCGAGACTGTTTTTATTTTTTTACCGGATGTTCCTTTTGAAAAACACCCGTCCCCTTGCAAATGGATTGGAACAAATCTTCCATGGTTCCCTCCTGATCAAAGTCGTAGGACGGGCGCCCACGGTCAATCCGGTATTCTTTCAGGAAAAAGATGTGCATGCCCACAACGGAGGCCACCATATCCTCCTGCATGTCATTGCCGATCATCACGCACTCTTCCGGCGACACGCCCAACCGTCCGGCCACTTCCCTGTAATAACCGGGATGCGGCTTGCAAAAATGCGTTTCTTCATAAACGGTTACCGTGGCAAAAGGAAGATCGTCCAATCTCGCCCAACGCAACCGCTCATAAATCGCCTCTCTCGGAAAAACGGGGTTGGTCGCAACCGCCACCTGATATCCCCGGTCAAGAGCAGCCTGGACCACCTGGCGGGCAAGGGCACTTTTTTCCGCATGTTTCTCCAGCTTCGGAAATTCTTCTTTATAGAAGCGGTCAAACAAAGGCCAAATTTCCTCTTTTTCAAGTCCTGACAGCTGCAAAAAAGCCCGGGTGAATACTTCTTCGTTGGTCAGGTCAGCCTGGTCGTTTTCAATCATCGCCCCCGTCGCTTTCCAGATGATCGGAACCAGCTTGTCCGGCGGAACGACATGGGCTACATAAGGGGCCAAGGCTTGCAAATATACTTTTACAAAAGCTTCGGTATCAAGCGGCAAAAGAGTTCCATCCAGATCGAATAAACAGGCTTTTATCATGCCTTCCCCCACTCTCTGCAAATGATTTCAAGCCCTGGCGGCCAAAAGCCATTCAGCGTGCGCTGGTCCATGCGGAACCACGACGTCCCAAATAGATTAAATCCTTTCGTCCCCGGGTCCTGTCACAAAAAAGATGCTGGTTTTCATTCAGGAAAGCCCGGGGAAATTCAATTGCCGAAGCGCCTCATAAACCACGATCGCCACCGAATTGGAGAGGTTGAGCGAGCGGGTCGACGGCCGCATCGGGATCCGAATCAATGTTTCACGATGCCGGTTCAGTATTTCCGGCGGGAGTCCTTTGGTTTCCTTGCCAAACACAAAAAAGTCGCCTTCTTCGTACTGAAAATCGGTATGTGCGCGGCTTGCCTTCGTCGTGGCACAAAAAAAGCGCCCGGCCGGATATTTTGCTTGCAACTGGGCAAATGAATCGTGATGCTCAATATCCAGTTCATGCCAATAATCCAGACCCGCGCGCTTCAATTTGGTATCGTCAATTTTAAAGCCGAGCGGATGAACCAGATGCAACTTGACTCCCGTCACTGAACACGTGCGTGCAATATTCCCCGTATTTTGCGGAATCTCCGGTTCAACGAGTACAATGTGAAATGGCACGTGCCTTCATCCCTTCCATTCTCGAAACATCTCTTTTATTTTACCCAAATGGCAAACCGGGCTTCAACTGATGTGAAAAAAATCATAGCGAATCCTCGGGGTATACGCAACGGAATCGTAATATTCCCAGCGCCGGTTGTGGCAGTTATACGTATGGGCCGTGACCAGCGGTTGCCCGGCAGCGTCAAATCCGGTCACAATCGTATTGTGATTCCAGCGCCCGTCCCCTTCAAAATCGTAGCAGATCACATCCCCGAGCCGAAGTTCAGCCGGACTGCTCAATCTGCGGCAACGACCCGTCGGCCCGCCTGCCTGCAACATATGGTGAAACGCATGGGCTACGGTCCAACTGTAACTCCAGGAGTGCCCCTTTGCTCCCCGGCGGTACCACCATTCCCGGCCTGATTTGGACGAAAAAACCATCGGCAGCCCTCCGGCATGCAGGCACTGCGAGATGAAGTTGGTACAATCGTCATGAAAAAAACGATAAGCGCGGTTTGCTCCATTCCAATAAGTGCTGGCATATTGCACTGCCGCCAGCGGATTGTACGCGCGAATGCCGGCCTCCATCCAATTTTCTCCACTGCTGCTCATAAAGCGAAAACTCCTTTCCTTTTATACCACACTGTATGAAAAATGTCAGAAAAGGTATACTTTTCCCTCCGCCCGGTCTCACGAGGATGAGTGAAGCAAAAAAGAAAGGAGCGGGGGTACAGCTGACCGGCAATGCCACTCACTAAAAAAGGCGGATGTTCCTGATCCGCCATCTTTCCTTATGATTCCTCTTTCGGTTTTAACCAGCCTTCAAGTGTTAACAGATATTCTTTAATATGAAGCCCGCCGCCGTAACCGACCAGCGATCCGTTGGATCCGATCACGCGGTGGCAGGGAATAATGATCGAAATGGGATTTTTATTGTTTGCCCCTCCTACGGCGCGCACGGCTTTAGGTGCTCCGATCCCCAGTGCCACATCTTTATATGAGCGCACTTCACCATATGGAATCGTCCGAAGGTATCTCCATACCAACTTTTGAAATGCCGTACCGTGCAGGTCGAGCGGAATATCAAACTCCCGCCGCTGTTTATTAAAATATTCGTTCAATTGTTGCATGTACGGCAATAAGGCTTGCTCATTCCGTTCCAAACGGTAATGGTTAAACCATTGATTCAACCAGATCTGAATTCCAACTGTCGGGGCGCTTTTTTTGGCAAAATCGAGGTGGCACAACCCATGATGGCTGGCCACAAGAGTCAGTGGTCCGACCGGACTTTCCATCTGGCTCCATGCTATGACCTGTGATCCGGAAGCCATCGAAAATACCCTCCTACTTGGGATTGCAAAAATTTTATCACAAATAACGAACTGAATGAAAACCCTCCTTACCAACACCATAACATGTAATATGGCGAATAAAATTGCATCATATTGGAAGGATTGCAACAAGACTGTTTTGTTTGCCAAAATGCTTCTATTTCAACCAACATTGCCTCGCAGCAGATCTCCTATAAAACAGACGAAAAAAAAGAGAAAAGGTTTCAAAAATATTTTAACCCATTTCGGCACTGCTGCGGACTCCCAGCCACCTTAACCAGTCGTGGTTAAGACCGCTTCAGCTTTAAATGCCAATAATGCGGGAACCACACGAATGACAGCCCCGCCACACTTCCGAAAACTGAAGAATACTGCCATGCAAGGAAGAAGCATCACACTCCCTTTTGAGGAAATGAAGCTCGTTATCCAGAAGGAAAGATATAATATTATATTACAATAACATTCATACACACAAGGAATCGATACAAAAATTTTTCCTTTACGAAAAATGAAAAAATAATATTGATCGGATAGCCGGGATTTGTGGGATAATTACGGATTTTTTGCCCCCTTCAACAAGGGCTGCTCGATTTAATCCACGTTCCGAAGAAAATATGTAAAGATGGCATGCGACAGAAAATCACAATAATCAAATATTGACCATCATCAAAAAATTATTCGATTAATAATCAAAAATATGAAGGATTCTAAATGCTGAAGCAAAAATTAATAACAGGGTCTCTCATCTTGATACACAAAGCCACCATTATTCTTATAAGAATGGGAGAGTCGTAAACACACTCTCTTATTCTTCTTGTTTTTTTGGGAAAGGAGGGGCCGATTTGTTAACAAAAATCACAAAAATGGAAATAAGGCGGGCGTTCTTTCGCCGGCAGGCATTAGTGGCTTTTTTAATCATGTCGGCTTTTTTTATTCAAGGTTTTGAAGCATACCGTCCTGGACCGCTTGTACCCGTAACGGCAAATCATAATTTTTACTTCGCTTTTTTATATGCACACGGTAATGGAGCCTCAGGTTTATTGCCTTTGGTATTTGCGCTGATCGTTTCTTTGGCTGCCGGTGATTCGCTGGCATGGGATAAGAAGTCAGGCTTTATACAATATGTGCTTATGAGAACTTCTTACAAAACTTACATTGTGGGAAAAATGGTTTCTGCATCTGTTGTCAGTTTTGTATTTGTATTCATATCAGAACTGTTTTGTTTCGTTTTGGCTGCAATACAATTTCCAAATATAAGCGATATCAATAAAATCCACAGTTCATTCATCCCAAAATATGCCGGATCTTTGTTTATCGACCATCCGTTTCTCTATATCTTGCTGATCATTTTCAACAGTGCCCTGTCAGCCGTATTCATCTCAATGGTATCGGTTTTCGTTTCCACAACAGTCAAAAACATTTACATCGTTGTTGCGACTCCCTGGCTGTTATTCATCTTATTACATTTCGTTCTTTATTCTATAAATTTAACCCGATATGCCCCCCTCGACTTAGTCGGAGCGTACATATTGAATCATTTCAGTTATCGTACACTTGAAATTCCTTTCATTTGGATTGTCTTATCCATTGTATTTTACACGTTAACCTACTTTTTCTTTGCCAGAAACTTTAAAGCGAGGGTTTACAATGGATAAAATCAACAATTTGGTAGAGTTCACTAAAGTATCTAAAAAACTGGGGAACAAACAAGTGTTAAATGATATCAACTTAACCGTTGCTTCCGGTGAAGTAGTGGGGATCGTTGGTCCAAATGGTTGCGGGAAAACCACTCTGTTACGATTGGTTACAGGGTTGATATATCCTGACAGGGGAGAAGTTCGGGTGTCAGGCAGAGCGGTTCGCCTTGGTTTGATCGGTGAATTACCCGCATCTGTTGGAGCACTGATCGAATCCCCTGCTTTCCTGCCACAACTTTCCGGTCTGAAGAATTTAACAATACTGGCCGATATACAGCAAAAAATAAATGAGCAAGCCGTAAGAGAAGCCATTAAACGAGTGGGTTTGGATCCTGACAACCGAAAACCCGTTAAGTCTTATTCATTGGGAATGCGCCAACGACTGGGTATTGCACAGGCTATAATGGAAAAGCCGAATATTTTGTTGTTTGACGAGCCCACCAACGGTTTGGATCAAGAGGGAAAGATTCTTTTTTCCGGGATTATGAAAGAGCAGGTGGAGCAGGGAGCAGCTGTAATGATGGTATCGCACAATAAAGAAGAAATAAACAGATATTGTGACCGGGTTTTTATGATACAAAACGGCACCTTGCATCCGGTCAGGGAGCAGCGTGATAAAAGTTGGCTGATTATCACAAACAATCTGAGTGATTTGGAACATATTTATCAACAAGGTTTATTATTGCAAATCACGGAAAGAGTAGACGGTTATCCTGCCGGCATATGCAAAGGAAAATGGAAAAATCGGGATGAGATGATGTCATTTTTAACAGAGATCGGAGTAAAAACTGTCGATGTAAGAGAGGTTGAAAATGATTACATTTGAGCTTATGCAGCTGTTTTATCGTCGAAAATGGCGCTGGTTAGTTGTGTTTGTGATCATTTTTCTTTTGTCATTTTTTTCTCTCGCAGAAATGGAATTCAATCACTGAACGTACTGGATTACATCATAAATGCATTGACACAACAGTTTAATTGTATGGTAATGCTTCCTTCCATTTTTCTGATTCTCGTTGCGGATTTAATCCTGAGTGATCTTAACAATGGGTATGCGGGATTAATTTTGACACGTGCCAGATCCAGGCTCTCCTGGCTACTGGCTAAAATCTGCGTCTTATTTGTCTGTGCTTTTTTATTTACAATGATATGTACTGTTATATATCTGATCTCAGGTTTGCTTTCAGGTTTGCCGCTTGATTTTACATGGAGTTCCCATTCACTGTTTACAGAGGAGACTTCTCCATCATTTGTACTGATCATGATCGAATGTTTATATATTTTTGGTTTAACCGCTTATGGAACATTTTTGCTTATGGTTTCATTGATTTTGCGAAACACTGTGTTCACTTGGGGAACAGGGGCATTTATGAATATCCTGTCATATGTTGCTTGGTTAAAAATGAGGGAAATTGAGAAATGGTTCCCAACTTCTCAGATGATGTTTTTATCTCAGTACCCAAATAAATTAATCGTAAACACACCTGGATTTACGACTCATTGGTCACTTACATATCATTTTCTTCTTTTTACTTTCTCAGTCCTGTTGGGATTATTACTGTTCAGACGAATCAATTTAACTCGATCAATTTAGGATGGATCGTATGAAAACACTGATTCACTTGAATTTGTTACTTGTTCTTCGTTTGAAAAATCTGTTAATAACAACCGTTTTATTTATCGTTCTTGCTCTTGCACAGGTGAATTTTCTTCATGTGACTGCAAGTGCAGCACAGTTATCCCCCAATCTCTGGGACTACTTGGTGATCTCGTCGGGTGGGCTTTTTGCGCATGATCACATATGGAAATTCATCGGATGGTTCAGCATGATTTCTCCGATTTTTTTCTATCTGTACGATCTGACGGGGGTCACAGGAGGCTTTGATACTTTTGTACTTACGCGTAAAAGTCGCGTCAGGGGTGGTGGGGTTCCAAGATCATTTCCACTGCTATTATCGTGATCCTGTATTGTACATGGTATTTGTTTGTCCATTTGATCGTAGGTTTTTTATTTTTCCCGGCAGCTAAAAGTTGGAGCTCTTTTGCTCAATCGTTTTATTTAAAGACATTAAAATTGCAATTCGCCCCTCCCATCCTGATGATGTTTATCTTTCTCATCCTTGTTACCGGCATGATCGCCATCTCCATTTTCAGTCAAATGACATCTTTGATTTTCAAAAACTCAGTTTCGTTTCATATCATAATCACAATAATCATTTTAATACTGGGAGTCGGATCTCTCCGAGGCATCTTCCTGAGAGAATTTTCCCCTGTTATGTTTCCGTCATTTTTCGATATGTTTCAGGATGGTATTTTTCATCTATCTGTCTATTGGAATCAATTATTATACAACTTCATTTTCGCATTTGCTTGCTTTATCATCAGTTCGTTTTTGATCCATCGCTATCCTTTTGTATCCAATGATTGATGAAAAACGATCCTCCCTCCTTTTTGAACCCGCCGATTTTGCGCACAATTGAGGGCGGCTTTTATTAAGAAAAAAAGAGCTGCCCCGGCAAACGGGCAGCTTTCATCTTCAAGGGGCAAAATCACGCCGCTTTTTCGCATGCTTTTCTTTCAGATGCATTCTTCCGCAAGCATGTCCAATCCTTTATCAATTTCCGCCAATACTTCTTCTTCCTGTTCCTTCTGTTTCGCCTTCAGCAATGCCTGTCTGGCTTCCTCGCCTCCGATTCTCCCCAAAGCCCAGGCGGAAGTGCCGCGAATGACGGGGCGGGGATCCTCGTGCAGAAGGGAAATCAGGTCCGGAATCGCAGTCCGGTCTTTAAAATGAGCCAGGGCGATAATCGCGTTCCGTTGAATCGGTTTTTTGCCCCGCCATGAACCGGACATCGGGCCGAATTTCTCCTTAAACTGGCGATTGCTCATCGTGAGAAGGGGTTTTAAAAGCGGCTTTACCTTCTCGGGATCCGGCCGGAACGCTTCATGATGGTCAAAATGCAGCTTGCGGTTCTTGGGGCAGACCGTTTGACAGGTGTCGCATCCGTACAATCGGTTTCCCAGCTTTGTCCGGTAGGCATCGGGCAGCAAGTCTTTGGTTTGCGTCAAATAAGCAATGCAACTTTTGGCGTTCAACTGCCCCGGCTGGACCAGCGCTCCCGTCGGACAGGCATCCATACAAAGGGTGCAATCACCGCACCCATCAAGAACGGGCTCATCCGGCGGCAGGTAAACGTCGGTCAACATCTCACCCAGATAAACCCAGGAACCGAATTCCTCGGTAATCAACGCTGTATTCTTGCCAACAAAGCCGATTCCGGCCCGTTCAGCGACGGCGCGGTCGGACAGGGCGCCGGTATCGACCATAACCTGCGTCCGGACACCCGGCACCAGCGTTTTTAAATAAGCTTCCAGTTGCATCAGTTTCTCGCGCAGCACGACATGATAATCTTCCCCCCAGGAAGCCCGGCAAAAAATCCCGCGGTATGCCCCCGGTTCCGAATGGGGAGGATTTTTTAATTTGGAGGGGTAGGCGAGCGCAATCGCGATCAGCGATTTGACCTCGGGCAATGAGAGTTCGGGGCATACCCTCTTTTCCAAATCCGGTTCTTCAAATCCGGAAGCATAACCTTTTTCCCGGCTTTCCCTGAGCCGCTCCTTCAGTTCAACAAAGGGGTCAGCGCTGGCAAAACCGATCTTGTCAATTCCGATCTCCCTGGCTTTTTCGATCAATTTTTGCTTCAATTGGTCGGGTCTCACCTGTACCACCTCCTTATTTTTGATCGAACATCCAACATTCCATCATAACACCAATCGGTCGGTTTGCATACCCTCATCTGGGAACAGCAGCCCGGGCCAATTCATCACAACGATTATTTAATTCCACGTCGCTGTGCCCTTTCACCTTAATAAACTCAACCTCGTGCTGTTTCATCAGTTCGAGCAGCCGCTGCCACAGGTCTTTGTTTTCGACCGGCTTTTTACTGGCGGTCACCCAGCCGTTTTTTTGCCATTTAACATGCCATTTTTGCTTGAAACAATTGACGATATAGGCACTGTCGGAGTGTACCTTCACCCGGCACGGTTTTTTCAGGGCTTCCAAGGCCCGGATCACGGCTGTCAGCTCCATGCGATTGTTCGTGGTCTCCCGTTCCCCGCCGGAAATTTCCTTGCGGCGCGACCCATGCAACAAAATGGCTGCCCAGCCACCGGGGCCCGGATTGTACGAACACGCACCGTCGGTATACACGATCACTTCATCCATTCACTATTCTCCTCTCACTTCGAGCGAACGCAAGCGATTGACCGCACCCGCCACTTCCAGCTTGCGCGGCAAGGCCAAATCACCCGGGTGATGCCCGCGTCGATACGGGGAAATCGCATCAAAGCCCTGTTGCTTCAACTCGGCAAACACCTCATCAATCAGTTCGCGCAAACTTTTGCTCCCGTCCGCTTTCTCTCCCAGCACGCGTAAGATCTGGGCGATCGCTCTCGTCTGGCTGGGATCGACCAATTGTTCCAATGCAGAAAGATCAATGCGGCCGGTTCCCAACTGGATCGTATCAAGACCCAAGGCATCTGCTTTTTCCTTTCTTCCCTTATGGGCATCAAATCCTTCCGCCAGCGGAAACCGGGGCGTCACCTCACCAAAAGATTCCCCGCCTTCCCGTTTACGCGCAAGCTGATAAGACCGGGCGATGTCCTTTGCTTCTTCGGTTACATCACAGGGGGTATAGTGATCCATCATGATCACATGGTCGGCGACATCAAAGTAATCACCTGATCCACCCAGGACCAGAATCGTCGAAACTCCCTTTTCTTCATACAGCTGGCGCACTTTGTCGATAAAGGGAGTGATCGGCTCTTTTCCTTTGCTGACCAACGCCTGCATTCGGGCATCGCGAATCATGAAGTTGGTGGCACTGGTATCCTCATCCATCAACAGGCAGGAGCAACCCATCTCCAAACTTTCCATGATATTGGCCGCCTGCGAAGTGCTTCCGCTCGCATCGTCTGTAGAAAAACGCTCCGTCGCTCTCCCAAAAGGCAACCGGCTGATAAACGGGGAGATATTCACTTTTTCCACCCGCCGCCCGTCTTCGGAGCGAATCTTGACGGCATCGGGAACGGTGAGCACATATTCCCGCCCGTCTCCCTCGATATGGTGATAAACCCCCCGTTCAATGGCTTTTAAGAGGGTGCTCTTCCCATGATAACCACCCCCGACAATCAACGTAACCCCTCGCGGAATGGCCATCCCCGTGATCGGGGCACCATGCGGCACGGCAATCGACACTTTAAAGGAAGGCGGGGTTCTGAACGGAATCACCGACTCGCCTCTGAGCGGCTGGTCATTGATGCCGCTTTTTCGCGGCAGGATTGAACCGTCGGCCACAAATGAAACCCAGCCGTTCCTGTCCATCTCCTCCCGGATGGCCTGCTGGTTGTCGACCAGTTGCATTCTGGCTTCAATGGAGCGGAAATCCGCTTCCCGCAGGATACACGTTTCATCCACCAGTTGCGGCAGATCCTCAAGAAGCATTTGCCGGGCCTGCTTTCCCAGCACGGTTCGTCCCCGAGCCGGCAACCCGACGGAAAGGCGCACCTCGAGATGATCAGCAGTAACCACCGCGGCCGCGCGTTTCAATATCTGCTGGCCCGGACGGTCAATCGCAATCAGCCCGCTTTTCCCCGTCCCTGTTGTCCGGCGGGAAAAACGTCCGATGCGCTCCGCCCATTTTCGCACCCACCAGTCTTCCAGCGCTGTCTGCCGCAAGGCGTTTTTCAGCCATTCCGGACGGTGTTTCGTGATCCGCTGCGATACTCTGATCCGGATGCGCGAAGGCGAAGCGAACGGATCCCCCTGAACGTGGTCAATAAACAGGGTGAATTTCCCAAAGCGGTATTCTCCCTGAATATCCTTATATGCCTTGTATCCTTTTCCATCAATTCGTGTCAAAATCTGACTCAATCTTTCCATCTGGCTGGCCCTCCTCCTCTCTCTTGTGTCAGCACCATCCGGTACGCGTCGCGAATCTGCTTGAAATCTTCCCATGCTTCCCGTTTCGCAGCCGGATTGCGCAACAGATAAGCCGGATGAAAGGTGGGCATAAAGCGAACCCCTTTTTTCTCCACCCATTTCCCCCTGACTCTGGTGATGCGCGCCCTGGGATCGATGAGGGCACGGGTGGGCGCCGATCCCAAAGTGACAATGATTTTGGGGCGAATCACCAGAAATTGCTGGCGCAAAATCTGAATACAAGTGTCCATTTCCTCATCATGCGGTGTTCGGTTGCCCGGCGGGCGGCATTTCACAATGTTGGTGATATAAATTTCCTCCCGCGGAATCTCCGCCGCCTGCAAAATCTTATTTAACAGCTGCCCGGCCCGTCCGACAAAGGGGCGCCCCTGCCGGTCTTCATCCGCCCCGGGCCCTTCCCCGACAATCATCAGCGGAGAATGGGGATTTCCCTCTCCGATTACCACTTGCGTCCGGCGGGTATGTAAAGGACACATCCGGCAATTCCGATACCGTTGAAAGATCATTTGTAAATCCATGCTACTCTTCCCCTAAGCAAATTTTCCCCTATATGAAACTGAAAAATTATGATATACTTCTTGGAATCATATCACTTTGCCATAATTGAACAAAACCTCAACTCCCGCTTCATCCGAATTCGCTATACTTGCATTGCAAAGGAGTTGATCAGAACTTATGAAATCATTGTTTTACCCCTTTCTCGTATCTGATCTGGATGGCACCCTTCTCAATGATTCGAAAGAAATCTCGGCTGAAAATAGAGACAGCATTGCTCTGTTCCGCGAAAATGGCGGGATCTTTACACTGGCTACCGGGCGCAGTTACAAAGAAAGCATAAAATTCATCGAACAGTTGCAGCTGACTTGTCCCGTCATTTTGTATAACGGAGCGATGATCTACGACCCGGCAACCGGACAATTGAATCCGGTCTGTTTGATCTCCCGTTCGCTTATGCTATCTATTCTAAAGGATTTGGAGCAAAAATTGCCCTCATCGGTTGATATTTTTGTCTACGGTACGGATAAAATCTACGGCACTCAGGTCGGGGAACTGACCAAAGCCTGGAGCGATGCCGATTTTTCCCTTGAGCTGCTCCCCTCTTTCGCTTCTCTTCCCGACGATGTGGTTTGTGTCAAATTGGTCGCGGTTGCAGACACGGAAGAGATGAAAGAACTGGTTCAATGGTCCCGGGCGAACAGCCATCTGCCGATCGACTGCGTTTTGTCCGCGGATCATTATTTCGAAATTCTTCCAGCCGGAGCTTCCAAAGGGAATGCGTTACTGAAAGTGTTAAAAACCCTCGGGCTTTCGCCAAGCCAGGCGGCGGCCGTCGGGGACCATTTAAATGACCTTTCAATGTTCCGGATTGCCGGTTTGCCCGCCGCCGTAAAAAACGCCCACCCGCAGGCGCAAAACCAGGCGCGGCTGATCCTCCCTTCCAATAACGACAGCGCGGTGGCGCATTTGATTCAAAATCATTTATTGCCAACACTTTCCCAAACATCAAACTGAATGGAAAAGGAGACCTGTTGCCGGGTCTCCTTTAGACTTGTATCCGGATTGTTCTCACCTGGATCAAGCGGAACCGGTTATCTCAAAATAAAAAGTGAAAAATTCTGCCCTTTTCTGTTTTTTTGTTTTCTCATTTGCTATATTAGCAGTAAGGTGCTGCAAGAAGATCCCTGCCATCATTTGCGAACACCGGAAGCTTCGAAACAGATCCAAGGGATGTTCGGAAACGCCAAAGGTCGCAAAAACAAAGGGGAATCAGACTTTTTGAATGGAGAAGATCCTGTCAAAACGGTTCGAAACCCGGATGAATCGGAAAGGTGTTCGGAAAATCACGTACAAACTCAATAATCAGAAAGGATCTCATGAACGCCGCATCAATGAATACACCTCTAGCAAGAGGATTGAAACAACTTTTTGCCGCTGGAGGCTTTATCCCAAAGCTCGGCATCAATGAATACACCTCTAGCAAGAGGATTGAAACGCTGTTGATTGGCAAAAACCGGTAGAATGAGAGCGGGCATCAATGAATACACCTCTAGTAAGAGGATTGAAACATCTTGCGGAAACGGCCGTGATCGGGGCTCGTTGAATCAATTTACGTATGAGCAAACAATCCATATGCTCTGTCGATTTATTTTCACACCCCGGATGAAAACGAATTTAAGATGATCACAACTTTATGATCAGACTTCAAGGGGGGGGATTTACCAGCCACGGCATTGGATGAATGGTTTATCAACAAGAATGAATTTTCTATAATTTTCATCAATATTCCGTACACGTCACTACTGGTCTGCAAGAGGGGAATATTTCCGCCTGGTCGATCGGGCGAATTTCCCGGCGGAAAATTTAAGCGATCCTCTTTGGATTCCCATTCACAATTAAATTTTAAACACAAGCAAACTCGTATCAAAAATCGCTTCCATCTCATAAATTTCATATTGGCTTAATTGCAGCAATGAACACGGTTTCAGCCTGAACCGCTGATTATATACACTAAACATGATCTCCCCGCGAATCAAAAAAATAATTGCATCAGAGTTTAAATAATGACGGGGAATGGTTTCACCTGATTTTAACCGAATATTTATGACCTCTCCTTTGTTAAAATCTAAAACCTTCATTTTTCCAGAATGATTTTCTTCGATCCTGACCATTTGCATTGTTTCAACCCTCCCAAACTATAAAAAGATCGCACTCCAACTCATTGAATAATCAGGTAATGTCATACATTAAAAAAACTCCCACAAACGGAAAATCTCCCTGATCACTTTACTCCCGTACTCCCAGGTTTCTATAGCCAATATAAGCCCGGCAAACGAGTATATATGTGATCATTTTCACATACAGAAGTTTGTTCACACAAAATCCACAGTTTGAACCTAGCCAAAAAAAGTTCATCTGAAAAGGATATCCTTTTCAGATGAACTGATTAACCTTTCTTGCTGATCGCTACACGCCAAACCTCAGGTCCTTCCTCCAAGTATTCCCATCCAAAACCGTCCGGCCTTTCCATTTGAAATTGGTAATACAGGGGTTTTGGGTCATGATCATTCAATAACAACATTGTCTCCCCTGATTTCAAACCATCAAATGTTTCAAAAATGACACGATGCTTGTCCCGCGGCGGGTATTCTCTGGCATCAACTGTTGCTTTAAAACTTTCGCTCATTCCATTCACTCCTTTTCATAAATTTTGATTCAATCTTAAATTACCTTTCTAAAAAATTTCTGTGATATTTAACACTTTCACTGAAAAAAATCAGATGTGATCTTGGTCACAAAATTTTCCCAAATCATTGCGTTATAGTATAGGCAAAAGGAGGGGAATGAGAAATGAACCAGAAAGAACTACGATCCATCGAACTGGACGTCCGCGAGGACTTGAGAAAAAAAATAGAGCCCTTTAAAAAAATTATGGATGCTGTTCAATCCCTAAAGGATGGAGATCGCCTGATTTTGCATACAACTTTTAAACCGGTTCCATTGATTCGCATTTTAAAATTAAAAGGATATGCCTGCGAAACAACAAAAAAAGAGGCAGATCATTGGATTTGCATTTTTTATAAGAACAAAGAAGGACGGGAATCTCCTGCCAACGAAAACATCTCTGCTGACAGCACCAACCCGGAACCAAAAATCCACCGGCTTGACAATCGCGGCCTGATTCCGCCAGAACCCATGGTTCGAACGCTGAATCAACTGGAAAAAGCCAAACCGGGCGATCAGGTTGTAATATGGAATGATCGGGTACCCGTTTATTTTCTGGAGGAATTGGATAGTCTTGGCTATTCCTATAAAATCGATCAAAAAGATGATGGCTCTGCTGAAGTTACGATTTACAAATCACATTCCAACGGGAAGTGAAACATTTTATGAATACAACTGTCGGTCCTGCAAACCTGCAATCTCAGAGCCATGCATCATCTCTTAAGCTCCCTTTGCTCTTTATCATTACGGGTATTCTTGAAATGGTCGTCTTTTGCCTGCTTTCACTTGTATCACTTTCCGATATAAATTTTACGGCTCCCAGGTATCCGTCGGGCTGGGCCTTTACGCACCTTTTTGTACTCGGCTGGTCCTCAATGGTGGCAATGGGAGCAGTCTATCAGCTGGTTCCGGTTGTCGTTAATCGATCGCTCTTTAGCAAATGGATGGGTTTTATTCACTACTGTTTGTTTATGATCGTCCATCTGGGGCTGATCCTCGGTTTTTCACGATTTAATCCGAATTGGATCGCCTGTTTTGCCGTAATACTTTTCCTTTCAATCTTGCTCTTCGCCGTAAATGTTGTCATCACACTGGTTTCTGCAAAGCAATGGAACACGGTTACAATTCATGTTCTTTGTGCGTCCATCAGTTTGATGTTGACGGGATTTACCGGAATGCTTATGGGCTATGATTTTGCAAACGGACAATTGGGAGTGAACCATAATCATCTGCTGTTGACCCATATTTGGCTTGGTGCTGTCGGATGGTTTGGAAACCTGATCATGGGATTCACCTATAAGTTATTACCGATGTTTTCCATTTCTCACAACTACCCCGTAAAAGCACAAAAAACCGCCTTGGTTCTCCTTAACCTCGCAATCCTTCTGGGAACGGGGAGCGCATTGGGCGGCCTCGATAATCTCTTTCTGAGATTTCCTGTCGTTTTGCTCGCGTTGGCTTTCCTGTCCTTTGTTTATGCCACGTATCAGATCCGTCAATCCGGAATCAAAAAAAATCCGGGAGCCGGAGTCACCTTTACCGTAAAGATCAATACCCTCATGGCTCTATATCTTCTCTTATTGGCCGGGGCTGTTTTCTTCATTCCGGGGCAGGAAATCTTCATCATGAGTATCTGGATCAGCTTATGGGGTTGGGTTTATTTCACGATCATCGGATACCTGTCCAAAATCGTACCGTTCTTATGGTGGACATTTAAATATGGCTCTCATGTAGGGAAAGAAAAAGTTCCCCTGCTTCACCAGATGATTGATGAAAAACGTGTGCGTTGGGGACTTAACGGGGTCGCTTGCTCATTTTTGGCAACCACACTGGGAATGGCTGTCTCTTCATCGTTTCTTTTTAATGGGGGTTTCATTCTGTTTTTGTTATTCAGTCTGTTTTATATCTTGTTAATCGGATTGGTATTTAAAAACTGATTGGGGATGTATCAAGAATGAATGTAACCAAAGAAGAGATTATTGAACGGCTCAAAGATGTGTATGATCCGGAATTGGGGATTAACGTCGTCGACCTTGGATTAATCTACGATGTTGATATCAAGGACAATCAGGTGTTTATCAAAATGACCCTCACTACTCCTGGCTGCCCGCTTCATGACACGCTCTCGAACGGTGTCAAAACGGCATTGAGTTTGCATCCGGCGATTCAATCCGTTGAGGTCGAAGTTGTTTGGGATCCACCATGGACTCCTGAAAAGATTTCACCCGAAGCCAAAAAATCATTGGGATATTAAAAGTGACAAATTAATCAGAACCTTTTTCATGTACACCTGTACCCACCGGTTGTTGCAACCAATCTCTCTTCAAAACAGTGCCAAGCAAAAGCACCAAACGCAGCGGAGAGAAAGAACATCCGTCTGGATAAAGTCTTGCCACCCCTGACGTTTGGTGCTGGAGGTGCTGGAGCCTTTTCCTGACTCAGTATGTGATTTGTATCACAATGAGATGATTTCAACCTCCTTAGAATATAGTATGTATTAATAATAAACAATTGATGTTAAAGCAATATGATCATCATTTCACATACACGAATGAGATAAACCAGTTTGAAGAAGGGAATAAAGATGCGAAAAAAATATATTTTGGCATTAGGTGTTGTGGCAACAGTCCTGACACTTTTATTACTATATTTTTTCCCATTAAATACCGAAGAGCCGACTAATCCTTCGAACCAGACAATAAGATACGCGAAAAAAACAGAAAAATATTCACATCCGATCAAACCTGTTATTCATCGAAAAGGCCATAATGTGTATATCCAAATGACCGCTCAGGTTACAAAACTGAAAATCGCCCCAGGTATAATTCATCAGGCCTGGACATTTAACGGAACGGTTCCGGGACCAATTTTAAAGGTAAATCAGGGGGATACACTTCACATATCATTTAAAAACCTGGACCCCAATATGCCTCATTCTGTCGATTTTCATGCTGTCAATGCCTCACCTTCCAAAAACTTTGCCAATGTACTGCCGAATAAGTCAGGCGAATTTGTCTATACAACGGATACACCCGGAATTTTCATGTATCACTGTGACACTGAACCGGTGTTGGAACATGTGGCAAACGGGATGTTTGGAATGATTATCGTAAAACCGAAATCCGGTTACCCGACAGATAATCAAGTGGATCGCACGTTCACCTTGATACAGAGCGAATGGTATGATGAATCAAATTCTAATTCCCTGCAAAACGGAACTCCGCAAGCTGTTGTGTTTAACGGAAAAGATTTCAGCATGCAAAAACCTCTTGCAGCCAGAAACGGGGAACGAATCCGTTTGGAAATTGTGAATGCCGGTCCCAATCATTTTTCAGCTTTTCATGTCATCGGTGCAGTCTTCGACCGTGTCTACCTAAACGGAAACCCCGCTGACATGCTCCATGGGCAACAAACCGTGACCATTCCCCCCGGTGGGAGCGCAATCGTCGAATTTGTTGTCAAGGAAAAGGGAGATTACCCCATCATTTCCCATTCACTAATGGACATGCAAAAAGGAGCCAAAATAATCCTCCATGCAGAATAACCGGAAGCACATCGTTGTGACATAGCCCAACGTTCATAACACCATGTTTCCGGAACTCTTTTGGCTACTGATCAGGCTGACACACCAATCCATCATTGGATGGAAGCTGGTTTCGTTGATGATTCCGAAAAGGCGATCCAAACAAAAAAAGGTTGTTGACCTTGATTGCCAACAACCTTTGGGAGACCTCCGAGCCGGGTCTCCTTCATTTATCTATGTGGTCGGGATGACAGGATTTGAACCTGCGACCCCCTGGTCCCAAACCAGGTGCTCTACCAAGCTGAGCCACATCCCGTTATATGGATTTAAAAAGCGAATAGGTGAATTGAAAATGGTCGGGACGACAGGATTTGAACCTGCGACCCCCTGGTCCCAAACCAGGTGCTCTACCAAGCTGAGCCACGTCCCGGCAAAATACAAAAACAATCATTTTCAGAAACAAGATATAATTTAACATGGAGAAATCGTGTTGTCAACAAGAAAATTTTTATGAAAATTAAAAACCAGGGATCGTTCTCCCTGGTTTTACTGGTGCCGAAGGTGGGACTCGAACCCACACTCCTTTTGGGAACACGATTTTGAGTCGTGCGCGTCTGCCAATTCCGCCACTTCGGCATATCCTCATATTTCTTATCGACAAAAAACATTATACGAAGGATCCACTGCCGTGTCAACCGAAAATCGAGATTCGCAATATTCGGCAAAAAAACACCTTTCTCCGGTACCTGCTGAAAGCCGGTTTCCCGCTCATCGCCGTGTTTGCCGAACCCTTTTGCGATCAAATCCAAAAAATGACACCCTTACTTCGATCGCTTCCACCACCAAGTAAGGGTGTTTTATGTCAAGTTGGCACGGCGGGTTTCAGGAATCAGGCATTTTGCAGAACCCGCCACGGTTCCGCCTTCATAACGGACCAACCAATGTGATGATAATTAATCAGGAGGGGTTAATCAGAAGTTGATTCGGCCCGCTCCGGTCACTTTAAGCGTTCCTGAATCATTTTTTCGATTCGGCCAAACCTCTCATCGATGCTGCTGATCCTTCTTTGAATCTCCTCCGCGATGCTCATATGTCTTGTGATCATCTGTGACATGTCTTCATTCTTGTGTTCACGTCGAGCCGTCGAAATCGTGTATGGGGAGTAATAAGGATATCCATAATACATTTTTTCTCAACCTCCTTTCGTTCAGGAGCAGCTGTCCATCCAGTGGGAACTGCCGGAGGAGCTGCTGTCCATCCAATGCGAACTGCTGGAAGAGCTGTCCCAGTGACACCAGTCATGATAGTGATGGCGGTGATGATGATGGCCGAGCATATGTTTCAAGAGCTTCGTGGCACATTTGCTGTGGTGATAGGCTTCGTGCAAATGATGATAATCTATCATTTTATGATGATGTTTGGGATAGTGATGTTTTTTGTGATGTTTGGGATGGTGAAAGATCGGATACATCGGGGGCATCGGCATCGGCATCATTGGATAAACCGGAGGTTTCATTCGTTCCATACGCTTCACTCCTTGTTAAGCTGGGATACACGATTATAATATGACCGTTTATCCAAATCGCAACTGGGCAATTTGCCTTAATTTTCCCATTGCCGGCAACACTTGTTTGAGATGTCTGCTCATTCTCTTCATCCTCAAAAGCACCCAAAAAACTGAAAAAGATACTAGTCCAATTTCAATAAAAAATAGGAGAACGCACTTCCACTGTTTCACCCGTGAAATAAGATATATTGAATTTGTTTCTGGAGGTGAGAAATATGAGTTATGGTTATGGTTTTGGATTTGGCTGGAGAAGGCTGTTAATCTTCCTGCTGGTGATTGCGACCATTTTCGTCTTCGTCGCCGGCGGATTTGGTTTCTAAGTTAGAGGCACCGGTTCTTTTTCCAGCAACGCCGGTGTTCACAGAGGCGAAGCAGAAGCTTGCCGGCCAAATTTATAAAGAAGACAAGCAAACCTCTTCATCAACCATTCATCCTCTTGGGGTTGAATGGTTATTTTTATTCTCAATGAAAAAACCGGGGGACCATCACTCCCCCGGTTTTTATTTCATCCGTTCAATATTTTCCTTCAGTTTATCCTTCGGCAGGATGATTTGCACAAACTCACTTTCCCCGACAACGGCGCGGTCATGCCTGGCGATCACATCACAGACCACTTTTTGTTCCGTCACTTCTTTCACGGTGGCAGTAATGGTGACTTGCTTGCCAATCGGGGCCGGAGCGCGGTGTTTTACCTCAATGTACGCTCCCACTCCTTCTTCACCCTCCTGCAAAAAAGGCAAGATCACCTTTCGCCCCGCCCATTCCATATAATAGACAAGCGATACCGTGGATAACACGGGATGAACCATCTGTCCCCCGAAGGAGGCGACCATATCTTCGGTTACGGTAATCGTAATCTCTTCCTGGTATCCCGGCGACAGTCCTGCTTTCATCTCGCTCCTCCTACACACCGAACGGATTGAGCGGTTTTGGCCCTACATAGGAGAGGACACTTTTCGTCTCCATATACAATTCCAGCGATTCGATGGCCAGTTCGCGGCCGAACCCGGATTGTTTGTAACCGCCAAACGGCAGGCCCGGGAAAGCGGAGAACGGATTATTGATCATCACCACACCGGCTTTCAGCTGGGAGGCAACCCGATGCGCCCGTCCGAAGTCACGGGTCCATACGGCCGCAGCGAGACCGTACATCGTTTCGTTTGCCAGCTTTACCACTTCTTTTTCATCTTTAAACTTGATCACAACGACAACCGGACCGAAAATCTCCTCTTGAGCCACCCGCATGTCATTGGTTGCATCGACGATCACCGTCGGCATATACCAGTAACCTTTGGCAAACTCCTCCCCTTCCGGACGCTTCCCGCCATAGAGAACCCGGGCGCCTTCTTTTTCCGCCAATTTGACATATGAATCGATTGTATCCCATTGCCCTTGGGAAATAACTGCTCCGACGTGAGTCTCTTCGTTAAACGGATCGCCCAATTTCAATTTTTTGGTCTGTTCCACAAATTTCTCAATAAAGGCATCGTAGATATCCTCGTGAACAAACAGGCGGGAGCGAGCTTCGCAGGATTGGCCGGTATTATAGTAAATTCCGTAGACAGAGCCGTTCACCGCCGCTTCCAGATCAGCATCGGCAAAGACGATATTCGGCGATTTCCCGCCGAGCTCCAGAGTGACGCGCTTCAAGGTGTCGGAAGCCTTGGCCATGATATCTTTCCCGGTCGTCGTTTCCCCTGTAAAGGCCACTTTGTCAACTCCCGGGTGTTCGACCAGGTAGGAACCGACATCGGCGCCGCTCCCGGTAATCACATTGATCACGCCGGCAGGAACTCCCGCTTCATGGCAAATGTCCGCGAGTACGAGTGCAGTGAGCGGGGTTAAACTGGCCGGTTTCAAAATGAGGGTACAACCTGCGGCCAGGGCCGGGGCCACTTTCCAGGCCGTCATCATAAGCGGATAGTTCCACGGAACGATTTGCGCACAAACCCCGACCGGCTCTTTCACCGAATAGTGAAAGAAACCATTGGGAACGGGTTTTGTATGTCCCTGAATCGTGGTAACCGCACCGGCATACAGTTCAAAATCCTCAATGGCCTGCATCACTTGTCCTTTGGCGGCAGACAACGCTTTTCCGCTGTTGAGCACTTCGAGTTCAACCAAATCATTGAAGCGCTGCCGCATGATCGACGCGATTTTGTTTAAAATCTGTCCGCGGCGGGAAGCGGGCCAGCGTGCCCATTTGCTGTTGGAAAGCGCATCGCGCGCGGATTGCACCGCCCGGTCCACATCGGCGCGGGTCGCTTTGGCCACTTGTGCAATCGCTTCTCCGTTTGCGGGATTATAGACGGTAAAATATTCACCCGACTCACTGGGCACATGTTCGCCGCCGATCAACAGGTCGTATTTTTCCTTAAGAAGCGCTACTTTTTCCTTTAACATGCCTGATCCTCTCCTTTTGGTTTAGCTGTCAATCCGTTCGATCAGGGTGGCGATTCCCTGGCCGACGCCAATGCACATCGTAGCCAGTCCAAACCGTCCCTGCCGCTTTTCCAATTCATGCACCAGCGTCGTCAAAATACGTGCACCGCTGGCTCCGAGCGGGTGGCCCAAGGCAATTGCTCCACCGTTTACATTCACCCTGTCCGGATCAAGACCCAACTCAGAAATGCAAGCCAAGGACTGTGCGGCAAATGCTTCGTTTAACTCGACCAAATCGAGATCGGACACGCTGATCCCCGCCCGTTTCAGCACTTTGCGGGTGGCTCCGACCGGGCCTATGCCCATATAAAGCGGATTGGTTCCCTCGACGGCAAACGCGACAACCTTTGCCATCGGTTTCAGACCGAGCCTTTCCGCCACGTCCCGGGCCATTAAAAGAAGCGCGGAAGCACCGTCATTGATCCCGGAAGCATTTCCGGCCGTCACGGTTCCCCCCTGGCGAAAAGCGGGGCGTAACTGCGATAATTTTTCCAATGTCGTTTGCGGCCGGGGATGCTCATCCCGCGCAAATGCGACGGTTGCCCCTCCCGGTTCGGTTACCTCAATCGCGACGATTTCATCGGCAAATTTGCCCTCTTCCCATGCCGCACGGGCTTTTTGCTGGCTGACGAGCGCAAACCGGTCTTGTTCTTCCCGCGAGATCCCGTATTTTTCAGCGACATTTTCGGCTGTCTCACCCATGCTGACCGGATCGTACATCGCCGCCAGTTTCGGGTTGACAAAGCGCCAGCCGAGGGTTGTATCGAAAAGCGTCTGATTCCCGCGGGCCAACCCCGTCTCCGGCTTCAGCATCACCAACGGGGCGCGGCTCATATTTTCCACGCCGCCGGCAATCATGGCATCGCCGGCTCCAAAAGCGATCGCAGCCACGGCCTGATTGACCGCCTCCAGACCGGAACCGCACAAACGGTTGACGGTGACCCCGCCGGCCTCCAGCGGCAAACCTGCAAGCAATGCAGCCATGCGCGCCACATTTCGATTATCTTCTCCCGCCTGGTTGGCACATCCGAGCAGAACATCTTCGACCAGTGAAGGGGGCAAACCAGGATTGCGATCAAGCAGCGCCTTGATGACATGGGCGGCCAGATCATCCGCACGCGTTCTGCTCAAACTTCCGAGATAACGGCCGATCGGCGTGCGGACGGCATCGACAATCACCACTTCGCGCATCGTTCACCCTCCCAGCTTGGCATCCTGATAGTGATAAAAACCTCTTCCTGCCGCAATCCCCACATAACCAGCATAGATCATCTTCTTCAGCAACGGTGCAGGACGGTAGCGATCGTCGCCCCATTCGCGCTGCATTCCCTCCAACACGGCGGCAATTTGCTCAATTCCGACCCGATCCGCCCATTCCAAAGGGCCAAAAGGAAAGTTGGTTCCCTTTTTCATGGCCGTATCGATCTCTTCTTTGCTGGAAATCCCTTCACTCAAGGCAAAAGCAGCTTCATTAACCAGGAGCGAAAGAATCCGCGGGAAGACCAGGCCGGGTTGATCACCGACCCGCTCCACCTGTTTGCCCCAGGACTCCGCCAGCCGAAGATGTTGATCCCAACCTTTTACCTCTTCCGCTTGCAGAGGGCAGGCGACTTCCAGCACGGGAAACTGCTCCAGTCCGAGAGGTGAGAAGCCGACGACCCGTTCCGGCACGGACAGCCAGGAAGCGATTTCGGTCGCCGTTCGGTGGAGCGTCGAGGTGTAGATCGGCGTTTGCGGCGAAATCCGCGCTTCGGCCAGCTGCAACTGCTGCCTCTTTTGCCCGTCCACTCCCGGGTTCACATCCACAACCGCACAAACATCGTGATCCGCCAGTTGTTCCAGCGTCAGAGGCGCAAAGCCGCGTTCCCGCAAAAAACGGCAAACCGCGGTGAACAAGCTTCCTTTTCCCAAGACCGCTATATTACGACTCATACGAATAGTGCCCCTTTCCGGTTTTGCGCCCCAGCGCTCCGCTCTCCACCATTCGCTGCTGGACAAAATGCGGGCGGAAGCGGGGATCGTGAAAATATCCTTCGTAAACGGAAACGGAAGCGGCATAATTGATGTCGATGCCGATCAAATCCTGAAGCTCAAACGGGCCCATTTTAAATCCGGCCGAACGGATGATGCGATCCACCTGCGCTTTACCGGCCGTTCCTTCCTGCACGATCCGGTACGCTTCCGTATGAAACGGCCGGGCCACGCGATTGACCAGAAATCCCGGCACATCCTTCACTTTGACCGGTTCTTTTCCCAGCGTCCTGATCCATTCGCTCACGGCTTCCACCAACGCGGGCGATGTGGCCATGCCGGCGACCACTTCCACCAAGGCCATCCGCGGCACGGGATTGAAGAAATGAAGACCGAGCACCCGCTCCGGCCGGGTCGTTTTGGCGGCAATTCCCGTAATCGACAGAGAAGAAGTATTGGAGGCCAGAATCGTATCCGGGGAGGTGCATGCACCCAGATCCTTGAAGACCTCCTGCTTCACCGCGAGATTTTCGACAACGGCCTCAATCACGAGATCCACCTGATCCAGATTGTTGATGGCCGGTACATAACGAATCCGCCCGAGGATCTCCTCCCGCTCACGCGCGGCCATCTTCCCCTTCTCCACTCGTCGGAGCAAGCGCTTGTCCATCTTTTGCAGGGCATCATTAAAGAGGTCTTGCGACAGTTCCACCACCTGAACCGAAAATCCGTTTCCGGCCAGAACTTCGACAATCCCCATTCCCATCGTCCCGGCCCCGATCACGGCCGGCCGCTGAATCCGCAGACCTTCACTTTTCATTGCCATCCAGCTCTTCACCAATCATCATCGTGACCAATTTGCCGGCAAACGACATCACATCTTTGGCGGCCGCTTTTCCTTCCGGCGATCCCATCGCCCGCATCAGGGTTTCCTTATCGTCAAAAAACATTTCCGCTTTGAGGTAAAAAGGAGCCTCCGTTCCCATCGGGGTCTCACTGAAACGGGTAACCGTCACTTTTTTCAGCCCCGGCATTTTGCCCGCAAGCGGCAGATGGATATTGAAATAGTGGTCATCAAACGCTTGTTTATCCTCCGGCTGTTTGTACAAGGCAACCAATTTCACCATGGATCTCATCCTCCCCTTATTTTTGCGTAATGCAATGTGCTCATAAACCGGCTGTCATGCGGCGGTCGATGATGCGAACCGCTTTTCCTTCGCTGCGCGGAATGGATTTTGGCGCATGGATTTTTACGAGTATACTAAGCCCCAGCAGATCCTTGATCTCGGACGCAAGCTCTTTTGTCAGCGCTTTTAATTTTTCGTGAGCGGCATTTCGTCCAAGCTGCTGCCACACAGCTTCCGTCACTTCCACCTCAACAGTCAGCTCGTCCAGCCTTCCTCTCTTTTCAATGATCAATTGATAATGCGGGGCAAGGTGGGACTTCCTCATGAGCACGGGTTCAATTTCCATCGGATAAACATTGACTCCGCGGATAATCAGCATATCGTCAATGCGCCCTTTTACCCGGGACATCCGCGCATGGGTCCGGCCGCAGCGGCACGGTTCCCGCACGACTGCCGCCAAATCCCCGGTACGGTAGCGCAGAAGCGGAATTGCTTCCTTGGTCAGGCTGGTGAACACCAGCTCGCCGATCTCCCCGTCCGGCTTTCTCTCTCCCGTTTCCGGATCAATCACCTCCACCAGAAAATGATCTTCGGCGATATGCAAACCATCTTTTGCTTGCCAGCATTCAATCGCCACTCCCGGGCCGGTCAGTTCGGACAGGCCGTAAATATCGACGGCATGAATGCCCCATAAGTCTTCCAGTTTTTCACGCATCGCCTCCGACCACGGCTCCGCTCCGAAAATTCCGTATTCGAGCGAAGTTTCCCGGGGATCTTCTCCCATTTCCGCCAATGTCTCGCCCAGACTGAGGATGAAAGAAGGAGTGCCCGCAATTCCCCGGGGTTTGAGGTCGCAAATCATGCTTAACTGCCGCAGGCGATTGCCGCCCGAAGCCGGGATCACGGTTTGCCCCAGTCGTTCCGCACCTTGATGCAGCCCCAGTCCTCCCGTAAACAATCCGTAGCCATACGCATTATGAAAAATGTCTCCCTCTTTCCCGCCGGCAGCGACGATCGCCCTGGCACAGACATCGGCCCAACTTTGCAGATCTCGCCTCGTATACCCGACAACCGTCGGTTTTCCCTTTGTCCCGGATGAAGCGTGGAGCCGTTTCACTTCCTCCATTCCGACCGCGAATAAACCCGCCGGGTAATGGTCACGCAAATCCTTTTTGGTGGTAAACGGCAACCGGGGCAAATCGTCCAGCCCGCGAAAACAATCAGGTGAAAGTTTGCGCTCATCCAGCTGCTTCCGGTAAAACGGCACATGATGATAAACCCTGGTCACGATCTCACGCAAACGCTTCTCCTGTAACCGCTCCAGTTCGGTCCGCTCCATTGCCTCAAATTCGGATTGAAACATCTCCCTCACCCCCGTCACACCTTTTTCATCCCTTCAAACGGCTGATGACAGCGTTTGCAATAATAGATGACACGGCAGGCGGTAGGTCCGAACAGATTGATCACGTCGGCACCGGCCTGTCCACAATAGGGGCAAGGCGGGGGCTCAGCAGGGCCTTCCACAGGCGGGGCGATCCCGAACTGCTTCAGTTTCTGCTTACCCTCATCCGTAATCCGGTCACTCGTCCACGGCGGGTCAAAGAGAAACGTCACTTGCACTTCGCGCACTATTCCGCCTTTCAAGAGCCGCTGTTCCACCTGCTTGCGAATGAGATCAAGCGCCGGGCATCCGACAAAGGTCGGCAGCATTTCCACCTCGACGGTCCCATCGCTTACCTTCACCCGGTTAACCATCCCCATATCGACAACGCTCACCGTCGGAATCTCCGGGTCCGTCACTTCTTTCAGCGCATCCCAAACTTCCGTCTCCGTCACGCTCTCCCCTCCCTTGCAGCCTCACCATCTCGCGTTGGAGTCGATGGCATACACTTCACAGAGCGTGTCCAGCAGGGGCTGCAGGTCGGAACTGTGTTCACCCCTTCGGCCGCTTCTGGAGGAAGAGGGGATTTCTCCCGGCCATTCGAATCCGATTGATAAGAGCGCATCACGTACCTGCTCTTCCCAGCGGCGGCGAACTTCACTGCCGGAGAGAGAAATGATGCCAAATTCCAACAATTCTTTTTCATAAGGGCCAAAATCGAATAAATCCCCAAGATCCGGCCACACTTTCAGCAGCGCCTCTTCCATCCTCTCCCTTGCTTGTCCGCCGGCACTTCCCAAGCGGGAAAACAACGTCTTCATATGCAACAAATGATAGTACTCTTCCCGCCGGATTTTTTGTGTGCCCTGCCTGAGGGGAGCATAGCTGGAACTTTCCATCGACTGCAGCCTCAGATCATCAAACAGGTCATAAAAATAGTGACGCAGAATCGAGTAAGCCCAATCCCCGTTCGGCCGCTCCAGGAGAATCGCGTTACGGCGCAAGTGCTGATCGCGGCTGAACGCCAGCCGGTCGGGATCCCCCTCCCCCAGTTGATGAAGCAGGTCAAAATAAAAGACGGCATGTCCCACTTCATCCTGAGCAATCGAACTGAACGCCACATCCCCTTCAATATCCGGGCAAAGCCCAAGCCATTCGGAATCACGATGCCCGAGCGTCAATTCATCATCTGCCAGACAGGCGAGCCAGTATTTCAGGGCCGTTTCAAACTTTTGCCCGTCCGTTATCCTTGTGTCCTGTTCCATTTTCATCCGCTTTCACCCCCGTTCTGCCCTTCTTTCCCGTTTACTTTCCTGGTTTCTCCCTTCGACATAAGCCACGATCTCTTCCAGGGTAATCGCCTTCTCTTTGAACATCCGCCACAAGCGGCCATTCTCTGTATAACCGGCGACCTCGCGATATTTGCGATCCATTTCCCTGCTCAAAAAACCGGACTCACCGGTCGCTTCGGTCACTTGTTTACTTGGAACCACCCAGATGCTGACCGCCGGATCCCGGCGCATAAAATTCTCGCGCGCCAGAATCAGTGCAACATCGGGCGAAGGAGCCAGCAAACTTCCCACATGGACTTGAGGTTCTTGATGCGAGCGCCGGAGAAAAACTTCATACTCTTCATACTGCCAAGTTTTTTCAGTCATTGTCTGCCCTCCTTATCCCGCCGGCAAATGGGATCTGGCCATCGCTTCTCTCACCCAGCGCTGTTCCTCGTGTGCGGATCGCCTCAGCTCCATTCTTTCCCTGGATTTCGGCCCCCGGTTCTCCCGGACAATCCGGCCGAACTTGTCCCAATCCGGTTCAGAGTAAACCCATGCCTTCCGTTCACGATCATAGCGGAGCTGTTCATCGGGAATGGTGAGGCCAAGCGATTGAATCCGCGGAACGTATTTGTCCAAAAATTTCTGACGAAGCTCCTCGTTCGTTTTCGTGCGTATCCGGTAATACAACATGCGTTCGGCTGCCGGGGTCACCTCTTTGGGCCCGAAGAAAAAGAGCAATGATTCCCACCAGTAATTGAGTGCTTCTTGTAGCATTTGCCGTTGCTGTTTCGTTCCCATCGCCAATGCCAGAATAATATTTTCACCGTGCTGCATGTGAAAGCTCTCCTCGGCACAAATCCGCTTCAACACACGGGCATAAGGCGCATAAGAAGTTTCCAGCAACGCCGCCTGGTTGATGATCGCGGCTCCGTCGACAAGCCACCCGATCACCCCGGCATCCGCCCAGGTACGCGCTTCCATATGAAAAACATTATGAAATTTCACTTTCCCTGTATAAATGTCTGCTATGAGATCTTCACGCGTTTTGCCCAAGGGCGCAGCCAAATCTTCCACCACGCGCAGGAGCAACTGGCCATGCCCCATTTCATCCTGGACTTTGGCCATGATGGCCAGTTTACGCCGCAGCGTCGGTGCTTTTGGCACCCATTCCTTTTCCGGATACGCCCCCATGATCTCGCTCACCGCATGCATATGGATCAGTTTGATCAACAGCTTTCTGTATTCATCCGGCATCCAGTCGGTCGCTTCCACCTTCCCGCCGCGGCGGATGCGCTCCACGAACTCCTCGGTCCGGTGATCCATCCTTTTTCTCCCCCTTTTTTACGCCTGAAAGCCGATGAGAATCATCTCCACAAACCGGTCGGCAACCTCATCCGCCTTCAGTTTCCCTCCCGGGCGATACCATTGGTAAGTCCAGTTGGCCACCGACAATACGAGCAGACGGGCCAATTTTTCATCCAATTGCTTAAATTCCCCGGACTTGATCCCCTCTTCCAAAATGGCTGCCCACAAGCGCTCATAACTATCGCGCTTTTTTCGAATTTGCTCATACCGGTCACCGGTCAGCGCTTTCCATTCATGAAAAAACACGGTGGCTGCTTCCAGATTTGCCTCGATCACATGCATATGCGCCTTGACCGCTTCCCGCAGTTTTTGCGAGGCAGTCTTCCCGCTCTTCACAATCGGCTCAAGGGAGCCCAAAAACGCTTCCGCCCCCCGGTCTGTAATCTCAAACAGCAAATCTTCCTTGGTATTGATATGAGCGTATAAACTGCCTGACAGAATTCCGCAGGCCTCAGAAATATCGCGAATGGTAGTGCCATGATACCCTTTTTGGCTGAAAAGCCGGCAGGCAATGGCTAAAATCTCTTCTCTCCGTCCAACTCTGGCCATCATCCAATTCCTCTCCAACTTCTGCAAAGACAATCTCAAAAACAAGCGCTTGTTTGTTTTTATCTTAATAGAATTTTCGAATATTTGTCAAGGCTACTTTTATATCTTTCATAAATGCTATTTTATTTGAATAAGAAAAAGGCATCTCCTCCCAGCCAACCCGAAGATGAAATCCTCAGCAAATTCAGATCTTCATGTTTTTTTCGCTGAATAAGCAGATGACCATCCTGAGGATGCTCTTCCCTGACACATTCAGTATGCGGTTAATTCCCGCAGCAAATCCCCATCCTTTCACGTTTCGTTAACAGGAAAACGAATGTAAATATCAAAATATAACAGTAATTACAACATTAGCCGGCAAACGGAAGGTGGGCTGAGACGTGTTTTTCAGGCGGAAGCAGTCAGAGTTGGTGGAAGATGCTTTTATCTCATTTCATTTCTGGTTAACCATAGAGGAAATTGAGCAATTGGAGGCGATTGCCCGGCAACATCAATTGGACCCGGCCGCGGTGGTACAGCGAATTGTCAAGGATACCCTGAAAGAATGGAGAGAACATCCAAGCGAGGAAAATTAGATTAATAAATTTGCATTTTGCATGAATATTAAGTCAAATGATTCCAAAATTCAGAAGATAAAAGCAAGCGCTTGGTCAAATAACCAAGCGCTTTTTTCTGTGCCCCTCTGACATAAGTAACAGAAACTAATTTTATAATTATATGAAAACATTCACCTAAATTACTTTTATTATGTTACTATTAATATACAGAACTGTTTTCGAGGAGCGTGTAATCCCGGATTTCACCCAGAAGGCTGTTCGGTTTTGTCATCATTTTCAGAGAAAGGATGACACCGCTATGTTACACCCTTCCAATCAACATGATGAACTGCTTCACCGGCTTAAACAACATCCCCGCTTTCACCAGATTCTGTATAACAAGGCGTTTGTCAACAAAGAGATTCAAGTGACCGAATGGACATGCTGCCGTCATTTTGACGATCAACTGGACAAAGAGACACTGATTCGGCAGATTTCCAGGCAAAAAGCTCGAAGCGGGCGGATTCCGGGCCAATTGCCGAAAGATTTGCAAATCGTCCTTGATTTTCACGCTTTCCGCCGCTGGAATGAACGGATCAGCCCATGCACGGACATACATCTTTTGCGCTCAAGAATGATTCAACTGTTACATCTGGGCCGGGTTCAACTTTCACCCAAAGGCTGGGGCCTGATTGACCAGGATATCCTGTTCGGCTACAAGATCAGCGATCGATCTTTAATCATCCAAACCTTTATCGGACGCATTTCACTCATTCCCGCACTCGCCAACTACAAAGCCGTACTCCGCTTTAATGCTTCACAAAACGATCGCCTCAACCTATACATCCCCGCCAACCTGTTAAAACGTCAACATTTGCCGCTTCTCCCGCGGGAGGTTGTCAAATTTGCCGGAACGCGCAATCAATATCAGTTGGAGGAATACCGATATCGCCGGAAAGACAGTTCTCTCGGTTCAATATTTGCATTGACAGTCAACCAAGGGACGCAGGTTTCCCTCATCCTCATCGACCCGCTGCAACCCCCGAAACAAAAGTTGTACCGCAGCGTTCTCTACTTATTGCTGTTGAAAGGATACCAGGATTTTGTTTTGGAGCATATTCTGATATACAAAGCAGCGAAACTGCAAAAACTGCTGGCCAAACAGGATGCTCCCTCTTCTTTGTTAAAGAGAATCATTTGATCACGGAAGAAAAGCTCGTACAACGCGGTACGAGCTTTTCCCTTTGCTTCAACCCGCTTCGTTCAGTAAAGCAGATCGATAAACTGTTCCTTCGTAATATCCCCGAAATAATGCTTCACATCCAGACCGGAAAGGGCCGCTTCGATCTCGTCGCGATCATACCGTTTTCCGATGAGGCGTTTCTCGATATCGGCAACGTCGCCGATCCCAAAAAAGTCCCCGTAAATCTTGCAGTTTTTAATGATCCCTTTTTCCCCCACATCCAGACGTACATCGATCGAGCCGATGGGGAACCGCTTGCTTCTCATCACATTAAACTCGGGAGACTCCCCGAAGTTCCAATCCCAATTTTTATAACGTTCGTCTGCGATCCTGTGAATTTCCCGCCAATCAGCTTCAGACAACACATATTCGGGAATCGGATCCTGCCCGGCGAAAATGCGGGACAACAGATAGGAGCGAAACTGCAAAATCGTCATCGGCTGTCTGAGAAAGTCAGTAATATTGGCGACGCGGCTGCGCACCGATTTAATCCCTTTTGACTCTATTTTATCCTTTTTGACCTGGAGCGCCTTTTCCACGCGATCCAGGTTGACATCAAACATCAGCGTTCCATGGCTGAACATGCGTCCCCGGCTGGAAAATTGTGCATTCCCCGATATTTTCCGGCCTTCGATCAGGATATCATTCCGGCCGCTCAATTCCGCATCCAATCCCAATTCCCGCAATGCCCGGATCACAGGATCAGTGAACTTGCGGAAATTGGCAAAGCTTTTGCCATCGTCCTTGGTGATGAAGCTGAAGTTCAAATTCCCCAGATCATGGTAGACCGCTCCGCCGCCGGACAGACGTCGCACCACATGGATGCCGTGTTCCCGCACATAATCGACATGAATCTCTTCAACGGTGTTCTGGTGTTTGCCGATAATAATCGATGGTTCGTTTATATAAAAGAGCAGGTACGTATTTTCGATATCCAAATGTTTCAAAGCGTATTCCTCGATCGCGAGATTGATTCGCGGATCGGTTACATTTTGATTGTCAATAAAAAGCATGGTTCTTCACACCTTCTTTCCAATCGTCAGGCGCTTTGATTTGCATTTCGCAGATTATCCACATACCTCATTCATTCTAAATAAATTTATTACCCTTGTCACTCTTTGCCGACAGAAGCAAATTCCTGCCTGCCAAGCCCCCTGCCATTGTGTACAATAGATTACAGTCAAGTTTCATGGACTTTGGGGGGTGAATCGCTTTGTCACTTGAGCAAGCGGAACTGCTCCTGCAAAAATACTTCGGTTATCCCACATTTCGCAGCGGACAAAAAAAGATCATCGAAAGCATCCTGGCCGGGCACAACACGATGGGCATCATGCCGACCGGTGGCGGCAAATCAATTTGCTACCAGATTCCCGCGTTGATGTTTCCGGGTATCACCCTTGTGGTTTCCCCCTTGATCTCTCTGATGAAGGATCAAGTTGACGGACTGAAAGAGCTGGGAATCCCGGCCACTTACATAAACAGCTCCCTGAGCGCGGAGCAAATCGACCAACGTATCATCCGGCTGAAACAGGGGAAATACAAGCTGCTCTATCTCGCTCCCGAGCGTCTCGATTCCCACCGTTTCCAGACGATTTTTGAAAGCTTGCCCATTTACTTTGTCACCATTGATGAGGCTCACTGCATCTCTCAGTGGGGGCACGATTTCCGTCCAAGCTACCGCTCCATGGCGGACATGATCCTGAAGCTGCCGCGACGCCCGATTATTGCCGCTCTCACAGCGACCGCGACGAGCGACGTACGTGAGGATATTGCCAGCCTGATGAAAATTCCGCCTTCCCATATATTTTCAACCAAATTGCGGCGGGAAAACCTTTCTTTTTATGTTAGACATGAAGAGAACAGAAGCGAATTCATCCAAAACTATTTGCGGCAAAATGAGGGAAAAACGGGGATCATCTACTGTGCCACACGAAAAGAAACCGACCAGCTTCACGCCTTGCTCGCCGGAGCCGGTTTTTCTGTGGCCAAATACCACGGAGGAATGAGTGAAGAAGAACGAAACCGCGCCCAAGAGCAGTTTTCCTATGACCAGATCCAGACCATCATCGCCACCAATGCTTTTGGAATGGGCATCGACAAATCCAATGTGCGCTTTGTCATCCATTACAACATGCCCCGGAATTTGGAGTGCTACTATCAGGAAGCCGGACGGGCCGGAAGGGACGGTGAGAAAAGCGAATGCATCCTCCTTTTCTCTCCGCAGGACATCCCGACCCAGCGCTACCTGATCACGCACAGCGACATGACGCCGGAGCGTAAAACCTATGAGCTGAACAAACTGCAAAAGATGATCAACTACTGCCATGCCGGAGGATGCCTGCAAAAAGAGATCGTCTCCTATTTTGGCGAAAAAGAGACGACCACCTGCGGCACGTGCGGAAATTGTCGGAATCAGGCGGGGGACTTGAGCGATATCACCATTGAGGCGCAAAAAATCTTCTCCTGTATCAAGCGAATGCAGGAACGTTTCGGACTCACCATCATCTCCAAAGTGTTGCGCGGTTCCAAAAGCAAACGCGTTATGGAGTGGGATCTCCACAAGCTGTCCACCTACGGGATCCTGAGTGAATACACGGAGAAGGAAATCCTCGGCTTATGCAAGCGGTTGGCAGCGGAAGGGTATATCTCCCTCGCTTACGAAGGCGGAATGTCCTTTCCCATCGCCAAACTGACTAACAAAGCGATTGAAGTCCTGAAAGGAATGAGACCGGTCAGAATCCGCCTGGATCATGATCAATCGCTCCATTCCGAACCGAAACGCTCCCACGGGTTGTTTGAAGAACTGCGCCAGCTTCGCAAAACACTGTCCGAACAGGAA
Organism: Thermoactinomyces daqus; assembly: GCF_000763315.1. GTDB lineage: Bacteria > Bacillota > Bacilli > Thermoactinomycetales > Thermoactinomycetaceae > Thermoactinomyces_A > Thermoactinomyces_A daqus. Next base: position 15,048 of record NZ_JPST01000019.1, on the reverse strand, counting down.
CAGTTGCCGCCTTATATGATTTTCGGCGACAGCACATTAAAAGAAATGTGCCGCCGCCTGCCGCTGACGGAAGAGGCGATCCGGTCGATCAGCGGTGTCGGGGAGAGGAAATACAAAAAATATGGTCTCGCTTTTCTTGAAGCGATCCGTCAATATGCGCAAACACATAATCTCTCTCCTGAAACGGATCCGGCCGCCTCTGCCTCCTCTGACAAAGAGCCGAGCCACCTGGTCACCTATCACTTGTATGTGCAGGGAAAAACGATTGATGAAATCGCCGCGGAAAGGGGGCTTGTCCGCAGCACCGTCGAAGATCATCTGCTCCGGGCCGGACTGGAAGGAATGGATCTTTCCTGGGACGACTTTATTCCCCCGCGCTGGGAAAAGCTGATCATGCAAAAAATCGCGGAACTGGGTGCGCATAAACTGCGTCCGATCAAAGACGCCCTGCCGCCAGAAGTCGACTACATGGCCATAAAAGCAGCCATCGCCAAAAGGGAGCTTCTCTCCCCGACGGCAAAATGACCCGGATCAGCGGACGGCTTTGCTCAAACAAAAAACTTCTCCCTGTTCCTGCCAGACAATCCGTTCCGCTTCCTCCCCTGCTGCTTCCTTCAGGCGCCGGATCGGTTCATCGACCGGCTCATAGGAGAGGACAAATGTATTCCAGTGGATCGGAGCCAGCCATTTTGCACCGATCTCTTTAAACATTTGCCAAGCTTGCTCCGGCGTACAGTGCGCCCACTGAAACGAATCGGGGAAATAAGCGCCGATCGGCATCAGGGCCAGGTCGATCTCCCCCTTTTCCTTCAGCTTGGACAGATTCGGGGTATAGGCGGTATCACCGGGATAAAAAATCCGTTGTTCCCTCTTTTCAAGCAAATACCCCGTGTATCCGTAACTCTTATTCCACGGAAAACGGTTCCCCCAGTGCTTGACCGGAACCGCCGTGATGGTGAGTCCCCATTCGCGAAAATCGATGCTTTCCTCTCCTCCCAGCTCTAAAACCTCGGAAAAAGGCATCTTTTTCAATAAATGTCCGGTTCCTGACGCCGTAACCACCTTGGTGCCGGAATGAGCCAATTTTTTCAAGCTCGGGAAATCAAAATGATCCATATGGGCATGAGACAACAGAATCAGATCGACATGTCCCAACTCCTCAATGGACAAAGCCGGTCCCGTATGCCGTTTGGGACCGATCGTCCAGTCCCGGATCCCCAGATGGACGCCGACGCGCCGCCCCAAAACAGGATCGGTCAGAATCTTGGTGCCATACAGATTAATCAGCACCGTCGAATGGCCGACCCAGCCAACAGTAACGTCTTCATCGCTCCAGCACTTTGGCTTAAGGAAGTTGGCCGGCTCCTTGAAGAGAGGTTTTGGCATCCGGGAAAAATGCCTGAAAACCGAAACCAAAACAACGATGACAAGGAATATGAATAACAAGCCGATGATAAAAAGGCTGTCCATAATCATAAATGCTTGTCTTCTCCTTCTGTGAATGTTTATTGCAGGTCAGATCGTGGTATCCCCTTATCTTTCCGGTTCCTCCATGACCCTCCCGAGTTGGCTTAAACTGTCTCATCTCCGGATTGTTCAATATTTTCCATGTATGGATGAAAAAGAATCTTCCCTCTGTCATCCGGGATCATGAAAAATGAAACACTTTGTGGTACGCTATGGGAGATACCGGTGGAACAAAAGACATAGAAAGAGTGTATAGCATGATTCGATTATTTGTCAGCGATCTGGACAACACCTTACTTAACCATGAAAAGCGCGTTACGGAAGCCGATCAGGCCGCCCTGCGGACATTGGAGCGCGAAGGGGTGATCCTCTGCCTCGCATCAGGCCGCATGGATAAAGAACTGACGCGCATCGCGGGAGAAATTGGCATCAATGCCCACCGCATCAGTCAAAACGGCGCTTTTCTCTATACGACGGAAAATGAAAAGCTCAGTTCCGCCGTGTTTCCCGGTGAACTCGCGCGTCAACTGTACCAGGAGGCACTCCCGTTCGGACTTTCTTGTTTCATCAATCAGGAAAACGACATGCTCGTGAAGGCCAAAACCCCGGAGATCCGGGCGATTGAACAACGCATGAAGATGCCGGTGAAAGAAGATCCGCATGTGCCGGAACAAATCGGTCACTCGATCCTTCCAAGCAAACTCTGTTTTTTTGGTGATCTCGAAACCATCAAAAAACTGGAACAACACATTAACACCAAATACCGCGGACAATTGGACACCTTTATTTCCGACAAAGATTGCATCGATTTCATGCCGTACGGGATTTCCAAAGGTGCTGCCATTGAAAAATTAATCGACAGGTTGGGCCTGAAAGCTGAGGAAGTCGCTTGCATCGGTGACTCCTTTAACGATATCTCCATGCTCCGGATGACTCCGCACAGCTTTGCCATGGCTGGTGCCGACCCGGCTGTGCAAAAAGAAGCGGCTCATATCGTGCATTCCGTAGCCGAAGCAGCCAGGTGGGTCCTGGACTTTAACCGGAACAGACAGGCGACCGAAAGCGGTCTTGATGAAGAAAGGATGCAAAAGGGATGATCTTCTATTTCCTCGGTACCGGCGCGGGGGTTCCTTCCAGAATGCGCAACGTTTCTTCCCTCGCCCTGGTCATGCCGGAATACGGAGGACAAACCTGGCTGTTTGACTGCGGAGAGGCAACCCAGCATCAAATACTTGTTTCACCTGTAAAGCTGAGTAAGGTAAGCCACATCTGGATCACCCACCTGCACGGGGACCATCTCTACGGCTTGCCTGGAGTCCTAGGAAGCCGTTCCTTTCAGGGAGCGGAAACACCGCTGACCGTATACGGCCCCCCGGGATTGGCCGAATTCATTGAAATCTCTCTGAAAACGAGCCGGACATTCCTCCGCTATCCGCTGAAGGTGGAGGAAATCGCCGACGGCAGCCGGTTTACGGAAGGAGCGTTCTCCATTCTGGTCAAGAAATTGGATCACGGCATCCCGTCATTCGGCTTTCGGCTGATGGAAAAAGAACAGCCCGGGCGGCTCGATGCCAAGCGCCTCAAGGAAATCGGCGTTCCACCCGGTCCTGTTTACAAAGAATTGAAAGAAGGAAAAACGGTTTTGCTCCCGGACGGGCGGCACATCGACGGCAAAGAGTTCCTGTCTCCGCCAGTACCGGGAAGAATCATCGCCATCCTCGGTGATACCCGCGTCACAAAGACCGCATTCGAACTCGCAGGCAATGCAGATATACTCATCCATGAATCGACCTACCGGGCCGGACAGGAAGAGTTGGCTTTTTCTTTCTTTCATTCAACCTGCACCCAGGCGGCGGAAGTGGCCAAACAATCCGGAGCAAAACGTCTCATTCTAAATCATATCAGTTCCCGCTTTCAAGAGGAAGATTGTGCCGAATTGCTCGAAGAAGCCAGAAGCGTCTTTCCGCAAACGCTGCTCGCCCATGACGGCTTCGAGTATGAATTGCCGGTGCGCGAAGTTAAACAGAAACAGACGTAATCGTTCTAGACTGCTTTCTTCCGAACGATTTCCTCCTGCTTATGCGTGACGGGATACAGCAGCGCCAACAGAACAAAAACCAAAAGCGAACTGCCGATAAACCAAAACAACGCCGGACTCCCGAACCACTCGATCAGATAACCGCCCAGATAGGGGCCGAGGATGCTGCCGACACTGAAATGCATGGCGGCAATCGCATTGGCTGCCGGCAAATCGTCGGCAGCCAAAAGATCCGTGGCATAAGCAAGGCCGAGGGAAAACAGAGAACCGACGAAGCCTCCGATCAATGTAAAAGCGATGAACAGATAGATAACATTTGAAAGCAACAGAGGAATCAGAAACATCCCGAGCGAACCCAAACAGCAGGTCGCGATCAGGATTCGTTTACGGCCGATCCGGTCTCCCAGCGTTCCGAGCGGTACCTGCAACAGCAAGCTCCCCCAGACGAAGGCGGAGATCAGGATGGAGATCCATCCTTTGGAGAGACCTTCTTTCAAACCGATCACCGGGAAGTTTCCCGACAGCGCCGTTTCCAGAAAACCGTATAAAACGGGAGGACACAGCGCAACCAGACCCGTCAGATAAATTCGCCGCAATTGCGCCCCGTTCCGCTGCCTTTTCCCGGAAGCAACCTCTGCCGACTCCGGCAGGCTTCCATTATCGAGACGCAGCGACAAGCAAAGAGAGATGCCCAAAACGGCCAGGACAGCCAAAAACGGCATAAACTTTCCAAAAACAAGCAAATTCATGCCGAGAGGGCCGATGCCAAAACCGAGCCCATAGGCAAAACCGTACTGGGAAATCCGTTTTCCCCTTTGTACGGCAGGAGCGGTTGTCGTAATCCACAGCTGGGTCGCATAATGCAATAAGCTGTCACCTGCTCCGACAACAAGACGCAGGAAACTCCAAATCCAGACATTGGACGAGAGAGGAAACAGAATGGTCGCTCCACCCACTGTGCACAAACCAAACAAAATTGTCCATTTCAATCCTTTCCGCTTCACCACCCTTGCCCCAAACGGCGAAGCGATGAGCATTCCGATATAAAGAGCTGCTGCGCTCAAACCGTTGACGGCCGGATTTATTCCCTGCTCGTCAAGTAAAGTGGTAAGGAGCGGAATGAGCAATCCCTGGGTCATCCCGGCAACACAGACGATCAGCACCAATATGCGAAACCGTGCAATCGACCACCGTTCGACCATCGATTCAGCACCTCCCTTTTTCTACAATCAAAATATCATGAAGAGGATTATAGACCGTTCAATCCGAATGCGCAACAAGGAGGAGAACTTTTTTATGCCTGATTTATCCAATTGGATTCACATCGATTTCACCAAAATCTTCGATTCCCTGCTCGCAAGCATCTTCATTATTGTCATCTCACTGATCGCTCTTTCCGTCATCCGCAAAATCATCATTCGCCTGACCAATCAGAGCAAGCGGCTGAACAAAGGAACGCAGCAGCGCCTGAAAACGATACAAAGCTTGTTGATCAACGTATCCACCTATGTAATCTTTTTTATTGCCGCGGTTACCGTACTCAAAGAATTCGGCATTGATATCTCTGCCATTTTGGCCAGTGCCGGCGTCCTGGGCCTGGCGATCGGCTTTGGGGCCAAAGATTTGGTCGCCGACATCGTTACCGGATTTTTTATGCTGATGGAAGATCAGGTTCATGTCGGCGAGGAAATTACCGTGAACGGATATTCCGGCACTGTGGAGCATGTCGGTCTGCGCGTGCTGAAACTGCGTGACAGTGACGGGGACCTTCACTTTGTCCTCAACCGGGATGTAAAATCGCTCACCAACCATTCACGCGGGTTTAAACAGGCGCAGGTCGATCTCCCCATCCCGGCAGATGCGGACCTCGACCGGGCCATTTCCGTTCTGGAACAGGAATGCAACCGCCTCAAACAGCAGATGGCCGGCATTGTAAACGGCCCGACAGTGCTGGGGGTGGAAACGATCAGCACTACTGAAGCGATGATTCGTGTCGTCGCCCAAACCGAAAATGAGAAGAAAAGCGAAGTCGAGCGGGAAATGAGAAAAGATCTGAAAAAAGCGCTTGATCAGGCGCAGATCAAACTGAATGCTTCACTTTGACATGCTATAATAAATTTGATTTGCCACACAACTCACACAAAAGATGAGGTGAGCCAGTCGTGTACCATATGACCGTTTATGATGAAAAGGGAGAAGTGTTATTCGACGAAGCACTCAAGGCGAAAACGGACGAAGAAGCCAAAAAGGAAGGCTATGCTTGGCTGACGAAACACGGCCACGTGACCAAACCTCACCGCATTTTCCATACAACAGGGAGATTGGTCGCGTTTAAATCCCATCAGTTGAAGTAATATGTTCATCATCGCCGATTGCGCGCAGTTCAGGAAGATCTGCAAAACTGTTAACAACGCCAGAGGAGGGCATGGGTGTTTTTCAGCAGTGGCTTTTGCGACAGTAGAAACGGGAGCAAGGAAAAACACCCGGCCCCGGCAGTCCTTGGTTTCGTAACTTTGTCAACAAGCTGGCAGATCCGAAGATCTGTGCCTTTTTTTTGCATCGTGTTTCCGGGTATAAGAGACATCCCCTCCCACCTATAATAGGAACGTGCCGTAAACGGGGCGGCTGAACATTGTTGGTCCCCGGCCGCAAATGATAAAATAGAGGTGAACCTCAAAATGGAAAGGATGCCAACTCAAATGGGCGTTGCCAACCAAATCACCGACTCTCCCAAGCAGATATCGCCAAAAGCGAAGTTCCGGGGGGCCGTTGGGACACTGAAACATGAAGGCGTTCATCTGAGCAAACCTGAACAAGAACTACTCCTCGCTTACTGCGAAGGGCGAATCTCCGAAGAAGAATATGACCGCAAGGCACTGGAGCTTGCACTGAAAGGATAGTACCAGAGATTGAAGGAATCTCCTTACTTTTATCCCGGTACAACGATCTTGAAAAATAAACGAGGCCTGCGTGATCAGAAGAAACTCGCTGTCTGGGAGAGATTGATGACTTCCAAACGCCTGGTGCAGTTGATGGAGTCACCGATCCTCGGCCATTTTGATCTACTCCATCTGCAACGGATCCATTGGTATCTCTTTCAAGATGTGTACGAGTGGGCAGGTCAACTCCGGACGGAAACGATCTCAAAACCTCCGACCGTTTTTTGTTTGCCTTATTTCCTTCGTCCCCAAGCAGAACGAATCTTTGCCGAACTCCGGTCCGAGAGGTATCTGACTGGACTGGATGCCGAAAGTTTCTCCGACCGGGCCGCCTATTATCTCGCGGAGATCAACATGCTTCACCCTTTTCGCGAGGGAAACGGACGGGCTCAGCGGGAGTTCATTCGCTGTCTGGGTTTGAATACAGGCTATGAGATTGACTGGTATGCGCTTGACGCCGATGCCATGTTGGAAGCGATGATTGAATCAGCACACCGGTCGCGGGCTAAATTGGTCCGCATGATTCAGATAAGTCTGGCAAATGAAAAACCAAATGCCGAACTGATCCGCTTTTACCGCCGAAATTGATAACCATCACAACCAACGTTTTTTCTTTAAAAGTTTTGAAGACAGCAAAAAGGGAGAAACGCCGGATTCGGTCAGCTTCTCCCTTTTCATTGTAGTTCACTTCAACAAACGTAGTCCATTTAAAATAACCAAAATCGTACTTCCTTCATGCCCCACCACGCCAAACGGCAGATTCATCCAATGGATGAAATTGGCCGCCACCAGCAGACCGATCACCGATAAAGCAAAGATCACGTTTTGCTTTACGACGCGGTTCAGCTTTTTCGCCATCCTGATCAAATACGGGATTTTCAAGAGATCGTCTTTCATCATGATGACATCGGCCGTTTCCAGAGCCAAATCCGTCCCTTCTCCTCCCATGGCAAATCCGGTTCCCGCACGGGCGAGGGCAGGAGCATCATTGACACCGTCCCCTACCATCGCCACCTCACCGTATGTCTCTTTTAGCTCCTCGACCAACCGCACTTTTTCTTCCGGCAGCAGATCGGCAAAGACGAGATCAACTCCCGCTTCTTCGGCGATCGCTTCTGCGGTTTTCCTTTGATCGCCGGTTAACATGGCCACGAGAATCCCCTGCTTTTTCAATTCGCGCACCATCTCTGCCGCTTCCGGCCGAATCTGATCGCGCAGCGCGAAGCAACCGGCTATCTCCCCGTCCTTTGCCGCCAAAATAACGGTTTTCCCCTCATCCTCCCATTTTCGGACGATTTCGCCGACCTCCCGGTTTTGCTCGGAAAATGCACGCGGTTTCCCGATAAACCAACGGCTCCCTTTATACTCCGCTTCAATTCCTTTCCCGGGATGCGCCGTTAAGGATTCCACTTTTTCCGGTTTCACTCCGTTGGCCGCTGCATATTCCGCAAACGCCCGGGCGATCGGATGCTCGGACAACCCTTCAATCGAGGCGACAGCCTGAAGCAGTTCCGTTTCCGACCATTCTCCGAAAGGCCGTATATCCGTCACTTGCGGACGTCCTGCCGTAAAGGTGCCCGTTTTATCAAAAGCGATCACCTTCAAGCCGGCCAGGTTGGTCAGTTGCTTCCCGCTTTTGATCAGGATTCCTTGCCGCGCGCCGTTTGAAATCGCCGCCAGCAGAGCAGGCAAAATGGAGGCGACCAAGGCGCAGGGAGATGCGACGACCAGAAAAATCATCGCACGGTATAAGCTCTCTTTCCACGACCAGTCAAAAAAAACAGGGGGCAAAAGCATCAGCAAACCAGTCAGCAGCAATACCGCCTTCACATAGATTTTTTCGATTCGCTCAATCTTCGTTTGCACAGGCGGCACTTCCGAACGCGCCTGTTCAATCAGCCGGACCATCCGGGCGACCACACTCTGATCCCCCGCCCTCGTCACTTCAATGATCAGGGAACCTTCCCCATTGGTCGTCCCGGCATACACTTCGCTGCCTTCCTTTTTCTCTGCCGGCATCGCTTCGCCGGTAATCGCCGCTTCATGTACCGATGACACTCCTTTTCTGATCATCCCGTCCGCCGCGATCCGTTCACCGGGTTTCACCAGAATCAGATCCCCTTGTTTCAATTGACCTGCCGGCACCAGGTGTTCTTCGCCATCCTCCGTCCATAAGCGGGCCTGTTCCGGTTTCAGTTTGATCAGCGAAGACAGATCCCCTTCGCTTTTGGCCAAGGTATAGCTCTCCAAGGCACCGCTGACCGCAAAAATAAAGATGAGCATGCCGCCTTCCAGCCAATAGCCGATTGCCGCTGCTCCGATCGCGGCCACAAACATGAGCAGATTTACATCAAGTTCTCTCTCCCGGATCAGGGTGGCGGCCCCCTCTTTTGCTTTGGCAAATCCTCCGATCACATAAGCAGCGATGAACAACGCAAGCGCCAGCCCCAATCTCTCTTTTTGCATCCACCAGGCCACGAACAGCAAAACACCGCAAATTACGGCAGCCATCATCTCCATATGTCGTTTCCAATCCCAATTATGAAGCCAAGTGAAGACTGTTGCATGCCGTTTATCCGGCAAGACCTCCATTTGCATATTCGCCACACCGCCTTTTGAGAATAATGATCATTTTTATTTACCTTAAAACAAGCGAAGCGACCCCGCTTGCCGGAGCCGCACACATCCATTGAAAACGATTCTCGTTTTTGATTGATTGCAAATAAGTTTGTTCAGGTTAACATTTTTATAATAATTATAATATGATAATCATTAAAAGTAAATCCCCTCAGGAGGAGTTTTTCAAAACGGGCATCTATGTCGGAGATGAAAAAACTGGGAGAGGGGAGCGAACCATCTGATTGACCGGAAACTTTGCCCGGAGAAGCAAAAAGGCCGATAAATTTGTCCAAAAATAGAAATTTTCTTGCCCGTTTTCATCCATGCGTTCCGCAGCTTCGGGTTAAATCATTTGGATTTAACAGTATTTAATAAACGAAAAATAAACTAATTCATAAATAAAAAATAATTCAATGCAAATTCGTTTTTATTTCAACATGCAACTTTTCCGTTATTTTCTCCGTCTATACAAGAATGTCCAATTGTCCCTAATTTTGGTTTTATTTATAATATTCGGTGACAGTCATAAACTGGGAAGGAGATTTGCTCATGTCACACAAATTCAGCTTGCGACAAACGATCATGGCAACAGCGCTTCTGGGGTTAACCCTGCTTCCATTGACAAGCGTTCTTCCGATCCGACAAGCGTCTGCGGCCAATGACTCCCCCCATACCCCCGTCTCCAGTGACGGTTCTTACCGCACCGTGTTCGGTCAGCCTGATGATGTGATTCAGACGCAAAACGGAGCCTATGTAAAAGGACATCCGGGAACGAACAAACGCATCCATGAATTCGCCCCATCTTCTTCAAGAACATCGAACCAATCTGCCGGACACTTGGGAGAGGAATCTGTCATCGGACAGGATGAACGAACCGAAGTGCAGGATCCCTCCGTCTATCCTTACAGTGCCATCGTAAAAATTGAAAGCGATATCGGCGGCTGCACCGGTTGGCTGATCAGCCCGGATACGGTTGTGACCGCCGGACATTGTGTATATGATCCAAACAAACATAAATGGGCCAGTTTCGCCAATGTGTACCCCGGCCGAAACGGGAACGACCTTCCTTATGGCTCAGCCAAAGCCCGAACGTTCTATTCCGTGACCGGGTGGACGGAAGATGGAGACGGCTCCTACGATTATGGCGCGATCAAATTGAATTGGGATATCGGAGATTCAGCCGGTTGGTTCGGTTATCGCTGGAAAAGCGGTTCGCTGGACGGAACGCCCGAGAATCTTAGCGGTTATCCCGGCGATAAAGAATACGGCACGCAATGGGAAGACAGGGATCAGATTCGCAAATCCACAGCGTACAAACTCTATTATTCAAACGATACATATGGAGGACAAAGCGGTTCCCCGGTCTATCAGGAAAATTCCCGGGGATGCGGGGTATGCTCCATCGCGATCCATACCAATGGTGTTTACGGGTACAACGGATATAATAGCGGAACGAGGATCACCCAGGAAGTGTTTAATAACCTGAATCTATGGCGACAACAGTAAAAAGGGGCTTTCCGGCCTCCTGAATCGACACAGGAAGGATGTCCGCCAAGCGCTTTCTCATGTTGGCGGACACCTTTTTGGCAAAAGGAGTTTGGGCCAACCATGACATTTTCCCGCTATTCATCAGCTTGTTACACTCTCTTTTTCCTTTTTCTTCTTCTCCTCCCCTTCTCCGCGTCCCTCTTTGCCAATGAGGGCAAAAGCACCATCAGCGGTCAAGTCACCGATCATCATGGCTTTCCCCTGGAGCATGTATTGGTCTTTCCGGAACCGGCCGGGAAAACAGCCGGACCGATCCCGGACATTGCAGTTTATACAGACCGAAACGGCTGTTTTGCATGGCACGTTCCTCCCGGCCGTTATCAATTCCGTTTCCAAAAAAACGGGTATCAGCCGACTTATATAATCGTCCAAACCGAAGCCTCTCAAAAGAAAAAGTTCCACATCAAGATGATCCCGGGAAGGGAACAGAAAAAAGCACAACCTTTTTGATCGGTTGTGCCCTTCATTGTCCCTTTTATTATTTGAGCGCTTCTTTCAATTCTTTTATCTCCCTGATCGGCGCCTGGCAAGCATAATTCTCGCAGATGTAAACGGCAGGCTTTTCCGCTTGCGCCGGCTCTTTCTCCTTCACATTGGGAATGAAAATTTTCATCGTCGTCGCCAAATCTCCCCGCGGTTGCAGTGCAATCACCGCTTCCGGCAGATAAGCCCGCTGCACCATCCGAATCATTTCCTTCGTATCGACATCATTGGGACGTCCGGAAATGACGATCTCCTTGCTCGGCCCCTGGGCGAACATCATGGCAATCAAGAAAAAGGAATGGGAAATCGGCGAGGAATCAATCGCCTTGGCAAAAGCACGAAGTTGGCGATCCGCCTCCTTCAAAAGCTGCTCGTCCGAAGTCAATTTTCCCAGCCGGATCAAATTGTAAGCAGCCACCGAATTGCCCGAAGGTGTCGCTCCGTCATAAATCTCTTTGGGCCGGACCAAAAGCGTCTCCGCATCTTTTCCGTAAAAATAAAAACCGCCATTTTTCTCATCGCCAAACAGCTCGATCATCTTTTTGGTCAAATAAATGGCCCGTGTGAGATAGTTTGCCTGGAATGTCGTCTCATACAGCTCGATTAAACCCCAAATCAAAAAAGCATAGTCATCCAGATAACCGGGGTATTTCTCTTCTCCATCGCGAAAACGGGCAAGCAACCTGCCATCTTCCCGGGTCAGATTGTTAAAGATAAACTCCACCGCACGCACGGCCGCATCCGTATACTCCGTCTCTCCCAAAACCCGGCCGCCGCGGGCCAGTGCCGCAATCATCAGCCCGTTCCAGGAAGTGAGGATTTTATCATCTTTGTACGGATGAACCCGCTTCTCCCGGACGGCAAACAATTTTTCCCGCTGTTCGGCCAGCTTCCGGTTAAGCTCCTCCACAGACAAACCGCGTCGTTTTGCCATCTCCTCCAGGGAAACTCCAATCCGGTTCAAAATCGATGTACCGTGTTCAAAATTCCCTTCTTCCGTCACTCCGTACACTTCACAAAAGAACGCCCCTTCTTCCGGTCCGAGCACTTCCTGAATCTCCCCGGGAGTCCAGACATAAAATTTCCCTTCCACTCCCTCGGAATCCGCATCTTCCGCCGAGTAAAAACCGCCTTCCGGGGAAGTCATATCCCGCAGGACATAAGTAAAAATCTCGCTCGCCACTTCCGCATGGCTTTTCTCACCCGTCGCCTGGAACGCTTCTATGTAAGCGAGCGCCAAGAGCGCCTGATCGTACAGCATTTTTTCAAAATGGGGAACCAGCCATTCCCGGTCAACGGAATAGCGCGCAAATCCATAACCGAGATGATCAAAAATACCCCCTTTTCGCATCGCTGCAAGTGAAGACGTCACCATGCGCAACGCTTCATTTTCACCCGTCTGCCGCCAATACCGCAGCAAAAAGAGGAAATCGTGCGGCCGCGGAAATTTCGGGGAATCCCCGAATCCGCCATACACCTCGTCAAATTGACTGGCAAATTGTTCAAAAGCATAATCAAACAATTCCTTGCCCCACTCCCCTGCTTCATCGGGAGCAAGATAAGCTTGCACCGCCTCCGTGACCCGGCCGCTCATCTCATCGGCCCGCTTGCGCTCCGACTTCCAAAGCCGTGCCACCCGTTCAAGCAGCTCAATCAGGCCCGTCCGTCCGTACCGGCTCTCTTTCGGAAAGTAAGTGCCGGCAAAAAACGGCTTCTGCTCCGGCGTCATAATGATCGTCAGCGGCCAACCGCCATGTCCCGTCATCGCCTGGCACACCGTCATGTAGATGTGATCCACATCCGGACGCTCCTCACGATCCACCTTGATCGAAACAAAATTTTCATTTAATACCTTCGCAACCTGTTCATCTTCAAAACTTTCGCGTTCCATCACATGGCACCAATGGCAAGTGCTGTAGCCGATCGAAAGAAAAATCGGTTTGTCTTCCAGTTTTGCCTTCTCAAATGCTTCCGGTCCCCATGGATACCAATCGACAGGATTATAGGCGTGTTGCAGAAGGTAAGGAGATTTTTCGTTGATTAATCGGTTGGCTTTTTTCACGGAAAGATCACTCCACTTTTCCAAACTCAGTTGGTTTATCTTACCATAAAGAAAAAGCGAGGCTCAACATGAAGGCTCGCTTTATGGTTTAATCAACTTCAAAGCTGCTGTCTGTCCACACCCCAATTCACTTCTCAGGAATATCTCCCAGTTGTATCGGCAATTGCGTTAATCGAAACAAGAGCACTCCCAGTTTAAATTCGGATTTAAACCGCCCTCGTTCTCATAAAACTTGATCCCATGCGGGATGATCACCTTCAAACAAATCAGCAGACAGATAAAAGCTCATTTTTTCTTCATCTTCCTACTATTTAAAGCACGGATTGTTTGAAGGAAACTTATTTCAAGCAAGAGTGCTTCATACTAATTTCGTTCCTTTTGATCTGTTATGATATTCATCTTCGGACGATCTCCTATGTGAAAGAAAAGAGGTGTACCATCAGGATACTTACTTAACTCTTTTTGTAACCATTTCTCAACCTGTTCATTCTTTTCACTCTCAATATACTCAACATAAGCGCCGGCCCCGCCTTCCCTGCAAATGGCAAGCGGCCACTGCACCCGATCAAATCCATCCTTTGGTGGATAGCTCTTTAACGCTTCTTTGTTTCTGGCTCCTGCATTTTTACGATCCAACGTACAAGCAGCGGTCTTCGTTACTCTGAAAGCTTTTCGAAAGAACGATGCTCTTTCAGGAAATTGCTGATCTGAAATGAAAAAGGCTCGATCATCGACTTTTACGATATTGGTTTTCTTTGATTCTTCATGCATTGTACACCCTGCCAAAACGAAAATAGAAAAGAAAATGATGATCAAATTACGCATTAAATCCCTTCCACCTCCATATAAAAAAGGCAGGTATTATTTTCATAATAATATCCAAATTTTAAATATAATATAATTAATGATTGATCAGTTCACTATTATCAATTTTATAAGATGATTTTGATGAAAGGTGGAACTCAATATTGGAAATCCGAAAGATAACATCCAAAGAAAAAAAGAAATTACTTGAATTACAAGAAGATCATTTCCACGAAATAAAAAGTATTCGCATAAAACCATCTGATCTTCAAAAACATTTTGTTGCATTTGCAAATGCAGACGGAGGTGAGATTTATATAGGAATAGAGGATAAGAAATCTACTGGAGAAAGAATCATTGGCTTTAAAAACATCGAAGATGCTAACGATATTATTTCAACTTTAATGGAAACAACCAAACCAAGTGTAGAAAATGTCGATATCGAATTTCTTGATTTCGGAAAATATGGTTTTGTTTTACATCTGCTGATTCCTAAAAGCCCACGAGTACATTATACAGCAAATGAAGAGTGCTATATCCGTTTGAACGCCAGTTCAAAAAAAATAAAAGGTGAGAAAATTATAAAACTCTCGTATTCAAAAGGGCATTACAATTACGAAAAAGTTTCTATTCAGGAAGTAGAAATCGACGATATCATCACATCAAGATATCTATCTGATTATATGAAAAGAGTTGAAACTTCTCTCAGCGAAGAGAAGTTTCTAAGAAAGCAGAAATTAGTACAAAGAAGCGAAAATGGTTCTTACCATCCTAATGTAGGTTGTATCTTATTGTTCGATGAGGAACCACAAGCATCACTAGATACAAGATGCGCCATAAAGGTATATCGTTTGAGAACAACAGATACAGAATACAAAAGAGAATATTTAGAAGGAAAACCTATTACTATAAACGGTCCTATCGAGCAACAAATAAAGAAAGCAATAGAGTGCGTTCAAAATTTTATAAAGGATGCTACATATCAAGATCAAGTCCAAAATTATGTGTAAATTTCCACGGTCAGAAAAAGTCGGCGTTCAACTTATGCGTGTGACTTTTGGCTGAGGTTTTTCTTTGGATTTTCGCCA
>NZ_JPST01000018.1 GCF_000763315.1 Thermoactinomyces daqus | reverse complement strand
GGACTTTTGGGGTTCATTAAGAGAGTATAGCCCGTGTACCATTTGTATAAAAATTTTAGATATGCCTCATAATTGATTTTAAACAATAATGTCATGGTTTTTTTTCGGATCAAAGTCAACATGAATACTCTCCTATCTCTGCTCTTTTATGGAGACATAACGAAAGAAAAAGAATTTTTACTGGGATAGAGTATAGGAACATACAGAAACGCATGTTCCTATATATTATTTCTCTTCTTTACTAGCCGTTCCCTGCGAATAGAATTAAATTTCTGTAAATGCTAGATAAAATTAAACACCTTAAATTCATTGCCTTTTCGATCCACCACTATCCGAACATTATCTAATAAACATGCTCCGTTATCTACTGTAAACTCACAACCGAAATTGATTACATATCGTCCCAGACAGTCCTTAAAAGCTCTGGTTGCATCGAGATTGAGATTAAGAAAATCCTCTATTGACTGAACGTGACCGCACTGTGGACATTCAAAGGTCGCTTTTCTCAAATTCGGAAATCGCTGACTCATCTCAAGTAACCACTCATCTTCTGTTTTGCTTGATCATGTTATCGAACCCTTTTCATTATTTTTCTGGCATAGTAAAAGGTCATGATTGTATTTACAATCCCAACAAGGAGAAAAATATCAAGGAGAAGAAACTGAATGACGGCGTCCATGTCAAATAAAAAAATCAGAACTGCGGTCGAGATTAAAAAATAATCAAAAAATGAGGTTTTATCAGCGATTTCATATAAAAGACGATCTTTACTTTTCCTTAGTAAGAAAATAATTTTCCCTAGAGCACATAAAACCCCAATCACACCTAAGCCAACCATCACGAGTGTTACCTCCTAGTACGTAAGCGCTAATAACCACGTTTTTTGTTATGAACCAATGGTTGCTACTCCTTCAACAGCCCAGATACAGCCCTTCCCGTTACTGAAATCGTATCTCCATCCCGAATAACGTACCCACTCAGCAAATTAAAGTTTAAATACTTCCCATCTTTGGTTTGAAACGTAACGGAAATCGGTTCATTGATCTCGCTCAGCGGGAAATGCCTGAAATGGCAAAGAATCTGCACCTCACCTTTTGCCAATTCATCATCTTCGTAAGGTACTGATGTAGCCAATACTTTATGTTGCGGAAGGATGGAGAACTCCTTCAAAAAAGCTCTCACTTTCTCTTCCGGTCCCTCTACCGTTAATCGCAACACCATCTGAACACCCTTTAACAGCTGGATACCCGGCATTTTGATCCGAGTATCCAAGCCTTTTGTGATGTGTTTACCGCTTACCCGTCTTTACAATCCGTTTTTCCTACCACCAGAATTTCCTGAACAGCCCCAGATGATCAAAATCCCAACGAACTCCCTTGCACTCTTCCAATGCGACCTGATGCACTTGCAAAAAACGTTCGATCTTTCCCGGATTTTTAATCCTTTTTCGTCTATTTATGGAAGGACAAATGACAATGAGTGCCTGTTCCGACTCATCCCACCAGTAGAGGATTCTTTCCTTCTTCATTTAGGGAACCCCTTCAATCCATTCCCTCCATCTCCCATCCATGTTATAATGGGGCTAATAGCTTAAGTTGTCTGAGCCATTTTTTTGGCTCTTTTTTTATCCAGAAAAAATGTCAAATGCCTTACCCGCAAGAATTGTCTTCCCTTCCTCTATCTCTGCATGAATGACATCCAGCAAGGGCATCCGAATTTCCCCACCGTCTTGAGTTCTAAGATGAACAATCTTTAGCCGGCGTGATGGTTGCAAATCGACTTCACAAGTGACACAAATCTGATTGTCATCAGACACTTCTTTGACGTGTTCCTGATGAAGGGCGATTTGCGGTCGTTGCCTTAGGTCATAGAGAAATGGCTCAACTTGATGTGCTTTACCTTCGACTTGAAGCTTCAACATTGCTCTCCTCCTTCCAAAATCATTTGTATAGAAATATTGCCAAACTTGTTGTTTGTATTATATAATATTCAGAAAAATTATTGCAAATTTCTGAAGTTATACTCCAACCAAGCAAAATATTCGCCAAATAACGGTTTAATACAAAAATTTTGGTCATCACTCACCCGAAATAGGCGATATATTCAGTAAACCGACAGCAAAGTTCTGATTTTTCCACCGGGTAATAATAAAAAATTTTTTAGGAGGCCCATGTTCAATGAATAGAGTGGATAGAATCGAGTTCGGAAAGTTTATTCGTCAAGTAAGGAAATCAAAAGACTTACGCCAAAGTGATCTGGTAGATTCTTTTTTATCTCAGACGGTACTAAGCAATATAGAAAGCGGAAAAGGACAGGTTAGTGAGGATAAAATGAAATACGTATTGAAAAAATTAGGTTTGAAAGAGAATATTTCTGAATTTTACATACACGAGAAGGAAAAGGAACAAAAAAATCAAGAAAACAGCTTAATGGAAGAATTGAAATTAAAATTGATTTCTATAGAAAATATTATTGACTTAGCAAACTGCGAAGAAGGGTTAGATCATTTAAGAGAGTTCCCTATCCCACAAAAACATGCATATCATGCTATTATTGAGTATCTCAAAGGTAAGTGTTATTTCAAAAAGAAGAATTGGAAGAAATCGTATAACCATTTTTTTAATGCAATTCATTTAATCGACCGACAATTTCCTGAAATGAAATACACGAATTTAAAAAGTGCTTGTTATCAAGACTTAAGTACAATAGAGTACGTCCAGAATAACTTTAATCAGGCGCTTCGATATACTGAGGAAGCAGAAAAATATTTTATTGAAAATGGGGAGAGAAAATATTGTAAACATTTAATTCTTATCAGTAAAGTGATCTATCTTGAAAAATTAAACCGCCTTGGTGATGCACAAGCAATACTTGACGAACTTTCAATAAACAATCATTCATCCAGTACAACGAATCTTTATATAAGCGAAAGTAAAGAATCTGCATTAAATATGTATGAAATGCAAGCAAAACTGTTATTTAAAAGCAAAAGGTTTCCCCAAGCCATCAATTATGCGCTTAAAGGCATTGAACTGGCCCGGATCGATAAGATGTATGAACGTTCTCTGGAATTATGGACAACGCTGGGAAGTATTTATATTGAAATGAGCAAATTAAGTATGGCTGAATGTTGTTTTACAACAGCATTAAAATTAAAGAAGAAAATTACTAAGGAATATCTATTAGCTTACGTTTACTCACAGCTAGGAAAGTTGTACTATAAACAAGGGGACATTAAACTATCTGAAAAGGAATTTCTAGAATCCTTGAAATATAGTAGAAAAACAAATGATGTTTTTCTTGAAATACAAGCTCTTATGGGCTTAGGAAAATGCAATATTAGCATTAACAAACATGATAAAGCACTTGATTATCTCAATGAAGCATTAAAACTAGCCAAACAGCACGCTTTTACAGACCAAAAAAACGAGCTTCTTCTCATTACAGCAAGTTTCCTACGTGAAATTGGAGACCCCACCTTTAAAAATTATGCGCTTGACTTCTTTTATTCGTATGCAGAAACATTTAACAAAGGGGGTGAAGTGCTCATGCTAAACGAATTCGAAATCAATAAACGTCGTTCTGCAGGTGATCCGCCAAACACCTAAGATGGTTTCGTTATTCGCGGCTAAATTTTGCCCTAGTATACTCAAATAAGTATACTAGGGCTTTTTATTGAGTAGTAGTAAAAAATATTCCCAAATATTAATCATTTTAATTATACACCACGCGACACCAATTATAAACATTTTTCTCATTTCAAGACATGTCCCGATTACATCTAACGCAGTCGCTACGCCTTCAACAATCGCCCTCCAGTTGAATCCTCTCAAAACGACCAGGTAAAAAACAGGGGATAAATGCCTCCCCTGTTTTAGTTGCTTTTTTGCAATCTCAATCATTAAGCCTTTGTAAGGTTAATTTCCCTAGCTTGCTTTTGTATAGCCTTAGTAACAGCATCCACAATTTTATCCTCATAAGCCGTGTCAAAAATAACCTGACCATCCACAATTACTCTGTACATTGGCTTCGGCTTGTCCTCTTTCAATCCAAAAGCAGTTGCTACACCCTTAACAATAGCTCTAGCTAATCCATCCAAGAACCGATGATCCCGCAACAGCTTATTTTCCCTGGCGTTATCAATAAACAGACATTCCAGCAAAACCGCACTCATCTTGGTGTCCCTCAAAACGGCGATCCGGGAATGGGCCCCTTGAGTGTCATTTTTGGTCGCATTGCCGTGTGGACCAATCCCATAGCCTTTGAGATAGCCCAACACGCTTTCATTAATTGCCTTTTGAATCCGTTGTGTCCGGGCAGGAGATCCTTTGGCAATATAGCTCTCAAACCCTGAACCACCCCCGGAATTGCAATGAAGAGACAAGAACAGATCGGCATTTTTATCATTTGCGTATTTAATTCGTTTATATAGTCCATCTGGCGGTCCTGGATAAGAAGACGAAGTGTTCCGGTTCCGTGTGAAGCTGACCGCTACGTCTTCAAAATTCCCAAAGTGTTGTCCAACCATCTCCGACAATTGCAGCGCTATATCTGCCTCACGCAAACCAAAGCCGGTCGCACCTGTATCTGGGCCTCCATGCCCAGGATCGATTATAATGGTCTTCATTTTTTCTTCTCCTCTCCTTTACCACGTAAGATTTCAATTCCTTTTTGCAGTTCTGACGGAATCGGCAAGCCCATTCGTCCAGAGTTCTCCACAATGGATAAGGCCTCATTCGTCAAATAAAAAAACACCGCCCCGTCCCGAAGTAGATGTCCATCACCAAGTAACGTATCGAGAAGATGAGCTACGGCGACGATCGCAAAAATCATCACCTTTGTCATGATTCCAAAAAAACCCGTTGTACTGGAAAGTCTACCTTCTTTTCGGGCTGCAAGAAAACCAGTGACATAATCGATGCCTATAAAAAGCAACAGTGTTTTTAACGCGGCGGACCATCCCCCAAAAAATTGGGCCGTGATTCCTCCCAATACCCCAACACTAAACTTGAGGAAAAATTCTCCCCATTCGTCGGTGGTCAACATTTGGCTCCACACCTCCGGAAAAAGAAAAAACCGCTTTGCCTCAATCAGCAAAACGGTTAAAGTCCCTTGGATTCCCCCAATTTCATACACCAGAAAACCGGAGAATATAACCCCGATGCCTTAATATTCAACGTCGCTCCACTGTCATTGTAAGCAGTCACATAGACATAGTCGTCCTTCTGCAAGTCAATCACCCGTCGGGCAGAAACCCCCACATCCACACCGACAACCCCTGCTCCACGACTTGAACCATGCGCAATCGCATCGACCGTTCCCGCGCGGTTCCGAAAAAGAATAATCCGCCTCAGGTTATCCGAATTAGCCACGGTTTCCCATACAGTAGAACAGCCCACTTCATAAACTCCGTCTTCCCGAATCGTGATCCGGTCACTAACCAGATGCATTCCAACTGGATTCAGTTCTTCCGTATCCCATGAGAGGGTGGCATTGGTTCCGGTCGCCAAACTTTTACTGGTGGAGTTCCGCAAAATACAGATCGGACGAAATCCCGCGTGGTTCGACGTCACCCTCCGATCCTTAATATCCGTCGCGGAAATGCTACTGGCATTGTTTTGCACCGTCACTTCTGCAAGCGGAAGATCCCAGGTTGTGGAATTGTTAATGGGAACCGCATTCGGTCCTTGGATGACGGTATACGTCATGAAATTGTTCGTAAAGTCAGCCCGAAGTACAATCAAATCGGTTCTCGGAGCCCCCAATGTATTTGCATTGATCGGCAAGTAAATATAGTCCGCGGTATGTTTCCACATATGCCCTTTTACCCATGCTTTTCCCGGTGCAACCTTTACTTGCAAACCCGTTCCCGGAGAGACCGCGCAATCCCCGGTTGACCCATCCATAAGCGACCCCTGAACAATAATCCCGGTGGATCGCATATTCTCCATCATGTCGCGCCAATCCGCTTCATAGCTTGGCGTATCATCCCAGGGAAAGGAGTTCACGATGGCTGGCATAGACTCACCTTCTTTCCAGATTTCCTACTCTTGCTTCGAGATTCCGGTACTGGTCAAACAGTCGGAACTGGGTTCCGACATTCGGCGTTCCCACTGTTGGAACAATTTTTTCACCGTCTTTTCCCAAGGTAATGGTAATAACCCGGATCACATCCTGAATGATTTCCCCTTCCACCTCGACGGTACATCGATCCCCCAGATCATAGTTCTCCAAATAATGGGTGGGGTGGACATCGAGAGGGGAAATTTCCAGGCTGGTCTTCTCCGTGTTTTCCACCAGTGCATTGTTTAGTGCTTGCAGAAGTTCATTGTTATCCGTTGTGCTGCGTTGATCGACAAACATTTCAATCGTCCCGTACAAAGTCCGGCTCGGTTCATCCCCGCTATACATAAACGTTCGCTCTTCCCCTTCTCTCCCTCCCCCGACAATCACATAATTGGCTGCCGGAGCCTCCACGGAATACCGATAGGAACCCAAGTTCCCCCGCTTGCGTGAAAAAACAAGATCCTGCGCACGATCTTGAGGGATGTAGACCTGAAAAATCATGAAGTTGTTCAGGAACTGCAACACGCGAAAGCCAAGGTTTCCGTCCGCCAAAGCCGCTTCTTGCAATTTGTCCATCAAGGGGTCCAATCGCGAACGAATCGTCACCGTTTTCCCTTGCTTCATGTCAATATCCGTATATAGCCCCGGAATCCTTCGATAGGCCGAAGCCAGTTCCGCACAGTTCCGCTGAACGAGATGATAGAGGGCACTTTCGGCAGGACCCGTGAATACGTCATATCCGTATCCGGTTCCGGCAATCGCATAATAAGGCGGAGGAAGCGCCAGACGTGTCGCTAACAAGCCATTGTCATCCGTGCCATAGAAGGTATATCCACTATTTGAACTGAGGTCGTTATTGACTTCCACATTTCGAATCGGGCCTGAAAAAATGGGATTCCCGTCTCTGGTGACAAGAATCCCTCCAATTCCACCCCCTTGTTTCCGAACTTCTAACAGCATTCCCACATCGGATGAATCAAGCGGTAAATCCAATGTCCATTTCCCCACATCATTGAATTTCATGGTCAATTCCAATTGCCGAAAGGTCGTGATCGAACCAACCAGATTAAGCTCCCGGTCACGCACCCAAATTTCATAAAGTGCCATGCTATACCCCCAAATATCGCTCCCGATACCAAACGACGATTTTTGAATCCGAAGAAGCTCCGTCCATCTCCATATGGACAATATTGACCCCGGCATTTAATCTCCATAAGGTCGAACCAATGCTCAGTTCCGGATAAAGATTGGTTCCGTCATCCTTTTCAATGATGCGCTTTTGGGTATCGATGGTCACAAATTCATTCACATCTAAGGACAGATTCTCAAACATCAGGTAATAACCAGTTGTGAGATTCAGAAGAACGGGATTTTGGCCTGGCCCGTAGATGGTCCAAACCGGAAAGGTTTCAATATCTCCTTGATTGTCCAACTGAATCTCTGTGCTGATGGCATCTCCACCTAACCGTAGGGGGAAGAGAGGAAACCACTTCGGGGGATTGGTATTTAACTCATACGTATTGGTAAAAACTTGCGTGGAATAAAAAAACGGATCAAAGGCCCGAAATGTCAGCACCATTTTTTTATACCGGTCTCCTGATTCTCCGGTCTTTTCCCGTCCCTCCATCCCACTTTTGTACCGGCAAACCAATTCTCTTTCCACACCATCAGCTGTCAATACCCGCAGTTTTCCGTCTCCGCGGAGAGGATTAAACAATTTCTTAAACCAGCGAACGTTCCTCTGCAAATCGGCTGAATTGTTTCCACGGAACATGACAGCCATATCCACTTCCCGCGGTTCCACTTGAATATCTTGCAGAACGGAACCAGATTGAAGCGGGATTTTTTCTTCTGCAAAAGAAAAAGAAGGCATTTCAAAGCCTTCCCGGTCATATAACAGGAGGATCGTATTTTCCACACCCGGTTGGTAAGAAAGAACCGTTTCGACTCCACTTTGATCCACCCAGGTTATCCTTTCTCTTGCCATGATTTCACCTCCTACCGCAACCAATCCATTCGGCGGAGATAGCGGGTTAACCGCTCTTCGGTTAAGGGAGCCTCTTGCGCGTAGATATGGACTTCATTGTGCACTTGTTGCACCGATTCGCTGGTGGAAGCGGAAACGATTCCCGCTCTTTGCAGGGTTCCCCCGAGATTCAACCCATTAATGATGTTCAACTGCTGTGCGGCATCGAAGACGGCCGCACGCAAATGTGGAACCCGGATGCGGATGGAATCTTCCAGCATCTCCATTAAGTTTACAAACCATTTGTCTGCATCGGCTCCGGGGCCTTTTTTGGCGGGACTGTGAAATCCAAGGTAAGCAGCCACGGTCGCTGCCGCATCTTTCACGACCCTAACCAATGCGGAGAACCGGCTTTTGATTCCGCTAATAAAGTTATTAAGCAAATTCCGTCCCCAAGCGGCAGCCTGATTCGCCAGTCCGGACAACGTCGATTTAATCGAGTTCCAGATGCTTGTCACCGTTGATTTCACGGAGTTGAAAGCGGAAGAGGTGGCCGATTTGATACTGTTCCAAGCCGAAGTAACCACGGACTTGATGCCGCTGACCACGCTAGAAATCACACTCTTGATGCCATTCCAGACGGAAGTTGCAACCGATCGGAGACTATTCCAGATGCTCACCAGCCAGGGTTTCACGGAATTCCAAACGGCCATGATCACCGACTTCACGCCATTCCAAGCGCTGGCAGCAATCGATTTCATCCCATTCCAGGTGAAAGAGGCGATGGATCGCAACTGATTCCATACACTTGTTAAAAAAGAAGTGATGGCATTCCACGTGTTGATCGTCCATTGTTTTGCGGAATTCCATGCCGCCACAATCGTATCGACCAGCGCCTGGAAATAGTAGTTGTGATTGTACATCCATGTAAAGGCGTTCACAATGGCTGCAGTAATCGCATTCCAGACCGCCGTGGCGATCCCAACCAACCCATTCCACAGCCCTGTCAAAAAGGCAACGAAGCCAGTCCAAATGGAGGTGGCCGTTGAGACGATCCCGTTCCAGATTCCCGCAAAGAATGAGACGATGTCTCCCCAGATCGAGGAGGCGATACTAAGAATCCCGTTCCATAGGCTCGTCAAAAGAGAAGAAATTGCCCCCCAGATCGAAGTGAAGATGGTCAAGAGAATCTGAAAGCTGGTCGAGATACTGGAAGCAAGGATGGTCACGAAACGACCTACAATGTTTTGCAGATTCTGCCATGCCGCCGCCCAGTTCCCGGCAAGCAAATTGGAGAACAGCTGTAGCACATTTAAAATGATACTCAGTGCATTAGAAATGACAGTCTTGATATATGTCCAGACCTGCTGGATCACCGAAATAACCGTCGGATTGGAGAAGATCGTTTCAATTGCAGTCCAAGCGATTTTGATTTCGGTTCCCCAAACCGTAACGGACACTTTGATGATCTGGTCGATCAGTTGAAAAACCTGCCCGATAATCTGCGATACTTGCTTCATGATCGGTTTTAAAAAGGCCAGGAAAGACGATCCTGAATCATGGGGGTAGCCTTGTTCGCCCGTAATCCCGAAAAGAACCCCTGCAGATAACGAACCGTTTGTTCAATAACCGGTTGCAATGCCTGAAATCCTTTGATCAGCCCATCGATGATGCCACCCAAAACGATTGAGATGATTTTTAAAGCCCCCTGAAGGAGCGGAACCCCAACTTGAACGATGGCATGAATCACCCGACCAATCCAATCTCCAAGACTTTTCCAAAAGTCCCCTATCGTGGTTCCTCCACCCGTGAACGCGTTCAGCAATTGAACAAAAGCACTCCACAAGCGCTGGAGACTGGGGATCAGAGGTTGAACCGCGCTCATCACCGCATTTTTAATAGCATTCCAGCCATTGATGACCGTATTGCGAAAGACCACCGAGTTTTGCCAGAGGCGAATGAGAATCCCACCCAATACCACCAAGGCAGCTGAAATTAGGGAAGCCATCCCTGCAACCCGTAAGAAACCAAGGATTAGCGGTTTAAATGAGTTGAACAAAACGGTAAATGCCGCCCGCATGCCAAGCGCCCGTCCAATCCCGATCGCCATTGGCGAAAGGAAAAGGGTAATCGCGGTAAAGAGATAGAGGAACATCCCGATCATCTTGGTAATAGCCGGGTTGATCTGGTTCAACCGTTCAATAAACCGCCCGATGGCCGTTCCCGCTTGAATCACTTTCAGAGCAAAGTCAGTCCAAATTTGAGCGAACGGCTTCAAGGCCGAAAGCCATACCCGTTTGAACACCTGCGCTAACGGTACAAGTCGGCCATCGACGGTATTGGAAAGCTTCACCATGCCCACGGTAAACAGGCTCAAAACGATGGCGGATGTTGTTGCTAATGCTTGCATCCTTGCTAAGCCTTGGTTGATTAGCTTGATCCGGTCGAGAATTTCCTTTAAACTGGCGTTTCTCCCTAACATCGTAATCGCTAAGTTCGCCGCCGTTCCCCGTTTGGCCATCTGCTCCAGCCGATCCCCGATCCCAAGAAAAAAGCGATCGATTCGCTGAATGCTACTGGTCTCCGGCAAAATGTCCATCATCTTTTTGGACTGCGTCGCCTTCGCATTCATCTGATCGATCGCCGATAAAAACCGGGCCTTGTACCGCTCAAGGAACTGGGTCGATTGATCGGCTCCTTGCTCGAGGGCTTCAAAAGGATTCGCCCTTCGCATGGTCTGTCCGATTCGCTGACCGGTGTGTTCCAAATCCCGAAAAAAGCTGCTGATTGTTCGACGGGCCTGCCGGTCGGTCGCAGTGATCTCGATGTTTGATCTGCCTACTGTGGTCATGGATTTCACCTCCCCTTACTCCGACTTCCACCAGATCGTCTCCATAAATGGGCTGTCAGACGGGCCGGAATTCATTTCTTTCTTTTGGAATGGTGGCAAAATCTGCTCTACTTTCCGTCCTTGATTAAAGGCCATATCGATGAAGAGAGCCAACCCTTTGAAACCTTCCACAATCCGCATGTGATGGGCATCGATCTTCTCTTGGGCCGCCTGCCTGCTTTTTCTCATCAACCATTCCGGTGTATGTGAGAGAACATATTCCTCGGTATAGCCGAAGTGGGAAGCCACAAAGCCGATCTGCTCTATCCATTGCTCTGTGATTTCGGACCAGCTTGTGTGGTCTCGTTCTCTTCTACCGGCGGAAACAAAAAGCCCAGAAGCGTCTGAAGATCAGGAATATTTTTGCCCGTCATTTTCTTCATCAACTTCTGGACTTGAGTAAAAGTTTGGGATAGATTGGTCTTCTCTGCATAGACCAGTAAGACTTCAAGCATCTCATTCAAATCCAATTGAAGGGCAGTTTGGTCATCCACATCAAGCAGAATAGAGAGAATACGGACGAGTTGCTCTTCCTTCAATTGCTCCAATACCAAAGCGATTTTCTCCAGATCCGATTGCTTATCATCCAACAATACCTCACGCATCTGATCATAAATCCGTACTCCATCCACGCCAAGAAACTTTACGATCCGAATGAGCTTCTGCAAAGATAACTTGGGTACGTCCAGTTTGGTTCCATTACTCAGCGTTACCTGTCCAATCACATTTTCAATATCGAGGGATCTCAACGCTTGTTCCATTCACCTCATCCTTTCATCGGACTTGTTCAATTTCGTAATAAACGTTTTCATCCTGGGACAGGCTGTCTTCCGGAAAGGCCTGTAACTTCAGGGGCAAAACCCGCTTGTCTTTACTGTAGGTCTGCTCCTTCTCATCTCCGGACACTTTTGCTTTGCAAATGACACACATGTAAAGAGTCCCGTCTTTCTTTTGGCTAATGAGGGCATAGGTCATAAAGGGAACATCCGAAACCGTTCCATAACCAATTCGTCTTGTCCCCAGTTCATTTACTGGACTCACATCCGTATTCGCCGGGTAATCCGTTCCAACCGGTTCCTTGAGATAGAGAGAGGTTTCAGCAACTTTGGAAATAGGCAGGGTTTCCGAACCAATTTTTAACCAACCTCCCTCCTTAAAATCGGTGCTCGCAGAAGAGAGGGTTAAAATCGTTGCTCCCTTGGTCACCGCATTGGATAACGGAACCGCAGTTCCAAGCGTTGGGGGCGAATCGATAATCGTTCCTCCGATCAACGCCAATTGACGATTTTCCAAGGAATTCTCCGCCAAATTCGTTTCCAGCGTATGCTCCCATTTGGAAATGGTGGTATCAATGGGGCCGCGCTGATCCACTTCAAAATCATCGGTATCAAAACTGCGTGAAGTCTTGATTCCTTCCGTGGTCGCCCCCAAGTCTCGCCAACCCGGTTTCAAATCGTAGGGAGGGAACAAATCCATGACCTCACTGATCTTTTGCGGAAACAGCCCATCATAGGGTTTGACGACCAGTCGCCCAGGCCCGCCGACGATTTTGGAAGAATCGACTTTATAGATATCCGCCATCATTCACTCACCTCTTTAAAGATCCATGTCGGGATGGATTGACGAAGTCTCGCCTCGTCTTCCGACACTTCTTTTCCTACCGTTAAGACCTGTCCCGGAACGATATCGAGTGTACCCATTCGTAAAAGGACCACTCCACTTGCTGGTTCAACCGGTCCCACACAACGGATGCGTCTGGTCTTTTCAGTTTTCGCCAATCCCCTCACCCTTCCACGTGTTCCAGCCTCATGTAACACCAAGCCTCCGGTGTTCCGGTATCCTGATCCACCGAGGGAAGCGGATTACTTTCCCGCCCGCACCAAGTAACCCGGATGCCCTGGATTTGATTCGCGTACTGCTCCAACAGCATCATGGTTTGAATGAGCAACTCCATCGCTTC
This sequence comes from Thermoactinomyces daqus, assembly GCF_000763315.1. Lineage (GTDB taxonomy): Bacteria > Bacillota > Bacilli > Thermoactinomycetales > Thermoactinomycetaceae > Thermoactinomyces_A > Thermoactinomyces_A daqus. The sequence goes on along the minus strand of NZ_JPST01000018.1, from coordinate 30,116 downwards.
AAAATCTTTTTCGGCCCTGGCTAATAACTGGATACGGGAAAACCCCGATCCCCCTGCACTTTTGACGATCAATGCAGGCAAAACGGGGTTCTTCGCGATGTTGCCATAGACCGAAATCCCATTCAACCGAACGGAAAGAAACGTGACAATCGGTGGAATCGGATCAACATACTGGATCAATTGCCCAGCACCTTCCTCACTTGAAACTCCACCACTTGTTTCATTCTTGATTCTCCTTGATCTAAAGCTTTTGCCATGATGTGATACCTTTTTTCCAATTCACTTGCATAGGAAACATTGGAGCCAATAGCCAATCTAGTGACATCCTCCCTTTCCTCCAACTCATAAACGATATCTTCTTCGGTCACTTCACGAACGCCCCGACCACTCTTATGCCTTGGTGGAAAAGAGGTTCGATAGCCAATGCTGTTGATATAAAGGCCCGTGTCAATATGATCTTCATCGCGGATAATCCGCTTCGCTTCGTCTGACCAAACCATCCCGGCCGCTTCGACCGCTTTTTGGCGAGCCTCCTTTAACTTTTGAGGGGATTCCTTCTTAAAAAAATCATAGGTATTGGCATCGATTTGAACTTTAAAGGATATCTCACTTTTCGCCATCCTGATCTCCCTCTTTCTTCAGAAACACCTCATAATGATGAAGCCCTTTACGGTCAAAGACAGGCCGGATTCGCTGAAACAAAAAAAGACCTGGAAAAACCAATCGGCCCTCTTTATCCTTGATATCTCTTACTTTCATCGATTCATTTAAAATTAGGTCTGGCCCTAAAAATAAAACATAGCTTACCCCATACTCGAAGCCAAAATCATCCCACCGCGCCTCTTCATTGAATTGGTCCACTCTGCAAGGAACGTCCGGCTTCAAAACCTCTTCAAAAATCGGACGACCGTAAGGATCAACTCCTGTTTGTTGCCCTTGACTTACCAACGTGCACTGATGGATAAAATTCATTTCCATTCGCATTTCTTCTCCACCCTTGATGGTCCAGATACCGAGAAAAACATCCCTGTCGCGAGTGGCTTCGGGATCAGGGATTGCAAGATGGAATCCAGTTCCTTCATCCCGGTCAGTCCCGATTCCTCACCGGTATCATCCTTCAGTGTATAGGAGTAAGAACCGATACTTTCTTGCTTGATCCCACTCATGACCTGCTCTTTTCCTTCGTTATGATCCTGAACCCACAGGTATTCCACCAGTAGCACACTCGCTGTTTTAAGATCAGTTAGGAGATCCGGATCAGTCTCATTGTAAAATTTTCTCTGAGCCATACGATGTATCCAGGCTGTGGCTCGATCAAGATATAGCTGGAGTTTCTCGTCAGGAAGCACTGCTACTTCCTCCATCGAAGTTCGCTCCCTCAGTTCTTGAATTGTGATGTAAGGCAGGGAAAATCCCCCCTTCATACTCCATGTTTAAATTGATTCATCGTTGGCTTATACTGGTGTCTAGCGGGTGGCACCTTTATATAAATTGTTCAACCTACCATCTCTTCTAGGGCAACAAAGACCCCACTTTCCACTTCGAAAGCCAAGGATCTCCTGGTCTCCTTGGCTTTTTCTTATTTCACTTCCACAATAAAACCGGAACGGATACGGGCCAACAATTCGGGAGAAGGATTATCCGGTAACTCTTTTTCCTGATTCCCAACCAATGAAAAAGACCCTTCCCCATACTGAGTAGAAGGATCTTTGAGCCTCACTTTCTTTTTCTCTTCTTTTTTGGTTGCCATTTCATATCCCTTCAATCTTTTAATGTAAAATTGACTTAGGATAACCCAGAAGGGAGAAGTGGTAGATTGATTTTTGCTATTATGCAGTTATTGGGTGGAATTATCTAATCACTGGGCTGGATACCACAGATTGTTCAAATCTGGCGGACGAAGTCCGTGAAGGATTTGAACATAAAATCCTATTTAATGGTTTTGTTGGGTATTAGCCTGATGGAAGTTTATGCCCTAAGTCTAGCGACAAAAGGTCTAGGATATGCTTTTTTGATTACCAACACGTTATCTTTAGTTATTATCCTCGTTCTCGTAATCCTAATTTTACGATATAAGAAGTAAACTTGTTCTAAGTTAGAAACACTGGAAGATTTCCAAATGCCCCTTATGCTCGTTGTTGGTCTAACGTAATAATTAAGCGAGCATTCTTCTCAAACGGAACGAACTCTGATATTTCTGTTCCATAGGAACCCTCCAACTGGGTCTTCGCCGACCGTTCAAACTCGACACCGAACTCTTTATAGGAGTAGCGGATCAGGGCAAAGGCAGTGTCCACGAGGATAATCCGATTATCTGGAACAAGATTGGTAATATGAATCGGTGCTCCCAGTGGTGAAGGCCACTCTCCGCTCTTTAAGTTATCGATGAATAAGTAGTTGCCATCGCCGTTTTTCAACTCAGCAATCGAAGAAGCCATCTTGCGATTCATAACGAGCCGTTTTACGTTGTAGCCCAGCTCTTCTTCCATATACATGGCTGCATAAAACAAATCCCCGATGGTCAGGTTGTTGGCGGTCTTTACGCCAATTACAGGCGGGGAATCTGAACCGTCCGGAAAATAACCATTCAACAACCGGTAAATCGCCGTATTTTCATAATCGCGCCCCAGCTTTTTCCCTACTTTCATCAGAAACAGGGATACCAGTTTAATATTCATGTCTTTCGCTTCATCGGTCCATTCAATGCCACGTCCTCGTTTATGCAGTCGGATCGATTGATCTCCAACCTTGAGAATACCAACTGGAATCGGAGCTCCTTGCCCAATTTCACGCAGGGCGACTTCATCCTCATCATAGTCGAGAAAATACCATTCTTGGGCCATTTTGGTGGCATCCACCGTATCCGCCACCAGCACTTGCCAGTTGGATTCCTTCTCAAACCCCATTCGCAAGCCATCTTCGATCGCCGCATTGAAAAGGGGCTTCATGCCGTCATTCTGCAGCACCGTGCGAACTTGGACCTTTCCGATGTCCTCGATTCCAAATGCCCGGAACACTTCGTTCAGTTGAACTTGCTCTGCTTCTAAATAACGATTCACGGCATAGGAATCGGTTCGCTTATATCGCTCCTTTAAATGGGCAATTAATGATGACCCCGTTTTCAGCTCGACATTCTTCCCACAATGATTCCTTACCAAGATTCCCATTGATCCATCCTCCTTTTTAAGGCATGGCGACTTCGACAATATTCCTACTCGAGTCCACAAAGAGTACAAACGTCCCATTGTTTTCCGGAGAAACCTTTACAACGCCATTTCCGGCAGCGACCACGGATGCACCGATCGTGGGTTCAGCCCCTGTAAATTTGAATTTGTCTACACGGGAAAACCCATATAAATGGCAACCCACAGGCGTCGTATCATCGGTTACTCCACCGTGGATGGCCTTTAATTGAACTGGATCTCCATCTGCACATGGTGCCGCACTATAAGGAGCGGTCGTAATCAACTTGAGTAAATCCCCTTCATTCACCGGCTGTGTAGGGGTTGCACTTGGAACCAGAACGGTCACTTGCAAACCATATGCATGTGGCGTGACTCCGCCTACGCGCGTTCCATACATGAAACCTCACTCCTTATCAAAGATGTTTTCACGCTTAAAATCCGATGCTCGCGCCGCAGACTGACTATGAATCAGTTCAGGCTCTGTCTGGCGACCGGGTGTAAACCGCTGTTTTACCATCTGTTCGTACAAACGGATTTCTTCTTTCACGGAATCCAGATCATTTAGTTTCAGCAGCATGGAGCGGTAATTCTCCGCATCAAAGCTATCCCCAAAGGCACGAATCCGAGCCTTTACCGCTTGATCGATCGAATCCGCCAGATAGGCACGTCCCATCCGGACCTCTTGTTTCAATTGGCGCACTCCCTCGACGGTGGCGTAATCACCCAACTCATTTCTTAGTGCAATATCGTCAGATTGGCGGAAAGGCTCTCCTTCCGAAAGGATGTCGTACACCCGATTTTTTTCGATCTTGTTTTCCTGAATCGCTTGCCGCAGCTGTTCCAATAGATTCACTGTCTGTTCACTCCCTTTTTGAGATATAAAAAAAGAGCGCTGCCCATCGTCCAGCCGGACATGGTACTGGCGCTCCAAGCGAGCAATATTCTGTTGGGACAATTGCCCCTGTGACACATATTCGCGTGCTTTCTCGATATAGGCTCCCGGTGTGGCTCCTTTATAAACCGTTGATACTTCCCTTAATTTTGCATCCATCACCCATGCAAAATTGATCTGACCTTCTTCATCCTCAAGTCCAGGGATATGGTGACATTCCCAATCCCAAAGGTTCCGACCACACGACCCACAGCGGTACCACATGTCGGAGCCCCCGAAACCAACGGACAAATCTCTGATCACTCCTGTTTGGATCGCGCGAATCATATCGTTGGTATTGGCTCCGTTGATGTGCAAATCTCGGATAATATACCAGTAACCTCGAACTGCATGTCCACCCTCTTCCGTCGAAATGAGTTCACCGTGATAACTTCGCCCATAGGGATTCCGTGTAATATCATGGGATTCTTGAAGGCTGACCCCGGTTTGAAGATCCTCGACATAATTCCGAAGCGTGGTAGACGTATCCATCCGGGTAAAATAAGCGTCTGGCTGATCATTGGAGCAAATACCCGAAAAGGTAAAGACTTCTTCCGCTGTCACCGGCTCCAGCGTATGGCGGTTAATCAAATCCAAATCCATCTCCCGATTTTCCCCTATCAATCGAACAGGCAAATGGAGAAGGTTTGCTTGCTGGCTCATTTATTCACCCCTTTCTCTCCCCCCTCCAGTATCCGAAAGTAGCCGCAACGACAGTTCACGATATTATCTGCCGTTGCTCCAAGAGATGTATCACCCGGAAACATTAGCTTTTCCCCATTTACCACAAATGGCTCATCCAGCTGCTTGATTTGACCATCGGCCTCCAAATGCCAGGGCCGAGTCCGCTCCGGTTGATGGGCCGCAAACCACTCTTTGCCTACGACAATCCCCGATTGTTTATCCGCATAAAATTGCCCGGCCCTTGCCGCAGAAATCATTTCCGTTCGGGCAATCGTTTTAGCCCGTTCTTTGCTAAAGGTAAAGGAATTCCGCAGTGCCTCCTCTGCTTTATCGATTGAATACTCCCCCTCATTTACCACATCCCACAGGTCCATGATCACCTCATGGTCGGTTGTTTGCTGAAGGAGGTTTGCCGATTCGTAAGCCCGATTGGACAGCCATCGAAGCAATTGCTCATCGCGCGCATCGAAATCCATCTCCACCTCTAATTCCAATAGTGTCGCGATTCCAGCTTCTTCTGCCGTCTGTTGAATCCATTCCATTAATAATGCTTCCCAGTCATCAATCTGTACATCGGCATCATGGAGAATGATGCTCAAGACCCACTTTTCAAACTCTGACGAGGGATCAGCGTCATCTTCGCGTCTCGGCAATAAAAAACGAGTGGGGATTGGCTCCGCCTCCCGTAATCGCTGGACATAAGTTTTGACTTGAGATTGTAATTGGGCTTCAATTGCCTTTATTGCCTTGCTTGTTAACCGAGCCACATCGGACGCCCATGGGGTTTGGATCTCATTGACAAACTCATCGTCCTCCTCTTTTCGCGTTTTAGGCACACGCTTGATTTGCATGCGGCGTGACCTGCCCCCGACCACCGTTGACGAAGGGGACATCTGCGGCTCATTCACTGCTTCATGCCCGACCATTTCCATCGCAGCTTCATCGCTGGTGATCCATCCTTGTTGAATTTGTGCAATTTTCGTTTGGGTTTCAATCTGTTCAGCTTGCGCTTCGGCTAACCGATCAGTTGTTCGCAAGGGGTTGAAGGTGATTTTCGCCTTACTTTGTCTCCCCTGGATTTGCAGTGCTAAATTATATCCCTGTTCCAAGATTCGCTTTACACCGCGACGAATCGACTCGATCCCGGCAACATAGATTTGCCACTGAATAGAGCCATGCGTTTCGGTCGTCCCTTCATTCCTTCCGAGCAGGATTGGAAGTTGCTTCAACGCTGTTACCACCTGCTGGTTGATTACATCAATGATTTGCGTCACATCGATCGATTGCCCATTGGTTCCGCCTACCATCGAAACGGTAACCGAATCCGGGTGAAAGAAATTATCATCGGGCTGTAAATCCTTAAACCCTTGCTCAATTTCATAGATGTAATTCATCACAAAGGCACGAACTGCATCGGGTCCCTGTGCGATGATCGAGGGAGGCAAGTTTTCCATAATCGCTTTTTCAGCGATGGAAATATCAAAACGTGCATGCCCTTGATGGTGGGCAACCGCTTTGAGATCCCGTAATACCTCTACCTGAAAGAATACGATTTGCAGGATTGGAAGAATTGGGCTACGGCCATAGGGATCACCAATATCCGGGTCAATCGGATAGTAAAATATCTGTTCCTGGTTCAATACCTTGTATGTCCCATCCGATTGTCGTTGTACCAATTCGACTTCCCCAACTTCGTTCCGTCTAAAATCTAGGGAGGAAGGATCGATCGCATGGAAATCCACCACATCATCCAGCTTTTCATTTAACTCTATCTCTAACGCCAATGCTCCCTGGGTAAATCCGGACAGATTCAATACATTCACCAGTTGATCCGTTCCTCCGGCATAAAGCTTCCCTATTCTCCTCGACAAATCATTCAAATAGGCCAGCCCTGTTTTATCTGGCGATCCCGTTGGTTTTACACATTCCAGCGTATGCCCTTGGTTCGACAGGCGTAAAAAATTCCAGATCGCCATACTTGCGTCTGGATTAATGTCACGAATCAGCCTCAGCGTTTCTATGATATTCTTCTGGCGCAACTCATCCCGCTTAATCAATCCATCATACCAACCAAACTGCTTCTCCCATCGATCTCCAATCTGGCGACCGCCTTCCAAACGCTTCGTCAGTGATTGCCGAAGGTCGGCAAAATACTTCCTTACCTGTCTTCTGACCCGCCATAATTTCCATTTTTCGATGATCCACACTTCTTCATCCCCTCATGGTCCATCCTTTAATTGTAGGCAACACCACATGTTCGGGCGCTTCAAACTGTCGGAACCGGATCATGGCCTGAGAAAAAGCGTCCACTTGGTCATCGTTTTTCCCATTGGGAAAGGCCGCACACTCCTCCACAAAGTCATGAATCCACGGGGCAATACTTGGTTCGGGAATAAATACGTTCCCCGCTTCCAAGTCAACGGAAGCGGCTGCCGCTCGGGATTCCTTTCCACCTTCAGGATTCACCGGTATCAGTCCCGGAATCTCGTGTTGAAGCATTTGAATCACTGCTGGGCCGTTCGCTTTATCTTCAATCAGTTTGGTATAGGCATACGGATGTTTGGCAGATAATCCCCGAATCGCCTGCATCGTTGCCGGTAAATCCATTTGCCCCCGAACCTGATCGATCAAATATTTGTCTGCTCCGATCCGTCCCCATACTTGTCCGACCACATAGTCGCTATCTTTCTTATCCTTAAAAGTACAATCCCATGACTGGATAACCTCATCAAATCGGTTTGGCAATTGGCGATAATACTTCCACCACTTCCGTTTCAATATCGCTCCTTCTGCGGGGGAAGGTCTTTGTTGAAACAGAGCCGCCCATGTTTGGGAACCAACGGATTGTCTTGTTTCTTCCACCCATTTCTCATCGAACCCGTACTCCGGCCATAACGGTTCCCCAATCGCCCTGGCAAGGGGGTCATTTTCATTCTCACAGACCGCTGGCAACAAAAGAATTTCCCATCGACTTGGCTCAAATTGAAGTAACCGACCAGCTAAATCATCCTCATGCCATCGGGTTTGAATCAAAATCACTTTTCCTCCGGGTTGTAAACGGGTTCTGAGCGTGTTTTGCCATTCATTCCAGATGTTTTCCCGGTACGTTTCCGATTCCGCTTCTTGCTTATTCTTGATTGGGTCGTCAATAATGAGAAGATCCGCACCTTGACCGGTGATGGCTCCTCCAATGCCGACGGAAATCATTCCACCTCGATGGCCTTGAATATCCCAGTTCGTAACCGAACTGTTGTCTTGAGATAACTCGATTCCAAAAATCTTTTTTCCAAACTCAGCGATTTTATGTTTGTTCGCTCTTCCGAATTTCCTCGCCAACGTTTCCCCATAAGAGGTTAAGATGACACGTCTTTCGGGATTTCTCCCGATGAACCAGGAAGGAAATGTTTCCGAAACGGTCATCGACTTGGAGTGGCGCGGAGGCATAAAGATCATTAGACGATCCACTTCGCCCCTTTCCACCTGTTCAAGTTTCTTGCAAATGAGATCGGAATGGCGAGAGGGGATATACTGCCCGTAATGAACATATTCGATGTAAACGGAATAGTCATGACGAACCATTTCCATTTCGAGGGCGGACCAATCAATTTGATTCCATTCGTTTAAGTTCATAGACTCTCCGAAAAAGCTGTTTAACCAGCTCCCTTGATTCCGGATCGGTAAGGATTTCATGCTGTATTCTAACATTTCTACGCTGATCCACCTGCCCACTATGCTCCACTTCATGAATTTCGGTTGACTCTCCTCTGGCTAATCGCTCCACTTTTACCGCAATGTCAAACCAGCGAATCAAATCAGCAGGAGTCAATCGATTCGGATCAAGTATCCGCAGCCGTTCCAAGATTTTGTTTTGAAACATCATGGCCTGTTTCGCATGACGTTCTGCCATTTTTCGCCGCTCTTCCTCTTGGTGAAGGCGGTGTTGCCGATCCATCTCCAGATCATATTCTTTGGCCCGTTCCACCCAATTCCAATTGGAACTCCACCGATATAGCAACGTTTCCGATTTCCCCAACTTTTCCGCTACTTTCCCTATACTCCGGTTAGTTCCCATGTCTCGGTAAATAGCGAACGCTTCAAATGCTTTCTGGCTCTCACCCCTCTGCCTTTCCCACAACTTCATGATTACTCACCACTCAAATATTCGGCTGCCCAATACTCCAACGCTTGCCATTTGTTTTTGCTTGTAATGTCACCCGCGGACATCATTTTTTCAACTGCCCGTAGAATGATCTCTGCGGTGGGAGCAGGAATCATGTCCGTTCCGATCACACTGGAAATAGGCACAAAGTTTTTGTGGATAACTTCTCCTTCTTCGTCCAACCAACCGGCCTTTAAATCTTCTTGGTGTCGTTCAAACACATCAAGGATCAACATGATTGCTGTTTCTCCGTTGTGGATGTTGTACGCTCCCTGCGTTTTTGCCACAGTATCCAGCAGGCGACTGTATTCGGTGTTACGGGCAAGGATCGCATCAGAAGCAAGCTCGTTTTTCACCTTTTCCAATACTTCTACCAGCCGCTCCGCTTCCTCCGGCAAAAAGACAAAAGAGAGAGACAAATAATCCAATTGCGCTTCGGTCAATCCCATGACTTGGACTTTTTCAAGCTGTTCCAAGACCTTGTCATCCAGTCCCGAATAGTATTTAAGGGTCAAGTCCTCAATCTCGTTGTACAGCTCCTGCAAAATGACCGGATCATCTTCACCCACCAGCGAATTATGGGCAAGCTGGACCGCGATCTGCTCGTCCCTGGTCATAGGCTTGTCTGTGTATATCACCAGTAGTTCAGTGAATCCCGCCACTTTCGCCGCCTGTACCCGATGGTTGCCGCTCAAGACACGGTACTTTCCTTCTTCCGTGAGATAACAAAACGGGATAGAGGATAATCCCCCGTCCCGTTTGATATTATTGACCAGATTTTGAAAGGTCTCGTTTTTCATGTATCGAGCGTTCTTTTCAAGCAGTTCACACTCGTCAATAGAAATTACCTTTAACTTGAAAGGGCCAGGTATCCGCTCATTCAGTTGGTCGACTTGCTGTGTTTCTTGAGCCACCATTTTAGCCCCTCCTCCAGCGACCATTTCCCTGCATTCCCCCAATAGTTGAGCCTGCTCGGATTCTCTTTTCGGCTCTGCAACCAAAATAACCCCCGGTACTTCATTGAAACGGGTTTGTCGGTAAAAGCGGTCGTAGCAATGATCTGAACCCGACTGTTGATGCCCTGCTCAATCATCAGCTTGACCTCGGTACTTAGAACGGCTGCCAAAATAAGTTTGGAAAGCCGCTTATATCTCACGGGCCGGATCACGAAGTCGGTCATCAAATAGGCTCCACCTTGCCCATGCTGGGGACGGGACAAACCGATCGCCCCGATCAACTTACCATCGATTAATACTGCCAGATTTAACGTCGCAGATGCAGGCGCGATCCCGGGGTTTAAATACAAACTCCGCAATGTATTCATCTGTCCCTGGGTGATCTTCATGATTGACAGCTTTGAATTCTCCATGATCACGTCTTTCTCAGTAAACCTGGGAATGTTCACGACTTGCGTTTTCTGGTGCGGCATGGTGATCCGCAAAGGCGCTTTGTTTGCATAGACAATCACAGGCTTGCTCCGAAGCGAGGTCTGCATCCGTCCGACTTCATATTCCTCCAGGCCTTCAATCGGCTCATCACGAGCCATCATCCACCATTTTTTCTGTTTCACATATTCAACCATTGTTTTCAATCGATCTTTATCGAAAATCTCATAGGCCGGTTCGTTCCAGTGAAATACTTCATTGAATGCCTTATACAACTTTTCATATCCGCCTTTATAGGTAGGGGGGAAACTGATAAATCCGGCCTCTCTTGGTGCGATAAGAGTCCACTCTACCACGTCACCGGGCCAAAAATCAGCCAGGTGGACTCCCTCGATCCCTTTCAACACCCTCTCGCAAGTTTCCGTAAGAAGACGATCCCATTGTTTCCGGTATGCTTCGCGCCTCCGCATGAAAAAAGGCTCTTTCCGATTAAATCCATCTAACATCGTTGTGCATAAGAGCAACGTTGCGATCCGGCTCACTCCATCCTGCATGTACTCCTCCAACCACTGCCAATCGTCGTGTTTAACACAGATATCCCAATCTTTCCCGGCCAGATGATGCCCAATCGTGCAGGTATATAAACTCACATCATTTCCGTACAGATTAAATCCTCGATCCTTTAAGATTCGCTCAATCGTGAAGTTGCCCGAGCAGCCGATATAAACATCTTGGGTATCCCATCCTCTTGTAACCTCCGACACCAAACAGCGCAGATCTTGGTTAATACTGCCCACAAACATCCATCCACACCCTTTGCCCTTAACAAATAAGAAATCCCTGAGAATTGATCCCAGGGACTTCCCTTTATTTATATTGAAAGAGCCGCATAAACACTTGACGATTCATATCGAATCACAATTTTTCCGTCTCTGATTCCACCATACATCGGCCCGTTGAAACCCGACAACGTCGGCTGATAGTTTAATTCTTCACTTGTTACTCGCGATTCCCAATAACCGGATCGTTCATATTTCGCCGTTAACTCATCTGCTGATTCAAATGTCTCTACCCTAAAATCCGAAACCACTTCATAAAGAAATTGATTTTGCATATTATCCGCTCCCTCAAAGAATTTTTTCCTCGAAAACCCGTTTGCCTTTCTCAATCTCATCCTCCGGGGACTTCCCGAGCATGAGGTAAAAATCGGGATGAACCAAACACTCATATGCCCGCACGATCTTATCCCGATCATTTTTGGCTCAGACCAATCCGAAAAGATTTTGCGATCCGTAACGCTTCCTTCACATTGCCGCTCATGTAGGCTTCCCTCGCCAGTTCCGTTTTCTTCTTCATCAGAAGAGACTCCCTTGAATATCTGAATCATCGTCTTTCTTTTTAGTACCGCACTGGCAATAAGGAAGCGTTTCACTTCTATCAAAACCAAACTCAGGAACCACAATGCCAAGTTCCGACTCGAACCATTCTGCCACCAAACGCCGATGACACCAGTCGTTATGTTTTTCAAAACAGAGAAGCACAGCATCTTCTCCCAATGATTGATATAACTGAACCGGATCAAGACTCGCGAGTTTCTTGAGAAAGAGCCGATCATATTCTTCACGCGGCATTTTCAACATGGCCCAGGTTGGGGCCAACCGGAACTCATGTTCGCCTTTATACATTTTAGGAAGGCCGATGGAGATTGCCACCGGCCTCAGCCCTGCTTCAATGATCTTTTGCACGTTTGCGAAGTTGGAGGTGTACATTAAACAGCTTCCTCCTCTTCAAGCTCTACGTCCGTATATTCAAGCCGCCTGCATTGTTCGAGCGTTGCTTTTTCAATACATTTCAGGTTGTAAAGAAACTTTTCTTTGCCCATCGCACTTACCGTAAAGGATTCAAAGGGCTGGTTCTGTTTGATCACCAACCATTCGTCCCCGCCATCGATTTGATTGATGAAGCAAATCTCGCCCAAATGGAAGCCCTGTCCCAAGCACCAGTTTCCGTGAGACAAATTCTCCCACAAGTCTTCGTGATCCTTACACTCAGCCAGCATGTCAACGGAGAATTCCGGGTCGTACGCTTCGCTGATCCAAGGATTGTCCATTCCAACCTGATACCAAACTTTCTTCCAATCTTTTTTCATCTTTAACACCCTCCTCAGTGTTGGGAAGCGGAAAGGGTGACCACTCCCTTCCCGCACTTTTTACTTGGCTACTTCTCAGGACGATCAGGCCGTTCCGTTACGAAATCGAACAATCGTTACCTGGAATTCTGATCCGTCTTTCGTCCGAATGACCAGCCCTTTGTTGTAGGTTAAAACCCCTGCATCTTCGAAACATTGGATGTGCAGTTCATCTTCTGCTTCCTCCAGTAAGGAATGGCAGATGAGCAATTCGAGTTTTCCGTCATTTTCAACACCCTCCTACGTGTTGCCCGTTGACCAGGCCGTTTCACCGATTGATTAACGGTTTGGTAAATCGATCTATTATCATCCTACTTTATTACCGCTCTATTTAAAAATTTCATACACATAGATACTCATAGGTAACTCGTCATACACTGTCCAACTCTATCTACACTTTTGATATACTTAAAATTACGAAGCCTAAGCGGGCCTGACCAACCCGCAGACATGCCTTGGTCCTCCTACCAAGGCTGGCTTCTTTTTATTTTAAGAAACCGACGGCAACCGCCATCGGCCTGAAATCCACATTTTTTCGTCTGGTCGAACCCTCACCAAACAATGATATGAGTTTCGATATAGTCATCCGGGTCAATCCGTTTGTTTTCTTCTTCAGTAACAGAGTGAAAATGAATCGGTAATGTCGATAACAACATCTCGATCTCGTCATCCGTCAACGATCGAAACTCATCATTCATGAAATAACAGTACCAAAGAACACATCGTTCACACCGGGTTTTCTTGGTTTCAGATTGGCTGGCTTCCGATCCAGCTTTCCACAATCATCAATGGCCATTGTCAATCCAGCACCCAGATTGATAAAGTCCAAGTAAGTGCAGCCAATGATTTCACGAAGCCGCTCAAAGTTCCCTTTTGGAACTTCCATCACTTGATACGTTTTGAATGGCTCCTTGACCACGATCCGGACCAATTCACCTTTTTGATTTCCGCTCATCATGACATTCCCCTCAGGTATGAAAATGCCGTTCTATTGAAAGGAGGACGGTGGAATCCCACCGGCCCCCGTTCCCGCGTGTTTATCTCCAGAATTCTTCCAGCGTTTCGGTTTCAATGCGTTGAATGAGTCTGTAAAAATCGTACTTGTCCATATTACGAGGAGGCGTGTAATATTCCAAATACACATCCCCTTGTTTCAAGACCATCCAGTCAAAACCGTCGCCTTCCATTCCGACATTGATAAAGCAAATGTCATCGTAGTAAAAAGCAGAACCGGTTGACTGCCTGCTTTTCACCCATTTGAACAGTTCATCGAGACCGTTGCACTCATAAAAATCGTCTTTGAGCAACGGATCTTTCGCGTGCGCTTCCCGAACCCAAGTATTTTGAAGCGCAGCTTGGTACCATACATCAATCCATGATTGGTTCATCAACAACACCCTTTCTGTGTTTTCGGAAACAGTTGACTAGGCTGTTTCCGTGATGATTTGGTCATTTGACCTATTATCATCCTAATACATAGTTAAACTTTTTAAAAAAGTCATACATAAGGGTGTTATTGAATACACTATCATTGGTTGAATAACGCCAACATTCACTATTCCGCTCTTAAAATTACTATTTTTACTGTATAATAAAGATTGAAGCCAAGCGGGCCTGACTAACCCGCGCATGCCTTGGTTACCTTTCGACCAAGGCTGGCTTCATTTTCGTGATCACCATAGCAAAAGAAAACGCCGCCCTTCCGAAATAAAGAAAGTGGCGACGTATGTATGCAATGGGTTTACCGCTACTCCGACTTCCAATATCATATTACAACATTTTATAAGCCCAAAAGTGCAATCAAGGTGCGAAACTACACCATCTTTTTAGAGATATAGGGGACAGAGCGATTTAGAGCATCAACATTTATAACTGTTGCTGATTCTGTGCCCTGGCTTCCCTCTTCTACACGTTCCAGTTCATGCATACCCCCGGGTTATTCCATGTTCAACCCATAAAGGAGAATCATAGTTCCCATAGCTATAAATCGTTCCGGAAACACCCAACTCCATCCAACATAGAACACAGGATGATACCCAAGAGAGATTAACTGTGCTGCGATTTCCTCTAGTGTCAAAACCGCATGTCTTCCACCCAGCTCATGCCATTTCAACTCATCTTTATTCACCAATACCTCTTTTTCGCCTTTACGTGCGATGATTCTAAGAGAACTTTCGCTTCCCGCATATATGTTTTTCTCTGCCAATTTCATTCGCCCAGCCTCCATATCTTTGTCTCCAACTTCGCTTTTTAGGTATTTATCCTTTGTCAAAATCATATCTTACACTATCTCCAACCCAGTTGATTCGCAATTTGCAACACGATTTCATCTCTCCAGGCAATAGCGGTTCGCCTGCTCACAGGAATTTGTCTGGCAATCCCTTCCCATGTAAGTTCTTGAGGGGTTGTCCAGTATTTCAGTTGAACAAGTTTCTTTTTCTCTTCGGGTAATCGGTCATAAACGGTACGGATCGCCTCTACAATTTTTTCTAACTGCTCAATCCTCCGGTGGGCGATCAATAGAGTAACGGTTTTGCCCGTTGGGTCACTGGGAAGAGAGGTTCTCCCACCGCCGATATTCTCAAAATACGGGGTTGAATGTAAAATCTCCGCTCTTAATCTTCTTACTTCCTTTACCGTATCCCAATAAGAATAAAGCTCAGACTCTATATGTTTGAAGGTTCCTGTTTTCAATTTTTCTTCTCTCGGCACTCCCATCCTGCTCCACTCCCTTGGTTCAAGAAGTTTTGTATCGAACAAGTGTCCAACCTTCCTGCTTTACACAATGATGGAACATGCAGACCTTCCCGGTAAGAAGCCATACACAACCCGCACAGAGATGCTTCTTCTTTTTGGCTTCTTCCAGTTCTAAAAGCTGTTTGATCCTTTTATGTCTTTTCCCCATCGTTCCCCACCCCTTTCCATCTAATTGAGTTCTCGAACTCGGCAATTCCCTCGTCAATCTCCTCTGGAGAGAGTTCCGGAAAAGTGGATAACACTTCGTCTCTTGCCGGCTTAACATTGGAATTTAAAAACCGATATTTTAACCAGTTATAAACATGCCAACGATTCAAATGATCTCCCCCGTATTGCAAGACTCTTTCACAAAGAGCGTCATACAGCTTCATGCCTTTTGCGTAATCCTCCGGCTTAATCAGTGGATTTTCTAAATACTGTGCCCCCTTTACGATCCGTTCCAAGTATTCAACATATTGCTCATCTGTTGTAATCGGCGGAATATGAAATCCCGTCATATCGTTCACTCTTTCTTTAATGGTGGCAAATCAACAAAGTCCTGAATCCAACCTTTGAAAGCATATCGAAACTCGTTTACTCCAATATCTCGCCCTTTCGCAATGAAAGACTGAACGACCCTGGCTCCGATCAAGTGTAATCCGGGATTCATGTCCTCCGGGTTCTCCCAAAGAAACTCCACGACATCTGCATCTTGTTCAATATCGCCACTTTCCCTAAGGTGTTCTAACGATGGTTTCAGCGCTTTTTTGCCCTCCCGATTCATTTGGGCGAGCATAATCAACGGACAATCCACTTCCATTGCTAAGTTCTTGGCTTTTTTGCTGACTTCCCCGACCGCCTGCGCCCTTGTCATCCCTGTTGGTTGAGGAATATTCATGATGCCCAGGTAGTCGATGAAGATCGCTCCCAATCGACCGTATTTCCTTTTCAATTGCCGGGCCATCGACCGGACTTCATCGATTGTGACGGCTTTCCCATCGGCAATATGAAGCGGCAACTGTTCAAGCTGATTAAATGCTTGATCCACTTCTTCAAATTCCGTGGGGGTTAGCTTTTTCAACCGCAACCGGTTAACAGGGATTCCCGTGATGGAGGCAATCATACGGTTATAAAGGGCTTCTTTTTTCATTTCCTGGCTGATGATTGCCACCGCTCCATGATCTTGCGCTGCGATTCCTCTTGCCATTTTCAGCATTTTTGCCGTCTTCCCAACAGATGGCCGTGCGGCAAGGATATAAAGCCATCCTCGCCCCAGTCCACCCATCCATTCATCAAATTGCTTGAAACCGGTAAGAATCAGGTCATCTTTTTGTCTCAAGTAGTCCATATAGTCTTTCCGGGTATCCTTGATATGAACCAGGTCATTTCGGATACCTGGCCTGACAGAATCGGCCAACTGCTCAATTCGCCTGAACAGATCTTCATTATTCTCAAATTGATCCTGAAGGACTAATTGTTTGATTTGTTCACCGACGGTAGCGACACGCCGCCGGATCGACCGCTTTCTCACGATCTCGGCATAGTGCTTGGCATTTGCGGAAGTCGGGACGGCTGCGGCCAGTTCATTCAAGTAAGGAACCCCTCCAACTTCGTCCAAACGTTTGTAGATGACCAGCATTTCAGTAAGCGTAATCGGGTCGATCACTTTATCGTTTGAATGCATGTAGAGCATGGCTTTCCAAATCATTTCATGGGCAAAAGTGCTAAAATCCCTCGCTTCCAACAGAAAAGCCAGATCATCCATTACTTTGTTGTCAATCAAGACCGAACCAATCACAGCTTGTTCGGCCTCAATGATTTTTAGCTGTTCCAAGTTCATTTGGATCAGCTCCCCTCTCTAACCATGCGTGAAATCCCTTTATATCTTCAGGACTGTGTCCTGCCGCCACCCACCGATTAAAGGCAATAATCCTTGCCTGTTCGCTGATTTCCTTTTGCTCTCTGGCACGATCTCTCTCAGGAAATCGAACGACATTGCCGTTTCTGCTATTCATCTGCGCCAGTAAGGTTTGAAATTGTTTTCTTAGCTTTTCGGGTGAAAGAATATTGCTTTGCCAAAAGTGGTGACTGGTCGCCCAATCAATCACAGCAACAATCGTCTTTTTATCCCGTTTATCGATGGTCAATATCTTTCGGCAATCATCCGCCCATTTTTGCATGTTCTTGGCTTCATAATCTGGATTCCATTCATGGATCTTCCTCAGCAGGTACTTTGCCATTTTCATATACTCAGAATCATCATCGTACTTGCGACGATGATCTTTTTTTTGTTTCGTTTTGTTTTGTTTATTTAATATGGAAGGATTGCCGGAAACACTGTCGGAAGCAGAGCCGGAAAGATTGTCGGAAACACTGTCGGAAAATTTGTCGGCAATATTTGCAGACAAGCGGTTTAATTTGTAAATGGCTGATCGGTTCCCCGATCGGGATTTGAAGTCAATAAACCCCTTTGTTTTCAACTCGTTTCTTGCATTTGCAACACTTCGTTCTGATAGTCCGGATTTGTGAGATAGCACCGTGACAGCTACGGAAAACTCTTCTGCCCATCCGGTTTTATTGCATGTGTGCATCAAGGCGTGCCACAGTGCAATCGCGGATGCGGACAATGGTTTTACCTCAAGCCGGTCATAAAATGCCCTAATCTCCAACAAATAGTTCATGTCTAAAACCCCTTTAAAATCACGCCATGAGCGAATGTCACACCTATCGGATCACCAGCATATCTTAAAGTTCCTCCAAACAATCCTTTCTTGCTCCGTACTGTACTCAATGAGGGTCGGCTATCTTTCCCCCCAGAGGCAGAGTGTCACCGGGGGAAAGAACCATCATCACTGGATGTAACCCTCCGCTTTCAAAGGACGGTGGTTAGTCCGTCCCTTGCCAAGATATCCCGTCTATTTCACAATCTCGATTTTCAATTCATCCTCCCGATGTTCTACCGACACCCCGTCGATAACCATACCGGTTTCCGGGTCCACAACTCGATTGCCCTGAATTTTAAATGCTTTTCTGAGCCCGTTTTTATCCGGCTCCTCTTTGATACGAATTAAGTCGATGCGGCCCAAATCTTTGAGCGATTGAACCAAGGTTTTCTCTTGATAGTTCCATTTAGGCTGCTGCTTGCGGAATCCAATCTTCCCGTTCGGCAAATTCATTGATTTAAATTCAGGGTCTTCGTGCCTTAACTCATTTGCATAAGCCGTCAACAATCCAGTCAAGTAATCCAAATCCCAGTCAATTTGTCCGTTCACCATTTCAAGCCAAGCATAAATTTTTTCGATCTCTGATTCAGCCAGAGCGATGTTGCCAGCTATTTTGCTTTGAAGAGCTTTGATTTTTCTAAGTACCCAATTGGCTTTTTCCGGTGAGTCAACCACGAAATGCTCTTTGATTTGCTCTTGTTCCTCCAAGAAATCATGCAAGCTGATTTCATTGATTACCATTTTGGTTCACATCCTTTGATAGAGGGCGGCACAAAGACCACCCCAAATCGACAGACTAGTCAGACACATATGTCGTCAGCTTTTACCCAATCACGTTGAAGTCGATGGACTCTTTTTTTACTGAGTAATTCTTACCTCGATACTTGATGTAAATGATGCTCTCCTTAACCCGGAGGTCAATCATCAACTTGATCTCGAAAAAATCGAACTGAACGTCTGAACCGTCAACCAACTTTGCTTTCATGATGATCTTTTTCACAGACGAACCACCAAATCTTCGGCAAAATAGCAACCAAAGTTTTTTGTCTTGATGACCGTTCGCCCGTTAACCGTAAAGATCGAAGCAATGGTGTCCATTTGTTTTTGGGCACAAACGATGGGATCTCCCTCTCGCAGATGATCAACCGGTTTATTGACAACAGCTTGAAATACAATGCGATCCTTATTCTTTTTCATCTTCATCACCTGCGGATTGGAGTAATTGATTTCTTTGATCTTCCAGTGCTTCAATCCCTTTCAGAAGCCGTGCAACAACGGGGTTGGTCGAAACAAGGACGGATTCGGTTGATTTTGGGGATCGAATAAAGGTGTTGCCTTTCCCATCGCAGAACCACAATAAATCTGATTCCGACTTGATTCTCGTTAAGTCTTCGACTTTTTCCCATTTCAAATCAATCTGCTTTTGAACCTCATTTGCCTCACGATGCTCATAAAACCAAATGGAGGCAATTTGGCTTCCTGGGATGAAAATCCGTTTTTCTTCCCTTTCAATGATCAAGTTCGGGAATTTGTACCCTTCTTCATGGTCAAGTGAAATTTCGAAGACCCGTTGGGAATCTTGACCCAACACTTCAATGGTTTTATTGTCAACCATGCAAATTTCAGCTTTTCTGATGAACATCTCTTTCTCCCTTTCTTGGGAGCAAACCGGGCAGGCCAGCCACCCGGCTGCCCGATTTTATACAGACTGCTTGATTTGACGAATGGTGTAAACCAGGTCATCGTCCAGAATGCGACGAATGGCTTCCGTATGTCCGAGGTCCAATGCTTGGAGAATCTGAATCCGAATCCGTTCCAATTCCTCCACCTGTTCCGAGTCAATCACATGATACTCAGGAAGTCGCAGATAATTGGTTTCCATCTACTCCATCCTCCATCTCCACATGGATTTCCTCATCCAATCGCTCATTGTCCAGTCCCAAATCCTGATTTCCTTCTTGGTCTGAGGCAATCTGCTGGTCCCTAGAGGATGTGGTTTCAACTGGTTCTCCAGCTTCCAAATTGTCATCAGATTCTTGACTGGAAGATGTCGCTTGTTTTTCTTTGAATTCATTGACGGCTCTCACGATTTCAATTTCTGTTGCATTGCTCAAGGAATTGTTCTTATCCTTGCTCAAGAACTTGTTGATATCCGCGAATTCTTCATCCGTGACATCCGCTCGACTCGATTTTTTCGTGAAGGCGTACACGATGGCTTTTTGCCTTTTGGTGGTGATCTTCTTTTCACCACAAATTGCAAAGAAACGTCTTCTCTGCGCTCCATTTCCTTTTTGTTGTTTCGTTTCTTCTTGGTTCTCTTCCGCCAGTTGGTTCCACGCAGCCAAGTCTTTTTGCTTGGAAGGCTGTTGCTCGTGTCGATTCAGCTTTTTGAACTGGGATTTTGGTTGCTTCTGTTTATCACTTACGGGCTGAACCGGAACCGCATCACTATCCTCATCTGCTGCAAGTCCTAAGGCCAGGCTTAGAGAGTACCGTCTGGCGTAGGTAATGGCTGATCCTTGCTTTTGCGATGCCGTATTGGTTTGATTCCTCTCGTCTTCTTTCACCGGGATTGGTTCAAACTCAATCATTTCTCCCGATTCGTGAACCAGAATCGTGTAAATTCCAATAACCTTGTTGTTCTCATCCCGTACAGCGTTTTGAAACCAACCTAAGCCACTTTCTTTCATAGGTTGACGAATCACATCTGCAATGTGGGCCAAATCTGCATACTTGTACGAGTAAGATCCTCCGTTCTTGGTATGAATCGTAGCTGTTTGATTTTTGGGCGGGTTTTTTACCAGTCCTTGAAACTTCACAAAGGCCGCGAGAATATTGGTGTTGTTTTCGGCGAATTTCATTACTCGCTCACCTCGTTTTATTTGGCACATGTACATCAGCCAAAATACCGTCCGTTGGAGGGATAACGATTCCCTCCGTTGACCTCCAGTCTGTCGATCTGTTAGACTAGAGGTATCCAAATTTCTTTTTTAAGCTCGCTTGTCGCCACAAGCGGGCTTTTTGCTTTCACCATCATCTCTCTTAAACCACAAAACCACCCCCTTTCAGTACCCAAAATCTAGCCATGATTTATCGAAGCTTGACTATTCAGCCATTCCTCCAAGGCTTTCCGGGGAATCAGAAATCTCGTTCCAGCCCGAACCTTTGGAAAATCCGGACGACAAAGGAAATGCTCTCTTAACGTAGGTACAGATACTTGCAGTTGCTCAGCAGCTTGTTTAACCGTTAAAGCTAAAGGTTTATCTTCCATCTCCTTGGTTTCAACAATTTCGATCATCCGCTCAAGAATATGTAATAGTTCACGCGATTTATCCAATTGCGAATTTGACGATGATGGGATTGTCATTTGCCCTAGTCGCAATGTACCTCACCTCTCTGAGTTCCTGTGGAACGTAACGGATAGACTTTTACATAGAGCTCGTCCAAACTCACTTGAAACAAATCAGCGATCATGATTAAATGCTCCGCTTTCATCTGGCATCTGCCTTTTTCAAGGTAGTGGTATCCAAGCACACTTTTATATCCTAGAAACTTTGACATAAACTCTTGGCTAAACCCCTTGTGAATCCTAAGTCGTTTGATCTTTTTAAGATCAATCAGGACATCACAGGTTTGCATAGGTTTACTCAGAACAATCACCACCCTTCCATTAAGGAATGTGGATATTTCCGTTTTGTCATTATATCTATATCCTACTTTCCGTTATGGCAAATGTCAAGTAAGAAAACTTACGTAATGGCATTTGTCTCTATTGATTTTACCTTTTCGGTTATGTATAATTGCCGTATCGAAATTACCAAAATGGCAACTTCAATCCGATCAAGGGAGGTGAATACTATGTCAATTTTAGGGGATCGCCTCAGACTGGCTAGAAAAAGAAAAGGTTGGACACAAGCTCAACTCGCATCTGCACTTGGTGTGAAAGAATCCACGGTAAATCGCTACGAAAATGGTGGAAGACAGCCAGATTTCGAGCAGCTTACCAATATCGCAAATCTTCTTGAAGTATCTCTTGAATATCTTGCTGGTCGCTCTGAAAATCCAAAGATTCCTGAGAGAGAGAATGACAAGGACCATGTATTTGATGAAATCGATACTTTATGCCTTCATCAACTTGGCGATTACACGAAAAAACTGCCCCCACAAGCGCAGGAGCAGTTACGCGAAATCATTATTGCCTATTTGAAGACATATCCCAGAAAGGTTGATTAACAAAAAACTTTAATCAATTGGACAAAAAATCAACAAACGCTCCGAATAAAAGTAGTAATACCTGTTTGTATGTAATATTTTATATACAAACGGTATCTATTACTTTTACTGTACAGGAGGCGGATATCGGATGTCATTGGACTTATTTAACATTGCGAATCAAGAAGGCATTGAAATTTGGTACAAAGAGTTAGATCCGCCCCTGGAAGCTATCTATTTGAATTCATTGAATCGCCCACCCTTGATCGTATTTGCCAACAGAATTGTTCATAATGACCCGTATTTCCGATGTATTTTTGCGGAGGAACTGGGACATCACTTTACATCTTGCGGCATAGCCGTCTGCCATCAACGGCTTAACAACCGGAAAGCAATAGAGATCGGTCGGATCGAGTTTAGGGCTATGCGTTGGGCTGCGGAATTCTTAATTCCATTCAAAAAGCTCATACGTGCTTATTCTAAGGGGATTACCACCTTCCATGAATTGGCTGATTATTTCCAAGTAACTGAAGAAATGGTTCAATTTCGATTTAAGTTACTTAACATCCGAAGAATGGGTTCAACAGATGTTTTATAGTCAACAAAATAGATATTTCTATCAGCAAAGATAAAGAAAAACTATCCGGGGAAACGATCATGATTCTTTATGCATGTGATCAATGTGAGAGAAAGAAAAAGAGCTTGGTTTTACCGGAGAACTGGATTACAATGCTAACCAAGCTCCCCAACACCTATGCAGAAAACCACTTTTGTTCTTGGGAGTGCCTTGCAAGATACAGAAATAGTGAAAAGAGTCTGAGCCATAGGTAGGGGAGCTTAGTATCTGATTGGTAGGGGGAACTGTATGAAAGGACATGTTCGTAAGAGAGGGAGTAAATGGTGCTTTGTATTAGATATTGGACAAGACCCACAAACAGGCAAGCGGAAGCAGAAATGGTTTAGCGGGTTTAAAACTAAA
Organism: Thermoactinomyces daqus; assembly: GCF_000763315.1. Lineage (GTDB taxonomy): Bacteria > Bacillota > Bacilli > Thermoactinomycetales > Thermoactinomycetaceae > Thermoactinomyces_A > Thermoactinomyces_A daqus. Next base: position 6,934 of record NZ_JPST01000018.1, on the reverse strand, counting down.
AAAGAAGCCGAAAAAGCACTGATCCAAAAAATTCATGAACTTGAGCAGGGGACCTTTGTTGAACCTGCTAAAACAACCTTAAAAGAATATATGGAACGGTGGCTAGAAGACTACGCAAAGACTGCTTTGAGACCATCAACGCTTCAAACGTACAAAACCTATATCAATGCACATATTATTCCCACTTTAGGTGCGATCACTTTACAACAGCTTCAACCTATGCATTTGCAACGCTTTTACAATGAGAAGCTCACAAATGGAAGGGTTGATGGGGAAGGGGGTTTATCACCGCACACAGTAAGATACCTTCACGTAATTCTTAAAGAAGCACTAGGTCATGCAGTAAAATGGCAATTGCTCAGTCGAAATGTTGCAGACTTAGCTGATCCTCCAGCTCTTGGAAAAAAGGATATCATCACATTGGAACCTGAAGAAGTCACTTTGTTCCTTGACCACGCAAGAAAAGATCGATTATATATAGCATTTCTTCTCGCGATCACAACCGGGCTACGAAGAGGCGAAATCCTTGGGCTACGGTGGAAAGACATCAATTTTGAGGCTAAAACTGCAAGTATAAGAAAGAATTTAGTAGTAGTGAATGGGAAGCCAGTATTACAAGAGCCTAAAACCAAAGGCAGCATTCGTTCAGTTTCCCTTCCGTCTACTACGATCGAAGAGTTAAAGAAGCACAAAAGAATACAGAACCAAGAAAAATTACTAGCAGGTGCGGGTTACCAGGATAATGATCTGATTGTGGCAACATCGGTCGGAACCCCGGTCAGCCCAAGAAATCTTCTAAGAAGCTTCTACAGAATCATAAAAAAAGCCAATCTACCTGATATTAGGTTTCATGACTTGCGGCACACACATGCCACCCTAATGTTAAAACAAGGGGAGCATCCGAAAATTGTGTCCGAAAGGCTAGGCCATTCAAATACACGAATCACAATGGACATTTACAGTCATGTTCTCCCTAATATGCAACAGGAAGCCGTTGATCGATTCGAAAAAATGTTCCTCGAAAATAGCAAGATTTCCAAAGTAAATCGCCATTGAGTGTATGTTTGCAAAATGTTTGCAATCAGCACTCTCCTCGACTATCCCCCGCCTTACATAATAAGAAAAACCCCTGAATTCTCAAGGGTTTTGGTTGGTGGAGCATAGCGGGCTCGAACCGCTGACCTCTACACTGCCAGTGTGTCTTCGCCCGATTATCCGGGTGAATTTGAATGTACTTTCGTTGAAAAACCCGCATGAAATTGGGATTCTTCGCAGTTCCATTTCTACTCTGGTTCACCCTAGTTACTATTAGTGTGTGGTCAAAATGTGGTCAAGCAGTGGTTCTTCCTTACCACCATTTTTTCTTTAATTTGCCTGGTTTCTATTGGACACGTTTATTACTCTTGAAATCTGACACTAATGGGAGGTTTCTGAGGATTTTCACTCAAATTACTTGACCGCTGTACCAATAATAGTAGAATAACACATGCCCTACATTATGTGTTTTTAATTTTTGCATTAAGTTCCGCTTCTTCATACCAAGTTCTATCTTGGAAATAAAATGCTTTTGAAGAATCAGTTTGTTGAAAAACAATATGATAGGGTAAATTCTTACCCCCTAATTGAAAATATAAATCACATAAGTAATTTGCGTAATAATTTCTTGCATAGTCCATTACTTCATCTATTAACTCGTAATCATAATCCTCATGATCTTCAATCCAGACCAAGTCAAGCCCCTCAAAGGGTTCGCAAGCAAAAACTGCACTTTCCAAAGAAGAATCACTTATTTGATTTCCATTTTTATCGACGGAAATAATTTGTCCAAAAAAGTCATCTTTAGGTAGCGGCCTTGCCTCATAAAAAAGTTCATCAATGTCAAAGTAGAAGTGAATCACTTTCGTCATGGGATGGTAAGGAAAAGTCACCACGGTTTTCATGTTTTCTTCAAATTCCGTATGCTCTTGCTTTATATTCGTTTTAATCTTGGACTTAATATCTTCTAAATTCATCGTCTTCGCCTCCACTATCTAATATACTATTTTTTATCTATGGTCGCCTCCCCATGTTTTTCTTCCACCAAGGTGAGGATTTTTCACATGAACTTTATTTTCTACAAGTTGCATAGTTCCTGGGTCCTTTGATCCTTTATCTTTACCGAGACCTTCATGATGATGCCACACATAACCAATAGGTGTATTACCATCATTAATATACTCCTCAAGTTTATCCAAAAATTCTCTTTTTAGTTCAGGGTCATGATTTAGCTTGTTAACCAAAGTCGTAGATCCTTGTCCTCTTATTAATGTATCATACTCTTCTTGTGTCAACTTGCTCCTTAAACCGCTCACCCTAAAGAACTTCTTTAATTTAGTAGCTGGGTTACCAGGACCAGTACCAAACTCTAGTGTTTCAATGAAATGGTTTTCGATATCATTTTTAATTTTCGAATCTGTCCTCATCACATAACCAAGGGATTTATTTAGATAATCAAATTGAGTTGCATCGCCTTGGTACCATCTACTCTTATGTAAAACTTCCTCATAAACAGTAAAATCATCAAAATCAGGAAACCCTTCTCCAATATCATTATATGTTACCTCTACTTCTTCTCCATCAATTTCTACTGTCTGCGTTTTTCCGGCTTTACCAGAAATATTAAAATAGCGTTTATTACCTTCAATATCAATTACGTACCTTCCGTTACTGTCAACTCCAGTTTCACCATAATTGGGATGTATTTGTTCAGGAGGTTTTCGTCCTCCAGTGGCTACCGGATTAGGTCTTTCTCCGCCACTTTTACCCTCAGCTGCATACAAGCAACCAAATAGTTCGCTCCCGGGTAACTTAAACGACGCAAAATATTTCCGCACCGGTTGGTAACCAAAACATTTTTCCGCATTTTTAAATGCCGTTTTGACTTCAAATTTCTCAGCGGTTACCGTGATTTTGTTAAACGCCTGGACGACGGCCTCAGGATCAAGGGCAAGAAGACCAGTAGTGATGCTTGCAACGGTGATAACCGAAGCGGCGATCTTGTTGCTGAGGATCGTCTTCCGCAGTGTGGAAAGTGCACCTCTCACCTTGGAGACGGTCTGCGGGATACGGAGTTTTCGAGCTGTTTCTTGAACGAGGTTGATCCCTCTTCCGATCCGGCCCAATTGCCCCAGTTCGGCTGCTCTGCTGACCTTGGAGACTCTGCTTACCAGTGCCACTTTAGCCAGTTTGGTAAAAGAACCTACGCCTTTTGTTCCTGCTACAGTCCCGGCGACATACCCAGCCCATTTGTTGCTACTTATTTGATCACCATTGATGACATCCCGTTTAAACGAATCAAAAATGCTTTTCCATATCGCCTTTAGCGTTTGGATAGGATGCAAGATAAAATTTAATACCCCATTTAATATCCCGATCACAGTATCAACAGGGTGGAGGATCATGTTTACAAAATCCATCGCAGATTTTGCGATCCCGCTCTTGTAGCTTGCTCGTGCAATCAGAATAAAGAGGACAGTCCCAAAAAGGCCAGCCCGCCAATCACCCTTCTTTGCTTTGTTGAAAGCTTTGTGCTCAATTCCTTCTAACCATTTCAATTTGCTGAGGAATGCTCTTCCTAACCATTTGAGAGTACTCTCAGCCTGGTTCAATGATTGCTCTTTCGTCGGTGCCGGGCCCTGTTGAACCTTTTCAAAGTGATCATTCACGTGGGGAACATTAAAGCTGCTTCCACTGGCAAAAACTTGACCGCTACCCAAAATACTTATGCCAACAAATGCGAAGAGAAAAACGATGATGAAGAGTTGAAAAACTTTACTTACATCAAATCGCCTCAAATTCCCCTCACCGTCCGCTTATGTATTTTTTATAGCAATATATTATGTCAAGCGGGAATTGATGGAAAGCAGGGTTCATTGTTTATCACAAAAAGTTCTAATCATTTCACATTGATAACCTTCTAGCTCAGTGGAGCTAGTCTTAATCTTACATTAATTAAACAAACCCACGATCTTCTTAAAAATTGTGGGTTTGCTGATATCTTTTCGAACAATCTTTTAACGACTATTATGTCCTTAACAATAACACATACTCCAACTTGGCGTTTCATTCAAAAGGATCTATTTGAGGTCTCCGCCCAGCCATAACTTAGGTATATTACTATCATATACAGAAGGCTCTCCGAAACGATCAAAAATTTTTAGCTTGCAGGTCTCGCACTCGGCCATCAATATTTTCCACCATCCATCAATCATTTCCCCATTGTCATCGTAATCCCAGTCTTCCTCTTTAAATAGAATTAAAGATTCATATCCACATACAAAACATTCCCTAATATCATAGATATCGCCACTTTCTTCTATCAAGGCCTTTGCTTTCAATACACCTTTACTTCTTTTATAACTTTTAAATAACATCCTACCTTTTTTGGGAATATTATAACATGCTCTTCCAATAGCCTTATTTAAAGCTATCTGATTGTAGTCAATCTGATCTTTTTTCGTCAGATCAATAATGTTCTGTATAGGATCTATTGATGCAATCGGCTTCTCGTACATCCAAGATCTCTCAAAGCCTTTATAGAGAGAATTATTAATTGCCTCCAAGACCAGCGGCAAAACTCTTTGGCCAATAAACTTATCTAATTCAGTGTACCTAAGAACCCAAGTTCCTTTGTGCCAAGCCCTATTTCGACATTGATTTAAAAAGGTCAGGGTTCTATGATTGTAATCATTTTTGAACAATTCACATAGAGGCTGATTATAATCTGTTCTCGTTAAGCTTACTAGCCTACTTAAAGCAGTTGAAAACTCCACTGTTTCATCTCGGAATATAGCCCTCGTATTATTCATTACTTCAATAATCTTTTTACTGTTCTTATCATCTAGCTTAGACAGCTTAACAGGAAGTAACGGATGGACTTTTCGTAATGTATCCTTAATTAAGAGTTCGAAAAAATGATGAAAATGGAAGATTGTTTGCAAATAAATTTCCTGATATCTAAGTAAAGTTGTAAGATATTCATCGTGCTCCGTGTCTACATTTATTCCATCCAGATCGTGATGGTGGACAATATCTGTTGAAAAGTAAGCTTTAAGTGCTAATTTTAATGATACAAAAGCCGATTTTGTTTTATCCTCATCCTTATAAGGAACTTGCATACCATACCTTTCAAGTTCATCTCTAGGCATAAATCAACCTCCAATTGCTTCAAGCTCTTTGTATTCACTTTGATATAACAGGCAAAAGTGGAGTATTGCTTTTTGTGACTTCACGTGATGATAACAGACACCCAAAGCTAAATTAATAAGCAATTTATTAATAGACAAAGCATACTCTGTACATTCGGATAAAATGCAATATCAGCATATCTAATTCGAGCTAGTCTTCTGTTTTCCTTTATCTTCAACAAAAAAACATTAGTAGACGTAATTCTTGTATAAATCATTTGTTATATATCATGTTCACACTGATAGGTAGCCTTATTAATTATTGATAGAATTTTTTGATAAATTAGAGGGACGATATGCTCAAACTCCTTCACTATTTTGTGTTTGCTGTGACGTTAGCTTGTTCTACATTTGCCGCTTTTCCTCATAGCATTTTAACCAACCCTATTCAGTCCTATAGCGATTATGATGTTGTACTTTACTTCCCACTTGATCATTACCCGGAGACTGGAGATCACATTCGGGATGCCATTGTAGCTGGTCATCCCGATATTTGTACCATTGACCGGGACGGAGCAGATGAAAGACGGGACGAGTCATTGGCTCATTATCCCCCGATCGATGGTTATGATCGAGACGAATGGCCAATGGAAATGTGCCTCGAAAGTGGTACGGGTGCTGATGTCCGAGTGCGCCTGTAAGGGCGGAAATCACCTGTGGGCAAGGTGCAGGCAAAAGGTCAGAACAAATGTCATCATCCAACTTATACGCTAGGGAAACCGAGTGGAGAGTGTAGCATGTTGGAAAAGCCATAAGTTACTGAGTTACCACAGTACGACTGAATGGCGAGATGAAAAGTCATAAACAAGGATGAAGGCTAAACTGCTTGAACGACAGTGCAAGGGGACGGCGTCAACAACGAAAGGTAGCTAGGAACGTTGTTTAGTCATGAAACGTGTGTTTACCGGATACACATATCCTGTAGTAACGCTTTAGCGTACGGTGTTACTAGCGTGACCCATGACTAACCGACCTCTGTAAGAGGTAAAGGACGAACGTCGCATCCGAAATTATGACAAGCCCTTTCCTAATTGTCTAAACAGGGATCACCTATGTTGGAATGCCACTTCGTGGCTATGGCACGAAGGTGTCTGAATATCCAATATGGTGACGGAGTTCCCGTAGTAGTCTGAGCTAGGGAAAGCCTAGTACATGGCGAAGGGGAACAGCTTATCAGTCTAACACCAAATTGGGAGGAAGCGTGAGGCTCATGAGAAGTCCAAAAGTGGTGTTAGATAGTCTAGCCTCAAAATCAGAAGCCTTGCCACTTTGACTTACACCAAGGCAGGCTAGACTGATATGGAGAGCCGTATACATCGAGAGGTGTACGTACGGTTCGGAGGGGAGTTCTTGGAAACCTGTTGTTAGGAACGTCTAACCGGGGTTAAGCAATCTATGGTTAGGCCTAACTCAATAAGGCGCCGGGTTCTTACCTTACCCTACTATCTCTCCTTCTGACAACAGAGGAGCTGGCGCATGGGTTGGAAATCAATTAGAGGATTATCCAGATGGAACATGGGTAAAATTTATCGCTCAATGAAGAAATTGAGTAGGAGGGGGCGACTAACCCCCGTCCTCTCACACCACCGTACGTACCGTTCGGTATACGGCGGTTCACTCAAGTCTGACGACACAGGAAATATCGTTCACCCATGCTCTTCAAACCCTGACTCTGCCAATAGGCAGAGTGAGGTTGTTGACAAAGAAGG